>NZ_QFFU01000029.1 GCF_003131185.1 Pseudomonas ovata | reverse complement strand
CTCGGGTGGTCCTGGCCGGTCTGGTCCCAGCGAGCCAGGATCGCTGCGTGCTCCGGCCTATCGAGCATGGACAGCTCACAGACCCGCTGCGTGGGCTGCTCGCAGATCGATTTCAGCAGGGTTCCAAAATGCCCGGCCAAACGAGCCACAGCTTGCAAATCGAAATGCCGACGATCGTAGCTGTACTGAACCGTCAATGTCTCACCCAGCCCGACCCCCAGGGTCAGCGGATAGTTGGTCTGCTCTTGCCCGGCCACCGGGCCAAAATGCAAGCCGGCAGGCGCGCCTTGGCGCAGCGCCTCTGATACCGGGTAATTTTCAAAGACCAGCAGGCTATCAAAGAGTGCTTCGCCCCCTAGACCTGCCCAGCGCTGTACCTCATACAAGGCCGTGTGTTCGAACTCGCGCAGCGCCAGGTTTCGAGCCTGAACCTGCCCGATCCATTCGGTCACCGATTGCTCGGGCCGCGGACAACCGATCACCGTAAGGGTGTTGATAAACAGGCCGATCTGCTCCTCGATACCCACCAGCTCTGTAGGTCGCCCAGCAACAGTCGCCCCGAAGCACACACTGTCCTGGCCGGTATAGCCTTGCAAGAGCAGTAGCCAGGCCGATTGCACCAGGGTATTGACCGTCACACGGTTGGCGCGCGCAAACGCTTCGAAACGACGGGTCTGTACAGGATCGAAAAGCTGCTGGTAGTCACCGTAGCCAGTGGCGGCCTCACCCTCAAGACGGATGGCATGGACCAGCCGGGTCGGCGCTGCAAGCTCGGTCAGTTGCTCCTTCCAGAAACGCTCACAAGCCATCAAGTCTTGTCGTTGCAGCCACTCGATATAGTCTCGATAGCGGCCTGACGACGACGGCACAGGCTGTTCGGCATAACGCTGCAGCACCTCCCCCAAGAGCCGCGAATTGCTCCAGCCGTCCATTAAAATATGGTGACTGGTGTAAATCAGGTGATGGCGAGCCTCATCGGTTGCGACTACCGTCAGGCGTAACAGCGGTGGACGGTCCATATCGAAGCCCTGCAAACGCTCGCCTTCGGCCAGCTGTTGCAGCGCTTGTTCCAGTTTGGGCCGGCCACGCCAGTCATGCTCGACAAAGGGTAATGTCACGTCCTGATGCACGACCTGAAGTGGACTCTCGAGCTGGCCTTGCCATATAAAACCACTGCGCAACGTTTCATGCGCCGCCAGGGTCTCACGCCAGGCCTGCTTGAACCGCTCGATATCCAGCCCGTCCACGTCCACTCGCATCTGATTGACATAGCCTGCGGCGTCCTGCTCGAACAGACTGTGGAACAGCATGCCCTGCTGCATCGGCGACAGCGGGTAAAGATCGGCGACCCGCCCGAGTTCAACCGGCAGATGATCAAGTTGCGCCTGACTCAAGCGGGCCAGTGGAAAGTCCGAAGGGGTCGCGCCACGCTGCGCGGTGTTGCAACAGTGGTCGATCAACAACTTGAGCTCCTCGGTATAGGCTTGGGCCAGTTGACCGATGGTTTTCTCATCGAACACCTCACGACTGAACGTCCAGTCAAGGTTCAGTTCACCTTCGTAGACCTGGCCATTGACGGTAAGCAAGGCCGCCAACGGGGCATCGCGATCCTGAGTCGTCCCGCTGCTTTCCCTCGCGGGTATGAACAGACTGCCGGCTTCGTCGAAGCTGCCATCGAACTGGCCCAGGTAGTTGAATACAAGCTCACCCTGCGGCAGGTGCCCAAGCACGGCTTGTGCTTCAGCGTTACCCAAGTGACGCAACACCCCATAGCCGACCCCCTTGTCAGGAATGCCCCGCAGCTGCTCCTTGATCGCCTTGATCGATGCTGACATCTGCGCCTGCGGACTCAGCTTCACCGGGTATACGCTGGTGAACCAGCCAACGGTACGGGTCAGGTCCAGATCATCGAAAAGATCCTCCCGACCATGCCCCTCCAACCGGACCAAAACATCCGGTTGCCCGGTCCAGCGACCGATTACGCGAGCCAGGGCCGTCAGAAGCAAGTCGTTCACCTGGGTCCTGTAGGCAGCGGGAGCTTCTTGCAGCAAGCGTCGTGTCCAGATCTGATCCAGGCGGCTGCTTGCGTATGCTGCATGTTTGTACTGGCGGCCGCCCTTGGGGCGATCACAGGGAAGCTCATCCACGCCCTCTTGTAACTGCGCCTGCCAGTACGCCAGCTCGTCTAGCAGGCCAGGACTTTCGGCATACGCTTGCAAATGCTCGGCCCAGGCTTTGAAGGCACTGGATTTTCCCGGCAGTCTGACGGGCAGGTCAGCCGACAGCGCCTGATACACATGCTGCAGATCCTCGAGCAGGATGCGCCATGAAACTCCGTCCACCACCAAATGATGGACGACCAGCAAAAAACGCTGACTACGGTCGGGAAGCTGCGCCAGTACCGCCCGAAACAACGTGCCACGTTCCAGACACAGGCTACGCTGCGCGTGATCGGCGAGTGATGCAAATTCCTCTGCGTGTTCGATCTGCCGGACCCAGAGCACTTCGCTGGGTTTCACCTCCTCGAATCGCGCCTGCCACCCGTTCTGCGCCTGCTCGAAGCGCAGACGCAGTGCATCGTGGTGCTCAATCAGGATATGCAAAGCCGTACCGAGGAGCTCCGAATCGAGCGCCTCGTGAGGCTTGAGTAATACCGACTGGTTCCAGTGATGCCGATTGGGCATTTCTTGCGCAAAAAAACCATGCTGAACAGGTGTCAATGGCATCAGGCCTGACACCAGGCCCTGATCGATACTCAAGCCTTGCGAACGTCGAGCCACTGCGGCCAAGTGTTTGACCGTCTGGTGCTGGAACATTTCCTTGGGGGTGAAGCTAATCCCTATCTGCCTCGCTCGACTGACCACTTGAATCGAGATGATCGAATCCCCCCCCAGCTCAAAGAAATTATCGTTCAGGCCGATCTGCTCAAGTTTCAATACATCCGACCAAATAGCTGCAATGTGTTGTTCCACTTCGCTCTGCGGCGACACATAGTCCTGCTGCAGACGGGCATCCGGTGCTGGCAATGCCTTACGGTCCAGCTTGCCGTTCGGACTGAGAGGCAACGCGTCCAGAAATACAAAATGCGAAGGCACCATGTATTCCGGAAGAGTTGCTTTAAGGTGATTTTGCAGGCTGGCACGCAGCCGGCCCTCTGACGGACTATCGGATACGGACGCGGCGGACACCAGATAAGCGGCC
Organism: Pseudomonas ovata; assembly: GCF_003131185.1. Lineage (GTDB taxonomy): Bacteria > Pseudomonadota > Gammaproteobacteria > Pseudomonadales > Pseudomonadaceae > Aquipseudomonas > Aquipseudomonas ovata. The sequence goes on along the minus strand of NZ_QFFU01000029.1, from coordinate 71,989 downwards.
AGTTGCTTGCCACTCCCTGCCTTCACATCCAGAACCACAGCTTCACGTACGGCATCATGTTCCTGAAGCCTGGCCGCGATCTCACCCATTTCAATGCGCAAACCGCGAATTTTCACCTGATGGTCCGTACGCCCCAGATAGTCGATCACACCGTCAGCCCGGTAACTCGCCAGGTCACCCGAACGGTACAGCCGGCCCCCGCCCTGTTCGCTGCTGTCGAATGGATCCGGGACGAAACGCTCCGCCGTCAAGGATGGGCGTCGATGATAACCACGCGCCAGCCCCACGCCCCCAAGGTACAGTTCGCCCACACAGCCTTGTGCCGCTGGCAACAGGCCAGGCACCAGGATATGAGTCTTGAGGTTGTCGATCGGCCGACCGATCGGCACGCCGGCGCCTTCGTGCGGCGTACAGGTCCAGTGGGTCACATCAATCGCCGCTTCCGTAGGGCCATAGAGATTGAACACACCGGAGCTGGGCAGGCGTTGCAGAGATTTGCGCGCCAATTCGCCTGGCAGCGCCTCACCACTGCATACAATGCGGCGAATACTCTGACACTCTTGCACACCCTCGCATCCCATGAACACCTGCAGCATCGAAGGTACGAAGTGCAGGGTGGTAATCTCGTGGCGCTTGATCGTCTCGATCAGGCGCTCGGGATCACGATGCTCACCTGGCTGGGCGACCACCAACCGGGCACCTGTCTGCAGCGGCCAGAAGAACTCCCACACCGATACATCGAAGCTGAACGGAGTCTTTTGCAAAATCGCATCCAGCCCATTCAACCCATAGGCTTTCTGCATCCAGGCCAAACGGTTGAACAGCGCCTGATGGGTGTTTCCCGCTCCCTTGGGCTTACCGGTCGAACCCGATGTGTAGATGACATAGGCCAGATTCGAGAGCTGTGTTTCGTTGACCGGATTGGCGTCACCGCAGGTCGCCAGTTTTTCAGCAAGCCGGTCCAGGCTCACCACCTCAATACCCTGCGGAACCTGCAGTTGCCCTCGTAGATGCTCTTGGGTCAGTAAAAGCTCAATGCCACTGTCCTGAAACATGTGGGCCAGGCGATCCTGCGGATACTCCGGATCAAGCGGTACATACGCTCCCCCAGCCTTGAGAATGCCCAGCAGCCCCACGACCATCTCAATGGAGCGCTCCACGGCAATTCCCACCAGCACATCCGGACCGACGCCCGATTCGATCAGATAGTGGCCCAAGCGGTTGGCCTGGCGATTCAACTCGCCATACGTCAGCTGTCGATCACCAAAGATCACTGCTATCGCTTCCGGTGTCTGCGCGACACTCGCCTCGATCAGCGTATGGATACACTGTTCGCCCGGATACGCGACGTCGGTGCGGTTCCAATCGCACAGGATCAGGCTTCGCTCGGCCTCACTCAACAACGAGAGTTCACCCACAGGCAGCTCTGCATCCTGCGCGAAACTGACCAGCAACTGCTTCAGTTGTCCAGCCAACCGTGCCATGGCCGAATCGTCGAAACGGGCTTGTGCATAACTGTAATTGAAGCAAAGTTCGTCCCCCAGCCCGATGAGCAAGGTCAACGCATAGTTGGTCTGTTCATGAGTTCCTACAGGCCCGAACACAAGCCCTTGAGGCGCTCCTTGTTCAAGCGCTTGCGAAATCGGGTAGTTTTCAAACACGAGCAGTGAGTCGAACAAATCCTCACCGCTGCGCCCTGCCCACCGCTGTACGTCGAACAACGGAGTATGCTCATATTCGCGCAGGGTCAGGTTCTGTCGCTGTACCTGCTGTAACCAGGCATGCAATGGCTGTTCAGGCTGCGGGGTCGCAATGACGGGCAGGGTATTGATGAACAAGCCTACTTGTTGCTCTACACCCTGTAGCTGTGCAGGACGCCCAGAAACGGTGGCACCGAAGGCCACCGTCGCCTGCCCGGTATAACGCTGCAACAGCAATAGCCATGCTGCCTGCACCAAGGTGTTCACTGTCACCTTCTGCTGGCGGGCAAAATGGCTCAACCTTTGGGTCTGCGCCTTGTCCAGCCTACAGGAAAACTCGCCATGGCTATCCTGAACGCCAGAATGGCCAGTAGTCCTGATCGCCTGGGCCAGCCGGGTTGGCTCCTCCAGGTCCTTGAGCTGTGTTTTCCAGAACACCTCGCTGAGCTGCATGTCCTGGCGTTGCAGCCAGGCGATATAGTCCCGGTACTTGCCGGGGGCCTGTACCAGAGCCTGGCCGGTATAGCGCTGCAACACCTCACCCATCAATTGCGAGTTGCTCCAGCCATCCATCAGGATGTGATGGTTGGTGTAGATCAGGTGATGTGTATTTTCGCCGGTACGCACCAGTGTCAAGTGCAATAGCGGCGCCTGCTCCAGCGCGAAGCTGCGCTTAAGCTCAGCGCCGGCCAGGTTGTCCAGTGCAACTGATTGCTCGACCCGGTTGCGCCAATCGAACTCGGTAAATGACAACTCAACTTGCCTATAAACCACTTGCACCGGCTGTTCCAGCCCCTGCCACACAAAACCGGTGCGCAGGATATCGTGGGCGTCCAGAGCGTCTTGCCAGACCTGCCGGAATATTTCGGCGTCCAGCCCCTGAACGTCCACCCGCATCTGGTTGATGTAGTCGCCCGCCTCCTGCTCGTACAGGCTGTGGAACAACATGCCCTGCTGCATCGGCGACAGCGGGTACAGGTCGGCGATCTGTTCGGCGGCCATCGGCAAGCTGTCGAGCTGCGCCTGGGTCAACGCCGCCAGCGGGAAGTCCGATGGCGTCACGCCGCGATGGCGCGGGTCGCAGCAATGGGCGATCAGTGCCTTGAGTTCGTCGGCATAGGCCTGTGCAAGATGCTCGATGGTCTGCGCGTCGAACACCTCGCGGCTGTAGGTCCAGTCCAGGCTCAGCTCACCGTCATACACCTGACCGTTCAGGCTCAGCAGGCTGTCCAGCGGCGCCTCGGGGCTTTGCTCCAGTCCACCGTGCTCCCTGGCCGGGACGAACAGGCTGGTGTCATCATCGAAGCCGCCATCGAACTGGCCCAGATAGTTGAAGACGATTTCGCCTTGCGCCAACTGGCTCAGGCGCTGACGGGCTTCGGCGTTGCCCAGGTAACGCAACAGGCCGTAACCGATGCCCTTGTTGGGGATGGCGCGCAGTTGCTCCTTGATCTGCTTGATTGATGCGCCCAGCTCCGGCTGCGGGCTCAACATGACTGGATACATGCTGGTGAACCAGCCCACGGTGCGGGTCAGGTCGAGGTCGTCGAACAGGTCCTCGCGGCCATGGCCTTCCAGGCGGATCAAGGCCTGCGCCTGACCGCTCCAGCGGCAGACCACCCGCGCCAGCGCGGTCAGCAGCAGGTCGTTGATCTGCGTGCGATAAGCCGCCGGTGCCTGCTGCAACAGTTGCGTGGTCAGCTCGCGGTCCAGGCGGGTCTTGGCGTAGGCGGCATGCTTGCGCTGACGGCCGCCCTGCGGATGGTCGCAAGGCAAGGCATCGCTGCTGCCTTTTAGCTGTTCATGCCAGTAGCCCAGTTCGGCTTCGCAGACCGGGCTGACGGCGTAGTCCTGCAAATGCGTCGCCCAGGCCTTGAAGGAGCTGGTCTTGGCCGGCAGTGCCACTTTCTGCCCCTCGACCTGTGCACGGTAGGCCTGTTGCAGGTCTTCGAGCAGCACCCGCCACGACACACCATCGACCACCAGGTGATGCACGACCAGCAGCAGGCGCTGGCTGCCATCCGCCAGTTCGGCCAGCACCGCACGCAGCAGCGGCCCCTGTGCCAGGTTCAGGCTGCGTTGCGCCTCGTTGCCCAGGGCTTGCAGCGCTTGAACGTCGGCGACCTGACGGGTCCACAACACTGAATCTGAAGCGCTGCCCTGATAGTCAGCCTGCCACGCGTCTGGCTGCTGTTCGAAGCGCAGGCGCAAGGCATCGTGATGCTGCACCAATACGTGCAAGGCGCCGTGCAGATGAGCGGCGTCCAGCGCCTGAATCGGTGCCAGCAAGACCGACTGGTTCCAGTGCTGACGCTCGGGAATGGATTCTGCGAAGAACCACTGCTGGATTGGTGTCAGCGGTGACGAACCTGTGACCGGGTCCTGGTCGATGACCCTTCCCTCGGCACGCCGCGCCACCAGGGCCAGGGCCTGCACCGTCTGATGCTGGAACAGGTCCTTGGGGGTGAACTGAATCCCGGCCTGGCGGGCGCGGCTGACCACTTGCAGGGAAATGATCGAATCGCCGCCCAGCTCGAAGAAGTTGTCGGTCAGGCCTACGCGCTCAAGTTTGAGGACGTCCTGCCAGAGGCCTGCAATCTGTTGCTCCAGGGTGCTCTGTGGCGCCAGATAGTGCGGCTGCACATGACCTTCCGGTGCTGGCAGTGCCTTGCGGTCCAGCTTGCCATTGGGCGTCAGCGGCAGGAGATCAAGGAACATCAGGTGCGCCGGCACCATGTAGTCCGGCAGGCTGCTCTTGAGTGCACCGCGCAAGGTCTCGCGCAGTGCAGAAGACTCGGCGCCTTCAACCGTTCGGGCAGGCACCACATACGCCACCAGTTGCGGGCCATTCGGTCCCTCGTGCGCCAACACCACGGCATCGCGTACGGCGGCCTGTTCCTGCAGGCGCGCTTCGATTTCACCCAGTTCGATACGGAAACCGCGGATCTTCACCTGATGATCGACGCGACCAGCGTATTCGATCACACCGTCGTCGAAGTAGCGCGCCAGGTCACCGCTGCGGTACAGGCGCCCGCCGCCCTGCTCGTCGAACGGGTCGGGAATGAAGCGTTCGGCCGTCAGCGCGGGACGCGCGTGGTAGCCACGGGCAAGGCCCTGCCCCCCGATAAACAGCTCTCCATGACTGTCCGGCGCAACCACCTCCAGCGCATCACCCAACACGTAGACACGCCGCTCGCCTACCGGTCTGCCGATAGGGGCACGGCCCGATGTACCTGCATGGGCCTGATCCACCGGCCAGATCAATGGCGATACAACGGCTTCGGTCGGGCCATAGGCGTTGAACCATTGCCGAGCCTGCAGGCCTCCTGCCCCGTCAGCCAGACGTACGTCCCACGCCTCTCCCCCCAGGATGCAAACGCGAACGCTGAGTGCCTCTTCCTGGGTGATGCTTTCACGTAATTGGCTGGCGTAGCCAGGTGGCAAGTCGAGAACGGAAACACCCTGTCGGCGAATCTGCGCAGCCAGTTGCTCCAGTGATCCGCGAGCGAAATCACCCAGCACGACACGCGCGCCCTGAGCCAGCGGCATGAAGATCTGCTCGGCCGCCGCATCGAAACTGACGGATGCAAATTGCAGCAGGCAATCGTGCGCGTTGATCGCGTACGTCTCGGCCGCTGCCAGGCAATGCATGGCCAGCGCCCCATGGGCCACGGTCACGCCTTTGGGCAACCCCGTCGACCCCGAGGTGTAGATCACATAAGCCAGGCGTTGCGGATGCTCATCAATGACCAGGTTGACCTCGCTGTAATCCTCCAGCCAGTGCGCGGACGGCTCGACAATCAGCGTCTGCACCGCTTCGGCCACCGGCAAGCGCTCAAGCAGATGCGCTTGCGTCAACAGCAGGCCGGCCCCGCTGTCCTGCAGCATGTAAGCAAGACGCTCTTGCGGGTATTCAATGTCCAGAGGCACATAGGCACCACCGGCCTTGAAGACGGCCAGCACGCTCACCACCATGTCCGGGCCACGTTCAACCGCAATGCCGACCCGAGTGTCGGGGCCCACACCCAGTTCTTGCAGCTTGTGCGCCAGACGGTTGGCGCGCCGGTTCAAGGTCTGATAACTCAGTGTCTGCTCATCAGAGACCAGGGCGATGGCCTCTGGCGCTTTGCGTGCCTGGTCTTCGATAAGGTGGTGGACGAACTGATCGTTCGGGTAACGCTGTTGTGCATGAGCCCAGTCATGGGTGATCTGCCGGTATTGTTTACGATCCAGCAACGGCAGTTCGAAAACAGTCTGCGCAGGCGCCTGCACCAGCGCCTCCAGCAGATTGACCCAATGGCCTGCCAGGCGCTCGATGCGTTCGGCAGTGAACAGATCGCAAGCGTAGTTGAACGAGGCCATCAGCCCATCGGTACGCTCCATCGTATCCAGCACAAGGTCAAACTGCGCATTGCTTTCGGACAGGTCGACTTCTTGCGCGTGAAGCCCCTGCAGGCTGTCGCTGGAGACCTGATCGCCCACATCGCGCAAATGGTTGTACATCACCTGGAACAACGGGTTGTACCCCAGCGTACGCTCAGGCTTGAGCGCCTCGACCAGCGCATCGAACGGCACATCCTTGTTGGCCTGCGCCTCAAGCGTGGTCTCCTTGACCGACGCCAGCAGCGCATCGAACGTCTGCAGCGGATCGACCGCCACCCGGGCAACGATGGTGTTGACGAAAAAGCCGATCAGCCCTTCCAGCTCATGGCGATTACGGTTGGTCACCGGAATGCCGATATTGATCTTCTCGCTACCGCTGTAGCGCGACAGCAGGATCGCAAAGGACGACAGGAACACATGGAACAACGTGGCGTTGGCGCCTACGGCAAGCGCACGCAACTTATCCGTCAGTTGCGCCGGCAAGTGGATATCGATGCGCCCGCCCCGGTAGCTTTGCTCTTGAGGGCGCGGGTGGTCGGCCGGCAATTGCAGCACCGAGAAATCATCTTCGAGCTGCGCTTTCCAGAAGGCCAATTGAGTCTGCAATTGCCCATCGGCCAGACGCTGGCGCTGCCAGGCGGCGTAATCGGCGTATTGCACCGGCAAGGCTGGCCGGCTCAGCGCTTGACCGCTGGCCCGGGCGTTATAGCTGGCGGCCAGCTCACGCACCATGACGCTCATCGACCAGCCATCGGAGACGATGTGGTGCATCAGCAACGTCAGCAGATGCTCTTCGTCTGCGGTCTTGAATACCGTGACGCGAATCAGTGGTCCGACAGACAGATCAAAGACGCAGGCGACGTGCTCTTCGATTCGACGAGTGACCGCATCAGCGCCCTGCCCACTCAGGTCTTCTGCGTGGATGACAACCGGTGCCGCTGGCAGAATCCGCTGCAATGGCTGGCCGTCCTGCTCTTCGAAAATCGTGCGCAGCGACTCATGCCTGGCGAGCAGCGCATCGAAAGCGGCCTGCAAGGCCTGCCAATCCAGTGCGCCTTGCAGCTTGACCGCCAGCGGCGTGTTGTACGCCGCGCTCTGCGGGTTCAGCTTCCAGAACAGCCACTGCCGGTGCTGGGCATGGGAGACCGCCAGCGGCGCGCTGCGATCAAGCAATTGGATATCAGGGTCTTTGGCGTGACCGAGTCGCTGAACAGATAATGCGAAAGCGTGCAGATCATGGGTATCAAACAGCGCACGCAACGGGATATCGACGTCCAGTTGCCTGCGCGCCCGTGACACCACCTGCGTCGCCAGCAGCGAATGCCCGCCCAAGGCAAAGAAATTGTCCGTCAGCCCCACCCGCTCGACCTGCAGCACCTGCGCCCAGATGTCAGCCAGCTGAATCTGCAACGCCGTCATCGGCGCTACATGGCTTGCCACATTTGCCACCGGCGAAGGCAACGCTTTTACATCGACCTTGCCGTTGGCCGTGACCGGCAGTTGCGCCAGCACCTGCATATGGGTCGGCTGCATGTGCTCGGGCAGGGCCTGTTTCAGCTCACCCCGAATGGCGTCGACAAACGCCTGTTGCGCGGCGTCACCCGAAACCGGCGTTGCCGGTACCACCCAGGCAGCCAGTTGCCCGCCAGCGTCCTCGCCAATGACCCGCACTACAGCGTTGCCGATGGCCGGCAACTGGCGCAGGCGGCTTTCGATTTCTGCCAGTTCCACGCGATAACCACGGATCTTCACCTGGCCGTCCATGCGCCCGGCAAACACCAGTTCGCCCCGGGCATTGCGGCGCACCCAATCGCCGGTGCGGTACATCCGCGAACCCTTGGCGCTGGCAGGATCAGGCACGAAGCGCTCGGCGGTCAGGGCCGCCTGGCCCAGATAACCCCGCGCCAGGCCAGCCCCTGCAATGAACAGTTCGCCCCGTGCAAGACCTGGCACCGCGAGCAGGCAATCGCTCAACACCTGGGCACGGATATTGTCCAGCGGGCGGCCCAGTACCGGCTGGCCAGCCATGTCATGGGTCAGGACGCCGACGGTGGTTTCCGTCGGGCCATAGTGGTTGATTACGCGCAGTTCGGGCGCCAGTTGCGCGATGTGCGCCAGCAGGCCGGCCGGGCAGCTTTCGCCGCCGACGATCAGGCAACGGCGTGGCAAGGCCGTCGCGCCGGCGGCGAGCATGGCCTGCAAGTGCGAAGGCACGATTTTCAATGCATCGATGGCATGCTGGTGCATGTAGGCGGCGAAGGCATCGGCGTCGAGCACGGCGGGTTTGTCGAGCATATGCAGGGTCTTGCCGGCGCTCAGCGCACCGTAGAACACGGTATGGCCCAGGTCCGCCGCCGGGGTGGTGACCATCGCCAGGTTCTGGATGTCATCCAGCGGCAAGCGGCGCGATACGCCTTGCACATAGTTCACCAGCGCCGCATGACTGATCGCCACGCCCTTTGGCGTGCCGGTGGTGCCGGAGGTGTAAATCACATAGGCCAGGTTATCCGCAGCAACCGCTACCGCAGGCGCGTCGCTGCGGCGCAGCGCGGCATCCAGATGAATCCGCTGTACACCTTCCGGCAACGTGCCATTCCAGTCAGCCCTGGCCAGCACCAGACGCACATCACTGTCAGCCAGCATGAAGTCCAGGCGCCCATGTGGCTGATCAGGCTCCAGTGGCAGATAGGCTGCACCGGCCTTCAGTACCGCCAGAATGCCCACCAGCATGTCAATGGAGCGGTCAGCGATCACGCCAACCCGCTGATCAGGCTGTACGCCGCTTTCCAGCAGCACATGGGCGAAGGCGTTGGCCCGTTCGGTCAGTGTCAGGTAATCGATCTGCTGCTCGCCGCTGATCGCCGCCACACGCTGCGGATTGGCGTTGGCGGCCTGCTCGATCAGTTGATGAATGCACACGCCTGCGCCGTTTGTTTGTTCAGTGGCTGGCGACAGTTCAGGCAATGACAGCGGCAACTCACCGACTGCATGCCCCGGATTGGCAGTCAGGCCTTCCAGCAATTGCAGCCAGTGTTGCTGCAAGGTGGCGACGGTCGAGGCCTCGAACACATCCAGCGCGTAAGTGAAGACCGCCTGCAACCGACCGGCGCTTTCGTAGGTGTCCAGCGACAGGTCGAAGCGGGCGCTGTGTTTGTCCAGCGTGACTTTTTCCAGCGCCAGCCCGGAGCGGGTGGTGATCTGCCCGGCATCGACCACGGTCGGCTGGTGATTGAACAGCACCTGGAACAGCGGATTGCGCCCCAGGCTGCGTTGCGGCTCGAACGCCTCGACCAAACGCTCGAACGGCAACTCCTGGTGCGCCTGTGCGCCCAGCGCCGTCTCCTTGACCCGCTGCAACAACTCACGCACATCGATCAGCGGATCGATCTCGGTGTGCAGCACCTGGGTATTGATAAAGCAGCCAATCAGCCCTTCAACCTCAGCGCGATTACGGTTGGCCACCGGCACGCCGACCCGAATCGCCTGTTGACCACTGTAGCGATGCAGCAACACCTTGAACGCCGCCAGCAACACCATGAACAGCGTCACACCCTGCTCGCGGGCCAGGCCGCGCAAGCGCTCGGCCAGCGCCGGCTCAATCTGAAACTCATGACGCGCACCGCGATAGCTTGGCGTCAGTGGGCGAGCGTGATCCAGCGGCAACTCCAGCGGCGCATGCTCGTCGCCCAGCTTGCTGCGCCAGTAGTCCAGCTGGCGATCCTGCTCACCGGCCTCCAGCCAGCTGCGTTGCCACAGGGCATAGTCGCGGTACTGGATCGGCAGCGGCTGCAACGCCGCTTCACTGCCGCTGCTGGCGGCGTCGTAGAGGCGGATGAATTCATCGATCAGCACGTTGTAGGACCAGCCGTCGGCCACGATGTGGTGCAGGGTCAGCAGCAGCACATGCGCATGATCGGCCAGTTTCAGCAGTTGCACGCGCAGCAATGGTCCTTCGGCCAGATCGAAGGGCGCCAACGCTTCGGCGTCGGCCAATGCGCGAACCTGCTCTTCGCGTTTATCGGCATCCAGCCCGGTCAGATCGTGGCATACGATGTTCACCGCAAACGGCTCGACAATCCGCTGGCGGACCTGACCATCCTGCTCACTGAACACACAGCGCAAGGTCTCGTGACGTGTAACCAGGCCATCGAAGGCGCTGTGCAAGGCGGCCTGATCCAGCTCGCCATTCAAGCGCACGGCCATGGGCAGGTTGTAGGCGGCGCCTTGCGGGTCAAGCTGCCAGAGAAACCACATCCGCTGCTGGGCATAGGACAGCCCGTCGCGCGCATCGCTGACCCCATCGGCAGGGATGGGGAACAGGGAAAAGTCCACGCCCTCCTGCTGCAGGCCGGCCAGAAACAGGCGGCGTTTTTCCAGGGGCAGTTCGATAAAGCGGCGGGCGAGTCTCAGTGCGTCTTGGGCATTCATGCAATGCGTCCTTGTCGAATAGGAAGCGGGGCCAGAGGGCCCGGTCGATCCCACTAGAACGAAACAACAAGGGGTTGATTTAGCCCGCCGGCGCAAATGCAAACCGGCCCATCAAGGGCCGGTCGGGAGGTTGTCGCCCAGCGTATGAAGGTCAGCCACGAAGCGCTTGCGAATACCCCTGCGCCATCGCCACGACGACCTTGCGGCTGCCGGTAAACGGCGAGCGCGCGTGCGCAGCAAGCATGTTGTCGAGCATCAGCACATCGTTTTTCAGCCACGGGAAACTGATCGTGCACTCGTCCAGCACGCCACGAATCTCGTCCAGCAGACTGTCTTCGATAGGGCTGCCGTCGCCGTAATAAACGTTACGCGGCAGATCTTCCTCGTCGACGATGTCCAGCAGGCTTTCGCGCACTTCCGGTTGCAGGTTGGAGATGTGGAACAGGTGCGCCTGGTTGAACCAGACCCACTCCTTGGTCACCGGATGCCGGGCCACCGACTGGCAGACCTGCCGGGTGCGCAGCTCGCCGTCGTCTTTCCATTCGCACTGGATATTGTGTGCGCGACAGTAGGCCTCGACGACTGCCGGATCCTCGGTGTTGAACACCTGATCCCAGTCCACGTCCAGGCCGTTACCGTAGTTGCGTACGTACATCAGGCGCTTTTCAATAAAGCGTTCGCGAATCGCGACCGGGATGCGCCGGTAGACTTCGCGGCTGTCGGCAATCGGTGTCTCGCCACCGGTTTCAGCCGGTATCACGCTGTAGAACCAGATTTTCATCGGCCATTCCAGGGTGTAGGCCTGCTCGTTGTGCAGCGGAATGCTCTGGTGCGCCGGGTACTCGGTGGAGGTGTAGACCCCTTTGGCGACGTTGCTGCGCGGCGTCGAGCCAAACTCGTAGTTGAGCAATGGATGGCCGAACGAGGAGGCGAATTCGCGGAACGCTTCGTTGCCGTCCACCTCGAAGCCGCGAAACAGGATGCCGCCACTCTGAATCAGGTGCCGGTCCACCAGCGGCTTCAATCCGTCAAAGGCCGCCTGCAGGCTGATGCCTGGCTCAGGTGCCTGGATCAGCAGCGGCAGGGTGCCCTTGTGCGCTTGCAGCGGCTTGATATCGAAACTCAGCACTTCACTCATGGAATAAACCTCGGGCGCCCGGGAACACGTCTGTTTCAGGCTGAACGAGTACGCGACCCAGAAAATTAGCCGGCGGGCACTGGTAAACCCCGCCAGTCACGGCTCGTCATTCAGGTATCGATCCTTGTAGAAGGCGGCTCCCGATGCTCTCCACCCTCGGCAAAAACCTGCGCAGCGCCGTACAGAAAGTCCTCCCGGCGAAACGCCCCAGTTATCGCCTCTTCGACATCATCCTCAGGCAACGCATCGACATCAGCCCGTCCCTGACCCGCTTCGTCTTCACCGGCCCTGAAGTGCAGCACATGCAGACACAGGCCCCGGACCAGCGCGTCAAGCTGCTGTTTCCCGGTGCCGACGGCCAGCCCCCGCAATTGCCGCTGGAGGACAACTGGCACCAGACCTTGCGCAACCAAAACCCGGCCAGCAAACCGCCGATGCGCACCTACACGATCCGCGCCTTGCGCCGTGAACGGGCCGAGGTGGAGGTGGAGTTCGTGCTGCATGGCGAAACCGGCCCGGCCTCACGCTGGGCCACGCATGCCCGGCCCGGTGACCGGTTGCAGATGGTGGCGCCCTATGCCGACTACCCAGGCGATCCGGGCGGTTATGAATGGCAGCCGCCGGCAGGCATTCGCCATGTATTGCTGATAGGCGACGAGACGGCGTTGCCGGCGATTGCCGGGATTATCGAGCAACTGGCTGATCAGCCGCAGCCGCCGCAGATACAGGCGTTTATCGAGGTGCCGCATGCCGGCGACCGATTGGCTATTCGCCAGCCGGCCAATGCCCAGGTCAACTGGCTGGTGCGTGATGAGTTGGCGCTCGGGCATGGCGATGGCATGCGCCGGGCCGCACTGGAACTGGCGACACTGCCGGCATCAGCGGCCCGCCTCAACGCACCGCAGAAGATCCATGAAGTGGATATCGACACGCAGATTCTGTGGGATCTGGGCAAGCCGTCGGACAGTGAGTTTTATGCCTGGGTCGCGGGGGAGTCGGCCGCGGTCATGGCGATTCGTCGGCATCTGGTCGGGGCGTTGGGGCTGGATAAGCGGGCACTGACGTTTATGGGTTATTGGCGGTTAGGACGGGTTCTGGATTAGGGCCTTTCGCGGCCGCTCCTACCGATTTCGCAGGAGCGGCTTCAGCCGCGAACAACCATCACGCACACGCAAGCCGTGAAGACCGACGCACATCCACCTCAAGACAATTCCTGAGAATGCGCAGCACCTTGGCTTGCTGCTCATGGATGAAGAAATGCGTGCCCGGCAGCATTTCCAGCGAGAAGTTGGCAGCGCTTTCGAGCTGCCAGGCAATCAATTGCTCTTGGGTGGCCTTGTCCTGCTTGCCGCCCAGCACATGGATCGGGCAGTCCAGGCGTGGACGGCTGCGGTATTCGTAAAGGCCGCACAGGCGAAAATCCGCACGCAGGACCGGCAGGGTCAGGTCCATCAGTTCCTGGTTGTCCAGCACCTCTTGCGCGGTGCCGTTCAGGTCACGCAGTTCGGCCTTGAGTTCGTCGTCGGTCTTGGGGTCGGCAAAGCCGCGGGCGTAGTCGTCGCGCTGGCTGGGCGCGGCGGTGCCAGAGGCAAACAGCGACACCGGTGACGGTGCGCCGAACTCACGCAGGGCATGAATCATTTCAAAGGCCAGCAGCGCGCCCAGGCTGTGCCCGAACAGCGCGTAGGGGCCGTTGATACGCGGGATGAGTTCCCTGACCAGTTGCCGGGCCAGGGCCTGCATGTCGGTCTGCAAGGGCTCGCCCAGGCGGGCGCCACGGCCGGGCAGCTCGACCGGCTGCACGCTCAGCCACTCGGGCAGCGCGCGCCGCCAGCGACTATAGACCATGGCGCTGGCGCCAGAATACGGCAGGCAGAAGAGTTGCACGGTGGTCATGGCAAAGGCCTCAGTGAACGGCGTGGTCGCCTTGTTTCAGGCGCGCCTGTTCTTCCATGTGCTTGCGCAGGCTCAAGGGGCGCATGTCGGTCCACACCTCTTCGATGTAGGCCAGGCACTCTTTCTTGAAGCCGCTCTTGCCAACGGTGCGCCAGCCTTTCGGGACTTCCTTGTAGTCGGGCCAGATGGAGTATTGCTCTTCGTGGTTGACGACCACCTGGAACAGGATGTCTTCGCGGTCGAATACTGAGGTCATGGTGAGGCTCCGTAGTAAGGCTGAAGGTCGCGAGCGGCGCCGGGCCGGCTCTAAGGACTAAACGAGTGATGCACAAAAAAATTAAGCCAGGATCACGGGGAGCGCGCTTGCCGGTATGCCGGACCACCGCGACCGAGTGCGTAGCGCTCGCAAAAATTGATTAAACGCAACAATTTTTTGACTGCGAACTCATCAGGGATCTATGAAACGCCACAAATTTACGACTGCTAACGCAGCCGGTCGCGGTGGTCCGGCATCCCGGCAAGCGCGCTCCTACAAAAGTCTTGTGGTTTCTGGGCGATTGCGTTGGGTCAGCCTTATCACGCCGACGCCACGGCCGCCTGCACCGCCCTGGCAAAAATCCGTGCCACTTCATCGACCTGTTCGTCGGTGATGATCAGCGGCGGCAGAAAGCGCACCACGCTGCTGTGACGGCCGCCCAGTTCCAGGATCAACCCGCGCTTGAGGCACTCGCGTTGAATACGCCCGGCCAGCGCGCCGTCGGTTGGTGGGTGGCCTTGGGCGTCGGGCTGGCCGTGCGGGTCGACCACTTCGACGCCGAGCATCAGGCCCAGGCCGCGCACGTCGCCCAGGTGCGGCACTTTCTTTTGCAGCTCCAGCAAGTGGTGGCGCAAGCGCTGGCCGACGTCGGCAGCGTGGCCGGCCAGGTTGTGCTCTTCGATGTAGCGAATCACCGCAGAGCCTGCGGCCATGGCCATCTGGTTGCCGCGGAAGGTGCCGGCATGCGCACCCGGTTGCCAGCTGTCGAGCCAGTCCTGATAGACCATCACCGCCAGCGGCAGGCTGCCGCCGATGGCCTTGGACATCACCACCACATCCGGCACGATGCCGGCGTGCTCGAAGGCGAACAGCTTGCCGGTACGACCGAAACCGGTCTGGATCTCGTCGATGATCAGCGGAATCTTGTGCCGCGCGGTGATTTCGCGCAGGCCACGCAGCCAGGTGTTGGCCGCCGGAATGACACCGGCTTCGCCCTGCACGGCTTCGACGATGACCGCCGCCGGCGGCTGCACGCCGCTTTCCGGGTCGCTGAGCAGGTTGTCCAGGTAATGCAGGTTGGTCTGCACCCCCGCCTCGCCGCCCTGGCCGAACGGGCAGCGGTAGTCGTACGGGAACGGCATGAACTGCACGCCGGTGCTGAGCAGCGCGCCCAGCGGGGTCTTGGCCTTGAGGTTGCCCATCAGGCTCAGCGCGCCCTGGCTCATGCCGTGGTAACCACCGTGAAAGGCAATGACTGTGCTGCGCCCGGTGGCGATGCGCACCAGTTTCAGCGCCGCTTCTACCGCGTCGGTGCCGGTCGGGCCGGTGAACTGGATCTTTGCCCTGGCGGCAAAGGCCGGCGGCAGGATGGCGAACAGGTCCTGGACAAAGCGGTCCTTGACCGGCGTGCTCAGGTCCAGGGTGTGCAGCGGCAGTTCATCGTCAAGCACCTGGCGAATGGCATCGGTGATCACCGGGTGGTTATGCCCCAGCGCCAGGGTGCCGGCACCGGCCAGGCAGTCGATGAAGGTGCGGCCTTCGACGTCCTCGACATACAGGCCCCGGGCGCGCTTGAGCGCCAGCGGAATCCGCCGCGGGTAGCTGCGTGCGTTGGACTCCTGCTGTTTTTGCCGGGCCAGGATCGGGTTGTCCTCGAACCGGTAGTCCTTTTCTTCGTCGTGGGCCTTGATCGGGCTTTCGGCAAACGCTGTGCTCATGGGTGCGCTCCTGAATGATGTAAAAAGCCTTGGAAAATTCCACTGTGTCCCTGATACAACGCTATTGCCTGGCCAACAGAGACCCGGTAGGAGCGCGCTTGCCCGCGACCGGCTGCGCAGCAGTCGTAAAATTGTGGCGTTTCATCAATTTTGCGAGCGCTGCGCACTCGGTCGCGGGCAAGCGCGCTCCTACACAGGGGTCACCGTTACAGCGCCTCCAGGCGGGACATCAGGTCGTCGAGGGCGCTGACTTTCTGTTCGGTCAGTGCCGTGCCGTCGAGTTGTTCGATGTGGCGGGCCAGTTCCTGCACCGTGCTGCACTCGAACATCGCCCGCAGTGGCACGCTGCGCTGCAGGGTCTGCTGCACGCGCGAGGCAATTTGTGTGGCCAGCAACGAATGCCCGCCCAGGTCAAAGAAGTTATCGGTGACGCCAACCCGCTCCACGCCCAGCACCTCACCCCAGATACGCGCCAGGGTGGTTTCCAGTCCGGTGGTCGGGGCCTGATAGTCGCTGACGCTGAACGCCAGCGCCGGCAGGGCCTTACGGTCGAGCTTGCCGTTGGGGTTGAGCGGCAGCTTGTCGAGCACCTGCCAGTGGCGCGGCACCATGTACTCGGGCAGGCTCTGCGCCAGGTGCGCTTTGAGTGCGTCAACGTCTGGCGTAGCGTTTTTGCCGACCACATAGCCGACCAGGTACTGGCCGGTGGCGGTGTGTTGCGCCGCCACGGCGGCGTCGTGCACCTGTGGCCACTGGCGCAGCCGCGCTTCGATTTCGCCCAGCTCGATGCGGTAGCCGCGAATCTTCACCTGATGGTCGACACGACCGACATACTCCAGCACGCCGTCATCACGACGCCGGGCCAGGTCGCCACTGCGGTACACGCGCTCACCCGGCGCGCCGAACGGATCGGGCAGGTACGCCGCCGCCGTGCGCGCCGGATCGTTGAGGTAGCCACGGCCGACCCCGGTGCCGGCAATGAACAGCTCGCCCTGGGCCAGGGTCGCCACGGGCTGCAATTCATCGTCGAGCAGGTACAGGCGATTGTTGTCGGTCGGCGTGCCGATCGGCAGGTAGCTGCCGGCGGTGGACGCCTGATCCACCGGGAACAGCGCCACGTCATCGGAGCACTCGGCCGGGCCGTAGGCGTTGACCAGGGTGATCGCCGGGTAGCGTTGCAACCACTGTTGCGCCAGCGCCGGGGGCATGGCCTCACCCGTAGGCAGCAGCCAGCGCAGTCGATCCAGCGCTGCCGGCGGTTCGGCGAGCAGGCTCTGGATCAGCGACGGCACGCTTTCGAGCACGCTGATGCCGGTGTCCTGCACATGGCGCAGCAAGGCGGCCGGGTCGTGGGCGATCAGGTCGGGAACGATCTCGATCCGCGCACCGCACAGGGCAGCCGCGAGGAATTGCCACACCGAAATGTCGAAGCTTTGCGAGGCGGTCTGGGCGATCACCGACTGTTCGTCCAGGTTGAAGTACGGCACCTTGCTCAGCTGGTTATTGAGCATGCCCGCCTGCTGCACCGCCACGCCCTTGGGCACGCCGGTAGAGCCGGAGGTGTAGATCACGTACGCCAGGTGCTGGCCGGTCACGGCGATGTTCGGAGACGAATCATCGCCCTCGCCGGCCTGGAGGTCCTCCCAGACCAGCAAGCGCGGCCGGCCACCGGCGCAGCCCAGCTCTTCAAGCAGCTCTTCGGCCTGCTGGCGGCAGGCGGCGCTGCACACCAGCACTTGCGCGGCGCTGGTGTCGACGATCTGCGCCAGGCGCTGTTGCGGGTGCGCCGGGTCCAGCGGCAGGTAGCCGGCGCCGGCCTTGAAGGTGCCGATCATCATGCCCAGCAGCGGCAGGCTGCGTTCGGCCAGCAGCGCCACGGGCTGGTCGGGCTGCACCCCGGCCGCCAGCAACGCGTGACCCAGACGATTGGCGCGACGGTCCAGCTCGGCATAACTCCACTGCTCGCCCATGCAAGCGGCGGCGATGCGCTGCGGGTGGGCGGCCACGTTTGCTTCAAACAGCGGCACATAACCCTGTTGCAGCGGGTAGTCACGTTCGCTGCGGTTGCAGTCTTCGATCAGGAAGCGGCGCTCCTCATCAGCCACCAGCGCCAGCGCCGAGAAGTCCTGTTCGAAGCCGTCGGCCAGGGCCAGCAGCAGGCGCTGGAAGTCGCCCAGCAGGCGCTCGATGGTCGGGGCGTCGAAGAAGCGCTGGTCGTAGGACAGGTGCAGGCCCAGGTCGTCGCCGGGGTAGCAGACCACGGTCAACGGGTAGTTGGTGTGGGTACGGCCGGAACCTGAGCGGGCATTGAGGCCTTCGGCGCCTTGCAGCACGGTGGCGTCCACGGGGGCGTTCTCGAACACGAACAGGCTGTCGAACAGCGGCTGGCCCTTGGGCAGTTCGCTGCACTCCTGAATGCTCACCAGCGGCAGGTGCTCATGCTCGCGCAGCGCCAGGTTGCGCTCGAACAGTTGCTGCAACCACTGGCGCACGCTCAGGCGCTCGCCGGCGGCCGGCATCGGCACCCGCAGCGGGATGCTGTTGATGAACAGGCCCACGCAGTTTTGCATCTGCGGCAGGCTCGCCGGGCGACCGGCCACGGTGACGCCGAACAGCACGTCGCGCTCGCCACTGTAGCGACGTAGCACCAGCGACCAGGCCGCTTGCGCGAAGGTGTTGACGGTCAACTGATGCGCTTGCGCCAGTTCCTTCAGGCGCAGGCCTTGCTCAGGCAGCAGGCGGCTGTAGGCATCGCCCACCTGCATGCCGCCGTTGTCGTGCAGGATCGGCCGGTCGCAGGGGATCAGCGTCGGGCGTTCGAAGCCGCTCAGCGCCTGACGCCAGTACGTACTGGATTGCTCCAGGCCCTGGTGATGCAGCCAGGCAATGAACTCGCGGTAGCGCGGCGGCGTGCTCAGGTTGGCCTCGCGGCCTTCGCCCAGCGCCTGATAGAAAGCGAAGAAGTCGCCCATCATGATCGAGCGGCACCAGGCATCGATGAGGATGTGGTGGTTGCTCATGATGAACCAGTGGCGATCGGCGGCCAGGCGAATCAGGCGCAAGCGCAGCGGCGGCGTTTGCAGCAGGTCGAAGCCGGCCAGGCGCTCGGTTTCCAGCAGCCCTTGCAGGCGGTCTTCATGGCCGTCGGCGGGCAGCGCGCTCCAGTCGAGGAACTCGACGCCGTCACCGTCGCCGCGATGGATGATCTGTAGCATTTGCTCACCGGTGTTCCACACGAACGAGGCACGCAGCGCTTCGTGGCGGGCCACGACCAGACGCCAGGCACGCTCGAAGCGTGGTACATCCAGCACGCTGTCGATGCTGTAGCGGTCCTGCATGAAGTAGATGCCGGTGCCGGCTTCCAGCAGGGTGTGCAACAGCATGCCCTCCTGCATCGGGGTCAGCGGGAAGATGTCGTCGATGGCGTTGAACGGCAGCGGCAAGGCGTCCAGCTGCGGCTGGTTCAGGTGCGCCAGCGGGAAGTCCGATGGTGTGATGCCGCCGGCCTCGGGCGCCACACAGTGGGCGATCAGTGCGCGCAGTTCGGCCTGATAGGCAGCGGCCAGATGCTCGATGGTTTCCGGGCGGAACAGCTTGTCGCTGAAGGTCCAGCGCAGGGTCAGCTCGCCGCCGTACACCTGGCCGTCGACGCTCAGCCAGTTCGGCAGTGCGGCATCCGGCGCATGCTGTGCACCGCCCGCCTCGTCCAGCGGCCGCAGCAGCGCGTCGGCAGCAAAGCCCTGGTCGAACTGGCCCAGGTAGTTGAAGGTGATCCGCGCTTCGGGCAATTCAGCCATGGAGCGACGGCTGTGCGCATCAGCCAGATAGCTGAGCACGCCATGCCCCAGGCCCTTGTGCGGTACGCCGCGCAGGTGTTCCTTGATGGCCTTGAGGCTGGCGCCGAGATCACTGGCGGGTGTCAGGCGCAGCGGGTAGGCGCTGGTGAACCAGCCTACCGTGCGGCTCAGGTCGATGTCGTCGAACAACGCTTCGCGGCCATGGCCTTCAAGCTGCACCAGGGCCGAGTCTTGCCCGGTCCAGGCGCACAGGGTGCGGGCCAGGGCGGTCAGCAGCAGATCGTCAACCCGGGCGCGATAGGCCTGCGGGGCCTGGTTGAGCAACTGGCGGGTGGTGTCGGCGTCCAGGGTCAGGCTGACCCGGCACGCATCGCGCTCCAGGTTCGGCTCACCGCTGAAATCCCGCGGCAGCTCGTTGTTTGCACCTTGCAACTGCGCCTGCCACCAGCCCAGTTCTTCACGCAGCGACTCGCTGCCGGCATAGGCTTGCAGGCGACCGGCCCAGTCACGCAGCGAACTGGTCTTGGCCGGCAGGTTGATTGTCTGGCCTTGTTCCAGTTGGCGATACACCGTTTGCAGGTCCTCAAGCAGCACCCGCCACGACACGCCGTCCACCGCCAGGTGATGGATGGCCAGCAGCAGACGCTGCGGCGTGCCCGGCACCTGCACCGCCCGCAGCAGCGGGCCGTGTTGCAGGTCGAGGCTGTGCTGGGCCTGTTCGAACAGCGCAAGACGCTGCGCAGCATCCGCCGCCTCATGCACCCAGAGCAGCGTCTGGGTGGCATCGTGCGCCACGTATTCGGCCTTTGCCAGTGCGGTAAAGCGCAGGCGCAGAGCGTCGTGATGGGCAACCAGTGCTTGCAGGGCCTGCTCCAGCAGCGGCGCCTGCAGCGGCTGGGCGCTTTGCAGCAGCAGCGACTGGTTCCAGTGTTGCGGATTGCTTTGCGGCGTCTCGAAGAACCAGTGCTGGATCGGCGTCAGCGCCGTCTCGCCCAGCACCGGGCCCTGGTCGATGCTCAGGCGCTGGCTCTGTTTGGCGGCGGCGGCCAGGGTGCGTACGGTCTGGTGCAGGAACAGGTCCTTGGCGCTGAAATGCACGCCCGCCTGGCGCGCACGGCTGACCACCTGGATCGACAGGATCGAGTCGCCGCCCAGCGCGAAGAAGTTGTCGTCGATGCCGATGCGCGGCACGCCGAGCACCGATTGCCAGACCTCGGCCAGACTCTGCTCGACCGGATTGCGCGGTGCCTGGTAGTCGTTCTGGGCAGCGGCCAGGTCCGGCTGCGGCAGGGCGCGACGGTCGAGCTTGCCGTTGGCGGTCAGCGGGAAGCGCTCCAGCACCATCAGGTGCGCGGGCACCATGTGCTCGGGCAACGCGACCAGCAGCTGTGCTTTCAGCTCGGCAATCAGCTCATCGTTAGCCTGCGCCGACTCGGCCAGCAGGTAGCCGACCAGTTGCTTGCCGGACGGGCCGTCAAGCGCCAGCACCACCGCTTCACGGACGTTTTCATGGGCCAACAGGCTGGCTTCGATTTCGCCCAGTTCAATGCGGAAACCGCGCACCTTGACCTGCTGGTCGATACGCCCCAGGTATTCCAGCTGGCCGTCGCGGCCCTGACGCACCAGGTCGCCGGTGCGGTAAAGACGCCCGCCCTCGGCACTGAACGGGTCAGCGACAAAGCGCTCGGCGCTCAGGCCGGCACGGCCCAGATACCCCCGCGCCAGGCCGTAGCCGCCGACATACAGCTCGCCACTGGCACCGGCCGGCACCAGCGCCAGGTCGGCGTCCAGCACATACAACTGGCGGGCGCCGACCACGCGGCCGATCGGCACGCTGCCCAGCCCTTCGGGCAACGTCTCGGGCGCGGCACAGGCGGTGGGCATGACCACGGTTTCGGTCGGGCCGTAGGCGTTGAATACAGTCTGCGGGCTGAAGCTGTCGCGCAGGGTGTGCAAGTGCTCCGGGGTCAGCGCTTCGCCGCCGGTGATGATCAGGCGCACCGGCAATTGCTCGTCGCGGCTGCGCAGCCACTGCGCCAGTTGCCCGCCGTAGCTGGGCGTAAAGCCCAGCACGTTGATGCTGTGGGTACGAATAAGACCGCAGATCGACTCGGCGTCCCACTGGCCCTGTTCGCGCAGCACCACTTCGGCGCCGAACAGCAGCGGCACCAGCAGGCGCTCGGTGGCGGCGTCGAAGTTGATCGAGTAGAAATGCAGCTCGCAGTCAGCCGGGTTAGTGCCGAACCGTTCGCCCACGGCCTGGCAGTGCATGGCCAGCGGGCCATGTTCCACGGCCACGCCCTTGGGCAGGCCAGTGGAGCCGGAGGTGTAGATCAGGTAGGCCAGGTGCGCCGGCTGACAGCCGTCGGCCGGGTCGCTGCTCGGGTAACCCGCCAACGCATGATAGTCCTGCTCCAGGCTCCAGGCATGCACGTTCGCGGGCAGCGGCGCCAGTTGTTCGAACAAGGCGTCGTGGCCCAGCAGTACCTGGATACCACTGTCTTCGATCATGTAGCGCAGGCGCTGCTGCGGGTATTCCGGGTCCAGCGGCACATAGGCGCCCCCGGCCTTGAGCACCGCCAACAGGCCGACCACCATGTCCAGCGAGCGGCGCAGGGCCAGGCCCACGCGCACTTCGGGGCCGACGCCCCGTTCGATCAGTCGATGCGCCAGGCGGTTGGCCCGGGCATTGAGTTCGGCGTAGGTCAGCGACTCGCCGGCGCAGGTCAGCGCCCGGCCGTACGGCGTGGCCTGGACCTGACGCTGGAACAGCGCCGCCACGCCGGGCGGGGTTTCGTTCAGCGCCGGACCACGGCCGCTGTCGAGCAAGGCCTGGTGTTCAGGGGCGCTCAACAGCGGCAGTTCGCTCAGGCGGGTGTCCGGTGCGTCGAGCATGGCGCGCAGCAGTTGTTGCCAGTGCCCGGCCATGGCTTCGATGCGCTCGGCGTCGAACAGGTCGGTGCTGTAGGTCAGGCAGCAGCGCAGTTGCGCGTCGAAGTCGGTGACTTCCAGGTTGAGGTCGAACTTGGTGGCGCGGGCATCATTGACCAGGTAGTCAACCTGCACGCCGCCGGCCAGTGTGCGCTGCTGCTGGAATTCCCAGCGCTGCACATTGCACATCACCTGGAACAGCGGGTTGAACGCGGCGCTGCGTTGCGGGTGCAGGGCTTCGACCAGATGGTCGAACGGAATGTCCTGGTGCGACTGGCCGTCGATGGCCACCTGGCGCACCTGGTCGAGCAGTTCGCTGACGCGCATCTGCCCGTGCGGCTGGATACGCAGCACCTGGGTGTTGAGGAACGCGCCGATCAGCCCTTCGCTTTCCGGGCGGATGCGGTTGGCCAGCGGCACGCCGATGCGCAGGTCGTCCTGACCGCCGTAGCGGTACAGCAACACGCTCAGGGCGGCGGTCATGGTCATGAACAGGGTCAGCCCGCGCTCGCGGTTGAAGCGGCTGACCTGACGGGCCAGTGCCTCATCCAGGTCGAAGCGGTACAGCTCGCCGCGATGACTCTGCACCGCAGGGCGTGGCCGGTCGGTGGGCAGGCTCAGCAGCGGCTGCTCGCCACCCAGTTGCGCCAGCCAGTATTCGCGCTGGCGTTGCAGTTCGCCGGCTTCCAGCCACTGGCGATGCCAGGCGCTGTAGTCCAGGTATTGCACCGGCAGCGGCGCCAGTGGCGATTCATGGCCTTCGACAAAGGCGCCGTACAGCGCCGACAGCTCCCGGGCAAAGATGTCCATCGCCCAGCCTTCGGTGACGATATGGTGCAGGGTGATCAGCAGGTGATGCTCCTGCTCGCCGCTGCGCACAAGGCAGACGCGCAGCAACGGGCCGTGCTCCAGGTCGAACGGCGCATGCGCCTGCTCATCGGCCAGGCGCTCGATACTCGCCTGCCGCTGGGCAGGCGACTGCGCGCTGATGTCCCGTTGTGCCATGCGCACATCGGACTGCGCCGCCACGCGCTGCCAGGGCTTGCCGTCAGCGCTGGGGAAGGTGGTGCGCAAGCTTTCATGACGCGCAATCAAAGCCTGCAAGGCCCGCTCGAAGGCATCGATATCCAGCGCACCGCGCAAGCGCGCCATGCCACCGACGTTGTACGCCGGGCTGTCCGGGTCCAGTTGCCAGAGGAACCACATGCGCTGCTGCGAATACGACAGCGGCACGCGCAGAGTGCGGTCAATCAGCGCAATGGCGCCCTGGCGGTCGACCAGGCCATCGGCCTGCGCCCTGGTCACCCAGGCGGCAAAGGCTTCCAGGGTCCGCGATTCGAACAGGCTGCGCAGCGGCAGTTCGACACCGAAGGCCTGCCGCGCACGGGAGACGATGCGCGTGGCCAGCAACGAATGCCCGCCCAGTTCGAAGAAGTCGTCATCAAGGCCGACCTGTTCCAGTTCGAGCATGTCGCTCCAGATCGCCGCCAGTCCGCGCTCCAGACCGCTGCGCGGCGCACGGTACTCACGCTGCGCGGCCTGCGGTTGCGGCAAGGCGCGGCGGTCGAGTTTGCCGCTTGGGGTCAACGGCAGTTCCGCCAGACGCAGCACATGGGCGGGAATCATCGGCTCGGGCAAGGCGGCGCGCAGCGCGGCACGCATACGCTCGCTCAGTTGCACCGGCGACTCGTCGCCGTCAGCCACCACATAGGCGAGTAACTGCCCGCCACCGGCGCCTTCGCCAAGAATGACCACGGCCTGGCGCACGCCGGGCTGGGTAAGCATTTCACTGCGAATTTCGTCCAGCTCGATGCGCACGCCGCGCAGCTTGACCTGCTCGTCAAGACGACCGAGGTAGTCCAGCACGCCGTCGCTGCGCCAGCATGCCAGGTCGCCGCTGCGGTACACGCGAGCGCCCTCTTCAGCCGGCAGAAAGCGGCTGGCGGTCAGCGCCGGCTGGCCGAGGTAGCCACGCGCCAGGGCGCTGCCGCCCAACAGCAATTCCCCCCGGGCACCGGGGGGTGCCAGTTGCCAGTCGGCCTCGCGAATCTCGGTGACCACATTGCTCAGTGGCCGACCGATCGGCACCCGTGCGCCGCGCTCTGCACCACAGGTCCAGTGGGTGACGTTGATGGCGCTTTCGGTCGGGCCATAACGGTTGTGCAGCGTCACATTCGGCAAGCGCTGCCGGATGCGCCGGCACAGTTCGGCCGGCAACGCCTCGCCACCGGAGAACAGGTGACGCAGGCTGGCGCAGTGTTCGACCTGATCTTCGTCGATGAACAATTGCAGCAGCGGCGGCACGAAGTGCAGCAGGGTCACGCCGTGTTCGATCACCAGCTCTACCAGCCGCTGCGGGTCGCGGTGTTCGCCATTGGCGGCCAGCACCAGCTGGCTGCCCGAGATCAGCGGCAGCAAGCATTCCCACAGCGAAACGTCGAAGCTCAGTGGCGCCTTTTGCAGCAGCACGTCAGTCGGGCCGACCGCATATTCGCGCTGCATCCAGTCCAGGCGCTCGACCAGCGCGCCGTAGCTGTTGCCGACCGCCTTGGGCTGGCCGGTGGAGCCGGAGGTGTAGATCACGTAGCCCAGGGTGTGCGGGTGTACGTCGATGACAGGTGCGCTGTCGGCGCCCGGGCTGCAGGCGACATCGTCCAGCGCCAAGGTGACGATGCGTGCCGGTACGTCGAAGGTGTCCAGCACCTGTTGCTGGCCCAGCAGTAAAGCAATGGCGCTGTCGGCGAGCATGTACTGCAAGCGCTCACGCGGGTAATCCGGGTCCAGCGGCACATAGGCAGCGCCGGCCTTGACGAGGGCAACCACCGCGATCATCAACTCCAGCGAACGCTCGGCCAGCACGCCGACGCGTACTTCCGGGCCGACGCCTTGCGCTTGCAGACGCAGCGCCAGGTGGTTGGCCTGACGCTCGAGTTCGGCATAGCTCAGCGACTGGCCGGCAAAGCTCAGTGCGGTTTGCCCCGGTGTGCGGGCGGCTTGCAGCGACAGGCGCTGCGCCAGTTGCCAGCCCGGTTGCGGCTGCGGATTACTGCCCCAGCGGTGCAGTTGCCGGGAGGCTTGTTCAGCCAGCAACGGCAGGTCGCCGAGTGCCTGGTCGGGGTGGGCGCAGACCTGCTCCAGCAGGCTGACGAAGTGCCCGGCCAGGCGCTGGACGGTGGCGGCGTCGAACAGCGCGACGGCGTAGTCGAATGACAGGCGGATGCGCCCTTGCGGGTCTTCTTCGCTGTGCAGTTGCAGGTCGCACTTGGCCTCGCGGCTGTGCCACGGCAGCTCTTCGGCCAGCAGGCCGGGCAGACGCTTGAGCGCATCGGTGTTGCGTTGCAGGTGGTTGAACATCGCCTCGAAACCGGCTGCATCGCCGAGGGCAGCGGTAACCTGTTCGTAGTCGATCGTCTGATTGGCCTGGGCCGCTTGCACGCGGGCGCTGACCGCCCTCAGCAGGCTAAGGAAATCCTGGCGTGAATCAACCTGCACACGCAGCACCTGGGTGTTGATGAAAAAGCCGATCAGGCCCTGGGTTTCGAGCAACGGACGGTTGGCATTGGGCACCCCGACGCGGATGTCGTGCTGGCCGGTGTAGCGTTGCAGCAAGGCTTGGAACGCGGCCAGCAACAGGCTGAAGGTGCTGACCCCACAACTGCGCGCCAGGCCCTGCACGCGCTCGCCCAGCGCCTTGTCCAGACGCAGGCCCAGGCGTTCGGCGGCCGAGGGCGTGGCGCTGCGCGGACGGTCCAGCGGCAAGGCCAGCGGCTCGCGCTCGCCCTCCAGGGCTTCGCGCCAGTAGTCGAGCTGGCGCTGTTGTTCGCCGGCATCGAGCGTGTCGCGCTGCCAGGCGGCGTAGTCGGCGTACTGGATGCCCAGCGGCGCCAGCTGCGGGTCCTGGCCCTGGCTGTAGCCGGCGTACAGGCGGGCGAATTCGTCCAGCAGAATGCCCAGCGACCAGCCGTCGGCGACGATGTGGTGCAGGGTCACCAGCAGCAGGTGATCCTCGTCGTCGAGGCTGACCAGTTTGATGCGCAACAGCGGGCCTTGCTCCAGGTCGAACCGGTTGTGCGCTTCGGCTTCCTGAAGCGTACGGGCGCGGGCTTCACGCTCGGACGCCGGGAGTTCGCTGAGGTCTTCGCGCACCAGTTCCCAGCCGCTATGACCGAGGATGCGTTGCAGGCCGATGCCGTCCTGTTGCCCAAAGTGCGTGCGCAGGGCTTCGTGGCGCGCGATCAGGGTGGTGAAGGCGCGCTCGACTGCCACCACGTCCAGCTCGCCGCGCAGGCGCAGGCCGCCAGGGATGTTGTAGGCCACGCTGTCCGGTTGCAGTTGCCAGAGGAACCACAGGCGGTTCTGCGCCGCCGACTGGATCAGGGCGCCGTCGCGTGGCACCCGCGCAATGCCGGTGGCCGGTGCACGGCGACCTTCGACAGCGGCGGTGAATTGCGCCAGGGTCGGGGCCTCGTAGAGCGTGCGCAGTTGCACGTCCAGGCCCAGTTCGTCGCGCAGCTCGGCGATCATCTGGATGGCCTGGATCGAGTTGCCGCCCAGGCCGAAGAAGCTGGCCTCGGGGCTCAGGGTCTCGACCTTGAGCGATTGGCACCAGGCATGCTGAATGCGTTGTGCGAGGGTCTGGACATTGACTGTCTTGGTTGCAGCCGCCTGTTCGCCCAGACGCCACAGGGTCAGCGCCTGCAGGGTGCCGTCCTTGAGCTGCGCGGCGCAGGCCGAGCGCTGCAACTTGCCGCTGGAGGTCTTGGGCAGGCTGCCCGGTTCCAGCAGGGCCACCAGCGCCGGAGCTTCGTGATGCACCTCGGCGACGGCCTGGCGAATCTGTTCGATCAACTGCCCGGGCGCTTGCTGGCTGTGCGCGCGGCGTCCGACCTCGGCGGCAACGCCAAAGGATTCGACGCCGTCGTGCTGCACGGCAAACACCGCGACCCGGCCCTTGCGCACCGCGTCGATGTGGCGTTCGACGGTGCGCTCGATGTCCTGCGGGTACAGGTTCTGGCCGCGTACGATCAGCATGTCCTTGATCCGCCCGCTGACGTACAACTGACCCTGATACAGGAAGCCCAGGTCACCGGTGCGCAGCCAGTGGCCACCGTCGCGCTCAAAGAACGCCTTGGCCGTGGCTTCGGGGTTGCGCCAGTAGCCACAAGCGATGCTCGGCCCGCCGCTGCAGATTTCGCCCACCAGGCCTTCACCCAGCGCTGCACCGGTCGCGGTATCGACGATCAGCACCGGATGGTCCGGCTGTGGCCAGCCGCAACTGGCCAGGGTGCTGCCCTGCCCCGGCACGGCCCGGTGGGCACCCAGCGCCTCGGCGTCCAGCTGCAGACTATCGATGCCCTGCCCCGGCCGGCTGCCGGTAACGAACAGTGTGGCCTCGGCCAGGCCGTAGCTGGCCAGGTAGTGGCTGGCATCAAAACCACAGGCGGCAAAGCGTGTGGCAAAGTCCTGCAGGCTGTCCTGGCGGATCGGTTCGGCGCCGGAAAAGGCCACGCGCCAGTGGCGCAGGTTCAGTTCAGCCCGCTTGCTGTCGTTGATGCGCTCGCAGCACAGGCGGTAGGCGAAGTCCGGGCCACCGCTGATGGTGCCGCCGAAGCGGCTGATCGCGTCCAGCCAGCGCAGCGGGCGTTCAAGGAAATACTGCGGCGACATCAAGACCACGCCCACGCCGCTGTAGATGCCTTGCAACAGGCCGCCGATCAGGCCCATGTCGTGGTACAGCGGCAGCCAGCTGACGATCACGTCACCGGCGTCGATGGCATAGCCCTGGCGGATCAGGAACGAGTTGGCTTCCAGGTTGGCATTGCTGACCTGCACGCCCTTGGGCGTCGAGGTGGAACCGGAGGTGTACTGCAAGAAAGCGATGTCGCCGGCCGCTGGCGTGTGGGCTGTCCAGGCACCGGCGGTCTCGCCGGCCAGTTCATCGACGGCCAGCAGCCGGGGCAGGCGCGTGCCGTGCTGCGCTTCGGTTTCACCCAGGGCCGGCAGCAAGTGCGTCGTGGTCAGGATCACGCTTGGCTCGGCGTCCGCCACGATCGACAGCAGGCGCTCCAGGTGCTGGGCGCGGGTCGACTCCGGCGGGTAGGCCGGCACCGCGATCACCCCGGCGTACAGGCAGGCAAAGAACGCCGCCACGTAGTCCGGGCCGCTGGGCAGCAGCAACAGGGCGCGCTCGCCGGGCTGGAACTGGCGGTGCAGGGCCTGGGCGATAACCTGCGCCCGGGCATCGAGCTGGCGGTAGGTGAGCACCAGGCCGTCTTCGCGCTGGCCATCGAGAAACCGCAAGGCCGGTTCATCGCCACGCCGCACGGCATGGCGCATCAAGGCGTGAGCCAGAGTTGTCGGGCGCTCGAAGAAGTTTGCCATCGCTGTACCTGTCCTCAATCCATGCGTGGGGCACGGCGCTCTGTATCAGCCTGCGTGGCTGGGAGACGACCGCGTTTACATGCAGTTGAAGACGGGCAACGCGTGAAAAAAATTAGCCCGTGATGATGGCCAGGAGTGCACCGGCGAGGCGCACAGGCGGCCTGTAATAGCACAAAAATGGCACTTTACTAATAATCTAAAAAATAATGATTATCATTTGACAGCCTTTAGTACCAGCACTACCTTGTGTCCGCCACAGGGATATCGACCTCTTTATAACTTACGTCGCATAGGCACAATCATGCAGGAATATGGATCCGTAAAGCCCGCTCAAGAGACTTCTGCACCGTCACTTCTGGAAGCCTTACTGGATAACCGTACCACCCTGATCAAGACGGCGGCGCGGATCACCGGCTGCCACAGTCGGGCTGAAGATGTGGTGCAGGATGCCTTTCTGAGACTGGCCAAGACGCCAAAAATGGCGTTGCCCCTCAGAGCACAGATCAGTTATGTCTTTCGTATCGTGCGTAACCTGGCGATCGATCACTACCGCAAGCAGGCCATGGAGCAGAAATACTCCGGCACCGAAGAGGAAGGCCTGAACGTCGCCATCCAGGGCTCCACCCCAGAAAGCCAGAACCTGGACCATGAAACGCTGATGATCGTCGACGCTGCGCTCGGCGAACTGCCCAGGCGCACCCGCTACGCCTTTGAAAGCTACCGTTTGCACGGCGTGCCGCAAAAGGACATCGCCAAGGAACTGGGCGTGTCACCGACCCTGGTCAACTTCATGATCCGCGATGCGATGGTGCATTGCCGCAAGGCGCTGGGCGAGCGCGTGCAGTAATCAGCGCGCCCACTGCGGGTCAGTGGTAAAGGCGATGGTCAGCCAGCGGTTCGGGCCTTCGGCACCGATGGCCTCGCCCACGACATCGCGCACCGCGTCCCACTCGGCCAGGGTCCAGGCCGGCCAGTCCTGAGGCACGATGAAGTACAGCTCGATCTGCCGGGCGCGACCGACCTTGGCCACATAGGCCTGCCAGTCGATAAAGCCATAGCGGGCCACCACCTGCGCGGCCACTTCGTCGACCGCTTGCTTGAGGGCCGGCGGGGTCACCATCAGCACATCCGAAAACGCCTGGCGGATGGTCAGCAGCGGAATGGGGATGATGATCAGGCAGATGATCGCCAGCACGGCCGGGTCGATATACGGCGCCAGCCAGGCATAGGCCGTGCCCTCCACCAGCGCCCCGACGATAAAGGCGATCAGTAGTGCCAATGAGATGCTGCCGGACATGACCCAGGCCTTGGCATCCAGCGCCACGAAATCCGAACGGATGCGTTTATTGGCCCGAAACGCCAGCGCCGCCAGGCTGAAACACACCAGGGTGGTCAAGCCCGCATAGACAATCGCAAAGCCGAATTCCAGGTGCCGTCCGCCATTGAGCAGGCTGCCGATGGCGTTGATCAACGCGTACAGCGACACCCCGCACAGCAAGGTGCCGTTGATCGCCAGCACCATCGGCTCCAGGTGCCAGAAGCCCATGTTGAAGCGCTCGGCCAGGCGCCGGCTGGCCTCGCCCTCGGTGGTGTGCCGGCGGATCAGCGTGGCGACGATCAGCGCCAGCACGCTCATGCTCGCATCGGCCAGCGAATAGACGCCGTCGAAGACAATCGAGAACGAGCCCGACAGCAGGCCGAAGACAATGCCGAAGGCCGCCACCAGCACGGTGACCGCGATCGACAGGCGCAGCAGCCCTTGCTCGGTGTGCATGATTCAGGCTCCGGCTTCCAGCGCTTGCGGTGCACGCAGGGTCGCCCGTTGCAAGGTCTGCCCGGAAAAGTACGCCGGGATCAGCCAGCGGAAGATGCCCATCAGCACCACGCCCAGCAGCAGGATCACCACGGCAATGATGCACACCAGCCCTATCCCGCCGATGTGCGAGCCGCTGCCGAAGTCAGGCGAAGCGCTGTCCACCGCCGTCTGCGCAAAGATCACCGCCAGCGCGCTGCCGCCCAGCAGCGGGCACAGGCCGCGCAGCAGGAAATGGCGCAGGCTGTCGAACAGGCTGGCGCGGAAATACCACACGCAGGCAAAGGCGGTCAGCGAATAGTAAAAGCAGATCATCATGCCCAGCGCGGTGATGGTGTCGGCCAGCACGTTCTCGCTGAGCAGGCGCATGCTGACGTAGAAGATCGCCGCCGCAGCGCCGGCGCACAGGGTGGCAAAGCGTGGTGTCAGCGAGCGCGGGCAGATGCTGGCAAAGCGCTTGGGCAGGGCCTGGTAGTAGCCCATGGCGAACAGCGTGCGGGCCGGCGAAATGAAGGTTGACTGCAAGGAGGCGGCGGTGCTGGCCAGCACAGCGATGGACATCAGGATCGCCAGCGGGCCCATCACCGGACCGGCCAGGTGGGCGAAGACGTTTTCCTGGATGGTCGGGTTGCCCAGCCCCAGGCCATTGTCGGCCACGCCGGCAAAGCGCAGGGTGGCAATCGCGGTCACCAGGTACAGCCCCAGGATCACCAGCACGGTGAGCGCGGCGGCCCGGCCTGGCACGGCATGGCTGCTGACTGACTCCTCGCTGACGGTCAGGCACACGTCCCAGCCCCAGAAAATGAAGATCGACAGCGACAGCCCGGCGGCAAACGAGGAGAACGAGCCGATGCTCCAGGGGTTGAACCAGTTGAGGTCGAATGCCAGCGCAGGACCCTGCGGGGATTGGCCAAAGGCGGCGATGCAAAAGCCCAGCAGCACGAACAGTTGCAAGGCCACCAGCACGTACTGCACGCCCATGGTGGTGCCGATGCCGCGGCAGCAGATCCACACCGCGATGCCGATGAACGCACAACAGGTCAGGATGTTGATCCACACGTTATCGCTCAGGGCGATGAGCTCGGCGCGGCCGGTCAACTGGCCCAGGAACAGGTAGAAGAAATCCACCGCCACCCCGGCCAGGTTCGACAGCACGATGGTGGTGGCGGCCACCAGCCCCCAGCCGCCGATCCAGCCCATCACCGGCCCGAAGGCGCGTGCCGACCAGGTGAACGAGGTGCCGCTGTCGGGTTCGGCAGCGTTGAGCTCGCGGTAGCCCAGGGCGACCAGCAACATGGGGATAAAGCCCACCAGGAAGATCGCCGGCAGGTGCGCGCCGACCTCGCGCACGGTCGGGCCCAGCGCACCGGTCAGGGTATAGACCGGCGCGATGGTCGAGATGCCCAGCACCACGCAGGCCAGCAGGCCCAGGCTGCCACTGGCCAGCCCCTTGGAGCTGGTGCGCGCAGAAGTTTCGCCGTTGTGACTCATTCAGTGTCCGCCGCTTTATTGGAATTATTGGCCTGTAGGACCGGTTTCAACCGGGAACGGGCGCCACCTGATCGTGCGGCGCATCATTCGCGGCCAACGCCACGCCTACGACGGGTTGCGTGTCTGCGCGTAGGCCTGACAGGCCTCACGAAACGCCTCGAACATCCGCAGCGATTCGGGATTTTCCAGAAAGCGCCATTCGGGGTGCCATTGCACCCCCAGCACAAAGCCTGGCGAATCCTGGGTCGACACCGCTTCGATCAGCCCGTCGGGCGCCAGCGCTTCGGCGCGCAGGCCCGGGGCGAGCCGGTCGATACCCTGGCTGTGCAGGGAGTTGACCTGGAACTGCGTTGCCAGGCCCAGGCGTTCCAGCACCCCGCCCGCTTGCACCGCCACGCCATGTTGCGGCGCGTACTGCTCGGCCAGCGAGTCGCTGTGCGGCTCGCGGTGGTCGAGAAAGCCCGGCAGTTCCTGCACCCGCTGATGCAAGGTGCCGCCCAGGGTCACGTTGAGTTCCTGGAAACCCCGGCAGATGCACATCACCGGCACGCCTTGGGCGATGGCCGCACGCAGCAGCGGCAAGGTCGTGGCATCGCGCAAAGGGTCATGCTGCGTGCCTTCGGCACTGGGCGCGCCCTGGTAGTGGTGTGGTTCGACATTGCTGGGCGAGCCGGTGAACAGGATGCCGTCGAGCTGTTGCAGCAACAGCTGTGGGTCGGTGGGTGTGCTCAGGGCCGGCAACACCAGCGGCAGGCCGGCAAAGGCCGCCGCCTCGACGTATTTGTCGCCCACGGTGTGCGAGGCGTATTTACCCAGCATCTGCCGGCAGGCGGTGACGCCAATCAGAGGAAGACGAGACATGGTGGATCCCCGCATCAAAGCAATATTCGTGATAAATCCGTATCTGACGGTACAACCGCCCCCAGTAGGAGCGCGCTTGCCCGCGACCGGCTGCGTTAGCAGTCGTAAATTTGTAGCGTTTCGCAGATTTCGAATGTGTTCACACGCATAAATTTGTAGCGTTTCAGCAATTTTGCGAGCGCTACGCACTCGGTCGCGGGCAAGCGCGCTCCTACCCGGCGGGGGTTTACACCCCCAGCCGGTCGCGCAGTTGGTAGTACGAAGCCCCCAGCGCCGTGAACGGCACACGCAGCAGGCGCCCGCCCGGGAACGGGTAGTGCGGCAGACCGGCAAAGGCGTCGAAGCGCTCGGCCTGGCCGCGCAGGGCCTCGGCCAACAGCTTGCCGGCCAGGTGGGTGTAGGTCACGCCATGGCCGCTGCAGCCCTGGGAGTAGTAGATGTTGTCGCCCAACCTACCGACCTGCGGCAGGCGCGACAGGGTCAGCAGAAAGTTGCCGGTCCAGGTGTAGTCGAACTTGACGTTTTTCAGCTGCGGGAAAACCTTGAGCAGCTTGGGCCGGATGATCGCCTCGATGTCGGCCGGATCACGGGCGCCATACACCACGCCGCCACCGAAGATCAGGCGCTTGTCGGCGCTGAGGCGGTAGTAGTCGAGCAGGTAGTTGCAGTCTTCGACGCAATAGTCCTGCGGCAACAGGCTGTTGGCCAGTTCATCGTCCAGCGGTTCGGTGGTGATCACCTGGGTGCCGCACGGCATCGACTTGGCTGCCAGCTCCGGGATCAGGTCTCCCAGATAGGCGTTGCCGGCCACGACCACGAACTTCGCCCGGACCTGGCCCAGCGGCGTATGCACCACCGGGTTCGGCCCACGGTCGATACGCGTGGCCGGGCTTTGCTCATGAATGCGCCCGCCCAGGCTGGCCACCGCAGCGGCCTCGCCCAGCGCCAGGTTCAGCGGGTGGATATGGCCGCCGCTCATGTCGAGCATGCCGCCCACATAGCGGTCGGTGCCAACGATCTGCTGGATGCGCGCGGTGTCGAGCAACTCCAGCTGTTTATGGCCATAGCGTTCCCAGAGCTGTTGTTGCGACTCCAGGTGACCCATCTGCCGGCTGGTCAGGGCCGCGAACACACCACCGTCCTTCAAATCGCACTGGATGCCGTACTTGGCCACCCGCTCGCGGATGATACGTCCACCTTCGAAGGCCATGTCCCCCAGCAGGCGCGCCTGGTGCGGGTCGACGGTCTTCTCGATGACATCGATGTCGCGGCTGTAGCTGTTGACGATCTGCCCGCCGTTGCGCCCCGAAGCGCCGAAGCCGACCTTGGCCGCCTCCAGCACCGTGACCGAAAAGCCGTGTTCCAGCAGGAACAAGGCGGTCGACAGCCCGGTGTAGCCGGCGCCGATCACGCACACATCGGTCTCGATGGCTTCGGTCAGCACCGGGTACTCGTCGTGGCGGTTGCGCGAGTCGGCGTAGTAGCTCTGTACATGTTGCTGCATGGTCGATTCTCCGGGGCGCAGGAGGCCTGCGCCCTTACAACTTGATCCAGGTGGCTTTGAGTTCGGTGTACTTGTCGAAGGCATGCAGCGACTTGTCGCGACCGTTGCCCGACTGTTTGAAGCCCCCGAACGGCGCGGTCATGTCGCCGCCATCGTATTGATTGACCCATACGCTGCCGGCGCGCAGCGCCCTGGCGGTCAGGTGTGCCTTGGACAGATCCGCGGTCCAGACCCCGGCGGCCAGGCCGTAGACGGTGTCGTTGGCGATGCGGATGGCTTCTTCGACGCTGTCGAAGGTCATCACCGACAGCACAGGACCAAAGATTTCCTCGCGGGCGATGCGCATGGCGTTGTCGACGCCATCGAACAGGGTCGGCTCGACATACAGCCCGCCGGTCTCCTGCAAGGTGCGCCGACCGCCGCTGAGCAGGTGCGCGCCGTCCTCATGCCCGGCCTCGATGTAGCCCAGCACGGTGTCCAGCTGCGTGGCGTCCACCAGCGCGCCGACCCGGGTGGCAGGGTCCAGGGCGTGGCCGGGCTGCCACTGCTTGAGCGCTTCGACCACCATGGGCACGAAGCGCGCCTTGATCGAGCGCTCGACCAGCAGGCGGGAGCCGGCGGTGCACACCTCGCCCTGGTTGAAGGCAATGGCGCTGGCGGCGGCTTCGGCTGCCGCCTGCAGGTCCGGTGCATCGGCGAAGACGATGTTGGGGCTCTTGCCGCCGGCTTCCAGCCAGACGCGCTTCATATTCGACTCGCCGGCATAGACCATCAGTTGCTTGGCGATGCGCGTGGAGCCGGTGAACACCAGGGTGTCGATGTCCATATGCAGGCCCAGCGCCTTGCCAGCGGTGTGGCCGAAGCCGGGCAGCACGTTGAGCACCCCGGCCGGCAGCCCGGCCTCGACCGCCAGTGCGGCAATACGGATCGCGGTCAGCGGCGATTTCTCGGACGGTTTGAGGATCACCGAGTTGCCGGCCGCCAGTGCCGGCCCCAGCTTCCAGCAGGCCATCATCAGCGGGAAATTCCACGGCACGATGGCCGCCACCACGCCGACCGCCTCGCGGGTGACCAGGCCGAGCTGGTCGTGCGGGGTGGCGGCGACTTCGTCATACAGCTTGTCGACCGCCTCGGCGCTCCAGCGAATGGCATTGGCCGCACCGGGCACGTCGATCTTCACGGCATCGGCAATCGGTTTGCCCATGTCGAGGGTTTCCAGCAGCGCCAGTTCATGGGCGTTGGCCTGCATCAGCTCGGCAAAGCGAATCAGCACCTGCTTGCGCGCCGCTGGCGCCTGGCGCGCCCAGACACCGCTGTCGAAGCGGGCACGGGCGACGCTGACCGCGCGGTTGACGTCATCGACATCGCAGCTGGCCACCTGGGCCAGCAGGCGGCCATCGACCGGGCTCTGGCAATCGAAGGTCGCATCGCAGACGGCGGCGACATACTTGCCATCGATAAAGGCCCGGCCTTCGATGGTCAGGTTCTGGAACAGCTGTTCCCAGTAATCACGTGGCGGAATGTTCATGGTTGTTCTCTTGTTGAAATGACACCGCATGGCCTGTAGGAGCGCGCTCTGCCCGCGACCGAGTGCGAAGCGCTCGCAAAATTGATGAAACGCGACAAATTTATGCGTGTGAACACATTCGAAATCTGTGAAACGCCATAGATTTATGCGTGTGAACCATTTGAAATCTGCGAAACGCTACAAATTTACGACTGCTAACGCAGCCGGTCGCGGTGGTCCGGCATTCCGGCAGAGCGCGCGCCTACACCGTGTGCAGATACCAGTTGTATTCCAGGTCGGAGATCGAGACTTCGAACTCGGCCATTTCGCTTTCCTTGCACGCCACGAAGATGTCGATGTACGCGGGGCTGATGTACTGGTTCATGATTTCGCTGTCGTCCAGTTCGCGCAGGGCATCGCGCAGGTTGTTCGGCAGGCTCTGGTCCAGTTGCTCGTAGGAGTTGCCCTCGATCGGCGCGCAGGGTTCAAGCTTTTGCGTCAGGCCGTGGTGGATGCCGGCCAGGATCGCCGACATCATCAGGTACGGGTTGGCGTCGGCGCCGGCCACGCGCTGTTCAATGCGGATGGCGGCGGGGTTGCCGGTCGGCACGCGCACCGCGACCGTGCGGTTGTCCATGCCCCAGCTCGGCGCGTTGGGCACATAGAACTGCGCGCCAAAACGGCGGTACGAGTTGACGTTGGGGCACAGGAACGCCATCGAGGCCGGCATGGTTTCCAGGATGCCGGCGATGGCATGGCGCAGCGGCGCATGCTGCTCGGGGTCTTCGGTGGCAAAGATGTTCTGGCCGGTGGCCTTGTCGAGCAACGAGATGTGCACATGCAGGCCGTTACCGGCCTGGCCCGGGTAGGGCTTGGCCATGAAGGTGGTGTCCATCTCATGGTCGTAGGCGATGTTCTTGATCAGGCGCTTGAGCAGCACGGCGTAGTCGCAGGCCAGCAGCGCGTCCTCGACGTGGTGCAGGTTGACCTCGAACTGCGCCGGTGCACTTTCCTTGACGATGGCGTCGGCCGGGATGCCCTGCTCCTTGGCGCCTTCGAGAATGTCCTGCAGGCATTCGGCGTATTCGTCCAGGTCGTCGATCAGGTACACCTGGGTCGAGTGCGGGCGCTTGCCGGAAATGGGCGAGCGCGGCGGTTGCGGGCGGCCGTTGATGTTCTCCTGGTCGATCAGGTAGAACTCCAGCTCGAAGGCGGCGCAGATGGTCAGGCCCAGCGCATCGAACTTGGCAACGATCTGGCGCAGCACTTCGCGCGGGTCGGCGAAGAACGGCTCGCCGTCGAGTTCGTGCATGGTCATCAGCAGTTGCGCGGTGGGGCGCTTCTGCCAGGGCTCGTAGGCCAGGGTGCCGGGGATCGGGTAGCAGACCCGGTCCGAATCGCCGATGTCCAGGCCCAGGCCGGTGCTTTCCACCGTCGAGCCATTGATGTCCAGTGCGAACAGCGAGGCCGGCAGGTTGATGCCGCGCTCGTAGACCTTGTGCAGGCTGGGACGCTCGATGCGCTTGCCGCGCACCACGCCGTTCATGTCGGAGATCAGCAGGTCGACATATTGCACTTCGGGGTGAGTACGCAGGAACTCACTGACTTCACTGGAGACGATGGCGCGCGGGGATACCGACGACATGATTGAACACCTTTGATGGTTTTTGTGTGGGGCATTGCAGACGGCAGGATGGACAAGCAGGCGGCGTATGAAGCGAGAGCGGCATTCTTGTTTGTGTTCTGCCTTGAGCCCCGAAAGTTGACTGTTTGACGCTTTTTCATGGCGATCTGCCGAAACAGCTTGGCAGCGCGAACTCACTGTAAATTACAATCGATGCAATAAATATTGGCGTTTTGGCAACCTGAGTTTGCATCCATGCAATATGAGATCAACCACAACGACCTCGCCCTGGTCCTGGCGCTGGTGCGCGGACGCTCCCTGGCGCGGGCCTCGGAATTGCTGCAGGTCGACATCTCGACGGTGTTCCGTTCGATAAGACGGCTGGAAAGCGCGCTGGGCAGTGCGCTGTTCGAAAAGAGCCGGCGCGGCTATGTGCCCAACGAGGTCGCGCAGGCCATGGCCGAGCAGGCCGAACGCGCCGAACAGGCCTTGGGCGCGGCGCGCATGGCCTTGCGCCAGGGCGAACAGGTGGTCAGCGGCACCGTGCACCTGACCTGCACCGAGGCGGTGCTGCACAGCCTGATGCTGCCGGCGCTGGCGCGTTTCATGCCGGGGTATCCGGCGCTGAACCTGGAACTGTCGACGTCCAACAACTTTGCCAACCTGAGCCGCCGCGATGCCGACATCGCCCTGCGCCTGACCGATACGCCACCGGAACATCTGGTCGGTCGCCATCTGGGCAGCGCTGCCTATGTGATCTGCGGGCACCCGGATTTTCGCCAGGCCCTGCACGACGATCCGGCCTCGGTGCCGTGGGTGGCCCCGGACGATTCGATGCCCGACCATGTGTCGGTGACCTGGCGCGAACGTACTTATCCACAGGTGGTGCCACGCTATCGTTGCAGCAGCATGGCGGCGGTGGCGCAACTGGTCAGCGCCGGCCTGGGGGTGGCGGCCCTGACCGACTTCACCGCCTGCGACCTGTACGGCGTCGAAGCCCTGAGCGCGCCGCTGGTGGGCTGCAGCACCGAAGTCTGGCTGTTGACCCGCCCGGACTGCCGCGACCTGCGCGCGGTGCAGACCCTGTTCGACGAACTGACCCCGCGCCTGCGGGAAACCCTGGAGCAGGTGGTAACACTGTCTTGATGCACGGCACTGCACTGGTAGGAGCGCGCTTGCCCGCGACCGAGTGCGGTAGCGCTCGCAAAAATTGTGTGGCCGCTGAAAATTTACGACTGCTGCGCAGCCGATGAACTGACACCGCGCCTGCGGGAAACCCTGGAGCAGGTGGTAGGAGCGCGCTTGCCGGTATGCCGGACCACCGCGACCGAGTGCGCAGCGCTCGCAGAAATCTGCGAAACGCCACAATTTTACGACTGCTAACGCAGCCGGTCGCGGGCAAGCGCGCTCCTACCCGGGGCAGGGTCAGGGGGTGGTGTTGAGGCGTGCCAGCAAGGCGTGCGGGTCGGTGGCGCAGGTGTGCAGGGCGGCCAGGTCGGTCAGTGCGGTCCTGGCGTGGTGGTCCAGCTCGGCCGCCAGGGTGCGTACGCGGGTGACGCTGGCATTGATCTGCTCGCACGCCACGTGCTGTTGCTGGGCGGCGCCGTCGATCTGGCTGTTCATGGCCGACATCTGTATCACGCCCTCGCCCACCCCGTACAACGACTCGATCAGCGTGTCGAACAACTGCGCCGTCTCGCGGCCGCGCTGCTGATTGGCGGCCATCGACTGCACGACCCCGGCGGTGTCCTGTTGCAGGGCCTCGATGATGCTGCGTGTTTCCTCGACCGAATGCTGGGTGCGCCTGGCCAGGTTGCGCACCTCGTCGGCCACCACGGCAAAACCGCGCCCGTGGTCACCGGCACGCGCGGCCTCGATGGCCGCGTTCAAGGCCAGCAGGTTGGTCTGTTCGGCGATGTCGCGAATGATGTCCAGCACACTGCCGATGCGCCCGCTCTTGGCCGACAGCTGCTCGACTTGCTGGTCGGCCCGGGCCAGCTCATCGACCTGGCTGGCGACCAGGGTCGTGGTGCGCTCGATCAGCCCGGTGCCGTCCTCGATGGTCTGCAGAATGCCACCGGCTGTCTGCGCCGCCGACGCGGTACTGCGGGCAATGTCCTGGGCGGCGACGGTCATCTGCTGCACCGCCGTGGCAACCTGGACAATGTCCAGCCGCTGCCGGTCCATCACGGCCAGGTTCTGCTCGCCGGCCTGGATCGAACGGGTTGTCACGACGGTCGCTTGGCCCACCGCCCTCTGCACCTGCTGGATGACCGGCTGCCATTGATCGAGAAAGGCATTCATATCACGCATCACCCTTCCCAGCTCATCGGCACGGGCATCGTCGAGCCGGGCGGACAGGTCGGCGCGGCCGTGGGCCATCTGCCCGAGCATGGCCGCCAGGGTGCGCAGCGGGCTGACGATCCGGGCCGTGACCACGGCCACCGCCGTCATCAGCACGACAAATGCCAGGCTGCCCAGCAGGGGCAGGTGCTCGTCCATGCCCAGGCTTGCCAGCGTGACCAGCACGCCGGTCAGCAGCGCCAGGCAGACACCGGCCAGGCAAATGATTTGTGCACGTAATGTGGCAA
Source organism: Pseudomonas ovata (assembly GCF_003131185.1). Lineage (GTDB taxonomy): Bacteria > Pseudomonadota > Gammaproteobacteria > Pseudomonadales > Pseudomonadaceae > Aquipseudomonas > Aquipseudomonas ovata. The sequence continues at coordinate 31,970 of NZ_QFFU01000029.1, read as the reverse complement.
ACATGGCTTCACCTCTTTGCACAGGCGTTGGAAAACGGCGACCCGCTGCAGGCCGCCTGGCGACAAGGCCGATTACGAAGAGGTGCCCAGTGACGAATCGCCGGCATGCTTGCGGGTCAGGGCCAGCATGACCAGCATCAGCACGCCGCCGAGCATGATCGTGGCCGCCGACAGCACGAAGATGCTTTGCCGGCCGTCTTCCTGCATGAACAACGCCAGCAGGGTCGGCGCGGCGGCGGCCGCCGAGACCTGCACCACGCCCACCAGCCGGGTCAGGCGTCCTTGCGGGTCGTGGGTGACGACCGAGGACATGTAGTAGGACAAGGCCAGGTTCCAGCCCAGGTTCATCAGGAACACCGCCAGCGCCAGGTCCACCGTGTCATGAATGCGGTAGGCCAGCATGAAGATCGACACCAGCACGATCAACGAGCCGGCGAGGATCATCGGCACCCGTCCCAACCGGCGCCCCAGCAGGCTGGGCAAGGCCGCACCCGGCAAGCCGCCCAGCAGGCCCATGCTGATTGCCCAGCCAATGTCTACCGGGGCAATGCCGGCGTCACTGCCGATGCCTTCGACGAAGCCCCACAATGAATAGATCGACAATTGCAGCAACAGCATGCCGGCCAGCGAGCAGACCCCGATGATCGTCAGCCCCGACAGGTGCCCGCCTGTACGCGCCGGTACCACCTCGTCGACCTGCCGGGCCGGCAGGCACAGGCAGGCCAGGCACACCAGCGCATACCAGCCGGTCAGGAACCCGATCGCCCAGTAAAAACCCCAGCGCTCGGCAACCATCGGCATGACCACCGCGCTGAAGGCAAACAGCGCCGTCTGTACGAACAGCAGGATGCCGTAGGAACGGTCCGGGCCACTCATCCGGCCCAGGCAGTAGATGGCGTACGAGTACAGCACGCCGGCGCACACGCCCGACACCAGGCGCAAGGCCATCAGGTGGTCGAACTGCAAGACACTGGCGGTAAAGAAGTTGGACAGAAACAACAACAGCCCTGTGCTCAGGCCGATGCTGCGTGCCCCCAGGCGACGGATCATCGGCAGGCACAACAAGGTGCCGACAATCGAGCCGCACATCTCGGCTGACATGACCCAGCTTTGCTGCACCAGGGTCAGCGCCAGGCGCTCGGTGAGCAGGCCGATGAAGATCGGCTGCACGCCGATCACGATGATCGAGGCGGCCGCAATAAAGATGCAGGCTGCACGCACCGTCATTTGATGAGTCGTTTTCATGAGAAATACCCGTACGGCTGGCCGTCGTTCGGCGATCATGCCAGCGTGTGAAGTTCGTTGTCAGGGCGTGGCACCGTCATCGACGGTGTCCGGTCAGGCCAGGCGATAGCAGTCGATGACCACCTGATCGGAGGCCGGGTACAGCGCGCGACCGATGAATGTCCCTTGGCTCAGCCATTCCAGCCGCCCGAGCGGGACCTGGAAGCGTGGCGTGCAGGTGCAGCGGTAGTGCATCGGGTCGAGCGGCCAGTGGCCCTGCGCTTCAAGCGCCCGACCCTGCTCGCTCAGCAGCAGCAAGCCGGTGTTGTGGATATTGATCAGTTCGCCCTGATCGGTCTGCAGGCTGTAGCGCGCGTCCAGTTCACCCACGCCGTCGGCGCGTTGCCGATAGAAGTCGGCGCCCCCGGCCAGCACCTGGCCACGGATGGCAGGCCCTTCGAAGTGCCCGCCCAGGATCGGGTAGTTGCTGCGCCGACCATCGGCACTCTCGCCCAGGTCAACGGCCGCGACCGTAACCTCGATCGTCATCACCCACTCGAGCGCCGGCAACGAGCGCCCGGTTTGCACGTTTGTCGTCATCATGTCGTTCAGCCCTGGCATCTGCGATGCCGCCGAGGTCAATAGCGGTAGGTGAAGTACAACTCAAGAGCGCTGAAGCGCTCGTCATTGCCGAACACCTGTCTGGCAGCAGCCTTGGCCGTGACCCAGTTATAGGACAGCGAGGTGTACAAGCGCGGCGTGGGCGTCCAGTCGAGGTACACCACCGTTTCGTCGGCAAAGCGGCGGTCACTGACCGGCGCGCCCTGGTAGTTGTCCTTGTCGAGCCAGAACTGGTAGTGGATGGCGCCGAGGGTGAACGCTTCGTTGAGGCGGCTCTTGAGCGAGAACTGTTGGACCCGTTCGTTGCTGTTGAACAGCAGGTAGTTGCCCACCACGTCGCCGACCAGCCAGGTGCTCCAGTCGACAAAGCCCTTGGCGAGCGGGTCCCAGGCTTTCTGGCGGTTGTCGGCCAGGTTGTCGTCACCGGAAAACGTCGCGTAGCGGTAACCGAGCATGGGCGTGAACGGCACGCTGTCGAAGGTGTAGTCGGCCTGGGCATACCAGGCGCTGGCGTCATAGTCGACCCCTGCGCCGCTGCCGCGCTCGACGGCGTATTCACCGTTGAGGTTCAGGTTCGGCAGGCCGGGCATGCGGGCGTTGAGCGCACGCAGGTTGTAGACCTGCATGCCGTCGCGACGAGCCTGGACCCGACCCTGGCTCGCCAGGGCGTCGACCTTCAGGGCCGTGGCGCCCAGGGTAACCTGGCCATTGAGGTCGTAGTCGAGGTTGCCACCGGTCAGGCGGAAGTCGCCCAGGTGATCATCGGTGCGCAGGCTGAACGCCTGGGCCTGCCAGGGTCCCTGGTGCCAGGCCATGATTGCCGAGTCCTTGAACGCGGTGCGCGGGCCCAGCCAGTAGGCGCCGTCGCCAAAGGCATCAAGGTTGCCGTCCATGACGATAAAGCCGGTGCCGATCTTGTAGTTCTGCCGCCCGGCAGTGAAGGTCCACGCCCCGGCGCGCAGGCCGGCGTAGAGTTCTTCGGTGGTGGCGTTGCCGTCGGAGCTGCGGGTAAAGCCGCCGGCGTCGCCATCGCCCAAGGTGGTGGCGGCGACCATCGAGCCGCCGGCCAGCAGGCTGACGTCATTGCCCAGGGCATAATCCAGGGTCACGCCGGGCTTGATATACATTTCCTGCCAGTCAATCTTGCTGCCGCCATTGCTGCCATTGCGAATATCGACCCGGCCGGCGCCGAAATTCACCCCGCGCGTGCTCACTGTCGCCGCCCCGGCGGTGAGGTTGACTTCACCCTTGAGGTTGCCGTCCTCGAAGGTGTAGCCGGCCCAGGTGGGCGAGCTGGCCAACGGCAGGCCGCAGGCGAGCAGCACGCAGGAAAAACGCGTCGTTGCATACATATGAAGCTCCTGTGCATTTGTTTTTGTATTACAGGGCAGTGAAAACGTGGCGCAGTCGGCCACAAGGCCTGGCGGGGCCAGGCCAGGACACCGGTGGAACCGGTGCCCGGAAATCTTGTTATGGACGAATCAGGCGGGCTGCTGCGCCAGGTGCCGGGTAATGGCGCGGAACATGCGCACGCTGTCGGCATCGAGGTCGGTGACCGCTTCAGGCAATGAGGACTGCTTGACGATCACCACCTGTGACACCAGGTCGACGAACAGGTACTGGCCATGAATGCCGCCGGCCATCAGTGCCTGACTGTGATCGTTGAACACGTACCACTGGCTACGGTAGGAAGCGCCCGGGGTCCATTGCGCAAAGCTCTGGTTGTCGGCATAGATCAGAGGATCACCGCCTGCGGCAACCGCCTCGATCACCTCGGGGGCAAGCAACGGCTGACCGTTGTACAGCCCTTTGGTGGCCAGCAACTGGCCGAAGCGGGCCATGTCACGCAGCGTGGCGCTGAAGCCGGCACCGGCGACACTGCGCCCCCAGGGGTCGGCCATGAAATAGCCGTCGCGCTCACAGCCCAGGGCTTTCCAGAGCGGCTCCAGCAGCGCGTGACACGAAACGCCCGAGGCGCGCTCCATGACCCAGGCCAGGGCTTCGGTGGTGGCGGTTACATAATGAAAGAAGCCGCCATGCTCGCCGCGCTTGTGCAATGACGGCAGGTACTGGTACAGCGAGGCGTAGCGGGCGTATTCGGCCGGGGCCGGCTGGAAGCCACAGGCATAACCGTATTGCGAGCTTTCCGAGTCGGGGTCGTCATAGACCTCGCTGTAATCAATGCCCACGGCCATGTCGAACAGTTGGCGCACCGTGGCATCGCCAAAGGCACTGCCTTTCAGCTCAGGCACATAGACCTGTGCCTGCAGCGTGTCATCGAGCAGGCCCTGGTGAATCAGTTGCTCGCCGAGCGTACCGATCAATGACTTGGTCACCGAGAACATGATGTGCCGGTCAGTGGCCTGCTGGCCGTTGAAGTAGCACTCGTGCACCACCTGGCCCTTGTGCATGACCAGAAAGCCGTCGGTCTTGCTGGCCAGCAAATGGTCCATGACATTGACCGACAGGCCGCACACGCTCTGGAACGAAAACGCGTCGAGCGGCTGGAGCGCCACCGGCAAGGGTTCGCTCGACAGGCCTGCCTGCACGTCGATGCTCGGACGCAGTCGCGCCAGATGCCGAAAGCCCCAACGGTTGAACGGTGGACGCATCCAGTTGCTCCAGGTCACCCGCTGCGCCTGCCCGGCGGGAAAGCCTTGCATCAGGGCCGGTTCATCCTGCTCGGCCCTGGCGACCGAATGGGCTTGCAGGTACTGGTTGACCAGGGGGTGCTCGACAATCTCGCTCATGGGACGGGTCCTGAAAAATGACTCTGCGTTGGAATTGGGTAAAACAATTAAACCTATAAAAACCTTTAGTCAATAAAATATTTGCCCAATGAAACGCTGGCTGCCTATCATCCGGCCGTGGATCGGGATTTTCAGGAGTGCATGTGAGCGGATTGCGGGAACATCAAAAGCAGCAGCGACGCCAGGCCATTGCCTCGGCGGCGATCGAGCTGTTTCAGCGCCAGGGTTTCCAGGCCACCACTATCGAGCAGATCGCCAAGGTCGCCGGAGTGTCGGCGCCTACGGTGTTCAAGTATTTCGGCAGCAAGCAGGAAATCATTCTGGAAATGGTCAGGGAAGCCGACCGTCGCGCCATTCATGACCTGCGCGAGCAAGTGCGCGATATCGACGACCCGGTCGATGCGCTCTGCCACATGGAAAGCCTGCTGGTGGGCTACAGCCTCGAAGTGTTGCCGGCGTCGCTGTGGAAAGAACTGCTGCCGCTGATTCTTACCGGCGGCACCGACCTGCCCGAAGCCTATCGCCAACTCAACGGCGGCCTGCAGGCCGAGATTGCCGGTGTGCTGCGCGAGCTGCAAGGCGCCGGCAAGCTGCGCCCTGACCTGGACGTGATGCAAGCGGCGTTCATGCTCAATGACTACTCCCATCTGCAACTGCTGCGCCTGACCAGCAGCGTCACGCCCGACCTGCAGGCGCACCGCGAGAACGTGCGCATGACCACCCGTTTCATGTTCGAAGGCATGCGCAACCCGCTGATGCCGGGCTGATCGTCTACTGCACCAGAGGCGCAGCAAACAGCGTAGGAGCGCGCTCTGCCCGCGACCGAGTGCGTAGCGCTCGCAAAAATTGTGTGGCCGCTGAAAATTTACGACTGCTAACGCAGCCGGTCGCGGGCAAGCGCGCTCCTACAAGTGATTTCAAAATCGATAAGATCAACACGTTATTTTGTGTTTGATGAATGTGGCGGTGACCCCAGGCAGGCAAGGGCAAACCGGCCATTATCGGGACGGTCGAGCATGTCATCAGATGTCTTTTAATTATTTTTAGCTGGCCACAAGCCGCTATGTCTATGAATTGCCCGGGAAACCTCCAGTAACTGCGACTTAAGGCTAATAACCCAGCCGTTGACAAGTTTTTCACGCTTCTTAATAATCGCGACAGTCATACGATAACGCACAACAAAAACAACAATGAGTGAGTCGCCTATGTCGCCTTTATCCCCGCGCGTCCGCGCACCGCATTCCTGTACTTCGCCACCGGCCCATTCTTTCAGTTCACCAAGCGCTGTCGAGAATCCGTAGCGGCCTGCCTGCACGCCCGAGGGGCGGCCCGCAACGACCCTGACAACCTCTGCCCTTGCCACGGCCATATGCCTTGTGGACGGGCTGTCTCACCCTGAACGGAAGCACAACAATAATGAAAATACGCCAGCCCCTTCCCTTTGCCCTTCTCAGTGCCAGCCTGCTCGCCAGCCTGCCCGGCGTCAGTTCTGCTGCCGGTTTCATCGAGGACGGCAAGGCCACGCTCGGCCTGCGCAACTTCTACATCAACCGTAATTTTGTCGACCCGGCCAACGCCCAGAGCAAGGCCGAGGAATGGACCCAAAGCTTCATTCTGGATGCCCGCTCGGGCTTTACCGAAGGCCCGGTCGGTTTCGGCGTGGACGTGCTGGGCATGTGGTCGCTCAAGCTCGACGGCGGTGGCGGCACTTATGGCACGGCGCTTCTGCCACGGCACAGCGACGGCCGCCCGGCCGATGATTACGGACGCCTGGGCGTGGCGGCCAAAGCGCGGTTTTCCAAGACCGAACTGAAAATCGGCGAGTGGATGCCGGTGTTGCCGATCCTGCGCGCCGACGACGGTCGCTCATTGCCGCAGACCCTGCGTGGCGGCCAGATCACCTCGAAGGAAATCGAAGGCCTGACCCTCTACGGCGGCCAGTTCCGCGCCAACAGCCCGCGCAACGACGCCAGCATGGAAGACATGAGCTACGGCGGCGGCCTGTCGGACCGCTTCAACTTCGTCGGGGGTGAATACACCTTCAACCAGAACCGCACCCTGGTGGGCGTCTGGAACGCGGTGCTCAAGGACGTCTACGAGCAACAATATGTGCAACTGACCCACAGCCAGCCGATCGGCGACTGGATCCTGGGCGCCAACCTGGGCTACTTCCAGGGCGAGGACGATGGCTCGCGCCGCGCCGGCCGCCTGGACAACAAGACCTACTCGGGCATGTTCTCGGCCAAGTACGGCGTCAACACCTTCTATGTCGGCCTGCAGAAAGTCAGCGGCGACACCTGGATGCGCGTCAACGGCACCAGCGGCGGCACCCTGGCCAACGACAGCTACAACGCCAGCTTCGACAACGCCAACGAGCGCTCCTGGCAAGTGCGTCACGACCTCAACTTCGCCGGCCTGGGCGTGCCTGGCCTGACCCTGATGAACCGCTATATCAGCGGCCAGGACGTGCACACCGGCGCGATCACCGATGGCAAGGAGTGGATCCGCGAGTCGGAACTGGCCTACGTCATCCAGAGCGGCACCTTCAAGAACCTGAACGTGAAATGGCGCAACTCCAGCATTCGTCGCGATTTCAGCACCAACGAATTCGACGAGAACCGCCTGATCATCAACTACCCTCTGTCGATTCTGTAGGACTTGAAAACGCTCGACGCTCGGATTGCCCGCCACCCTGCGGGTAACCCGGCACATTTGCAGGGCCCTTGCCGCAGCAATCGCCGGCAAGCCGCCTCCCACAGGTCTGCGCTGTATCAGGCAGACCGTGTCGGGACAAATTGACAAGCGGCAAAATGACTGCTGATAATCACCACGGTCATACGACAACATATAACGCACAACAATTTAAACAACTAGCAGAGCTGGCCATGACCACAACACCTTTCAATCGCCTGCTGCTCACCGGTGCAGCAGGCGGACTGGGCAAGGTTCTTCGCGAACGCCTCAAGAGCAGCGCCGCGATCCTGCGCCTTTCCGATATCAGCCCGATGGCACCGGCGGCAGGTCCGCACGAAGAAGTCGTGCAGTGCGACCTGGCCGACAAGGCCGCCGTGCATGACCTGGTGGCCGGCGTGGACGCCATCGTGCACTTTGGCGGCGTCTCGACCGAGCACTCTTTCGAAGACATCCTCGGCCCCAATATCAGCGGCGTCTTCCATATCTACGAAGCGGCGCGCAAGCACGGCGTCAAGCGCGTGATCTTCGCCAGCTCCAACCATGTCATCGGCTACTACAAGCAGGACGAGCAGATCGACGCCCGGTCGGCGCGCCGCCCTGACAGCTATTACGGCCTGTCCAAGTGCTACGGCGAAGACATGGCCAGCTTCTATTTCGACCGCTACGGCATCGAGACCGTCAGTATTCGCATCGGCTCGTCGTTTCCCGAGCCGCAGAACCGCCGCATGCTCAGCACCTGGTTGAGCTACGACGACCTGACCCAGTTGATCGAGCGCGGGCTGTTCACGCCCGGTGTCGGCCACACCGTGGTCTACGGCGCCTCGGCCAACCGCGATGTCTGGTGGGACAACCGCCATGCCGCGCACCTGGGCTATCAGCCCAAGGATTCCTCCGAAGTGTTCCGCCCGGCCGTGGAAGCCCAGCCCATGCCGGCGGCCGACGATCCGGCCATGGTCTACCAGGGTGGTGCCTTCGTGGCCGCCGGTCCCTTCGACTGATCTTCAACGCGCAAGGAAGCCCTGACATGCACAGTGAACTGCTCGTTGATGCGCGCAACCTGACCGGCGAAAGCCCGGTGTGGGACGCCACTGAAAACGCCCTGTACTGGGTGGACATTCCTGCCGGCCAGCTGCATCGCTGGGGGGCGGCCGATGGCAAGCACCAGGTGTGGCAGGGCGATGAGCCGCTGGCCTGTATCGCTCGTCGCGGCCAGGGCTGGATTGCCGGGCGCCAGAGCGGCGTGTTCGAACTGCAGACCAATGACCAGGGCGGGCTGGACAGCCGGCTGCTGCATGCGGTCGAACATGCCCGGCCCGGCATGCGTTTCAATGATGGCCGCTGCGACCGGCAAGGCCGGTTCTGGGCCGGCACCATGCTGATGGATATGCAGGCCGGTGCCCGCGTCGGCGCGCTGTATCGCCACGACGGCGAAGGTCTGCATCTGCAACTGGAAAAGATGATCGTGCCCAACGGCCTGGCGTTCAGCCCCGACGGCACGCGCATGTACTTGTCCGACTCGCACCCGGACGTACAGGCCATCTGGACCTTCGACTACGACATCGACAGCGGCACGCCGCACAACCAGCAGTTGTTCGTCGACATGCGCGCCCTGCCCGGTCGCCCGGACGGCGCGGCCATCGACCAGGACGGCTGCTACTGGATCTGTGGCAACGACGCCGGTCAGATTCATCGCTTTACCCCGGACGGCCGTCTGGACCGCTCGCTCAGCGTACCGGTCAAGAAACCGGCGATGTGCGCCTTTGGCGGCGCGAACCTGGACACCCTGTTTGTCACCTCGATACGCCCCGGCGGCATCGACCTCAGCGACCAGCCCCTGGCGGGCGGAGTCTTTGCCTTGAACCCTGGCGTCAAGGGCCTGGAGGAGCCTGCCTGCCGACGCTGATGCCTGACTGCCGCACTCACATTCGAACGAAACCAGATAATAACAACACCGGAGTTTCACCATGACCTTCAAACGCAAGCTGCTTCTTGCCGTTCTTCCGTTGGCGATCAGCCTCTCCGCGACCGCCGCTGAGGTGAAAATCAAATTCGCCGAAATCCACCCGGCCGGCTACCCGACCGTGGTGGCCGAAGAGAACATGGGCAAGAAACTGAAAGAGGCCAGCAACGGCGAAATCACGTTCCAGATGTTCGCCGGCGGCGTACTCGGTTCCGAGAAAGAAGTGGTCGAGCAGGTGCAGATCGGTGCCGTGCAGATGGCCCGCGTCAGCCTGGGCATCGTCGGCCCTGTCGTGCCGGACGTGAACGTGTTCAACATGCCGTTCGTGTTCCGTGACCACGCTCACATGCGCCAGATCATCGACGGCGAGATCGGCCAGGAGATCCTCGACAAGATCACCAATTCCCAATTCAACATGGTGGCCCTGGCGTGGATGGATGGCGGCACTCGCAGCCTCTATACCAAGAAACCGGTGCGCAAGATCGAAGACCTCAAGGGCATGAAAATCCGCGTGCAGGGCAACCCGCTGTTCATCGACATGATGAACGCCATGGGCGGCAACGGCATTGCGATGGACACCGGCGAGATCTTCAGTGCCTTGCAGACCGGCGTGATCGACGGCGCGGAAAACAACCCGCCGACCCTGCTGGAACACAACCACTTCCAGAGCGCCAAGTACTACACCCTGACCGGTCACCTGATCCTGCCGGAGCCGGTGGTGATTTCCAAGACCACCTGGAACAACATGACGCCTGACCAGCAAGCGCTGCTCAAGAAGGTCGCCCGCGAAGCGCAGATGGAAGAACGCGCCCTGTGGGACGCCAAGTCGGCCGCCAGCGAAGAAAAACTCAAGGCCGCCGGTGTCGAGTTCATCACCGTCGACAAGAAACCCTTCTTCGACGCCACTGCACCGGTTCGCGAGAAATACGGCGCGCCGTATGCCGACCTGATGAAACGCATCGCTGCCGTCCAGTAATACCGTTCCCCACCCAGATGACCCCTGCAGGCGCGGCCACCACCGCCCTGCAGCCTTGGATGTGCCTATGAAAACGTTCTTCCTGCGCCTGAACGACACGCTGTACAGCAGTTGCATCTGGATTGCGGGCCTGTCGATCCTGACCATGACGCTGATCATTCCCTGGGGCATCTTTGCCCGCTACGTGCTGGGCACCGGCTCCAGCTGGCCGGAGCCGGTGGCGATCCTGCTGATGATGGTGTTCTGCTTCATCGGTGCGGCCGCCAGCTACCGGGCCGGTGCGCACATGGCCGTGTCGATGGCCACCGACCGCATGCCCGAGCCACTGCGCAAGCTATTGGCCGTGGTGGTGCAATTTCTGATGATCGCGGTGTGCGTGTACATGACCTGGTACGGCGCGCGCCTGTGCATGACCACCTGGAACCAGTTCATGGCCTCGTTGCCGGGCGTACGGGTCGGCATGACTTACGCACCGATCCCGATCGGCGGGCTGTTGACCCTGGTCTTTGTGCTGGAAAAACTCATCCTGGGCGATCAGAGCCACCGCAAGGTCGTGCGCTTCGACCACATCGAAGAAAACGAAGGAGCCGCCTGAATGGATGCCTTGATTCTCCTGGGCAGTTTCATCCTGCTCATCCTCATCGGAATGCCGGTCGCCTATGCACTGGGCCTGTCGGCCTTGATCGGCGCCTGGTGGATCGACATTCCCCTGCAAGCCATGCTGATCCAGGTGGCCGGCGGGGTAAACAAGTTCTCGCTGCTGGCCATTCCGTTCTTCGTCCTGGCCGGCGCAATCATGGCCGAGGGCGGCATGTCACGACGCCTGGTGGCCTTTGCCGGGGTGCTGGTGGGCTTTGTCCGCGGCGGCCTGTCACTGGTCAACATCGTGGCCTCGACCTTCTTCGGCGCCATCTCCGGCTCCTCGGTGGCCGACACCGCTTCGGTCGGTTCGGTGCTGATTCCGGAAATGGAGCGCAAGGGCTATCCGCGCGAGTTCTCCACTGCCGTAACGGTCAGCGGCTCGGTGCAGGCCCTGCTGACGCCACCAAGCCACAACTCGGTGCTCTACTCGCTGGCCGCCGGCGGCACGGTGTCGATCGCCTCGCTGTTCATGGCCGGTGTCGTGCCGGGGCTGTTGATGAGCGCGATTCTGATGGGCCTGTGCCTGATCTTCGCCAAGAAGCGCAACTACCCCAAGGGTGAAGTGATTCCGCTGCGCCAGGCGCTGAAGATTGCAGCCGACGCGCTCTGGGGCCTGATGGCCATGGTCATCATTCTGGGCGGCATCCTGTCGGGCGTGTTTACCGCGACCGAATCGGCGGCCATCGCGGTGGTCTGGTCGTTCTTCGTGACCATGTTCATCTACCGCGACTACAAGTGGCGCGACCTGCCCAAGCTGATGCACCGCACGGTACGGACCATCTCCATCGTGATGATCCTGATCGGCTTTGCCGCCAGCTTCGGCTACGTCATGACCCTGATGCAGATCCCGGCCAAGATCACCACGGCGTTCCTGACCCTGTCGGACAACCGCTACGTGATCCTGATGTGCATCAACGTCATGCTGCTGTTGCTGGGCACGGTGATGGACATGGCCCCGCTGATCCTGATCCTGACCCCGATCCTGCTGCCGGTGGTGACCGGTATCGGCGTGGATCCGGTGCAGTTCGGCATGATCATGCTGGTCAACCTGGGCATCGGGCTGATCACACCGCCGGTGGGCGCGGTGCTGTTCGTCGGCTCGGCGATCGGCAAGGTCAGTATCGAATCGACGGTCAAGGCGTTGCTGCCGTTCTATGCCGCGCTGTTTCTGGTACTGCTGGCCGTGACCTACATTCCGGCCCTGTCGCTGTGGTTGCCTAGCGTCGTTCTCTGATACTGCATGAATGAAAGGCGGGCCATCCTGGCCCGCCTTTTCTTTTTCTGGCCTTTTGCAAATGGATTGTGCTCATGGCGGTTTCCGCATCTTCTCCTGTTCCATTGCCACGCCACGTGGCCGTGGCCCTGCTCGCGCTGCTGGCCTGCTGTTTTGCCGGCAATCACATTGCGGCGCGCTTCGCTTTCGATGACGGCACCGGCGTCTTGCTGGCGATCCTGTGCCGCTCCGGGATCACCTTGCTGGCCCTGGCCGGCCTGCTGCTGTGGCAGCGCCAGTCACTGAGCCTGCCCAAGGGCAGCTGGCGCTGGCAATTGCTGCTGGGCCTGCTGATCGCCACCCAGAGTTTGTGCCTGTATTCGGCAGTGGCGCGCATTCCGGTGGCGCTGGCGTTATTGGTGGGCAACACCTTCCCGATCCTGCTGGTGCTGCTCGGCTGGGCGCTGGGCGGACCGCGCCCGACGCGGCGCACGGTGTTGTTGATGGGCATGATTCTGGTCGGCCTGGTGCTGGCGCTGGACGTGCCGGCGCGCCTGGCCAGCAGTGGCGAGTCCAACCCGCACTGGACCCTGGGGGTCAGCCTGGCCTTCTGCGCGGCCTGTGTATTTGCCTGTGCCTTGTGGATCACCGATCACAAACTGGCCGCGGTGCGCGGCCCGGTGCGCAGCCTGCTGACCCTGCTGGTGGTGTTCGTGAGCATGATGGTCGCCGGGGCCAGTGGCGTGATGCCTTCGGGGTTGTCGGCACCGTCCAGCAGCACCGGCTGGGTGGCACTGGCCAGCCTGGTGGTGCTGTATGGCATGGCGTTCACCTTATTGTTCGTCTGCGTGCCGCGCCTGAACATGGCGCAGAACGCGCCGGTGATGAACATCGAGCCGATCGCGACCCTGATCCTGGGTTGGGCGCTGCTCAACCAGAGCCTGAGCACCGGACAGGTGCTGGGGGCGGCGGTGGTGATCAGCGCGATCGTGCTACTGACCTGGCGCAAGGCGTGATCCCCCGGTAGGAGCGCGCTTGCCCGCGACCGAGTGCGCAGCGCTCGCAAAAATTGTGTAGACGCTGAAAATCTACGACTGTAAATCTGCGAAACGCTGAAAATTTACGACTGTAAATCTGCGAAACGCTGAAAATTTACGACTGCTAACGCAGCCGGTCGCGGGCAAGCGCGCTCCTACAGATCGGGCGCCTGACAGTCAGGCCGGTTGTGCAAGCGTCTCCCCAGGTGGCGCAGCCGGCTCGCTGCGCACTTCGCGGGCCAGGTTCCATACCAGCACGGCGGCGACGATGTCGAACGCTGCCAGCACCACGAACAGCGGGCTGTAGCCGATCTGCGTGACCAACACACCAAAGACCAGGGTAAACACCGCCGCGCCCAGGTAGCCGAACATCCCGCCCATGCCGGTGGCGGTTGCCACCTGGTCCTTGCTGAACGAGTCGGAGGTGATCGAGTACAAGGCACCCGACAGGGTCTGGTGGGCAAAGCCGCCGATGCACAACAGCGCAATGGCCGTGTACGGGCTGTCCACCAGGCCGATGCAGGCCGGGCCGATCATGCAGCTGGCACCGAACACCAGCACCATCTTGCGCGAGGTGAACAACGACACCTTGCAGTAACGGTGAAACAGCGGGCTCAGGTAGCCGCCCAGCACACAACCGATGTCGGCGGCCAGGAACGGCAGCCAGGCGAACATCGCCACTTCCTTGATGTTCATGTGCCGTTCGGTCATCAGGTACAGCGGGATCCAGGCGTTGAAGGTCTGCCAGGCCGGCTCCGAGAGGATGCGCGCCGACGCAATGGCGTAGAAGTTGCGCTCCTTGAAAATCTTCTTCCAGGCACCCTTCTCGCGCCGGGTGACCTGAAAGTGCGCTTCCTGGCCGCTGAGGATGTAGTCACGCTCTTCGTTGCTTAGCAGCTTCTGGTCCCTGGGGTGCTTGTACAGCAGCAGCCACAGCAAGGTCCAGACGATGCCCGAGGCGCCGACGATCAAAAATGCCAACTGCCAGCCGCTGTGCAGGATGGCCCAGACCACCAGCGGCGGCGCCAGCAAGGCGCCCAGTGACGAGCCGATATTGAACCAGCCGATGGCCACCGAGCGCTCTCTGGCCGGAAACCATTCGGTGGTGGCCTTGACCCCGGCCGGCAAGCCTGCCGCTTCGGTCATGCCCAACAGGCCACGCATGAACGCCATGCTCTGCCAGCCGGTGGCCAGGGCCGCGCCTGCACAGGCCACTGACCACGCCATGGCGAAGACCGCAAAGCCCAGCTTGGTGCCGATGAAGTCGATGAACCAGCCGGCGACCGGCTGCATCAGGGCATAGCAGATCTGCCAGGCCGCAACGATCTTGGCGTACTGCTCGGTGGAGATCGACAGGTCGGTCATCAGCGTCGGGGCGGCGACCGAAAGGGTATTGCGCGCAAGGTAATTGACGACGAGTCCGGCCGTGACAAGGCTGACCATCCACCAGCGGATGCCTTTAATCTTCATGGTTCACCTGAATTATTTTTAGAGGGCGGGTGATTGCCTCGACGTCGAAAAATCTTCGAGACAATTTGTTTCAAAATAATTCTGGCATGTTACCAGACGTCGTACAACGAATTTTGATTAGCCGTTGGTCTATGGCTCAACGCCGGGCGCACCGGTCGTGGTGCGCCCTGAAAAAAGAAGTCGGGAAAGGTCTCAATGCGCGAGAAAGTGCGCAGATGGGGGCTATACACAAGCAAGGGGGCATTGCCCCCTTGCTTCACTGCTGCGTGCCATTACTCCTGGTCCTGCCCTTGCTGACCACCGCCCTGGCCCTGTTGTCCTCCGCGCTTGCCTTGGTGGCCACTGTCCTCATCCTGCTGGCCGCCGCCCTGGCCCTGTTGGTCGCTGCCCTGGTCTTGCTGCCCGGCGCTGTCGTCCTCTTGCTGCATGTCGTCGTCTTGCTGCCCGCCGCTGCCGGATTGTTGTGCAGCATCATTCTGCCGGGAACCGCTACTCGAAGCCTGCCCTCCTTTTCTACCGGCCTCGGCGGCGCGTTCAGGGTCATTGGCAAAATTGCCGTCTGACACATGGCCGCCTTTTTTCCCTGCTTCGGAGGCGCGCTCAGGATCGTTGGCAAAGTTTCCGGGGTTTTCTTTGCCGGTATTTTCTGATTCGGCCATTTCCATATCCTCTTGTCATGGCGAGCCGCTTCAGTGCGGTCGCACCCTGTATGAGGCGGCGACAGAAACAGTTGATCCGTGCAATCGACCAGTGGCCAGACGAATGGACAGGCTATATCCAGCCCTTCTAAAGCCGTGCAGCAACCAATCATCAGGCAATAAAAAAACAAATGGTTATAACCTTAGTCCATATATTCATAACCATCGGGTATATAAGCCGTTATGCTGCCCGCCACTTTTTACCTGACAACAGATAACTGTGGTGTAGGGCGCGATGATGGAAGTTGGCGGTCTTGGTTTTGTAGTGGCCGGCCTGGTGGTCGGTTTTATCGTCGGCATGACCGGCGTCGGGGGCGGCTCGTTGATGACGCCGATCCTGTTGTGGTTCGGCATCAACCCGGCGACTGCCGTGGGCACGGACCTGCTGTATGCGGCCATCACCAAGGCTGGCGGCGTGTACGTGCACAAGAAGAACGACAACATCGACTGGAAGATCACCGGCTGGCTGACCCTGGGCAGCGTGCCGGCGGTCCTGCTGACGCTGTGGTTTCTCAGCAGCCTGGACAGCTCGCCCGATGCGCTCAACGCCATCATCAAGCAGGCCCTGGGTTTTGTGCTGCTGCTGACCGCGCTGGCGATCCTGTTCAAGAAGCGCCTGCTGGCCTTTGCCCATGACCGTGCCGACGGTCATTCGCTGTTCAAGGACTCCAGCCTCAATGGGCTGACGGTCATCACCGGCCTGGTGCTGGGCACCATGGTGGCCCTGACCTCCATCGGCGCCGGCGCCCTGGGCACGGTGGCACTGTTCATTCTCTACCCGCTGCTGCCGACCCGCCGCCTGGTGGGCACCGAGATCGCCCATGCCGTGCCGCTGACCCTGGTGGCCGGCATCGGCCACGCGAGCATGGGCAACATGAACTGGGAGCTGCTCGGGTTTCTGCTACTGGGCTCGCTGCCGGGCATCTACATGGGCAGCCATATGGCGGGGCGGGTTTCCGATGAGCTATTGCGCCCTTGCCTGGCGGTGATGCTGGGGTTGATCGGCTTCAAGCTGGCGTTCTGACTGGCAGGCTGGATAAATCGAGCGCGTTCTCGTTTCGTCCACATCCCTTTCACATCCTCTTCACGTCAGCGATCTTAAAGTTACCCCACTCCTTTGATGAATCCCCTTGGCTCACCTCCCCCGGTGAGCCATTTTTTTGCCTGCCTTTTCTTGCCCGTTACGGATGTTTGACACCTCTGGCGTCACCGCACTTGAGATTCTTCGCTGCTCTTGAGCGTCGACACCATCACCGGCCCGTTGAGCGCACCGGGCGCCTGCAGTTGCGCCAGCCGTTCGCTGCTGTTGCCGTTGACCACCTGGCTGCTCCACTGCCCGACGACACTGGCCAGCCAGGCCAGCAATAGCAATGCAGTCATCTGTAATGTCCAGCGGGTAAGCGTTGCCATGGTATTTCTCCCCTGATCGTTTGCATGCCGGCGATATAACCATCGCTCTGTTGCAATGCCATTGCAATACCTCGCTGAAGCAGACCGCTTATCCGTGAGCTGGAACCCATCGGCTTCGTTGCCCTTCCATATTTCACAAGGCCAGTCTGCTGCAACTGCAAGGGACGGCCCTCGTGATTGCAGACAAGGCATCGCCAAGGAGTCAGTCCATGCGCGGATCAGGAACAGGCCAGGGTCGTATCGAAGTCGTTCTGCTTCCCACTGAAAAAATCCTCGGCCAGCATGAGGTCGTCGTACACCAGGCTTTGGGGCGGCAACTGGCTCAACTGTTGGGCGGCGAGTTCACCGGCACCTTCGATGCGGCGCAGCCTCAAGGTCGCTCGCTGTATTTCGTGCCTTCCGACACGCTGGTCGACCCGCCGCGCGCCCGACAGCTGAACATTCGCAGTGCGGATGATGTGTTTGGCGGCCTGGTGAGTGAGCCATTCATGGCCACCAAAGCCATTTCGCATGCCTTGCCCGATCAAGCCAGTGCCCGCCCGCCAGGGTGGTCCGAGGCCTTTCATGATCAGGCCGGCGATGCCGTGCTGGCCGGTTTCAGCGTGTTCAGCGAGGCCGACGCCCGTCAGGCCGGGCAGCAGATGCTGGCTGACGGCCCGGTGCGCATCAAGCCGGTGCGCGCCACCGCCGGGCGCGGCCAGATCGTCGCACAGGACTCTGCCGAACTGACTGCGGCACTGAGCGAGCAGGACTTTGCCGAAGTGGCGCGCTGGGGCCTGGTGATCGAGCAGGACTTGCAGGACGTAGTCACCTACAGCGTCGGCCAGGTTTCAGTTGCAGGCGGCGTGGCCAGTTACCACGGCACCCAGAGCCTGACCCGCGACAATCAGGGCGCCACCGTGTATGGCGGTTCATGCCTGTGGATTGTGCGCGGCGGCTTTGACGTACTGCTCGACCAGCCACTGCAGGCGCCGGTACGCCGTGCCGTGCAGCAGGCCATCGCCTATGACCGGGCGGCACAGGCCTGCCTGCCAGGCTTTATTGCCTCACGGCGCAATTACGACATTGCCCAAGGCGTCAATGCCCGAGGCCAGGCCTGTTCCGGGGTGCTGGAGCAGTCCTGGCGCATCGGCGGTGCCAGCGCCGCCGAGATCCACGCCCTGCTGGCCTTTGCCGCCGATCCGGCGCTGTCACGCTTGTGTGTCTCGACCCATGAGGTTTACGGCCGGGACGCACCGCTGCCCTCCCATGCCCAGGTGTTGTACGAGGGTGACGACCCTCAGCTGGGCTTTCTTCGTAAATACACACAGGTCCAGCCTTATGACTGTGAGCAGTGAAAGCATTGAAATTGCCGTCGGTGAACAAGCGATCTGCGGCACCGTCCTGACCCCCAGCCCCAGAATGCCGGGGATCCTGTTCGTGCATGGCTGGGGCGGCAGCCAGCAACGCGACCTGGCACGGGCCAAGAACATCACCGGCCTGGGCTGCGTGTGCCTGACGTTCGATCTGCGCGGCCATGAACGCACCGAGGCGCTGCGCACCACCGTGTCACGCGAACACAGCCTGGAAGACCTGCTGGCGGCCTACGACAAGCTGGTCAGCCATCCGCTTGTGGACCCTGCTGCCATTGCCGTGATCGGCAGCAGTTATGGCGGTTACCTGGCGACCATTCTGAGCCGTCTGCGGCCGGTCAAATGGCTGGCCCTGCGGGTGCCGGCGCTGTACTGGGACGCCGATTGGGAAATGCCCAAACAGGCGCTGGATCGTGACCGGCTGGCGCACTACCGGCGCTCGGTGGTGACCGCGGCCGACAACCGCGCGCTGGCGGCGTGCAAGGAATTCAAGGGGGATGTGTTGCTGATCGAGTCAGAGCAGGACGACTATGTGCCGCACGCGACCCTGATGAGTTACCGCAGCGCCTTCGAGCAGGCCCATTCACTGACGTACCGTCTGGTAGACGGCGCTGACCATGCGCTGAGCAGCGACATCAGCCAGAGCGTATACAGCTCGATGTTGACCAACTGGGTCAGTGAAATGGTGATCGGTGACCGCTTGACGGGCTATCCCCATCATTCGGCCACCTGGTCTTGAACACGGGTGGATATCAATAACGCGCCGGGCCCGATTGATGTCGCGGACCGGCAACCACCCAGGCCAGTACGCCGAGAACCGGTACGGCTACGATGCCGATGATCCACATGGCTTTGTTACTTGCGCTGGTGTGGCTGGAGCGGACCCGCATCACGGCCCACAGGTCCGACAGGATGATAAGCGCGACCAGCAGTACGACTCCCCACAGCCCTGTTTCTGACATTGGCATCTGAAACCTCCTGACCTTTCGGTTTATTGCCTCGGCGCCAAATGCGACGCTCTTGAATAGAAGAGGCGGCACGCTGGGGAAAGTTCAGAGAAGTCGGATAAAACGCAGGGCAATTGCCGGACGGTCCTGCGTGCCAATGCCGCTCAGTCAAGCCGGTTTTCACCCGCTTTTGCGTCTGACACTCAATTGTGGGAGGCCGCTCTGCTGGCGAATGCGGCGGTACAGGCGCAGGGCTTGTCAGGCCGTCATCGCCGGCAAGCCGCCTTCCACAACAGCGCCCTGCGCTCGACGAAATTCAGCTTGAGTGCCTGGCCTTACCCGTAGGAGCGACCAACGGTCGCGAATGCAGGCGGTCAGGCACTGAAGATCTTGAATCCACCGGCCCTTTCGCGACCGCGGGTCGCTCCCACAAAAACAGCGACCCGCGCTCGACGACGTTCAGCTTGACTGACTGGCATCAGTCCTGCGTGCGATCAGGTCACCGGTGCCGGGTTGAACAGCGCCAGGTCGTTGTGCAGGCGGTAGTGCTCGGTCCAGGTCTTTTTCTTGCCGCTGGCCACGTCCAGGTAGTACTGGAACAGCTCCCAGCCCAGTTCTTCGATGCTGGCGCGCCCCGTGGCGATGCGGCCGGCGTCGACGTCGATCAGGTCCGGCCAGCGCTGGGCCAGTTCGGTGCGGGTCGAGACCTTGACCACAGGCGCCATCGCCAGCCCATAAGGCGTGCCGCGGCCGGTGGTGAACACGTGCAGGTTCATGCCGGCCGCCAGTTGCAGCGTGCCGCAGATAAAGTCGCTGGCCGGGGTGGCACAGAAGATCAGGCCCTTGCTGCTGACCCGCTCCCCGGGGCCAACCACGCCGTTGATGGCGCTGTTGCCGGACTTGACGATCGACCCCAGGGATTTCTCGACGATGTTCGACAACCCGCCCTTCTTGTTGCCCGGCGTGGTGTTGGCGCTGCGGTCGGCCTCGCCTTTGGCCAGGTAGCGGTCGTACCAGTCCATCTCGCGCACCAGTGCCTGGGCCACCTCCTGATTCTCGGCGCGCGAGGTCAGCAGGTAGATGGCGTCGCGCACTTCAGTGACCTCGGAAAACATCACCGTGGCCCCGGCGCGCAGCAACAGGTCCGAGGCATAGCCCAGCGCCGGGTTGGCGGTGATGCCGGAAAACGCATCGCTGCCGCCGCACTGCATGCCCAGGATCAGCTCGGAGGCCGGCACCGTTTCACGGCGGCGCTGGTCGAGTTTTTTCAGGCGCACTTCGGCCAGTTCCATGATCTGCTCGATCATTTCGTTGAAGCCGGTGCTGGCATCCTGCAGGCGGTACAGCCACGGTTCGCTGAGGTCCACCGACGGGTCCTGCTCGTGCATGACCTGCCCGGCCTGCAGTTTTTCACAGCCCAGGCTGATCACCAGCGCCTCGCCACCCAGGTTCGGGTTGCGCGCCAGGTTGCGCACGGTGCGGATCGGAATGTAGGCGTCGGTGGCGGTGATGGCCACGCCACAACCGTAAGTGTGGGTCAGGGCCACCACGTCGTCGACGTTGGGGTATTTGGGCAGCAGTTCGTCACGGATGCGCTTGACCGCATGGTCCAGCACACCGGTCACGCACTGCACCGTGGTGGTGATGCCCAGGATATTGCGCGTGCCGACGGTGCCGTCGGCGTTGCGGTAGCCTTCGAAGGTGTAGCCCTCCAGCGGCGCTTCCTTTTCCGGCACGGCATCGGACATCGGCAGCTTGTCCAGCTCCGGCGCCGACGGCATGCGCAACAGGTCTTCCCTGACCCAACTGCCGCGCGGGATCGGCTGCAAGGCATAGCCGATGGTCTGCCCGTAGCGGATCACCGGATCCCCTTCGGCCAGGTCGACGGTGCTGATCTTGTGGCTCTGGGGGACGTTATCGATCGTCTCCAGGCCATCCTCGAAGCGGGTGCCGGCAGGCACACCCTGGTCATTGACCACTACAACCACGTTATCCAGCGGGTGGAGCCGGATATGCCGTGGCGAATCGGCATGTTGAATCAGGTTCATCACGGTTTCCTCAGGATTTGGCTTGGGAAAGGTCGCTGTCGTTCAGCGCAGGCCCCTGTACAGGCGGCTCTTTCAATTCCACACGCTTGATGTCTCCGACGATAAAGATGTAGCTGATGACGGCCAGCAGCGCGTTGGCGCCCACGAACACCAGGGCCCACTTGAACGAGCCTGTGGTGCTGATGATGTAGCCGATCACGATCGGGGTGGTGATCGAGGCGATGTTGCCGAAGGTGTTGAACAACCCGCCACTGAGGCCGGCGATCTGCTTGGGCGACACGTCGGACATGACCGCCCAGCCCAGTGCACCGATGCCTTTGCCGAAGAACGCCAGGGCCATGAAGCCGACCACGACCCACTCCAGATCGACGTAGTTGCAGGTGACGATGGAGGTCGACAGCAGCAGGCCGCAGATGATCGGTGCCTTGCGGGCAAAGGTCAGGGAATGGCCCTTGCGCAGCAGGTAGTCGGAGATCACCCCGCCCAGTACGCCACCGATAAAGCCGCAGATGGCCGGCAAGGAGGCAATGATGCCGGCCTTGAGAATGGTCATGCCGCGTTCCTGGACCAGGTACACCGGGAACCAGGTCAGGAAGAAATAGGTGATGCCGTTGATGCAGTACTGGCTCAGGTAGATGCCGAGCATCATGCGGTTGGTCAGCAACTGACGCAGGTAATCCCACTTCGGACCACTGCTGGCCGGCTTGTCCTTGCCTTTGCCCTTGTCCTGGTCCATGTCGACCATGCCGCCGTTGTTGGCGATGTGCTCAAGCTCGGCTTCGTTGATCATCGGGTGCTGGCGCGGGCTGTGGATGACTTTCAGCCAGACGCCGGAAAACACGATACCGGCCGCGCCCATGACCACGAATACGTGCTGCCAGCCGTAGGTGAAGACGATCCAGCCCATCAGCGGGGCGAACAACACGGTGGCAAAGTATTGCGCCGAGTTGAAGATCGCCGACGCCGTGCCGCGCTCGGCGGTCGGAAACCAGGCCGCCACGATGCGGGCATTGCCGGGAAAGGATGGCGCTTCGGCCAGGCCGACCAGAAAGCGCAGCATGAACAGCGCGACGATGGCCGTGGAGACGCCGAATTCACCGACATAGCCTTGCAGCAGGGTGAACAGCGACCAGGTGAAAATGCTCGTGGCGTAGACTTTCTTCGAACCGAAACGGTCGAGCAGCCAGCCGCCAGGAATCTGGCCGGCCACATAGGCCCAGCCGAATGCGGAGAAGATATAACCCAGGGTGATGGCATCAATGCCAAGGTCTTTCTGCAGGCTGGAACCTGCGATAGCGATGGTGGCGCGGTCGGCGTAGTTGATCGTGGTGACCAGGAACAGCATCAACAGGATCAAATAGCGGACGTGCGTCGGCTTGGACTTTTGCATGCGGTGAAACTCCCACTCTTTATTTTTTTACGCGGGTGCTGCTGTTTTTTTGAGGTGTAGCCTTGCAGGCCCCTTGGAAACGCCGTGGCGACAACGTGTTCCACCTGCAGACGATGCAACGACAAAGACCGCGGAGCGTACTCTGCGGTCTTTGGCTGTAACCAGACTTACTGCTTGCCTTGCTTGTCCATCAGCGCGGCGAGCATTTCGACTTCTTCGCCAGTCAGGTCGGTCAGCGGTGCGCGGACGGGACCTGCGTCATAGCCTGCGATCTTGGCGCCGGCCTTGACGATGCTGACGGCATAACCGGCCTTGCGGTTGCGCAGGTCCAGATAAGGCAGGAAGAAATCATCGATGTACTTGCCGACGGTCTCGTGATCGTCACGGGCGATGGCGTGGTAGAAGTTCATGGCCAGCTTCGGCACGAAGTTGAACACGGCCGACGAGTAGACCGGTACGCCCAGGGCCTTGTAGGCGGCAGCGTAGACTTCAGCGGTCGGCAGACCACCCAGGTACGAGAAACGGTCACCCAGGCGGCGGCGGATCGAAACCATCAGTTCGATGTCGCCCAGGCCGTCCTTGTAGCCGATCAGGTTCGGGCAGCGCTCGGCCAGTTTTTCCAGCAGTGGCGCGGTCAGGCGGCAGACGTTGCGGTTGTAGACCACGACGCCGATCTTGACCGACTTGCACACCGCTTCAACGTGGGCGGCAACGCCGTCCTGGCTGGCTTCGGTCAGGTAGTGAGGCAGCAGCAGCAGGCCCTTGGCCCCCAGACGCTCGGCTTCCTGAGCCATTTCGATGGCCTGGCGAGTCGGGCCACCGACGCCGGCCAGGATTGGCACGGTCTTTTCGCAGGTGTCGACAGCGGTCTTGATGATCTGCGAGTACTCGCCGGAGGTCAGCGAGAAGAACTCACCGGTGCCGCCTGCGGCGAACAGGGCGCTGGCACCGTACGGGGCCAGCCACTCAAGGCGCTTGATATAGCCTTCGCGATGGAAATCGCCCTGGGCATTGAAGTCGGTGACAGGGAAAGACAGCAAACCGTGGGAAAGGATGGACTTTAGTTCTTGTGGATTCATTGTTCGAACACCCTGGGGGACATTGTTGTGGTGAATAAGTCATCAGCCGTGTGCCGATGTCGTAAGTCATCGTACAACTGAAAATAAAATGTCTCAACAGGGATTTGCAAAATTTTTCTGCGGGGGCTTGGCTGGAGGGGGTAAGCCTTTGATTACAAGGCGTTTGCGGGGGTTGATCGAGGAAAGAAGTTATACGATCACTCTACCCGGAGCGTGATGGGCATCGGCAGGAAATCGCGCTCATCAGACACACCCCATGATCGGTATGGAAATCCCCCGTAGGGGCGACCAGCGGTCGCGAAGACCGCGAAGGCCGCGGTCAATCATGCGGGTCGTTTCGCGACCGCTGGTCGCTGGTCGCTCCTACGGATCGGGTGCTGTCTACGCGGCGCGCCGCAGGGTCAGGCGTTTTGCGCGGCGGCTTCTTCGTGGGCGTGACGCAAGCGTTCGCGGCTGTTGGTCAGGTGCAGGCGCATGGCGGCGCGGGCGGCGTCGGCGTCCTGGCGGGCGATGGCCTCGTAGATCTCTTCGTGTTCGCGGCTCAGGCGCAGGTTGTAATGCTGCTGGTCATCGTGAGCCAGCCGCGCCGAGTTCACCCGGGTACGCGGAATGATGCTCGAACCCAGGTGGGTCATGATGTCAGTGAAGTAGCGGTTGCCGGTGGCCAGGGCGATGTGCAGATGGAACTGGAAGTCCATGGACACCGCATCGATGGCGTGGGACGCACTTTCGTTCAAGGCATCAAGGGCGGCGCGCATGGCAGCCAGTTGTTCCTCGGTGCGGCGCTGGGCAGCGAGCCCGGCGGTCTCCACTTCCAGGCTGATGCGCAGCTCAAGGATGGCCAGCACGTCACGCAGGGTGACAATGGTCGCCGGGTCGATGCGAAAGCCGCTGGGGCTTGGCATGTCCAGTACAAAAGTGCCGATGCCGTGGCGGGTTTCGACCAGGCCCGAAGCCTGCAGGCGGGAAATGGCCTCGCGCACCACGGTGCGGCTGACGCCCTGCTCTTCCATGATGGCCGATTCGGTGGGCAGTTTGTCGCCACGCTTGAGCTGCCCGGAGCGAATGCGCTCGGACAGTTCGGTCACCAGTTCCTGCGCAAGACTGCGATGTTTACGACGTGCGCGAGGTGGAGCGCTCTGATTTTCCATATCCTGCAAGGTTCTTCTCGATCTGTAGACGGCCAATCATAGCGCAGCGGTTGTATGATCACACGCCATGAAAATGCGGGTAAGCCAGCCGGTCATGCCGTAATCGCCCGATGCTGGCGAACTGACTCTCTTGGTCCGGGCCGCCACCGCTCAAGCCTGCGGCTTTGCCAGTGGCGGTCAGGGTTTCAACGGCGTACCGGGCGTTTCTGCAATTTGCGTTGCAAAGTACGTCGATGCATGCCCAAGGCACGCGCGGTCGCGGAAATATTGCCTTCATGCTCGGTCAGCACGCGCTGGATGTGCTCCCATT
The DNA here is from genome assembly GCF_003131185.1 of Pseudomonas ovata. Classification (GTDB taxonomy): domain Bacteria; phylum Pseudomonadota; class Gammaproteobacteria; order Pseudomonadales; family Pseudomonadaceae; genus Aquipseudomonas; species Aquipseudomonas ovata. The sequence continues at coordinate 6,998 of NZ_QFFU01000029.1, read as the reverse complement.
GCAGGCGGTCCACCGACATGGGGTTTTCCGGCACCAGGTTGTCCAGGTTGGCGTGCTCGGACAACAAGGCCGCCAGCACGTCGTCGGCATCGGCCGGCTTGCACAGGTAGTTGCAGGCGCCACGCTTGATGGCCTCGACCGCCGTGGCAATGCTCGAATAGCCGGTCAGGATCACCACGCGCATGTCCGGGTCCAGCTCCAGCAGCCGGGGCAGCAGCACCAGGCCCGAGTCACCGTCCATCTTCAGGTCGAGGGCGGCGTATTCGGGAATGTCCTGCTGGGCCAGCGCCAGCCCCTCTTCGGCCGAACCTGCGGTACTGACGCGAAAGCCGCGACGGGTCATTGCCCGGGCCATGACCCGGGTGAAGGTGGCATCATCGTCGACCAGCAGCAGGTGCGGCAGTTCTTCGCCCTCGACCGGTTCGACCGTAGTGTCATCACTCATGCTTGTTCTCCTCGCTTGTCACGCGGCAGGCGCAGCTCGGTGAGCGTGCCGCCCTCTTCGTGACGATAGAGCCTGACCGAACCACCCGCCCGGGTGACACTGGCCTTGCTCAGAAACAGACCCAGGCCGAAGCCTTTGCCTTTGGTTGTGAAAAACGGCTTGCCGATCTGCTCGGCAATGGCAAGCGGCACGCCCGGACCGTGGTCACGAATGCTCAGGCAAATCTCGTCGCTGTCCCAGTCGAGCATCACCTGCAGGTTGTCGGGGCTGGCATCGGCGGCGTTGTTGAGCAGGTTGAGCAGCGCCTGGGTCAGGTCCGGCGGCGGCGCCAGCATCGGTACGCTGCCCTTGCCCAGTTGATGGAAACGATAACTCACTTCCGGGCGCATCAGGTGCCACCGGTTGAGCGACTCGTCGAGCCAGCGCGACACGGTCTGGAACTCGACGGCCATGCGCCGGTTGGCTTCGGCAGCGCGCACCAGATGCTGCAGGGTGTGCTTGCACTGCCCGACCTGCTCCTGCAGGACCGCCAGGTCCTCCTGCAAGCCCGGATCGTGGTGGTCCTGGCGCATCTCGTTGAGCAGCACGCTCATGGTTGCCAGCGGCGTACCCAGTTCATGGGCGGCGCCGGCGGCCTGGGTGGCGACGGCCAGCAATTGCTCGTCGCGCAGCCCTTCTTCGCGGCGTTCGGCGCGCAATTGCTCCTGGCGGCGCAGCTCTTCGGCCATGCGCGCGGCAAAGAATGTGATCACCCCGGCGGCCAGCACAAAGCTCAGCCACATGCCGTAGACCTGCATGTTTTCCCGCGAGATGGGGTAGTTTTCCAGTGGATAGGCCTGCGCCAGCAACCAGGTATACAGCGCCAGGGCGATGCCGGACAACACCAGCGAGTAACGCCACGGCAAGGTCACCGCAGCAATGGTCAGCGGCACCAGGTAATAGGACACGAACGGGTTGGTCGAGCCACCGGAAAAATACAGCAGCGCACTGTGGATGATCAGGTCCAGGGCCAGTTGCACGGCGTATTCCTGCTCGGTCACCAGCCACGGCGTGCGCAGGCGGATGGCGGTCAGGGCACAGAGCACGGCCGAACAGGCCAGGGTGACCGACAGTTGCAGCCACGGCAGCGGCAACACATCGAACAGCCAGGCGATGCCCACGGAGCCGGCCTGGGCGGCCAGGACCATCACGCGGATGAACGTCAGGCGCCACAGGTTTTGCCGTGTGGCCGAAAGCATTTGGACGGGGACGAGCATGAGCTCTCCTGCTGGACGCCCGAAGGGCGGGTGGATCGGGTCGAGTATAACCAGCCACGGGCCACGACCGGGAATCCTGCGGCAATGCGCCACAGGATTTTTACGGTAAAGTCGTGGGCACCTGAACCGCACCCCGGGTGCGAAGTCTGATGCAGGTTGCTGTCCAACACTCGTTGGACCGCTGTTCGCCAACAAGGAGTTCACATGTCCAAGCTTCGTCCTGCCGCCGCTGTGCTGGCCCTGAGCGCCACTGTCCTGGCCAGCGCCGCCGTTGCCGCCGATGAGCCGCGTTTCAACCAGGTGTCGCTGCGCGCCGAGGTCAACAAGGAAGTCGCCCGCGACCTGATGCAGGTCACCCTCTACACCGAAGCCCAGGACCGCGACCCGGGCAAGCTGGCCGCGCAGGTCACCGAAAGCCTCAACAAGGCCGTCGGCCAGGCGCGCCAGGTCAAGGCCGTCGAAGTACGCCAGGGCAGCCGCAACAGCTCGCCGGTCTACGATGACAAGGGCCAGAAGATCATCGCCTGGCGCGAGCGCGCTGAACTGCGCCTGGAAAGCGCCGACTTCGCCGCCCTGTCGCAACTGACCGGCGACCTGCTCACCATCCTGAAGATGGACAGCATGGACTTCTCCATCTCGTCGGCCACCCGCCGGGCCAGCGAAGACGACCTGCTCAAGGAAGCGGTGGCCGCCTTCAAGTCCCGCGCACAATTGGTCACCGACGCCATGGGCGGCCAGGGCTACAAAGTGGTCAACCTGAACCTCAACACTTCAGGTTACCCACAACCGTACCTGCGCTCGCCGGCGCCCATGATGATGAAGGCCGATCGCGCCGAAGCTGTTGCCCCGGATGTCGAGGCCGGCACCAGCAAGGTCACCGTGGCGGCCGACGGCATGATCGAGGTGCAGATTCCCTGACCGTCTGGCCAGGAGTGCGAGTCGCGGCTCGCCCTCCTGGCCTGTCAGGTCGCATTCCTACCCCTCGCGGTCCTGATTCCCTCTTCTGCACCTGACGATCTGACAGGCCGCATCGATTGCGTCCGATTTTCATCCTGCTGGTGAGCCGTACACTCGGCCTTGTAAACATTACTTACAACCAGACAAGGAATCACGGATGAATCCTCTTAATTCCCCTGCCCGCCGTCCCCGTCATCGCACTGCCATGCTGTTGGCCGGCGGGCGACCGCGCCATGCCTTCCAGGGCCATCGCCCGACCGGCCACCTGATGCACAGCACCTTTGCTCTGGAGCAATTGACCCGCCTGGCCAGGCATTGCCCCGAGCCGGAATTCGTCATGCTGCTGGCAACGGTGTTCGGCCTGGATATCGCACCGCAGACCTACCTGAACCTGCAAGCAGCCCTGCGCGAGGGGCAGATTCGTGCCCCTCAGTGCCATATCGTCCACGATGGCTTTTACCCGGCCGAATACGACACCCACACCCGTACAATGCGTATTCACAGCGCAGCGCTGGACTATGTGCAGGCCCACCCACAGGTCACCTGGGAGCTGCTGGAAATCCTGCTGCATGAATTCGGCCATCACCTCGACACTCTGTTGCGCGAGGATCTGTCTGCCGGCGCGCCGCCGCTGTCACGCGACGCCATCAGCGAAGAAGGCACGCGCTACGTGAAACGCATGGCCGCGACCGGCTGGGACGGACCGCTGCAGATCACGATTGCCCGCTACATGAATGCAGCAGGTCAGCCGGTCACCCTTGAGGTGGAGCCTCGCAAGGCGCTGCATCGCATGCTGTCCTGCCGTGCGACCCTGGGCAATCACGGCCAAGCCCCCTCCACCGCGCACCGGGAGCCTTTCGAGGCCACCGGTGAGGAGGACGGCAAGTTCAGCCATGAGCGGATCGAGAACGTCCTGCTGGAGCTGGGCTTCAGCGAAAACGAATGCCAGAAGGTCTACTTCGGCAACTGGCTGCGTGACCACTCGCAGGTGCTGGACCCCAAGCTGGTGCGCGGAAAAGAAATGGAAAAGAACTTTCCGCAGGTCTTGTCCCGTGACACCTTGATCGTTGTCGTCGACATCCTGGCAAGCCGCCACTTCGCCGCGCCGCGCCTGGAAGACAAGGGCAGCTTTTTGGTCACCCGCACCCGGCTTGGCGTCTATCGCCCCAGCGAGCACATCGACAACCCGCGCGTGGAGGCGGCCGATACCTTCGACCTGGCCGAGCGCGACCCAGACTTCGAACCCTGGGTGGTGACCGGGGACGCGTTATTACAGGTCGACCCCGACACCTCGATGAAACGCTACATCCAGCGTTCGGTCGAGTTCATGCAGGGCCAGCTTCGGGAAGCCATGCAGCAGGGCCGGACGACCGATGGGCTGCACAGCCTGGGGTCGGCCCTGCATGTGCTGGAAGACTTGTTCGCCCACTCCAACTTCGTCGAACTGGGCCTGATCAAGCTCGGCCATGCGGTGCTGCCATGGACCTCGCAAGCCGATTGTCGTCACAAGTTACCCCTGGTGACCGGCCGTTTTGGCGGTGCCGATATCATCGCCAGCCTGGCCCAGCCTCTCGCCCAGCTGATTGCGCCCTCCGAAAGCTGGCAGTTCAGCCTCAGCCAGCCTGACGAACGCACCGCCAATGAGCGGATGACGCGGGTGCTGTTACGTGAGCATCACAATCCGGCCCTGCTGGAGGGCTATGAAAAGTGGCTGGCGTTCTGTGACGAACTGCGTGCCACCGAGGCCTATCCGTATCTGAAGCTGTTGAGCTGGATCAAGCTCTCCCCCTTGCGCCTGTTGAGCAATGCCTGGAACGAACTGCAAAGCAGCCTGCTGACGCTGGTGGGCAACAGCGTCGATGAGGCGCAGACCTGGCTCGGTGGCGACCCTAACAAGGACGGTTCCACCGACCCCTCGCACTCGCAACTGGCCAAGGATCATGCCGACCACCCCTTACACGAGCCGGCAGCGCTACTGGCCTCGCAAGCCTCTGCCAGAGTGGCCAAGGCCATGCTCGACCACTGGAACAGCAGGCCCGGCGAAGACCCGCTGGCGATTGCGGCCAGCTATTTCACCCACCCTTATGACGCCGACTGGCAGGACAGGCTGCTGAGCGACTGGGCAGAGCAGCATCCGGAAGGGATCAAGCAGGCGGGTTCCCTGAAGGATCTGAAAAAGCTCCAGGACCAGATCCTGAATGCCAGCCGTCAGGTCTTGAACACCTTGACCGACGAAAGCCGCAAGACCTGGGACTACATTCAGGACCTCTTTGAAACCTGGCTGATCAAACTGGCCGAAACGCAAAACCCGGGCAATCTGCCATGGATCAACGTCAGGCCCTGACCGCAGGCCGCAAGCCCTTGTAGGAAAAGCCAACAGTGCGGCATGCTCCATCGACACATTTTCCACTGCCCGACGATGGGGACTTCATGGACAAGACTGTCTTGCAACCGGTGTTGCTGACCGCCGCACTGCTGGCCTGCGCCCCGATGGCCCAGGCCGCCAGCACCCTGGTGTACTGCTCCGAGGCCAGCCCGGCCGGCTTCGATCCCAGCCAGTACACCAGCGGCACCGATTTCGATGCCTCGGCCGAAACCGTGTTCAACCGCCTGACCCAGTTCAAGCGCGGCGGTACCGAGGTCGAGCCGGGGCTGGCCACCGACTGGGAGGTCAGCCCCGATGGTCTGGCCTACACCTTCACCCTGCGCCAGGGCGTGAAGTTTCACACCACCGACTACTTCACCCCCGGCCGCGACTTCAACGCCGATGACGTGCTGTTCACCTTCAACCGCCTGCTGGATGCCAACCAGCCGTTTCGCCAGGCCTACCCGTCCGAATCGCCCTACTTCGTCGACATGGGCCTGAACACCACGATCAAAAGTGTCGAAAAGCTCGACGACCAGCGCGTGCGCTTCACCCTCAACAACGTCGACGCCGCCTTCGTGCAGAACCTGGCCATGAGCTTTGCCTCGATCCAGTCGGCCGAATACGCCGACCAGTTGCTCAAGCAGGGCAAGGCCGCCGACCTGAACCAGAAGCCGATCGGCACCGGCCCCTTTGTGTTCAAGCGCTACCAGAAGGACTCGCAGATCCGCTACACCGCCAACACCGCCTACTGGAAACCTGAAGACGTGAAGATCGACAACCTGATCTTCGCCATCAACACCGACGCCGCCGTGCGCCTGCAAAAGCTCAAGGCCGGCGAATGCCATGTCAGCGGTTACCCGCGCCCGCAGGACATCGAAGACATCAGCAAGGACCCGAATCTCAAGGTGCTCAGCCAGCCCGGTTTCAACCTGGGGTTCCTGGCCTATAACGTGACCCATCCGCCGCTGGACCAGCTCAAGGTGCGCCAGGCACTGGACATGGCCATCGACAAGCCGGCGATCATCAAGGCGGTGTACCGCAGCGCCGGCCAACTGGCCGAAAATGCCCTGCCGCCGGGCCAGTGGGGTTTCGATCCGGGCATCAAGGACGCCCCGCACGACCCGGAAAAGGCCCGCCGCCTGCTCAAGGAAGCCGGCATCGCGCCAGGCACGGTCATCAACCTGTGGGCCATGACCGTGCAGCGCGCCTCCAACCCCAACGCCCGGCTCTCGGCGCAGATGATTCAGGCTGACTGGGACAAGGTCGGCATCAAGGCCAACATCGTCAGTTATGAATGGGGCGAGTACATCAAGCGCGCCAAGGCCGGCGAGCATGACGCCATGATCTACGGCTGGACCGGCGACAATGGCGACCCGGACAACTGGCTGGGCGTGCTTTATAGCTGTGCAGCGGTCAAGGGCAGCAACTACGCCAAATGGTGCGACCCGTCCTACGACAAGCTGGTGCAGCAGGCCAAGGTCACGGCGTCGCAGGATGAGCGCATCAAGCTGTATCAACAGGCCCAGCAGATTCTCAAGACCCAGGTGCCGATCACCCCGATTGCCAACTCCAGAGTGTTCCAGCCGATGCGCAAAGAGGTGCAGGACTTCAAGATCAGCCCGTTCGGGCTGACGCCGTTCTATGGGGTGAGTCTGGGTAAATAGCACGATCCCGTCACCCGCCGGGCTGGTCTACGGGTAGCGCTGATCAGTCAAGCCTCGACGCGGACCTGTGGGAGGCAGCTATGCTGGCGATCACGGTGTAACAGGCGCAGCAGGGGTATGGACCTTGCCGGCCTCATCGCCGGCAAGCCGCCTCCCACCAGATTGCCCTGGATCTCGGGCCTGGCATCAGACTGATCTGACCCCAAAAAGTTGGACAGTCTATTGCCATACGCCTACAGAGCGAGTCCTGAACTCCACAGGACTCAATCCACCAAGCTTTACTTTTATCCGGTCATGATTGTAGTAAT
>NZ_QFFU01000028.1 GCF_003131185.1 Pseudomonas ovata | reverse complement strand
GCAGCAGTCGCAAAATTTGCCAGACGCCACAAATTTACGACTACTACCCCGTCCGGGATCTATGAAACGCCACGAATTTACGACTGCTGCGCAGCCGGTCGCGGGCAAGCGCGCTCCTACACAAGGGGCTATTGCGTTATGGGTACTTGCGCTGGTCCGGCGCCGGCGGGAAGTACTGGTACAGCCAGGTTTCGCTCAGGGTACGGTCGCGCGAGCGGATGAACATGCGCATTTCCACCGGCTCCACCGAGTCGCTGTCGGGCAACCAGTCGAACATCACCCGGTAGCCCTGGATGTCCGGCAGGTACTGGATGTTGAAGTCCTGGGTCTTGCCGTGGGACACCTTGAGAATCGGCTCGATGCCGACGCCTTCGGGCAGACGGTCCAGGCCGCCGCCATGGAAGTCCACGGCAAAGCGTCGCGCCCAGTACTTGGGATAGTGCTCGCCCGGGGTCCAGCCTTCCAGGAAGCCGCCCATGCCCGAACGGGTGGCATGAATCTGCGCCAGCGGTGTGCTGACCGGGGGCAGGGCGCTCCAGAACAGTTTGTAGCTGTAGTTGAGCGAGTCGCCGGCCTTGACCTTGTTCTTGGGGGTCCAGAACACCACGATGTTGTCCATGGTTTCGCCGGTGGTCGGGATCTCCAGCAGGCTGATCTCGCCTTCACCCCAGGCGTTGGTCGGCTCGACCCACAGGCTCGGGCGACGGCTGTACCAGACCACGGTGTCCTGGTAGCTCTTGAAGTCGTGGTCGTACTGCACCAGGCCGAAACCCTTGGGGTCCTTGTCGGCGAAAGCGTTGAACTGCAGCTTGGCCGGGTTGTTCAGCGGCCGGCAGATCCACTCGCCATTGCCACGCCACATCGACAGGCGATCGGAGTCGTGCAGTTGCGGGTGAATGCTGTCGCACATGCGGCGCTCATGAGTGCCGCAGCTGAACATGCTGGTCATCGGCGTGATGCCCAACTGTTCGATGTCGGCGCGGGCGTTGACGTGCGCGTCGATCTCCATCACCACCTGGTTGGCCTGGCAGTCGATGTCGAACTTGTAGGCACCGGTGGCGCTCGGCGAGTCGAGCAAGGCATAGACGGTGAAGCGGGTCGCGTTCTTGGCCGGGGTCTCGAACCAGAACTTGGTGAAATCGGGGAATTCTTCCTGGCGCTTGGCGAAGGTGTCGATGGCCAGGCCGCGGGCCGACAGGCCGTACTGTTTGGTGTTGTCGACGGCGCGGAAGTAGCTGGCGCCCAGGAACGACAGGATGTCGTGGATCGCGATCTCGGGCGCCTTGAACACCTTGAAGCCGGCAAAGCCCAGGTCGCCCTTGACCAGGTTCTTGTCGATGCCGCTGTTCTCGTAGTTGAACAGCTCGTGACGGAAATGCACTTCGCGGGCGGTCTTGCTCTTGGGGTCGACGCTGTACATGCGCACCGGCGTCTTGAAGCCCATGCCGACGTGGAAGAACTGCACGTCGAGCTGGCCTTTGACCTCTTTCCACAGCGAGTGGTTGGGGTCGTAGCGGATGGCATTGAACTGCTGCGGGGTCATGTCGGCCAGCACAGGAGGCAGGACCTGCTTGGTACTGACGTAAGGATTGCCGGCCAGTTGCTTGGCCTGGGCCTGCAACGTGGCGAAATCGAACGGTTCCTTTTCGCCATCGGCTGCCGCGGCGAGGGCGCGCGCAGCAAAAAGCCCCGAGGCAGGCAGGGCGCTATAAGCGGCCACCGCCATGGATGCTTTCAAGAGATTCCTGCGGTTCATAAACGTGAAGCCTCTAAGTAATTCCGTGCGTCCTGCACAAAAAAGCGCGCCAACGACTCCTTGCCGAACGCAAACTACCCACAACAGATAACAAAGACGAGATGCGGTTCGAAAAAAACTTGAGAAAGGCGTGGTGTCCGTTATCTGGCGCGGCGTTGATTCAGGTGCCTGCCGCTTATGACAAAGGCTCTGGAACGCGGCCCGGCACCGGTTGCAAAGCTGTACAGGGCCTGGCAACAGGGCAGCGGGCCGCTGAGTGAAGGCAAAATGCTGCAATATTCCGCAACCATTTTGCCGGGGCGGCCGATGCCGCTCAATCAGCCTGCACACGAACCTGTGGCAGGCAGCTCTGCTGGCGATGGCTGCGTGACAGGCGCAGCAGGGGTAGGGGCCTTGCCGGCCTCATCGTCGGATCGCCGCCCGGAGCAGAGCCCACCTCCCACGGGTTTCAGGTCCACCAGTAGCGCACCAGGTGGAAGAAGATCGGGGCGGCGAAGCACACCGAGTCGAGGCGGTCGAGCATGCCGCCGTGGCCTTCGATCATGTGGCCCCAGTCCTTCACGCCACGGTCGCGCTTGATGGCGGACATCACGATGCCGCCGGCAAAGCCCAGCAGGTTGATGAGCACGGCAATGGCCAGCGCCTGCAAGGCATTGAACGGGGTGATCCACCACAAGGCGGCGCCGATCATCGAGGCCAGGGCAAGGCCGCCGACAAAGCCTTCGACGGTCTTGGACGGCGACAGGTTGGGGGCGATCTTGCGCTTGCCGAACAGCTTGCCGCACACGTACTGCAAGACATCCGACAGCTGCACGACGATCACCAGCCAGGCGATCAGCAGCAGGTGGCGGCCTTCGTAGCCCGGAATGTCCAGGGTCAGCAGGGCTGGCACGTAGGACACGCAGAACACCGCAATCATCAAACCCCACTGGACTTTGGAGGCACGCTCCAGGAAGTTCTTGGTGTCGCCGCCCAGCGACGCCAGGATCGGCAGCAGCAGGAACACGTACACCGGGATGAAGATCGAGAACAGGCCGTACCACTTCATCGAGATCAGCACGTACTGCAACGGCAGGGCCACATAGAACGCCGCCACCAGGGCCGGGTAGTCGCTGCGCCGGGTCGGGGTGAGGGTCAGGAACTCACGCAGCGCATAGAACGACACCGCGTAGAACAGCAGGATCACCGCCGTATGCCCGAGCCAGAACGCGGCACCGATGACCAGCACCATCACCCACCAGGCGTTGATGCGGGCGTTGAGGTTGTCGATCACCGCGTGCGGGCCACGGGCCTTGAGCTTGAGCACATAGCCGACCACCGAGGCCAGCAGCAGGATGACGCCTATGCCCATGAACAACAGTTGAGTCTGGTTCTCCATCATTACTGCTCCGCCCCCATGGCCAGCAGCGCTTCACGGCTGCGGGCGAGAAAATGCTCTTTGGTTTCGTCTTCTTCCAGGCGCAACGGCGCACCGAAACTGGTGGTGCACAACAGCGGCAACGGCAGGAAGCGTCCCTTGGGCATGACCCGGTTGAGGTTGGAAATCCATACCGGCACCAGTTCAGCCTGGGGATAACTCTTGGCCAGGTGGTAAAGGCCGCTCTTGAACGGCAGCAGGCCTTCGTCCGGGTTGCGCGTGCCCTCGGGAAAGATGATCAGCGAATGCCCCAGCTGCAGGGCGTCGATCATCGGTTGCAGCGGGTTGCTCTGTTCATCGGTACGCTGACGGTCGACCAGCACGCCGTCGAACACGTTATTGATGATGTAGCGGCGCAAGGCTCCGGACTGCCAGTAATCGGCACCGGCGACCGGGCGGGTGAAGCTGCGCAAGTGGCGCGGCAACGAGGCCCAGAGCAGCACGAAGTCGCCGTGGCTGCTGTGGTTGGCGTAATAGATCCGCTGCACCGGTTCCGGCGTGCAGCCCAGCCACAGACTGCGGGCGCCGGTGACGCTGCGCGCACCGGCGGTAATGAGTGTGGCAACCACTGATTCGAACATGACGATTCCTTCAATGAAGCAAGGGGAAGACCAGCAGAGGGATGAGCAGCACCAGCAGCTGCACGACAACCAGGATCAGCTGTCGACGCAACAACCGAAGCGCGCCCTGACTGCGTACCGCCCAGGGGCGACCCGCCTTGTCGGCAGGCTGCAGGCCGAGAGAGACCAGAGCCTGATCCAGTGCCAGGGTGGCCTCAGGCAATGGCCGGGCATCACGGCCCACGCGATGAAACAGGTCGGCGTCGAGCGCGACGCGCATGGCGTAGTACTTTTCAATCAGGCCCAGCAGCACCAGCGCGCCCAGCCATACCGTGAGCAGGGGCATGGCGGTGATCCACAGCTGCAGCATGCCGACGGCCAGGCTTAACAGCGTAAACCCGGTGGACAGATTATCCAGCGTCCGGCCACGGCGCAGCAGGCTGGCTACGACGTGCAACTGCATGTCTGCGCTCATACGCTGCACTCGCGCTGTTGCGGCATCGGTTGTAACTCGCCCAATGCCTGTCGGTGCTCGGCGTGCAGGACAATGCCCGGGCGCGCCTGGCGCAGCCGGTCGATGGCCTGGTCCACCGAGCCGGCCCGACCGGTGTACAGCAGCCAGGCGGCCACCGCCGTGGCACTGCGCGAATACCCCAATGCACAGCACACCAGCAAGGGACCGGCCGGGCGCAGGGCCTCGATGGCCTGGGCGGCGGCCAGGCATTGCGCCGCGCTCGGGGCAATCAGGTCGAGCTGCGGCAGGCTGCGATAGGCACGCTCGCCGACCGTTGCCGGTAGCTCGGCGCACAGGTCGACGATGGCGTCGAAGGCTTGCGTGGGGTGACGACCCGGCACGCGGCCCAGCCAGACGTTGTCCAGCACAAGGTCAGCCTGCGGGTGCTTGCGTGTCCACCAACGGGAATTGAACCACGCTGCGAGCAGGTACGGTGCCAGCAGCCAGCGAGCTGCCGGCGTCAGGCTGCCGTCGCTGCGTTTCTGAAAGCCCTGGGCATCGAACAACAGGTAATTGAGTGCCACCAGCGCCAACGATAACGCCGGCCACAGCAACCACAGCCAGCCGCCGCCCAGTGTGAACGCCGGCAAGGCCAGCAGCGTCGCGCCCACGGCGTAATACAACGCCAGCCTCAGTCGCGCCGGGGTGCGCGTCAGTCGGGCACTGAGCAGCGGGCTGCGGCCTTCGTCGGGCCATAGCCAGACGCACAGCCAGCCGGCCAGCGCGCCGGTGGGCAGGTCGATGAAGTGATGCTGCCAGGTGGTCAGCACCGACACGCCGATCAGCGCGAACCAGCCGTGCAGCAGCCAGCGCCAGGCGCTGTGAAACACCCGTGCATAACGCTCGAAGCACACCCACAGGATCACCAGCAAGGCGATGTGCAGCGACGGCGCCTGGTTGAAGGGCTTGTCGAACCCGGCCAGCACCGCAAACAGCCAGCCGAACACGCCGTCCATTTCCGGGCGCTCGAAGGTAAAGCGCAGCGGCCATAACAGAAAGCAACTGACCGCCAGCAACTGCGCACTGAGCAGGCGCAGCGCATGAGTGTCCAGGTGCCGGCGTGTCAGGCACGCCAGCAGTGAAAGCCCGTACAGCAGGTCGATGGACCAGTAGGGCACGATGGTCCAGGCCCAGAACGGCATGTGGCTTTCCCAGGCGAACACCAGCGTGCCGACATCGTCACGTTGTGAGGTGTACCAGGTGGCAAACCCGTAGGTGCCGAAGAACAACGGCGCCAGGCACAGCAACCAGACCACGGCGCGTTTCCACAGGCCTGGCTCGCGCAGGCCGCTCACGGCAGGCGTTGCGCGATGGACACACTGAAGATGCCCCATTCGTCGATGCGCTGGGTGATCTTGCGGAAACCGGCTGCCTCCACCAACTGGTCCATTTCCGCCTGGGTGCGCCGACGCATTACCCACGCCTGGCCGGCGCGATGGCTGGTCAGGGCACGGGCAATCAGTTCCAGTTGCGGGTGCCAGGGCTGGCCGGTGTACACCAGGTAGCCGCCGGGCTCGACGGCCTCGGCCAGCCCGGCCAGCGAATCACCGACCAGCTGGTTGCTGGCGAACAGTTCGTACAGGCCCGAGACCACCGCCAGGGTCGGCTTGGGCTCGATGGCCGCCAGGTCTGCCTTGTCAAAGGCATCGGCCTTGATGAAGCGGGCGATGTCGTCCAGGTCCAGTTGTTCGATCAGTGCGCTGCCCTGGCTGACGTTAAGGTCGCTGTAGTCACGCAGCAGGATCGATTCGGGGCGCGGCTCGACACCCTTGAGCGCATCGAGAATGTAGCGTCCGTGGCCGGCGGCGATGTCGACGATGCGCACTGGTCGCTGCTGTTCATGCAGGCGCTGCATGGCCAGGCGCAGCAGTTCTTCAATGTTCACCTTGCGCTGGCGAATGCCTTTCCAGCCGATCGACTGCAGGTAGTTCTGGTCGATTGCCCGGCCCAGGCCACCTTGCCCGGTCGGTTGATTGCGGTAGACGTAGTCCAGGGTACTGCCGGAGTCGAAGCCGGTGTCGAAGCCCAGCTTCACGCCCGTGGAAAAGCGGCTGCCCAGCTTCAGCCCGGCGCGGGTCAGGCGCCAGTACAGGCCGCGCAGCGAGCGCGGCGGCAGGGGCGCGGCCAGCACTTCGGCTTCGGCACAGGTGGCGCCGACGCGGTCGGCGTCGAGCAGTGATGGCAACTGCAATGGCCGTTCGAACGCCTGGGTAACAAAGCGGCGAATACGCACCAGGGCTTGCTCGCGATCACGCTCGCCGAGGGTGTCATGGAAGAAACCAGGCAGTACGTGTTTCTCTTTGTGCGCGCAGCCCAAGCGCTCGAAGAAGCGTTCTTGCGGGGCGCGATGCACGACGAAGTCGGAGCCTGAGATCAAGACCTGGGTCGGCACCTGGATCGCTTGGGCATCGGCCACGACGCGCTCGGCAGCCTCATAAAGGCCCAGTAGCACGTCGACCGAAATGGCCCGGGCTATCAGCGGGTCGCTGTCGTAGGTGACCTGGCGAAGCCGGTCATGGGTGAGAAAGCGCGACTTGACGTAACTGTTGACGAAGAAGTTGCCCTTGATACGGCGCATCAGGGCCAGGCCCTGGCGGGCAAAGGGCACGTACAGCTTGATGTCGAACGCCGGGGAAGCCAGCACCATGGCACGGATTTTCGGGGCGTAGTCATGGGCCCAGGTGGCGGCGATCACGGCACCGACACTCTGCGCGACCACGGCAATGTTGTCAGGGTCGATCATGTGGCTGGCACCGATGTGGTCGACGAAGGTCTGCAGGTCGCGCACGTTGGTGGCAAAGCTTGGGCTATGGCCGCGCTCGCCCGGTGACTGGCCGTGACCCCGCGCATCCCAGGCAAAGAAGTCAAAGCCCGGCAGGTCGAGTTCCTCGACCAGGTGCGCGATGCGCCCGGAATGCTCATGACCGCGGTGCAACAGCACGATGGCCTGGCGGGTGCTGCCAGGCATCGCATTCCTGGCGGGCCAGTGTCGATAGAACAACTCGACGCCATCGTGGGTACTGAAGTGCAGGGCGATCACATCGCGCATGGCGGGTTCCTTTGCCAAAACTACTTGAGAGGGGGGAGGGCGGCCGGGTGAGGCGCTTCGACTGTGCGTCGAAACGGCCGGCGTCAGGCGGCCGCCGGGCAGATTCAGTGCGTCGGTTCGCTGATTGACGCGAGTCCCTGGCGCACACGGTTGACCACGGTGTAGATCAGCAAGGCTGAGACCACGATCAGCACCAGATTTATCCATGTCGGGGCAAGTAAACCTGCGGCGACGCCGGCACCCAGCACGCCGAACATAAATGCCCGGTCACTCTTGCCCATGGGGCCGTCGTAGCGCCGTGCTGCACCGACCATGGTGCCCAGTACGCCGGCATATTCGCTGATCACGGCCAGCAGCGTGACCAGCACCACCAGCGCCGGGCTGACGCCGGTGATCAGGGCGAAGGGTAAAAACAGCGCACTGTCGGCGATGACATCGGTCAACTCGTTGAGGTAAGCCCCCAGCCGCGACTGCTGGCCGAACTCGCGGGCCAGCATGCCGTCAATGGCATTGAGGGCCATGCGCACGATCATCCACAGCGGAATCAGGGCAAATACCGCGTAATGCGGCAGGCCGGCAACCACGATGGCCCCCACCAGCAGCGACACCAGGCAGGCCGCGACGGTCACCTGATTGGCCGTAATGCCCTTGTCGTAGAGGCGCTGCACCAGAGGGCGCAACAGGTTCTGGAAGCGCGGTTTGAGCTGGTAGATCGAAATCAAGAGGGTGCGTCCTTGTCAGGCAGGTCTGGCGCATCATCGGCGTCTGAGGCGTTTTCGTACAGCGTTGGGTAACGGAAAACGTGATGCAGGTCTTGTTCTGACGGCGCAGAGACACGCCGCTGATAGTGGCCAGGCGCCTGTAACCACTGGCCCGAAGACACTTTTCAAGGTCGATTTATGCGCTAGCCTGTTGGCGACAGGCCTTGTGGATAAGGAGGATACCGAGATGAACCTGCAACTGGCGTCGGCTCTGCAAAACCTGCGTTTACCCCTGCGTATCAAGTTTTGGGATGGACACGAGCTGGCGCTCGATGAGTCGCCGCAGGTCACCCTCGTGGTCAAGGACCCGCAACTGATCAGTGATCTGACCCATCCCAGCCTCGATGTGCTGGGCAGCGCCTTTGTCGAAGGCCGGCTGGAGCTGGAAGGGCCTATCACCGAAGTGGTGCGCCTGTGCGATGAACTGACCACAGCACTGGGTGCCGAGGAGGGCGATGATGCCCCGCTGGAGCGTACAGCCCACGACCCCTCCCTGGATGCCGCCTCGATCTCTTATCACTACGACCTTTCCAATGCGTTCTACCAGTTGTGGCTTGATCAGGACATGGTCTATTCCTGCGCCTACTTCAAGACCGGCCAGGAAAACCTTGATCAGGCGCAGCGCAACAAGCTTGATCACCTGTGCCGCAAGTTGCGCTTGCAACCCGGCGAGTACCTGCTCGATGTCGGTTGTGGCTGGGGTGGCCTGGCGCGCTTTGCTGCGCGTGAGTATGGCGCCCGGGTGCTGGGAATTACCTTGAGCCGCGAGCAACTGGACCTGGCGCGGCAGCGAGTGGCCGACGAAGGCCTGCAGGCGCAGGTCGAGCTGCAACTGCTTGACTACCGCGACCTGCCGCAGGACGGCCGTTTCGACAAGGTGGTCAGCGTCGGTATGTTCGAGCACGTTGGCCACGCCAATCTGCCGCTGTACAGCCAGCGCCTGTTCGCCGCCGTCCGGCCCGGTGGGCTGGTGATGAATCACGGCATTACCGCCCGGCATACCGATGGCCGCCCGGTCGGGCGCGGGGCGGGTGAGTTCATTGGCCGCTATGTGTTTCCCAATGGCGAGCTGCCGCACCTGGCGACCATCAGCGGCCACCTGAGCGAGGCCGGGCTGGAAGTGGTCGATGTCGAGAGCCTGCGCCTGCACTACGCCATGACCCTGGAGCAATGGAGCGCCCGTCTTGAAGCGCGCCTGGATCAGGCCCGTGCGCAAGTGGCGGAACACAGCCTGCGCATCTGGCGCTTGTACCTGGCTGGCTGTGCCTATGCCTTTGCCAAGGGCTGGATCAACCTGCACCAGATCCTGACCGTCAAACCGCTGCCCGATGGCGGGCATACGCTGCCGCTGACCCGGGCAGACCTGTATCGGTAGCGCTGCAGTTACAGGATGGGCGAGATCAACCGTGCCACGCGCATGCCCAGCTGATGCAGCCCGCGTGCGTCACGGCTGTCCTGCAAGGTGATTTCCCGGGCCAGTTCGAAGTCGGCCGTGAGCATCGCTTCCACCTCGCTGGCGAAGCTGCGGTCGACCGTCAGCAGCATCAGCTCGAAGTTGAGGCGGAACGAGCGATTGTCCAGGTTGGCGCTGCCGATGGCGGTGACTTCGTCGTCGACCAGCACGACCTTCTGGTGCAGAAAGCCCGGCTGGTAGCGGAACACCCGCACGCCACTGCGCACCGCCTCGAACGCATACAGGCTGGAAGCGGCATACACCACGTAATGATCGGGGCGCGAGGGCAGCAGCAGGCGCACATCCACACCGCGCAGCACGGCCAGGTGCAGGGCCGCCGAGACCGCTTCGTCGGGAATGAAATACGGGCTGGTGATCCAGATGCGCTGTTGCGCTGAATGAATGGCCTCGACAAAGAACAGCGAGCAGGTCTCCTGGGCATCGGCAGGCCCGGTGGCCAGCAACTGACAGAGCACGCCGTCTTCCGGGTAACGGTCGGGCAGGCTCAGCGGCGGCAGTTGCCGGGTGGCCCAGAACCAGTCCTCGGCGAACGACTCCTGCAGGCAGGCCACCACCGGGCCGATCACCTGCACATGGGTGTCGCGCCACGGTGACAGCGGCGGCTTGAGGCCCAGGTACTCATCGCCGACGTTATGCCCGCCCAGATAGCCCTTCGCGCCATCGACCACGACAATCTTGCGGTGGTTGCGAAAGTTGATCTGGAAACGGTTCATCCAGCCGCCGTGAGTGGCGAAGGCCTTGGCCCGCACACCGCCGGCCCGCAGCTTTTCCACGTAGCTGGCCGGCAGCGCATGGCTGCCGATGCCGTCGTAGAGAACATAGATCGCTACGCCCTCAGCGGCTTTTTCCAGCAGCAGGTCTTGCAGTCGACGGCCCAGGTCATCGTCGTGAATGATGAAGAACTGCACCAGCACGGTCTGCCGTGCCTGGCGAATGGCCTCGAACATGGCGGCAAAGCTGGCCTGGCCATTGATCAGCAGCTTTACCTGGTTATTGGCCAGCGCCGGCATGGTGCCCAGGCGTGGCAGGGCGCGCAGGGCGGCGTAGGCGTCCAGGCGCCGCGCTGCCACGGCTTCGTCGATCCAGGGTCGCCAGTTGAGGTTACCGATGGCGTGCTTCATTTCCTTGTTGGCCTGGCGCCGTGCCTTGATATAGGCGTCGAACGAACTGCGGCCGAACACCATGTACGGGATCAGGGTGAAGTAGGGAATGAACAGCAAGGACATGGCCCAGGCAATCGCACCTTGGGCAGTACGCACGGTCAGCAGCGCGTGAATGGCGGCCACCGTGCCCAGCAGGTGAATGAACCCCAGTACGTAGCCGAAGAAATACGGGCTGTGATAATCCATGCGCAGCGCTTCTCTGTAGTCCGGACCATGGGCTCTAACAGACCACAGCCGTCCAGGATTGTCGCTATTTAATTCCGGGTGCAACGCGGCGTGCCGGTGCCGGTCCAAGGCTCACTTGTCCCATGATCTGAAAAGGATCCTTGAAATGAACAAACGCATGTTGGCCCTGCTGGTTTGCCTGGCCGCGCCTGCCGCCCAGGCGCAGATGCTGCAACCAGGCCTGTGGGAAATGACCTCAAGCAACATGCAGGTCGACGGCCAGGCGTTGCCGGACCTGCAGGTGATGCTCGGGCAATTGAAGAACCTGCCGCCTGAGCAGCGCGCCATGCTGGAGCAGGGCATGAAGAACCAGGGCATTACCCTGGGTGGTCAGGGCGTGCGTTTTTGTCTGACCGAAGCCCAGGTCAAGTCGGACGACATCCCGCTGACCGACCCCAAGTCGGGCTGCAAGCAGAGCATCACCGAGCGCAACGGTCCGAACTGGAAATTCCAGTTCAGTTGCCCGAAAGCGCAAGGCACCGGGCAGGCCCAGTTCCTGAGCGACCGTGAATTTACTACCAAGGTCGCCGGCACATTCAATGCCTCCGGCCAGCAGCAGAAGGGCAGCATGGACACCCGCGCCGTTTGGCAGGGCGCCCAATGCGGTGCTGTCGCCCCACGCACCTGAGTGTGAAACACGAGTGTTCCACGTGGAACACTCTGGTTTTCAGTCACCGCTTGAGTTGCTGACACCCTGTCAGGCGTCCGCAGTTGATGCTGCTGCGGGTGCCGTTCGAACTCGAGACGCGCGTGATCGTGGTCCAGCCCACGCGCTGGATCGTGCCAATCCAGGCCTCGCCATCCCATGACCACCCGCTGAAAAACGTCAGTTGTCCGAAGCGGCTGTTGGTCTGTGCCCAGCGCCTGTGGCCTGCGACTTCGTAGCCGCGCAGGTAAGTCGTAGTGCCCCGAGTCGCCACGCTATAGCCATTGCCGGCCGGATCACGGCACGCCAGCAGGGTCAGGCTGCGTGTACATGTGGCCTGCTCAACGGTTGGCTGCGTGCCGAACGCCCAGGCTTGAATATCAAGGGTCACCAGAAAAATACCGGCCAGCACTTTTGCCAGAACGTTCATGCCTGCACCTTCATCGGATTAATTCGCTATTTTGCATTGTTATACTATAACATTCGACGTTATAAACCTTTGCAACCCTGGGTGACTCCTGATGCCGAACCGCCTTCCCGTAACTGTCCTGTCCGGCTTCCTTGGCGCGGGCAAGAGTACCTTGCTCAATCATGTGCTGCGCAACCGCGAGAATCTGCGGGTGGCGGTGATCGTCAATGACATGAGCGAAATCAATATCGACGGCAGCGAAGTGCAGCGCGATGTCAGCCTCAACCGTGCCGATGAGAAACTGGTCGAGATGAGCAATGGCTGCATCTGCTGCACCCTGCGTGAGGACCTGCTCGAAGAGGTCAGCCGCCTGGCCCGTGACGGGCGTTTCGATTACCTGCTGATCGAGTCCACCGGTATTTCCGAACCGCTGCCGGTGGCCGAGACCTTCACTTTTCGTGACGAGGCCGGCACCAGCCTGGCGGACATTGCGCGGCTGGACACCATGGTCACGGTGGTCGATGGCGTGAATTTCCTGCTCGACTATCAGGCCGCCGAAAGCCTGGCCAGCCGTGGCGAGAGCCTGGGTGAGGATGACGACCGCTCGATCACCGACCTGCTGATCGAGCAGATCGAGTTTGCCGATGTGATCCTGCTCAGCAAGATCGACCTGATCAGCTCGCGCGAGCGCGAAGAGCTGTTGGCCATTCTGGCGCGGCTCAATGCCCAGGCGCAGATTGTGCCGATGGTCATGGGCCAGGTGCCGTTGGCAACCATCCTCGACACCGGCCGCTTCGATTTCGACCGCGCCGCCCAAGCGCCCGGCTGGCTCAGAGAATTGCGCGGCGAGCATGTGGCCGAGACCGAGGAATACGGCATTGCCTCGACCGCCTACCGGGCACGTCGGCCGTTTCATCCACAGCGCTTCTTCAGCTTTCTGAACCGCGAGTGGACCAATGGCAAGCTGTTGCGCTCCAAGGGCTTTTTCTGGCTGGCCAGCAAGCACCAGGAGGCTGGCAGTTGGTCACAGGCCGGCGGCCTGATGCGCCACGGTCCGGCCGGGCGCTGGTGGCGTTTCGTGCCGCGTGCGCACTGGCCGCAGGATCAGGAGAGCGTGACGGCGATCATGGAGCACTGGACGCCCACCACCGGCGACTGCCGGCAGGAACTGGTGTTCATCGGCCAGAACATCGACTTTGCCCGGCTGACCGCCGAGCTGGACGCCTGCCTGCTGACCGAGGCCGAGATAGGCCTGGGCAGCGAGGCCTGGAGCCTGTTGCCCGACCCGTTCGGTGACTGGCACGAGGAGGCCGCCTGATGCTTGCGCACGTCTTGCCGTTTCGCCCAAGGGCGCGCCAGGTGCAGGGCCACACACCGGAGATTCTGGCTGAGGCCGTGCAGGACGGTATCAACCTGGCGGTGTGGCAGCGCCGGCTGCCGCTGCATATCCAGGATTTCGCCAGCGCCTTGCTGTCGCTGAACGAACCCCTGTCCGAATCCCTGGCGCTGGAGGTCGAAGGGGGCGACGTCGAGCCCGACCTGCGCGGGCTGGCTTCGGGCTACGCCGATGTGCAGGGCCATGCCGGGTTCATCGCCGATGTGTCGTGGCTGGTCAGCGCTTACGCCTGCCTGCTGGGCGCCGAGCGGGTTGGCGTGCGCCTGCGGGCGATGGACAAGGCCATGTGCCCGCGCTTTCATGTCGACCACGTGCCCATGCGGCTGATTACCACCTATGCCGGCAGCGGCAGCCAGTGGCTGGCCGAGCGTGCCATGGACCGTGCGCACCTGGGGCCGCGGGACATCGAGCTGCCAGAGCCTGCACAGATCCAGCAACTGCACTGCGGCGACGTGGCGTTGCTCAAGGGCGAGCGCTGGAGCGGCAACGAAGGCTGCGGCCTGATCCACCGCTCGCCACCCTTGGCCCGCGACGAGCGCCGGCTGATTCTGACGCTGGACTGGTTGGCCCAAGACTGACTGAACCCCTGTAGGAGCGCGCTTGCCCGCGACCGAGTGCGTAGCGCTCGCAGAAATTTTGGAAACGCTGCAAATTTACGACTGCTGCGCAGCCGGTCGCGGGCAAGCGCGCTCCTACACCGGTCCCATGTTTGCTGCGCGCCAAGGTGGTGGGTAATTTCCCACCGGTCCCATGTTTGCTCCGCGTCAGCGCAGCGGGTAATTTCCTACCGGTCCAGTGGTGGCGGCTGCCACTGGCCCTGGCTCTGGCCTTCGCAAAACGGCTTGAGGTAGGCGGCGTCGCTGGCCACGCCGTAATAGTGGATGTGCTCGCGATAAGGCATATTGGCCACCTGTGCGTTGCGGCAGACGCCGAAGGCACCGGTAGGGCACTGTTCGGAATAGGTCACCTCGACCTTTTGCCCGGGCAGCTGTGGCTGGCAGAAACCATCGTGGAACAGCGTGGGCGGTATCGAGATGTTCTCCTGGCAGACCTTCACCTCGAGCCGTTCGCCCTGGCTGTGCACCACGCAAGCCTGGGCCTGCACCTGGCTGGAAGCCAGCAACCCGGTGACTAATACGGCGTACCTGAATCGCGATTGCAAACCCTGATCTCCAGAAGCGAGCCGATGCTGCAGAACATTCCAACCCATGTGATCGGCGGCCCGTTGGGCGCCGGCAAGACCAGCCTGATCCAGCACCTGCTGGCCAGCAAGCCGGCCCATGAACGCTGGGCAGTGTTGATCAACGAGTTCGGCCAGCTCGGGCTGGATGCCGCGCTGCTGACCACCGCTGCCGATGGTATCGCACTTGGCGAAGTGGCTGGCGGCTGCCTGTGTTGCGTCAACGGCGTGCCGTTCCAGATCGGTCTGGGGCGCCTGTTGCGCAAGGCGCGGCCCGACCGCGTGCTGATCGAACCCTCGGGGCTGGGGCATCCCTTGCAACTGCTGGAACAACTGCGCCAGCCGCCGTGGCAGGGCGTGCTGCACGTAATGCCGATGCTGATGGTGCTCGATGCCGCTGCCCTGGCCGCCGGCCAGCCATTGCCCGAGACCCAGCAGCAGGCGCTGGGCGAGGCGGGGCTGCTGGTGCTGAACAAGGCCGAGGGCCTGGACGCGTCCACCCGCCAGCAGGTGAGTGCAACCCTGCCGGCGCGACCGCAGGCCTGGTGCAGCCAGGGACGCCTGCCACTGGCGCAATTGCCCGGCATCGAGGCGGTCGCGGGGGCGTATTCCTCATCGGCCACGGTGCTGAAGGTGCCGCCCAGTGTCGAGCCGCGCCAGGTGTCGTGGTCGTCGGTCGATGAACCACAGGTGTTCAGCCAGGCCAGTGCCGAAGGCTGGAGCATCGGCTGGCGCTGGCACCCGGCGCAGCGTTTCGACTGTGGGCGTCTTGAGCAATGGCTGGGCGGGATGAATTGGCGTCGTGCCAAGCTGGTGATGCACGGCGAGCCAGGCTGGTACTCGGCCAATGCGCTGGATAATGCGCCGATTATCTGGAAAAACACTGAATGGCGGCAGGATTCACGCCTGGAGCTCATCTTCGCCCAGGCTCAGGACAGTGACGCGCTGCAGGCCGGGCTGGCGGCTTGCCGTGTAGGGTGAGGCAGTTACTGTTTCCACTTCTGGTGTGACTGGCGCCACTCGTCGAGGCGGATGACCTCGGCGGTCGGTTGCGGCGTCTTGATCTCGAACGGGTAGGGTGCCAGCTCGATCTGGGCACTGTGCGCGCCGAACTGGGTGATGGTGCCGGGGTGGCGCTGCTCGCCGGTGACGGTAAACTCGAAGCCATAGACCCGTGCCAGGCGCTTGCGACCCTGGGCATCCGGCGCCCAGGCCAGGCGCTTGAAGGCGACGTTTTCGTCGAGCAGTTCCAGTTCAAGGCGCGCACAATGCTGCTTGACCCGCTCCAGTGCCTTTTCGCGCAGCCCGTGGGCATGCCACAACCAGGCCGCTGCAGTGGCAAGCAGCATCAGCACGAAGATATTACCCAGGGTCAGCATGACGGAATGCTCCAGCGATGAGCCTCAAGCTTAACTGTGCAGGGGCATTTGCAGCCATACTGCGGCGCTTATATTTCTCACTACTGCACTTGTATCGTGTTCAGGATCGTCAATGAAACGCACCCCTCATTTGCTCGCTATCCAGTCCCATGTGGTGTTCGGCCATGCCGGCAATAGCGCGGCGGTGTTCCCGATGCAACGTATCGGGGTCAACGTCTGGCCGCTCAATACGGTCCAGTTCTCCAACCACACCCAATACAAGCAGTGGACCGGCGAAGTGCTGGCGCCCCAGCAGATCCCGGCGCTGATCGAAGGCATCGCGGGCATCGGCGAGCTGGGCCTGTGTGATGCGGTGCTGTCGGGCTACCTGGGCAGTGCCGCACAGGGACGCGCCATCCTCACCGGCGTGGCGCGCATCAAGGCCGCCAACCCGCGGGCGTTGTACCTGTGCGACCCGGTGATGGGCCATCCGGAAAAGGGCTGCGTGGTCTCGCCCGAGGTCAGTGCCTTTCTGCTGGAAGAAGCGGTGGCGATGGCCGATTACCTGTGCCCCAACCAGCTGGAGCTGGACAGCTTTTCCGGGCGCACCCCCGAATCGCTGACCGATTGCCTGCGCATGGCCCGGGCGCTGCTGGCCCGTGGCCCCAAGGCGGTGCTGGTCAAGCACCTCAATTACCCGGGCAAGCCGGCCGACAGCTTTGAAATGCTGCTGGTCAGCACCGAAGGCAACTGGCACCTGAGCCGTCCGCTGCTGGCCTTCCCGCGTCAGCCGGTGGGTGTGGGCGACCTGACTTCGGGGTTGTTCCTGTCACGCATCCTGCTGGGCGACACGCCGGTGGCCGCATTCGAGTTCGCCGCCGCCGCCGTGCATGAAGTACTACTGGAAACCCAGGCCTGTGGCAGCTACGAGCTGGAACTGGTCCGCGCCCAGGACCGTATCGCCCACCCCCGCGTGCGCTTCGAAGCCCGCCCGCTGACCTGACGTATTGCTCTGATTGCAGCAGCCACGCAGGTCGCCGTTGTGGGAGGCGGCTTGCCGGCGATGACAGTTTGGCACCTTCCACAGATCCTGTGGGAGCGACCAACGGTCGCGAATGCAGTGGGTGCCAGCCCTGGGTGCTGGATAAACCGGTCCTACAGCGTTTCTTCCTTGATCTCCTGGTAGCGCTTTTCCAGTTCCTGGCGCAGCTGGCGGCGTTGCTGGGCCTGGATGAAGCGACGCCTGGCATCCGGGGTCTGGGGTTCCAGCGCCGGCACGCTGACCGGCTTGCGGTTGTCGTCCACCGCGACCATGGTGAAGAAGCAGCTGTTGCTGTGGCGCACCGAGCGCTCGCGGATGTTCTCGGTCACCACCTTGATGCCGACTTCCATCGAGGTGTTGCCGGTGTAGTTCACCGAGGCCAGGAAGGTCACCAGTTCGCCGACATGCACCGGCTCGCGGAAGATCACCTGGTCCACCGACAGGGTCACCACGTAGCTGCCGGCATAGCGCGCCGCGCAGGCGTAGGCGACCTCATCCAGGTACTTGAGCAAGGTGCCGCCATGCACATTGCCGGAAAAGTTGGCCATGTCCGGGGTCATCAATACAGTCATCGACAGCTGGGCGTTTCCGGGTTCCATCACTGATTCTCACGGTCGGTGTGTCAAGAGTAGGGCATCTATGCTGACGCTCGGTAAAACAAGAAACGCAGGGGCTGCAACAGATACCGGGACGCCGGGAAAGCACTTGCCGTCACGCTTGGGCTCTATCTGTTTCCATATATTGCATCGGCTTTATGGTGAAGAGGCCGGTGTTAACCTTTGCAAGCCCTTGTAACGTTTTTTTCCTGTGCTTTATACCTGAATTCATGACGCTGCCACGGATCACGTGGTCCTGCCTTGCGCACAGGCCGTGCCGGGATTGGGCAGTGTTCATCTGCAAAAGGAGCCGTACCCGCCATGCATGCCGTTGACTTCATTCAAGACCTGGCAGTGATCATGCTGGTGGCCGGCGTGGTGACCATTGTCTTTCATCGCCTCAAGCAGCCGGTGGTGCTGGGCTACATCGTGGCCGGTTTCCTGATCGGCCCGCACACCCCGCCGGTCAGCCTGATTCACGACGAACACACCATCCGGATCCTGGCCGAGCTGGGGGTGATCTTCCTGATGTTCTGCCTGGGGCTGGAATTCAGCCTGCGCAAGCTGTTCAAGGTCGGGGCCACGGCGTTTATCGCGGCCTTCCTGGAAATCACCCTGATGATCTGGCTCGGTTACGAGATCGGCCAGTACTTCGGCTGGACCGCCATGGACTCGCTGTTCCTGGGGGCGATCCTGGCGATTTCCTCGACCACTATCATCGTCAAGGCGCTCAATGACCTGAAGATGAAGAACCAGCACTTTGCCCAGCTGATTTTCGGTGTGCTGATCGTCGAGGACATCCTGGGGATCGGCATCATTGCGTTGCTGTCGGGCATTGCGGTCAGTGGTGCGGTCAGCTCCGGCGAAGTGTTCTCGACGGTCGGCAAGCTGTCGCTGTTCATGATCGTGGCGCTGGTGATCGGCATTCTGCTGGTGCCACGCCTGCTGGCCTACGTGGCGCGCTTCGAAAGCAACGAGATGCTGTTGATCACGGTGCTGGGCCTGTGCTTCGGCTTTTGCCTGCTGGTGGTCAAGCTTGAGTACAGCATGGTGTTGGGGGCCTTCCTGATCGGCGCGATCATGGCCGAGTCCCGGCAACTGGTGAAGATCGAGGGTCTGATCGAGCCGATTCGCGACCTGTTCAGCGCCATCTTCTTCGTGGCCATCGGCCTGATGATCGACCCGAAGATCCTGCTCGAATACGCCTGGCCTATCGCAGTGATCACCCTGGCCGTGGTGCTGGGCAAGATGGTTTCCTGCGGGCTGGGCGCGTTCATCGCCGGCAACGATGGCCGTACGTCGTTGCGTGTCGGCATGGGCCTGTCCCAGATTGGCGAGTTTTCCTTCATCATTGCCGCGCTGGGCATGACCTTGCAGGTCACCAGCGACTTTCTTTACCCGGTGGCGGTGGCGGTCTCGGCCATTACCACCTTGCTGACCCCCTACCTGATCCGCGCCGCCGACCCGCTGTCGATCAAGCTGGCCGCGGTGATGCCGCGGCGTATCGGCCGGGTGTTCTCGATGTATGGCGAGTGGCTGCGCAGCATTCAGCCGCAGGGGCAGGGTGCGATCCTGGCGTCGATGATCCGCAGGATCCTGTTGCAGGTGGGCGTCAACCTGGCGCTGGTCATCGCGATCTTTTTCTGTGGTGGCTATTTTGCCGAGCGCATCGGTGGCTACATGGCCGAATGGATCGACGATGTCGGTCAGCAGAAAGCCTGGATCTGCGGAGCAGCCCTGCTGCTGTCGCTGCCGTTCCTGATCGCGGCCTATCGCAAGCTCAAGGCGCTGTCGATGCTGCTGGCCGAGATGGGGGTCAAGCCGGAAATGGCCGGGCGCCATACTGCGCGGGTGCGCAAGGTGGTGGCCGAAGTGATTCCACTGCTGTCGCTGGCGGTGATCTTCGTGCTGCTGGCCGCGCTGTCGGCCAGCATTCTGCCAACACTGGAGCTGCTGGTGGTGATTCTGCTGGTCGCCGCCGGTGTCGCCGCACTGCTGTGGCGCTGGTTCATCCGGGTACACTCGCGCATGCAGATCGCCCTGCTGGAGACCCTGGGTAACAACCAGGATCACTCAGGGCATTGAACCGAGGGGGCTGGCTGGAAACTCAGCTTTCCAGCCAGACATCCCGGGCCCAGTGCCAGACCGATTCCCAGCTTTCTTCGACCACCAGCTCTTCTTCGCCGGACCACAGCACCACGGTGCCGTCTTCTTCGACGCAGTAATAGTCATCGCCATCCTGGCACAGCGGGATCAGCTCGCGTGGTACGCCATCGTCCCAGGCATTGGCTGCCACGTCCGGCAGGTAGGTGTGCGACTGCGGGTCGGTGACCGTGACCGGTTCCAGGCTGCCGTAGACCACATCGCTGACGGTCAGGAGAAACTCCTTGAACACGAACGGGATGTTGATGAACAACTGCTCCTCGATTTCGACCAGCAGTTCCTCATCCGGCAGTTCGAGGGGGACCGGGACCGGCTCGTTCTTTTCACGCAGTTCTTCGATGACTTCTTCCACGACGGAGATCCTCTGGGCTGGGGGGTGCGCGGGTTATACAGTAGCCGAAAGCCGCTTTCAAAATAACTGTCCGATCGGGTAAACGAAAAACCCCGGAACAGGTCCGGGGTTCGATCACGCGCGGTGCCGGGTAGTTCAGCTGTTCTGGCGAATACCCGCGACCAGCCATGGCTGGTTTTCACCCGGCTGACGCTCCATGTTCCAGCTTTCGCTGAAGTCTTCGCCCTTGTCGAAACGCGAGGTCTTGGCAATGCCGGAGAAGGTCAGGGTGGCGATGGTGCGGTCGGCACGGTCGTCGACGCCGTCGAGCTGCACGCTCAGGTTGTCGATGTAGGTGGACTGGAAGCTGTCGCCCAGCTCGGCACGTTCCTTTTTCAGGAACTGCAGCATGGTCGGGGTGACGAACTCGGCGATCTTGTCGATCTCGTTGGCGTCCCAGTGCTGCTGCAGGGCCTGGAAGTGGCCGCGTGCGGCCTCCAGGAAGCGCGCTTCGTCGAACCAGGCCGGGGCGTTGATCGCAGGGGCTGCCGTTGCTGCCGTCGATGAACCGAAGATCGGGTTATGCCCGGTCGGGGCGGCTTCACGCGAGTACGGTGCACCGGCACCGGCCATCTGCGACGCCTGCTGGGCACGGCGACGGGCGATGAAACGGAAGATCAGGAAGGCGATCAGGCCGATGATCAGGAAGTCGAACAGCTGCATGCCGTCGAAACCATCACCCATGAACATGGCGGCCAGCATGCCACCGGCGGCGATACCGGCCAGCGGGCCGAGCCAGCGCGAGGCGCCACTGGCCGCCGGTGGGCGGGCGGCGGCATTCGGTGCAGCGGCCGGTGTGGCAGGGGTGGCCTGGCGCGACTGATGGACCGGCGCCGAGCCACTGCTCTTGCCGCCGCCGAAGCGGGCGGCACTGGCGTCCAGGCTCAGCGTCAGGCTGAGGCACAGGGCCATGGCGATGCTAAGAAAACGTTGCATGAGGGGTTCCTGTTCTTATGAAGACATGCGCGTCATGGTGCACAGCAGGCAGGCCAATGGCTAGCGCGCGTATGTTTCGGGCTTTTACACAGCTGCGTAGGAAATGTCGGCAGACCCGGCCGTATTGGTGCGGGTCTACAGGGCCACCAGCTTGGCATATCCCATCATCAGCCACTTGCTGCCTTCTTCGAAATTGACCTGCACCCGGGCCTGGGCGCCGGCGCCTTCGAAGTTGAGGATGGTGCCTTCGCCAAACACCGCATGCTGCACGCGCTGGCCGAGGGTGAAGGGGGTTTCCGGGATATGGGTGCCGGTGAACAGGCGGCTGTCGTTGGCCTTGGGTATGCCGCCGAACGGGCGGGTGACGCTGTTGGACAGGCGCACTTCCTGGATCAGCGCCGAAGGAATCTCACGCACGAAGCGCGACACCTTGTTATAGGTTTCGCTGCCATACAGGCGCCGGGTCTCGGCGTAGGTCATCACCAGGTTCTGCATGGCACGGGTAATGCCGACATAGGCCAGGCGACGCTCTTCTTCAAGGCGGCCGGGTTCTTCCAGGCTCATCTTGTGCGGGAACAGGCCTTCTTCCATGCCCACCAGGAACACATGGGGGAATTCCAGGCCCTTGGCGCTGTGCAGGGTCATCAACTGCACGCTGTCTTCGTGCTCGTCGGCCTGCGTGTCGCCGGCCTCCAGGGAGGCGTGGCCGAGAAACGCGGCCAGCGGCGTGAGGTCTTCTTCGCTCTCGGTGTTCTCGAAGTTGCGCGCGGCGCTGACCAGCTCTTCAAGGTTTTCTACCCGGGCCTGGCCTTTCTCGCCTTTTTCCTGCTCGTGATAACCGATCAGCCCGGACTGCTCGATGACGATCTGGGTCATCAGGTGCAGCGGCATGTCGCTGACCTTGATGGCCAGGTTCTCGATCAGTTCGATAAAGCCGTTCAGGGCACTGGCCGCCCGACCGGTCACGCCCTTGTTGGCCACCAGCAGGCGCATGGCTTCCCACATCGATACCTGGGCGTGGCGGGCATGCTCGCGAATGGCCTCGACGGTCTTTTCGCCGATGCCACGGGTCGGGACATTGATCACCCGCTCCAGCGCCGCATCGTTGCCACGGCCTTCGAGCAGGCGCAGGTAGGCCATGGCATTCTTGATCTCGGCACGCTCGAAGAAGCGCTGGCCACCGTAGATGCGGTACGGAATGCGTTCGCGCAGCAGGGCCTCTTCCAGCACTCGCGACTGGGCGTTGGAGCGATACAGGATGGCGATGTCGCTGCGCGCCAGACCGGTCTTGAGCGCACGCTCGATGGTCTCGACCACATAGCGCGCTTCGTCGTGTTCGTTGAAGGCAGCGTACAGGCTGATCAGTTCGCCTTCGCCGACCTCGGTCCACAGCTCCTTGCCAAGGCGCCCGCTGTTATTGACGATCAGGCCGTTGGCGGCCTTGAGAATGCTGGCCGTGGAGCGGTAGTTCTGTTCCAGGCGAATGACTTCGGCGTCCGGGAAGTCCGACGAATACTGCTGGATGTTCTCGATACGCGCGCCGCGCCAGCCATAGATCGACTGGTCGTCGTCGCCGACCACCATCAGGCTCTCGCCACCCTGCGCCAGCAGGCGCAACCAGGCGTACTGCACGGCGTTGGTGTCCTGGAACTCGTCGACCAGCACATGGCGGAAACGCCGCTGGTAATGCTGCAACAGGCCCGGATGGTCGCGCCACAGGTCCAGGGCACGCAGCAGCAGTTCGGAAAAATCGATGACGCCGGCACGCTGGCAGGCGGCCTCGTAGGCCTCGTAGATGCCGCGCATGGTTGCCAGGAACAGATCGCCGCTGGGCTGGATGTGCTGCGGGCGCAGACCTTCATCCTTCTGGCCGTTGATGAACCACTGGGCCTGGCGCGCCGGCCAGCGTTGCTCATCGAGCCCCAGCTCGCGGATCACCCGCTTGACCAGGCGTTGCTGGTCGTCGCTGTCGAGGATCTGGAAGGTCTGCATCAGCCCCGCTTCCTGCCAGTGCGCGCGCAACAGGCGGTGCGCCAGGCCGTGGAAGGTGCCAACCCACATGCCGGCCGGGCTGGCGCCGATCAACTGTTCGATGCGATGGCGCATCTCGGCAGCGGCCTTGTTGGTGAAGGTCACCGACAGGATCGAATGCGGCGAGGCGCGCTCGACCTGCATCAGCCAGGCGATGCGATGCACCAGCACACGGGTTTTGCCGGAGCCTGCGCCAGCCAGGACCAACTGACGGCCGACGGAGGCGGCTACGGCCTGGCGTTGGGCATCGTTGAGGGAGTTGAGCAAAAAAGAGAGGTCGTCATGCATGCGGCCATTCTAGGGCGCGCATTGACGCCGGGCAAACCATGCGTGTGCGTAACCGCATAAAAAGAACGGACGGGCAAACGATTGCGCCGCTCCACAGACCTGAAAAAAAGCACGCAACCCGTCTGGAACAGGGGTGCCAGAGTAATGGCAGGGTGCTATTTTTCTGCGCCTCGACTGTTTGGTCTGACCCTTGTGCCTGTGTATGCTTGCCCACGCTCCGGGCCTGCCGAACAAGAACCGACAAGAATGACGCCATGACCCATTTTTCCAAACGGCGCGATGCCTTCGGTACTCGCCGCCGTGACATTCGCCGGCAGTTTGCCGGGCCGCTGGAGGTCGAGCGCACGCGCTTGCTTTATCAGGGCTCGCTGTTGCCGACCCTGTGCATGTTCATCAATGGCCTGATCTGCGCCTGGCTGCTCTGGAGCCCCGCGCAGGACTGGCGCGTGGGTGTATGGCTGGTGTGGCTGACCGCGCTGGTCGGCCTGCGCCTGGTGCAGGTCAAGGCCTTTGCCGCGGCGTCTGCCGAGCGCCAGGCACTGCCGGTATGGCGCCGGCGCTTTCTCCTGGGCGCCTGCGTCAGCGGCCTGACCCTGGCTTGTGCAGCCATGCTGCTGGTGCCGGTGGCCAATTTCGAGCAGCAGGCCTGGGTGTTCGGAATGATCGGCGTGGCCACCCTGTCGGCCAGCGTGGCTTATGCGGTGAGCCTTCCGGCGTTTCTGACCTTCAGCCTGTCGTGCCTGGTGCCGCCGATTGTCTATCTGTTCTTCGGGCCGGACGTGCCGCTGCGTGGCTGGGGCTGGCTGGGCCTGCTGGCATGGCTGGCGCTGTTGATCGTCGCCTTGCAGATCAATCGTCTGTTGCGCCGCAACCTGATCCAGCGCTTTCAGAACCAGGCGCTGATTGAGCACCTGCAGCGGGTGCAGGTGCGCAGCGAACAGCTCAACGAGACCCTGGGTAAAGAGGTCGAGCAGCGCCGACGCGCCGAGCGCTACCTGCGCAAGGCCCAGGCCGGCCTGCAGAGCCGTGTCGATGAGCGTACCCGGGAGCTGGAGCAGGCGCGCCAGGCGCTGAGCAAAAGCCCGGCGCCGCTGGCGGCCACGGTGCTGGCGTCGGCCAGCGAGGGCATTGTCATCTTCGACCCCGACTACCGGATCCTGACCATCAACCAGGCGTTCAGCCGGGTCTCGGGCTACAGCCAGGAAGAGCTGGTCGGCCGTCAGGTCATGGAGATCGCCAGCAGCCGCGATGCCCAGCGGCACTTCCAGGCCATTCACCAGGCGCTGGAGCAGACCGGCCAGTGGCAGGGCGAACTGGTCGAGACCCGCAAGAACGGCGAGTTGTACCCGCAGTGGTTGCAACTGAGCCTGGTGCGCGATGCGGCGGGCAAAGCCAGTCATATCGTCGGCTTCTTCACCGACCTGTCGGCGCGGCGCGAGTCCGAAGAGCGCTTGCGCTACCTGGCGCATTTCGATGAGCTGACCGGCCTGGCCAACCGTTCGCTGTTCCGGGAGCGCCTGAACCTGGCCCAGCAACGTGTGCGCCAGGGGGCGCGCAGCCTGGCCCTGCTGCATATCGATGTCGACCGCTTCAAGCTGCTCAACGAAAGCCTGGGCCATGAAGTGGCCGACCAGTTGTTGCAGCATATCGCCCGGCGTCTCTCCGGTGCCTTGCCTGAAGCCGACACCATCGCCCGGTTGTCCGGCGACGAGTTCGCCGTGCTGTTCGACAACTACGCCAGCCTGTCGAGCCTGGCGCGGGTGGCCAGCCGCATGCTGACCAAGCTGCGCACGCCGGTGATGGTGGCCGGACACGAGCTGGTGGTCAGTGCCTCGGTGGGCATCAGCCTGTTGCCGGACTCGGCGCGTGACATTCCCACGCTGATCAACCAGGCCAACATGGCCATGAAGCACGCCAAGCACCTGGGCGGGAACAATTTCCAGTTCTTCACCGACAGCCTGCAAGCCAGCACCCTGGAGCGCCTGCAACTGGAGATCCAGTTGCGCAAGGCCATCGACGACAAGCAATTGCGGGTCTACTACCAGCCGCGTCTTTGCCTGGCCAGCGGCCGCCTGGACGCCGCCGAGGCGCTGGTGCGCTGGATGCACCCGGAGCGTGGCCTGGTGCCGCCCGGTGAGTTCATCGGCCTGGCCGAGGAGACCGGGCTGATCGGGGCGATTGGCGAGTTCGTGTTGCGCCAGGCCTGTTGGCAAGCCTGTGAATGGCAGCGTCAGGGGCGCGAGCCGATCCGGGTGTCGGTCAACCTGTCGGTGTACCAGTTGCGCCAGGGCAAGCTGGTCAGCCTGGTGCGCCAGGTGCTTGAAGAAACCGGCCTGGATCCGCATCGCCTGGAGCTGGAGCTGACCGAAAGCCAGTTGCTCGACAGCGTCGAGTACATCATCGCCACCTTCCAGCAGTTGCGCGGGCTGGGCGTGAAACTGGCCATCGATGATTTCGGCACCGGGTATTCGTCGTTGAGTTACCTCAAGCGCTTTCCGGTGGATTACGTGAAGATCGACCAGACGTTCATTCGCGGCCTGGATGAGGGTTCAGGGGATGCGGCGATCATCCAGGCGATCATCGCCATGGCCCACAGCCTGGGTTTGAAAGTGGTAGCCGAGGGGGTCGAGCAGCAGACCCAGCTGGAGTTTCTCAAGTTGCAGGGGTGTGACGAGATCCAGGGTTATCTGATCAGCCGTCCGGTCGAGGCGCATGTGATGGAAGAATTGTTGACGGCTGTTGCCTTGAATTGACACTCGAACAGCATGCGGGACATTTCCTACAGGTCTTTATGAAATGTCCTGGTGTGTGCGTGCGCGACCTTTTCCAGTGCGTTGAACTGGGCGACTGGCGGGTCATGTAGTATAACTACAAGCCAGCTACATACCCGCCCACGCTTCCTTGATCGAGTCCAGCCCGTGAATCTGCTGCAACACATCACCCAGTCCCGTAATCTGCTGCGCAAGTCGGAGCTGAAGGTCGCCGACCATGTGCTGCTCGATCCGGCGGCTGTGATGCACAGTTCCATGGCCGACCTGGCGCACAGCGTCGGGATCAGCGAGCCGACCATCGTGCGCTTCTGTCGCGCCATCGGTTGCACCGGCTTTCAGGACCTCAAGCTCAAGCTGGCGCAAAGCCTGGCGGCGGGGGCCAGTTTCGGCCAGTTCGCCATCCACGAAGACGACTCGGTCGCCGACTACAGCCTGAAGATCTTCGACACCACGCTGCACACCCTGATGGAAGTGCGCGAAAACCTCGATCCGCATGCCCTGCAACTGGCGGTCACCGCCATGGCCGGCGCCAGCCGCGTGGAGTTCTATGGGTTCGGTGCCTCGGGGGCCGTGGCCGCCGATGCCCAGCACAAGTTCTTTCGCCTGTTGCTGACGGCGGCAGCCTATTCGGACCCGCACATGCAGGCCATGTCGGCGGTGACCCTCAAGCCTGCCGATGTTGCGGTGTGTATTTCCCAGTCGGGGCGCTCTAAGGACTTGCTGATCACCGCCAACATGGTGCGCGAAAGCGGTGCCACGCTGATCACCCTGTGCCCGAGCCAGACGCCACTGGCAGAGTTGTCGACCATCAACCTGGCCATTGATGTACACGAAGACACCGAGATCTACACCCCGCTGACCTCGCGCATCGCCCACCTGGTGGTCATCGATGTGCTGGCCATGGGCGTGGCGATGGCGCGCGGGCCGAGCCTGGTCAACCACCTCAAGAGCGTCAAGCGCAGCCTGCGCAGCCTTCGCCTGTCGCCCAAGTCGATCAAGAACCACGACGACTGACAGCGAACCGAAGGTTCGCTGTCAGGTTTGGTCTACGCCCTGAAGATCAGGATTTCGACTGTAAACCGGTAATGCTCAGGACCAGTTCACGCTCGTGATAAATCGCGATGCTTTGATACTGGATCAGGTCGAACCGAGAGAAGGTCACTGGCTTGTAGATCTGCGGGGTCGCGCCGAATTCCGGCTCTTCCGTCAGCTTGATATCAAGATGCAGATGGGTATCGGAGTGATCCGGTCCCACGACCAGTTCTGCCCGGTAGGCCGAGGTGGGTACCATCACGGCGCCCGAGACCTTGATCTCGCGCTTGTTGGTGCCGACTGCATCTTCGAGCTGGATTTGCCAATGTTGGGTTGCAATGGTCATTTCAATCTTCCTTGATGGGGTGGGTCATGCCTGACCGGCTCAGGGCTTGGGCTGCATCAGAAAATCAGTCACGGTGACGACCATTTCACCTTCATGGCGAATGGACACCGTGTTGTATTTCATGGGGCCTGGCTCGAAATAGTCCAGCAGCTTGTCCGTCAGGACGGTGGCCGCCAGGCCATTGCCTGCCTGCACAATGATATCCAGCGTGAGTGTGGTGCCCTGGCTGGAGGTCACCACCAGCGTTGCTTCGTGTGCGGGTGTAGGGACGGTCACGATGCCCGAGATCTTCAGGCCCTCGACGCCAGGTGTGTGGTCGACGCGGATATCCCAGTTTCTGCTTGGAGTGCTCACTTTCT
This sequence comes from Pseudomonas ovata, assembly GCF_003131185.1. GTDB lineage: Bacteria > Pseudomonadota > Gammaproteobacteria > Pseudomonadales > Pseudomonadaceae > Aquipseudomonas > Aquipseudomonas ovata. The sequence goes on along the minus strand of NZ_QFFU01000028.1, from coordinate 62,261 downwards.
ATCTTCCTTGATTGAGTGGGTTGCTTTACCGCCAGCCCAGAATCACCGATGAGCATCACGTTGATGCACTACATATCTATTTTTTCGTGTGCATCGGCGGGTGTTTTTCATCAACTTGTCATGCTTTTGCCGCGTATTCGTCATTGGCCGGCGCCACTCTGTACATCCCGCACAACGTACTGGGAGACAGGCTATGGCTCGGCATTACGATGATTTGCAGCACAGTTCAGTCAAGACGCGCCGTCAGCAGGAAGACCAGCGGCGCATGGCGTTTCGTCGCGCGATCGAGAGTTACTCCGAAGAGCGGCGCCTGAACCAGAAGCTTTCCGACTATCTGGATGTCGACAACCTGACCGACCAGCACTGGCAGGTCAGCCCGTCTGCCGGCGACCGTCGAAGCGCTCGACCAGCCGGCTGATCTGCGCCCGCTCGGTGCGGATGAAGTTCAGGAACGCATGGGCGACTGGCGACAGGCGCTTGTCGCGAGCCTGAACCACGCACCAGCTGCGGTACAGCGGCAATTCGGCCACCGGCAGCTCGGTCAGCGTGCCGGCGGCCAGCTCGGCGCTGACTGCGTGCCGGGTCAGCATGGCCAGCCCCAGGCCGGCGACCACGCATTCGCGCTGGGCCTCGCTGGACGACACCTCCAGGGTCTGGTCGAAATGCACGTGCTTTTCCTTGAAATACTCCTCGCAGGCCTTGCGCGTGCCCGAGCCGTTCTCGCGCACCAGCAGCGGCCAGGGCTCCAGGTCCTTGAGGGTCAATTGTGGCTGCCCGCATAACGCGTGATCGCTGGGTGCCACGGCCACGATCGGGTTATTGAGAAAGGGCAGAAACTCCAGGTCCATGTCCTGCGGCACCATCGACATCACCACCAGATCGTCGCGGTTGTCGGCCAGACGCCGAATAATCTGCGCACGATTGACCACCGCCAGTGCCAGGCTGACTTCCGGGTATTGCCGTTTGAAGGCGGCAAACAAGTGCGGGATGAAGTATTTGCAACTCGACTCGATGGCCAGTTTAAGCTGGCCTTGCAGCGAGCCCTGCATGTCCGACAGCTGCATGTCGAAGTTTTCCAGCCGGCCAAAGATGTCGTGGCTGGCGTGGCGCAAAGCCTCGGCGGCTTCGGTCAGGTACAGCTTCTTGCCTACGTACTCGAACAGGGGCTGACCGATCAGCTCTTCAAGCTGACGCATCTGCAGGCTGACGGCCGGTTGCGTCAGGGCCATTTCTTCGGCAGCGCGGCTGTACGAGCGCAGGTCGCAGACCTCATTGAAAGTTCTCAATTGTTTTAATGTCATTCGCATCAATGACTTACGCATGGTCTGATCCTGTGTTCCGGGCGCCTGGACTTCAACTATAAGTCTTTGCTTATGCTTCACCCAATTTTTACTGATTTTTGTTTATCGCGGATCCCGCATAGGGTGGCGGTGCGTCGACGCGTCACATGAGCTGTTACAAAAACAAAGCGACGACTGCCCCGTGCCCCGGGCAGTCCAGTGCCGACCGGCCCGTCCGGCAGGCCTGTACCAATGGTCGAGGAAAAGCCAGTGATCAAAAAAATTCTGATCGCCAACCGTGGAGAGATTGCCGTCCGGATCGTGCGCGCTTGCGCCGAGATGGGCATTCGCTCGGTGGCGATCTACTCGGATGCCGACCGCCATGCCCTGCATGTCAAGCGCGCCGACGAAGCCTATAGCATTGGCGCCGAACCCCTGGCCGGTTACCTGAACCCGCGCAAGCTGGTCAACCTGGCGGTGGAAACCGGCTGCGACGCCCTGCACCCCGGCTACGGCTTTCTTTCGGAGAACGCCGAGCTGGCCGAGATCTGCGCCGAGCGCGGAATCAAGTTCATCGGTCCGTCGGCGGAAGTGATCCGCCGCATGGGCGACAAGACCGAAGCGCGGCGCAGCATGATCAAGGCCGGCGTACCGGTGACGCCGGGCACCGAAGGCAACGTCGCCGACATCGCCGAGGCGCTGGTCGAAGGGGATCGCATCGGTTATCCGGTGATGCTCAAGGCCACCTCCGGTGGCGGCGGGCGCGGTATCCGGCGCTGCAACAGCCGCGAAGAGCTCGAACAGGCCTTCCCGCGGGTGATTTCCGAGGCGACCAAGGCGTTTGGCTCGGCGGAAGTGTTCCTGGAAAAATGCATCGTCAATCCCAAGCACATCGAGGCGCAGATCCTCGGTGACAGCTTCGGCAACGTTGTGCACCTGTTCGAGCGCGACTGCTCGATCCAGCGCCGCAACCAGAAGCTGATCGAAATCGCCCCCAGCCCGCAACTGACCCCCGAGCAGCGCGCCTACATCGGCGACCTGTCAGTGCGCGCCGCCAAGGCGGTGGGCTACGAGAATGCCGGCACCGTGGAGTTCCTGCTCGCCGAGGGCGAGGTGTACTTCATGGAGATGAACACCCGGGTGCAGGTGGAGCACACCATCACCGAGGAAATCACCGGCATCGATATCGTCCGCGAGCAGATCCGCATCGCTTCGGGCCTGGCGCTGTCGATCAAGCAGGAAGACATCATTCATCGCGGCTTTGCGCTGCAGTTCCGGATCAACGCCGAAGACCCGAAAAACGGCTTTCTGCCCAGCTTCGGCAAGATCACCCGTTACTACGCACCCGGCGGGCCCGGTGTGCGCACCGACACGGCGATCTACACCGGCTACACCATTCCGCCGTATTACGACTCGATGTGCCTGAAGCTGATCGTCTGGGCGCTGACCTGGGAAGAGGCCATGGACCGCGGCCTGCGCGCGCTGGATGACATGCGCCTGCAAGGCGTGAAGACCACCGCCGCCTACTACCAGGAAATCCTGCGCAACCCCGAGTTCCGCACCGGCCAGTTCAACACCAGCTTCGTCGAAGCGCACCCGGAACTGACCAACTACTCGATCAAGCGCAAACCCGAAGAGCTGGCCCTGGCCATCGCCGCCGCCATCGCCGCCCACGCAGGCCTGTGAGGAACCCGATAATGTCCAAGAAGATCTTTGTAACCGACACCATCCTGCGTGACGCCCACCAGTCGCTGCTGGCCACCCGCATGCGCACCGAAGACATGCTGCCGATCTGCGACAAGCTCGACAAGGTCGGCTACTGGTCGCTGGAAGTCTGGGGCGGCGCCACCTTCGACGCCTGCGTGCGCTTTCTCAAGGAAGACCCATGGGAGCGCCTGCGCCAGCTGCGTGCCGCATTGCCCAACACCCGCCTGCAAATGCTGCTGCGTGGCCAGAACCTGCTGGGCTACCGCCATTACAGCGATGACGTGGTGCGGGCGTTCGTCGCCAAGGCGGCAGTCAACGGTATCGACGTGTTCCGCATTTTCGATGCCATGAACGACGTGCGTAACCTGCGCGTGGCCATCGAAGCGGTCAAGGCGTCGGGCAAGCATGCCCAGGGCACTATTGCCTACACCACCAGCCCCGTGCACACCATCGAAGCCTTCGTGGCCCAGGCCAGGCAGATGGAGGCGATGGGCTGCGATTCGGTGGCGATCAAGGACATGGCCGGCCTGCTGACGCCGTACGCCACCGGTGAGCTGGTCAAGGCGCTGAAGGCCGAGCAGTCGCTGCCGATCTTCATCCATTCCCATGACACCGCCGGCCTGGCTGCCATGTGCCAGCTCAAGGCGGTCGAGAACGGCGCCGAACACATCGATACCGCGATTTCCAGCTTCGCCTGGGGCACCAGCCACCCGGGCACCGAGTCGATGGTCGCCGCGCTCAAGGGCAGCGAATTCGACACCGGCCTGGACCTTGAGCTGCTGCAGGAAATCGGCCTGTACTTCTATGCGGTGCGCAAGAAGTACCACCAGTTCGAAAGCGAATTCACCGCCGTCGATACCCGTGTGCAGGTCAACCAGGTGCCGGGCGGGATGATTTCCAACCTGGCCAACCAGCTCAAGGAGCAGGGCGCCCTGAGCCGCATGAGCGAAGTGCTGGCCGAGATTCCGCGGGTGCGCAAGGACCTGGGCTACCCGCCGCTGGTGACCCCGACTTCGCAGATCGTCGGCACCCAGGCGTTCTTCAACGTGCTGGCCGGCGAGCGCTACAAGACCATCACCAACGAGGTGAAGCTGTACCTGCAAGGCGGCTACGGCAAGGCGCCGGGTGCCGTTGACGAGAAACTGCGCCGCCAGGCGATCGGCAACGAAGAGCTGATCGACGTGCGTCCTGCCGACCTGCTCAAGCCGGAAATGACCAAGCTGCGCGCCGACATCGACGGGCTGGCCAGGTCCGAAGAGGACGTGCTGACTTACGCCATGTTCCCGGACATTGGCCGCAAATTCCTTGAAGAACGTGCCGCTGGCACCTTGGTGCCCGAAGCGCTGCTGCCCATCCCTGAAGCCGGCAGCGTGGCCCGTGCCGGTGGTGAAGGCGTACCGACCGAGTTCGTCATCGACGTACACGGCGAGACCTACCGTGTCGACATCACCGGTGTCGGCGTCAAGGCTGAAGGCAAGCGTCACTTCTACCTGTCCATCGACGGCATGCCTGAAGAGGTGGTGTTCGAGCCGCTCAACGAATTCGTCGGCGGTGGTGGCAGCAAGCGTGGCCAGGCCAGCGCGCCGGGCCATGTCAGCACCACCATGCCGGGCAATATCGTCGATGTGCTGGTCAAGGAAGGCGACACAGTCAGGGTCGGCCAGGCGGTATTGATCACCGAAGCAATGAAGATGGAAACCGAAGTCCAGGCGTCGATTGCCGGCAAGATCGCTGCCATCCATGTGGCCAAGGGCGACCGGGTCAACCCGGGCGAGATCCTGATCGAGATCGAAGGCTGACAGCGCCTTACAGATTCAACGGTTAACCTCATTGGGGGAGCGTAGTAGCTCCCCTTTTTTTATGGGCGTGAAAAAACCGGTCTGCATTAAAATGCACTCTATGGGCGGTCCAAACCCTAAAAAATGCACTATAGTGCAGAAAGTCTCGGCTCAATCGGCGGTCAGGTGCATTAAAGTGCAGATCAGGCATGTATAACCTTACGCTTCAGCTGTTTACCGACGGTGCCTGGCAGGACGCCATGAGCCTGTCCTTCAGTGACCCTGCCAAGGGCTTTGGCAGTCCGTGCCGTATCGCCTATAAGTCCGCCTACGTGCATGCTCATCCGCAAGCGTTCGAAACGCCCTTTGCCAAGGCGGTCAGCGCGCGTTTGCCGTTGGATTTCGAGCCGCTGTTGTTCAGCCATGCGCCGGCATTCCTGCATGACATCGCGCCGGCCGGTGCGGCCAAGCGCTTCCTGATGAAGTTCTTCGGTCTGCAGAAACCGGAGGGCATGAGCGACGACCTGTACCTGCTGGGGCGCAGCACGCCAGCGCCCATCGGGCATCTGCGTATCAAGGAGTCGGTCGAGGCGTTGCAAGAGGATGACCCCTTGGGGTTTACCCGCCAGGATGTGATCAGCCGCGATCAGCGCTTTCTTGAATATGCCCATGAGCAGGGGGCGGCAATTGGCGGGGCGACCGGGGCCGGGGGTGAGGCGCCAAAATTGCTGATGACCCAAGACGTGAACGGACGGTTGTATCCCGATGCCGTGCTGGCCGATGAGCAGGCGCAAGCGCACTGGTTTATCAAGTTCGCGCGCAATCAGGCCCTGAACAATGATCAGGTCATTTTGCATGCTGAGTTCCTGTACTACCGCGCGTTACAGGCACTGGGCATCGAGACCGTAGCCACGGCCGACATGGCACTGGAGCAGGCCGGCAAGCCGAGCCTGTGGATGAGGCGTTTTGATCGGCGTGTCACGGCGCAAGGTGTCGAGCGCCTGGCAGTCGAGTCGATGTATTCGCTGGCCGGGGTGACCGTGCCGGGCAGCCCGATGGACCATGTGCAGGTCATCGAGCGTCTGGTCGCCCTGTGGGCGCAGGCCGGGCAACAGGTCGAGGTGCCTGAACTGGTGGCCGATTACCTGCGCCGTGACCTGATCAACAAGATTCTGGGCAATTCGGACAATCATGGCCGCAACACTGCGATCATTCGGCAGGACAATGCCTGGCGGCTGGCCCCGATCTATGACCTGGCGCCCATGGTCATGGACGCCGAAGGCGTGACCCGTACGACCAAGTGGCCCAGGCCCATCGAACGTGCCGGTGATGTTGACTGGCGTGCGGCCTGCCAGGCGCTCAGTGGCATTCTCGATCCGGAACGAGCCTTCGAGCGCTTGCGTCAGGATGCAGAGGTCTTGCGGGCGTTGCCGGATAGTCTGCGTGACGATGGCTTGCCGCCTGCCGTCTTCAACCATCCGGCCATTGCCTTGGGCGGCCTGGACCAACGTCTACGCCACTGGGACCTGTCATGACCCTGTCCATCGATGCCCGTATATTGCTGATCGAAAGCGTCCGGCAAGGCATTGCCGATGGCAGCCTGCAACTGGGCCAGGCGGTGAAGCGCCTGCGCGTGGAAGGCGCGGGCATGCTCCAGAGTGACTATGCGCAGTTGTGCCGGATTTCGGTGCGCACCCTGATCCAGATCGAGCAGGGCGAGGGTAACCCGACACTCAAGTCCCTGAATGCGGTGTTCCGGCCCTTTGGCTTGCAGATGGGGGTGGTCAGGCGTCAGCGGCAGATCAGCTGACGCTTGAGTCGACGGTCAGGCGTCGGCGCGCAGGGCTTCCAGCGTTTTCAGCTGGCGTCCGTCGGCAAAGTTGTCCAGCGACAGCCAATGCTCGAAGGCCTGTTGCACGGCCGGCCATTCACGGTCGAGGATCGAGAACCAGGCTGTGTCGCGGTTAACGCCCTTGACCACCATGTGCTGGCGGAAAATCCCTTCGAAGCTGAACCCCAGGCGCTCGGCGGCCCTCAGGGAGCGGGCGTTGTTGGCGTTGCATTTCCATTCCAGGCGGCGGTTGCCCAGGGCGAAGGCTTCGCGCGCCAGCAGGTAAATGGCCTCGGTGCTCTTGGGCGTGCGCTGCATGGCGGCGCCAAAGGTGACATGGCCGATCTCGATGCGGCCATGGGCGGCCACGATCGACATCAGGCTGATCACGCCTTCGACCTTGCCGGTGGCCTGGTCGACCACACTGTAGAACCACGGGTCGCTGTCCTGCGCATGGCGTTGCAGCCAGGCGTCGAAGTCGCTGCGGGCCTGGAAGGGGCCATAAGGCAGATAGTTCCAGAGCGCGCGGTCAGAGCCCGGGCCTTCCAGCGCGTTCCACAGGTCATCGCCGTGGCGTGCCGGGTCGAGTTTTTCCAGGCGAATGAAGCGGCCTTCCAGGGGCTGGACGGTCGGCAGGGTGGCGGGTTGCCAGTTCAGCGGGGCATCGGACATGACGGCGATCCTGAAGTCAGAGCGTTTTGCGAAATTGAATGAAACCGGCACGTTCTGCAATCCGTTCGTACAACCGGATCGCCGTGGCATTAGTTTCGTGGGTCAGCCAGTGCACCTTGCGGCTGCCTTGTTCCTGGGCACGGGCATAGACGTATTCGATCAAGTGTCGACCGACGCCGGTGCCGCGTTGGTGCGGGTCGACGAACAGGTCCTGCAAATAACAGGCGTCTTCGATGCTCCAGTTGGAGCGGTGAAAGATGAAATTGACCAGGCCCACGGCCTGAGCACCTTGCCAGGCCAGGGCGGCGTGGGTCGGTTCCTGTTCATCGAGCAGGCGTTGCCAGGTCGAGGCGCTGACCTCGTCGCTCAGTTCGGTCTGGTAGAAGCGCAGGTAGGCCTGCCACAGCGCCAGCCAGGCCGCGTGGTCCTGGGGGCTGACGGGGCGAATCTGTAGATCGGTCATTGGGGCGTCCTTAACTCATCAAGCGGGCAATGTGTTGGTCGTGCGGGTCCTGACTGGCCGCCAGGCCGTCGCGCACGCCCTGGATGTCGGCGGCGCTGCGGTTCTGGCTGAGCTTGCGCTTGCCCAGCAGGCGCTCGATGGGCAGGGCGAAACCGGTGATGGCGCCCAGCATCTTGTCGATGTAGTCGGCCGGCGCATCGTCGATGGACCACGGCGCGGCGCGGCCGGCCTCGTGGCGTTCGCTCAGTGCGCCCACCAGTTGGCGCAAGTCGGCCCGCTCTGTCATCAGTTGCGGTCGGCCCCACACGTGGACGGCCAGGTAATTCCAGGTGGGCACCGCTTTGCCGTGTTCGGCCTTGCTGGGGTAGAGCGACGGGCTGACGTAGGCATCATGGCCTGCAAACACCAGCATCACTTCACGCTCACCGGTCAGTTCGCGGCCTTGGGGATTGGCCTTGGCCAGGTGGCCATAAAGGGTGCCATGCGGGCCTTGGTCGCGGCGCAGCAGCAAGGGCAAGTGGGTGGCTTGCAGGCCGGACTCGCCATCGGTCACCAGTAAGGCCAGGCGACACTGGTCGATCTGCTGCCATTGGCTGTGCAGGTCGTCGTCTTTGAACGCGGCTGGGATGTACATGTGGATTCTCCTTGGCGGGCAGGTAAATCCTAGGCAGGCTATTGGTTCTTGGTAAGAGCCATTAACGCATCATTTGACAGGGCCAATTGCAGTGACCAGCCAGCCTTCGGTATTCCCCTTCGACCCGACCGGCCTGCAACTCGACCGCCGTCAGGGATTGAGTCGCCAGCTCTATCAACTGCTGCGTCAGCGCATCCTTGAAGGACGCCTGATCAGCGGCACCCGTCTGCCGGCCAGTCGCGACCTGGCAGCAGCGCTTGGCATTTCCCGCAACAGCGTGATGCGCGCTTATGACCAGTTGTACGCCGAAGGCTTTACCGAAGGGCGCGTGGGCGATGGCACCTACGTCGCTCGTCTGCCTGACCCGTCCACCTTGGGCAAGCGTGGCACTAAACAGTTATCCACTCAGTTGTCCACAGGGTTACGCACAGGGTTATCGACAGGTTTATCCACAAACTCGTCAGAAATTTCCCCACTTCCAGTCGAAAAAGTTATCCACAGCGCGGCGCTGGCGCTGTTGCAGACCCACAGTCTGCCCGCGCCGAAAAGCGGCGAACCGCGTGCGTTTCGCGTCGGTGTACCGGCATTCGATCTGTTTCCCTTTGCCATCTGGGGCAAGTTGTACGGGGCTTTCTGGCGTAAACCCGACTTGCAGCAGCTTGGGTATGGTGAACCGGCCGGAGACCGGCGCCTGCGTGAACTGATTGCCCTGTACCTGCGCTCTTCACGCGGCCTGCCGTGTACCGTTGAACAAATTGTGATCACCAGTGGCGCCCAGCAGGCCATCAGCCTTTGTGCACAATTGCTACTCGACCCTGGCATGACCGTGGCAGTGGAAAACCCGGGATATCGCGCTGCAGCCAATGCCTTTGCGATTGCCGGGGCGCGATTGCACGGCATGCCGGTGGACAGTGAAGGCATGTGTTGTGCGCAACTGCAGGCTAGCGACTGCTCGCTGGCCTATGTCACGCCCTCGCACCAGTACCCGACCGGGGTGGTGATGAGTCTGGCACGGCGCCTTGAATTGCTGGCCTGGGCGCACCGCACCGGTGGCTGGATCGTCGAGGACGACTATGACGGCGAGTACCGTTACAGCGGCGCGCCCCTGGCCCCGCTGGCGGCCCTCGATGGCCAGGGGCGGGTCTTGTATGTGGGCACCTTCGGCAAGATTGCCTTTCCGGCCCTGCGCCTGGGCTACCTGGTGCTGCCGCCGCCGCTGGTCGAGGCCTTCGGCCAGCGGCGGGCGCTGGACATGCGCCACTCCGAGGCGGTAACCCAGACGGTCATGGCGCAATTTATCGCCCTGGGGCACTTCCAGCGGCATATCCGGCGCATGCGACGCGCCGCCCTGAGCCGGCGCAATGCCTTGCTGGCGGGCTGGCCGCAGGAGGTGCCCGGCTGCGAACCCATGCCGCGGGTGGTGGCGGGCCTGCATGTGGCGGTCAAGGTCGACAGCCGGGCCCGCGAGCAGCAACTGGTCGCCCAGGCCGAGGCGGTGGGGGTGGAGATCAATCCCTTGAGCGATTACTGGCTGCCGGACTCGACCACGCCGGCCGATGAACGTGCCGGCCTGGTACTGGGCTTTGCCGCCGTGCCGGAACCGGCGATAGCCGACGCCCTGGCGCGGCTGCGCAAAGCGTGGCAAACGCCAGCTACACAACACACCGGAGCGCAGTAGGAGCGCGCTTGCCCGCGACCGGCTGCGTTAGCAGTCGTAAATTTGTGGCGTTTCATAGATCCCGGACTGGGTAGCAGTCGTAAATTTGTGGCGTTGCGCAAATTTTGCGAGCGCTGCGCACTCGGTCGTCCGAGTGCGGCCCAGGCCAAGCGCGCTCCTACCCCCGGCCAGTGTGACAAGTGCGTTAATTGTGGGCTGAACGCCGGCGGGCTATTTATACTCGGCGCTCTTTTTTGGCAGGCTTGGAAAAATCCATGAGTAATTCGCTTTCGGCCACGCCCGGGCGCCGGCTTGGCGCGCCGTTGGCCGCCTTGTTTCTGTTGCTGCTGGGCACGCAGTTTCTGCTGCTCAGCGTAGGCATGCGCCAGGTGATGTTGCTGCTGGTCGGCGCGGCGCTGGGCGTCACGCTTTACCATGCGGCGTTCGGTTTCACCTCCGCCTGGCGGGTGTTCATCCTTGAGCGCCGTGGCGCCGGGCTGCGGGCGCAGATGGTCATGCTGGCGGTGGCCGTGGTGCTGTTCTTCCCGACCCTGGCCGCCGGCACCCTGTTTGGCCAGCCGGTCAACGGCCTGGTGGCGCCGGCCGGGGTGTCGGTAATCGTCGGCGCGTTCATTTTCGGCATCGGCATGCAACTGGGTGGCGGGTGTGCGTCAGGCACGCTCTTCACAGCCGGTGGCGGCAATGCGCGCATGCTGGTGACCCTGGTGTTCTTCATCCTGGGTTCGCTGATCGCCACCCATCATGTGCACTGGTGGTTCGCCCTGCCGTCCCTGCCGGCCATCTCGATGGTCAAGAGCCTGGGCTGGTTGCCGGCCCTGTTGCTCAACCTGACCGTGTTTGCGCTGATTGCCTGGCTGTCGGTGCACCTGGAGAAGCGCCGTCATGGCCAGCTCGAAGGCCCGGTGCAAAGCGAACTGCGCGGCTGGCAGCGCTTCGTGCGCGGCCCCTGGTTGCTGGTCTGGGGCGCGGTGGCCCTGGCGCTGTTGAACTACGCGACCCTGGCGCTGGCGGGTCGTCCCTGGGGCATCACCTCGGCGTTTGCCTTGTGGGGCGCGAAGATTGCCACCGCGGCAGGGGTGGACGTGGCCAGCTGGCCGTTCTGGCAGAGTGCCGGCAATGCCAAGGCACTGGCCGCGCCGGTGTGGCAAGACATTACCACGGTGATGGACATCGGCATCATGATCGGTGCGCTGCTGGCGGCAGGGCTGGCCGGGCGCTTTGCGCCGAACCTGGACATCCCGAGGCGTTCGCTGGTGGCCGCCATCATCGGTGGCCTGTTACTCGGTTATGGCTCGCGCCTGGCCTATGGCTGCAACATCGGCGCTTACTTCAGCGGTATCGCCTCGGGCAGCCTGCATGGCTGGCTGTGGGTGGTCGCGGCCTACATGGGCAACTGCATCGGCGTTGCCCTGCGGCCGGTGTTTTTTCCGGGTGAGCGCATGAAACCGACACTTAGCGGCTGCTGAAACGAACCATCTGCCCTTTTTGCATTCAAAGTCTCTTGCAATTGTGAGGGGCTTTGACTGATGCCCCGTTCACTTGGCGAATCGACGGGGTGGCTTTTGCAGAGCTTGATCATCAAGAAATTCAGGTTTATCGGCCAGACGTTTGGCTATGTGGGCTGGTCGCTGTTCTGGCTATTGATCTGGGACGTGATCGTCACGGTCGATTTCATGCTGTTCCTCGATTACAAATACTCCTTCCCGGCTATGCCGCTGACCCTGCTGGGTTCGGCGCTGGTGGTGCTGACCAGCTTTCGCAACTCCAGCGCCTATAACCGCTGGTGGGAAGCCCGGACCCTGTGGGGCGCGCTGGTCAACAGCTCGCGCAGCTTCGCCCGCCAGGTCCTGACCCTGATCGAGGACGAAGATCCAGAGCATCCCAATCCGGTCAAGGCCGTGCTGCTGCGCCGTCATGTGGCGTATGTGAAGTGCCTGTCGGCGCATTTGAAGGGCGGTATCTGTGGCGAGGAGGTCGAGCGGCTGATCTCGCTTGAAGAGTTCGAGCGCCGTCATGAAACCAATAACTTCCCTAACGATTTGCTCAGCGTCTCGGCAATGCTGATCGCTCGCGAATACCAGGCCGGGCGCCTGGACAGCATCCGCCTGGCGCGCATCGAGTCGACCCTGGTCGACATCTCCAACTGCCAGGGCGGCATGGAGCGCATTGCCAATACGCCGCTGCCGTATCCCTATGTGGCCTTTCCACGGTTGTTCATCACCCTGTTCTGCCTGATCGTACCGATCGGCCTGGTCGAAACCCTGGAATGGTTCACGCCGCTGGCGTCGACCGTGGTCGGTTTCATGCTGCTGGCCATCGAAAAGATCGGCACCGACCTGCAAAGCCCGTTCAAGGCCAGCGAACATGAAATCCAGATGAAGGCCCTGTGCGAGAACATCGAGCACAACCTGGGCACCATGCAGCGCGGTGTCGAGAGCCAGAGCCGGGTCAGCTGAGGCCGTCGATGAGACCCGGGTCACAATCCTGTGGCCCAGAGCCTTCGAGGCTGAACCAAGCGGTGGTTCTGTGCTCAATAGGAGCCCCGTCGTTGCGGGCCATGTATTGGCCATCAACGACGTCATGGGGTTCGCGCCGCGCTGCGCCGGATGCCGAACATTGCCAGGCAGGCGCGCATTTCACGTGTTTTTACAAGGAAGCAAAACCATCATGCAGTCGTCCTCGCAGCCTGCGGGCCAGTTGATCGCCACTTACAGACACGGCAAAGCGTTTCTGATCTTTACCCTGGGCTTCAGCCTTTTCATGCTGGGCCTGGCCGCTTTCGTCTTGTATCTGCAAACCATCCTGCCGGTGGCCGACACCGGCCCGGTCATCGTCGAGTCCAGTGGCCGTCGCGGCATGACGATGCAGTTTTCCAGCCAGAGCATGATGATCTACTGCACCGCCGCCTTCCTGGCGTTCGTGGCGGCGTGCATGTTCGGCATCTATCTGTCGCAGCGCAAGCTGCGCCGGCCGACCTATGAAGTGTATGAGCACGGCATTGCACAGGTCATCGGCGCGCAGAAAGACTACGTGCCGTATGTCGAGATCGAAGACCTCTACCTGTTCGGCTCGGGCCAGACCGCGACCAGCGGCCTGGTCACCAACGTGGCCTGGCGCCGCAATGCCAGCGAACCGTTTCGCCGGGTCACGGCTTCGCTCAAGGGCTTTGAAGACTTCCAGCTGCAGGTGCGCGAGCTGTATGTGCGTGAACGCTTGCCAGTGCTGCTCAATGCCTTGCAGGCAGGATCTGCAGTGACCTTCAACTGCATGGGTACCGGCCAGCTGTGGTTCAAGCGCATCGTGGGCAACTTCCTCAGCGTCACCACCCAGCCGCTACGCCTGACCCGCAACCATCTGGAGTTCCAGGGTCGCCAGGTGCCGGTTGCGCAGCTGCGCAGTGTCGACCTCAATGCCTGGACCGAGAAGGTCGTGATCAAGGATGAAGCCGGCAAGCCGGTGCTGTCGGCCGTGGCCACGGCGATCATGAGCCATGACCTGTTGCTCAATACCCTCGATGCCCTGTTGCAGGCCGAGCCCACGCCGTACGTGCCCTCGGCGCCGCTGCCGGCCTGAGCCGTTGACGATTCATGACCACAGGGCAAGGAGCCCCATCGTATGACTGACCAGCCCATTTACACGCAAGAGAACAGTGACGCCACGGCGGCGGCGGTGGTCAGCGCCCAGGCGACGTTCAAGTTCCTCTGGCGCGAATTGTCGTGGGAGCGGCGCCGGATTGTCACCGGGGTGGACCTGGCGGCGGTCAAGGTGGCCTTTGCGCTCGATGCCAACGACCCGTCCATCCCGTCGGCGGAAAACATGTGGATGAGCGATCTGGACTTCGACGGCGAGCAACTGACGGGCGTGCTCATCAACGAACCGCGCTGGGTCGCCTCGCTGCAGGCCGGCGACCGTGTCTCGGTGCCGTTTGCCGACCTGAGCGACTGGCTGTACGTCAGCTGCGGACGGGTCTACGGCGGCTTCACCATCGATGGCTTGCGCAGCGAGATGGGGCCGGCCGAGCGCGCCGAGCATGACCAGGCCTGGGGGCTGGATTTTGGCGAGGTCGGGCGCATTGAGCTGGTGAGGCAGGACCCGCCGGTGTTTTTCAGCCGCACTCTGGATACGCCGCAAGACCGCGAGGCCCTGACGAAGCTGGAACACAGCGAGCACCCGATGTGCGTTGCTACGCTGGACGCGATCAGGCAGGACCTGCGTGACAACCCAGGGCTTGTTACCGATGAGGACGAAGAGGGCTGGACGCTGCTGCACCGTGAAGTGCTGGCCGGCAATTTCGAATTTGTCCGTGCGCTGACCAAGCAGGGCGCGGACTACAAGAAGCCGAACCGCAACGGCCATACACCGCTGATGCTGGCCAGGATGGCCGGCTGGCCGCGTCTGGTCGATGCGCTGGTGCCGGGCTTCCCGCTGTGGCCGATCGGCCTGGCGCTGGTGGCAGCGGCACTGGGCTGGCTGTACTGGATGATCGTGCCGCCGCTCAATGGCGAGCGCGCGCTGGACGCAAGCCCGCTGGGCTTTGTCGGTGCCGTACTGCTGCTGGGCATGGGCCTGGTGTCGTGCACCGGCCCCTGGTATTTCAACCTGCGCGAACGCACCCCGCTATGGGGCAAGTCGCGGGCGCTGGATATAGGCGCCATGCTGCTGGGCGTGCTGCTGGCGTTCCTGCTGCACGATCAGTTGAAGAGTCACTTGCACGGCTTTTGAGGGATCAAAGCCCGCACCGGATGCATGTCAGGCACTGGATTTGTGGGAGGCGGTTTGGCGATGCGGCGGGCGAGGATTGACCTGCAGGTGCCTGCCTGTGTACCGCCCTTGCTGGCCTCATCGCCTGCAAGCAGCCTCCCACAGGTCGGGTGTCACACCGGATTGCATGTCAGGCACTCGATTTTGTGGGAGGCGGCTTGCCGGCGATAGGTGAGCTGCAGGCGCCGCCTGTGTACCGCCTGTACTGGCGTCCGGTCAGCGCAGTTCGCCGCACAGGTCGAGTTCGATCAGGCGGCGGACGTCGTCCACCGGCAAGCCGCTGCCCAGCAGGGCCTGCAACTTGCCCAGGACGGCTTCACGGGTCATGCCGCCACCGGACAGGACGCCGGCGCCACGCAGGCGGCTGCCGGCTTCGTAGATGTCCAGCTCGACACCACCTTGATGGCATTGGGTGATCGCCACCACGACAATCCCGCTGTCCTGCGCCCGCTTGAGGCTGGCGAGGAAGTCCGGGTTGTCGCTGGGGCCGGTGCCGCTGCCGAAGCATTCCAGCACCAGGCCCCGGATACCGCTGTCGATCAGGCCATCCAGCTGGGCGATGCCCAGGCCTGGAAACAGCGGCAGCACCGCAATCGAGGCCTCGGTCTTCACCTGCCGGTAGTGCAGCGCGTCAGGCAGGTCCGTCACTGGCTGGCCGCCGTGCAGGCGTTGCAGGGCGGCAAACGGATGGCGACCGAAACTGCGGATCTTGGCGCAACGGGTCGGGTCGAGGGTTTCGCCATGAAAATACAGGTGTACGCCTGTCGACAGACCGCCGCCCAAGGCCTGCAAGGCGCCGTTGACGTTTTCCCAGGCATCGCTGTCGGCCACGCCGGCCGGCAGCATGGAGCCGGTGAACACCACCGGTGCTTCCAGGCCCAGCAATTGGAAGCTCAACGCCGCCGCGCTGTAGGCCAGGGTATCGGTGCCGTGCAGCACCAGTACCGCGTCGCAGCCTTCATCCACCGCCTCGATCACCGCAGCACGCAGGCGCAGCCAGTAGGCCGGGCTCATGTTGGCGCTGTCGATCAGTGGCGCCATCTCGCGAAAGCGCCACGACGGCACGACGGTCTCAGGCCGATCGGCCAGTTGCGCGGCCATGCGTGCCTCGAAACCCGAGGCCGGTGCCAGGCCGTTGGCGCTGGCCTGCATGCCGATCGTGCCCCCGGTGTAAAGAACCATCACGCGCTGAGCGGGTTGATGAATGTCATGCGTCATGGTTCTTTTCCTTATGGGTTAACGGGCGCTGGGGACAGGGTCGACGGCTTCGCCGGTCTTGACCTGGGGTTTCAGCCCTGGGTTGGCTGGCCAGGCATTGCGGTCCAGGTCCAGGTCGGGGAATTTGCTGGAGTCGAACACCGGGGTCTTGATGCCGGCCTTGCGCTGGTCATCGTAGTCACGCAGCACGCGCATGGCGACCTTGAACAGCATGGCCAGGGCGATCAGGTTGACGAAGGCCAGCAGGGTCATGGTGATGTCGGCGAAGGCGAACACGGTGTTGAGGTTGACCATCGAACCCCACAGGATCAGCACCAGGACGAGCACGCGGTAGGCGACGATGGCCTTGACCTTCTCGCCGAACAGGAAGCGCAGGCTGTTTTCACCCAGGTAGTAGTTGTAGAGGATCGAGGTGAACACGAACAGCGCCAGGGCCACGCTGATGAAGATCCGGCCCCAGTCACCCACCACGGCGGCCAGCGAGTTTTGCGCCAGGACAATACCGTTGCCGCTGTAGCCGACGTCGTAGATGCCCGACAGCAGGATCAGCAAGGCGGTGCAGGTGCAGATCACGAAAGTGTCGAGGAACACGCTGAATGCCTGGACCACACCTTGTGCAACCGGGTGCTCGACCTGAGCGACGGCGGCCACGTTCGGCGCACTGCCAAGACCGGCTTCGTTGGCGAACACGCCGCGCTTGACGCCCATGACGATGGCGCTGCCGATCAGGCCGCCGAATACCGGGTCAAGGCCGAAGGCGCTCTTGACGATGGTCATCAGCATGCCCGGTACGTGTTCGATCTGCAGGGCGATGACGTAGACGGTCACGGCGATGTAGATCAGGGTCTTGACCGGGACCAGCAGGTCGGAGATGGCCGCGATGCGCTTGATGCCGCCGATGAAACCCAGGCCCAGCAGGATCGCCAGGCAGATGCCGGTGATCTTGTGGTCGATGCCGAAGGCGCCATTGAGCGAGTCGGTGACAGCGTGCGATTGCAGGCCATTGAAGGCGAAGCCGAAGGTGATCAGCAGCAGCACGGCCATGACCTTGCCCAGCCAGCGCTTGCCCAGGCCGTACTGGATGTAATACGACGGGCCGCCACGGTACTGGCCTTCGGAGTCCTTGCGCTTGTACAACTGCGCCAGGGAGCACTCGATGAAGCTGCTGGACATGCCCACCAGAGCGGTGACCCACATCCAGAACACCGCGCCAGGACCGCCGAGGGTCACGGCCAGGCCGACACCGGCGATGTTACCCGCACCGACACGACCGGCCAGGCTGAGCATCAGCGCCTGGAACGAGCTCAACTGACCCGAGCTGCTGCGCAGGCTGTCGCGAAACACGGCGAACATGTGGAGGAAATGACGGAACTGCACGAAGCGTGAGCGGATGGTGAAGTAACCGCCTAGGCCGACAATGAGTACGATCAGTACTTTTCCGGACAGGAAGTCGTTGGTGACTTCCAGCACGTGGTTCATGAATTCCAGCATCTTATTATTTCCTCGCTACTTTTTGAGGGGGCGCACTATACCGGTGCAAATAGTCAACGTCTGTAGCCGCTTTCTTGTGTATCTGAATATTCATCTGCGGCATTCGGACGAATGCTTTCGTCAAGGCAGTACGAAAGCGGTGTAACGAACCTGGATTTCCTCCTTGAGATCCGGAATCCGATATTCAAAAAAAGGGCCTGAAGCCACGGCTCCAGACCCTCAAAAGGTCGAGGGGTGTCTAGGCCCTCAGCCTGGTGATCAATGTGTATCGAGCCTGCATATCAGGCTTTCAGCGGCGCCAGGCGCGGCGCGATCATGTTTTCCGGGCGCAGGATGTCGGCGAGTACGTCGTCGTCGAGCAGGCCTTCTTCACGCACCAGTTCCAGCACGCCACGGCCTGTTTCCAGGGCGATGCGGGCGATACGGGTGGAGTTCTCGTAGCCGATGTAAGGGTTCAGCGCGGTGACCAGGCCGATCGAGTGCTCGACCAGCTCGCGGCAGCGTTGCTCGTTGGCGGTGATGCCGACGATGCAGTGTTCGCGCAGCATGTCCATGGCGCGTTGCAACAGGCGGATCGAGTCGAAGATCTTGTAGGCGATCAACGGCTCCATCACGTTCAGTTGCAGTTGGCCGCCTTCGGCCGCGATGGTCAGCGCCAGGTCGTTGCCGATGATGGCGAACGCCACCTGGTTGACCGCCTCCGGGATCACCGGGTTGACCTTGCCGGGCATGATCGAGCTGCCGGGCTGGCGCGGTGGCAGGTTGATTTCGTTGATGCCGGTACGCGGGCCGCTCGACAGCAGGCGCAGGTCGTTACAGATCTTCGACAGCTTCACCGCGGTACGCTTGAGCATGCCGGAGAATAGCACGAAGGCGCCCATGTCGGAGGTGGCTTCGATCAGGTCGGCGGCCGGCACCAGCGGCTGGCCGCTGATGGTCGCCAGGCGCTGCACGGCCAGGTTCTGGTAGCGCGGGTCGGCGTTGATGCCGGTGCCGATCGCGGTGCCGCCCAGGTTGACTTCGGTCAGCAGCTCCGGCGCCAGGCTGCGCAGGCGGTTGAGGTCTTCGGTCAGGGTGGTGGCGAAGGCGTGGAACTCCTGGCCCAGGGTCATGGGCACCGCGTCCTGCAACTGGGTGCGGCCCATTTTCAGGACGTGGCTGAATTCTTCGCTCTTGGCGCTGAAGGCATTGATCAGGCTGTCCAGGCTGGCCAGCAGGGCGTCGTGACCGAGCAGCAGGCCCAGGCGGATGGCCGTCGGGTAGGCGTCGTTGGTCGACTGCGCCATGTTCACGTCGTTGTTGGGGTGCAGGTACTTGTACTCGCCTTTTTCATGGCCCATTGCTTCCAGGGCAATGTTGGCGATGACCTCGTTGGCGTTCATGTTGGTCGAGGTGCCGGCGCCGCCCTGGATCATGTCGACCACGAACTGGTCGTGGAAATCGCCGCGTACCAGGCGGGCACAGGCTTCGCTGATGGCCGCGTGCTTGGCCTGGTCGAGATGGCCGAGCTCATGGTTGGCATCGGCGGCCGCCTGCTTGACCATGGCCAGGGCCACGACCAGTTTCGGATAATGCGAAAGAGGAACGCCGGAGAGGTGAAAGTTGTTCACCGCTCGCAGGGTCTGGATGCCGTAGTAGGCGTTGGCCGGTACTTCGAGGACACCCAGCAGGTCTTTTTCGATACGCGATGATGCAGGCGAGGACATGATAGAACTCATCTCAGGAAAGGCATGAATGATGCCGGAACAGCGCGATAGTGGGCCTCTGGGCAAATCTTGACTAATGCTGTTACACACTGCCCCATGCAACAACGGCATAATGTCGTGTGACTCGACGATGATTGTGTCTCAAACGATGTCCGGGAGGACGCAATGAACCTGGAAAGCAAATGGCTGGAGGACTTCAGCGCACTGGCCGCGACCCGCAGTTTTTCCCAGGCGGCCGAACGTCGTTTCGTTACCCAGCCGGCCTTCAGCCGGCGCATTCGCAGCCTTGAAGCGGCCCTGGGCCTGGTGCTGGTCAACCGCTCGCGAACGCCGATCGAACTGACCGCCGCCGGACAGTTATTCCTGGTCACGGCACGGACCGTGGTCGAGCAACTGGGGGAGGTGGTGCGCCACCTGCATCATCTGGAAGGCGGGCAGGGCGAGGTGATCCAGGTGGCCGCTGCCCACTCCCTGGCGCTGGGGTTCTTTCCGCGCTGGATCGCGCAATTGCGCAACGACGGGCTGAACATCGCCACCCGGCTGGTGGCCACCAATGTGGGCGAGGCGGTGCATGCGCTGCGTGAAGGCGGCTGCGACCTGATGCTGGCCTTCTATGACCCCGATGCGGCGCTGCAGATGGACGCCGAGATCTTTCCGTCGCTGCATCTGGCGCACAGCGAGATGCTGCCGGTCTGCGCCGCCGACGAACACGGCCAGCCCTTGTACGACCTGGACAACGGCCACAGCGTGCCGCTGCTGGCCTACAGCGCCGGCGCGTTCCTGGGCCGTTCGGTGAACCTGCTGCTGCGCCAGAGCAACCTGCGCTTTACCACCGTGTACGAGACTGCCATGGCCGAAAGCCTCAAGTGCATGGCCATGGAAGGCTTGGGTATTGCCTGGGTGCCGCGCCTGAGCATGCGCGCCGAGCTTGAGCGCGGCGAACTGGTGGTGTGTGGCGGGGCGCAGTGGCATGTACCGCTGGAAATCCGCCTGTACCGCTGCGCCCTGGTGCGCAAGGCCAATGTGCGCCTGCTGTGGCGCAAGCTGGAAAGCGGCACGGCCCCGCCTGGCGAGGTGCGCGGCTGACCGGTTTTTCCGCCGGCCTACGGCTTGTCGAGGTAAGCCTTTATAGCCTCGCGATTGCTGTCGCTGAAGACATAGCAACTGGGCAGGATCAGTGATTCGGTCGGGGCCATGAGGGTCTGGCAGGGGAGGCCCGGTGTGTAGCGGGTCTGCGCATTTTCATGAAGGGCCCCCAGTGTATGGCCCACTTCATGGGCAATGGTGCTCCAGGATCGCAATGACGCAATGGCCACACCCTGGGTGGAAAACGAGATCCCCAGAATGTCGGACGTCAGCCTGTGGCGGGTCACCAATACATACTTGTGATACCGGCCGGGCCTGGGCAGGTTATGGCGGTCGACATAATCGAGTACATGCTCCTTCCATGCCTGCAACGTCTGTATGCCGTCACCGAGCCGATAACCGAAGTCGGTGTAACCGGGCTGACCGGTAATGGACAGCACATTGACCCGTCGTCCGGTGATATCGGTGACCTCCTTGATGAACCAGCCAAGGTAGCCGTCATTGAGGTCGCTCACTTCCTGACGGGTGAGCTGGTCGTGAAGAAACAGGGTCAGCACGATCGGGCGCAGCGGGGCGGGGCCGTCGACCTGATCAAGCGACGTGGGTCGAGGGACGGCCTGAGCGGCGGCGTCCAGGCATAAGGCCAGGCACAACAGAAGAGCGTGGTATCTGTACAGCATTGTCTGTGAACTCCATTTCAGTGACTGCGGGCGTTTGTCCGCGTGGGTGTCACCTAATCGGGAGCGGCCCCGTGCCGCCAGAGCGCCGCGCAGTCAGTTTCGGTAGGCGATGGCAGAACGTTTTGTAGGAGCGCGCTTGCCCGCGACCGAGTGCGCAGCAGTCGTAAAATTTCAGCGTTTCCGAGATTTTGCGAGCGCTGCGCACCGGGGGCGGCCCCGTGCCGCCAGAGCGCCGCGCAGTCAGTTTTGGTAGGCGATGGCAGAGCGTTTTGTAGGAGCGCGCTTGCCCGCGACCGGCTGCGTTAGCAGTCGTAAATTTGTGGCGTTTCATAGATCCCGGACTGGGTAGCAGTCGTAAATTTGTGGCGTTGCGCAAATTTTGCGAGCGCTGCGCACTCGGTCGCGGGCAAGCGCGCTCCTACGGGGGAATTTAATAGCCAATGCCATCCATAATTTATTTTGTGTTTGATGAGCGCCGCCCATCCGCCTTGCAGGATTGTTCCGGCCCTTGAGTGGCGCTGTGGACAGATGGTCGTACAAGGTGCTTTTGTTTCTGCACTTTGAGGTATACTGCGCGGCCTTTGGCCGGCCCGACCGGTCATTTTTCGTACAACAAGCCACGCCGGGATTCCTGCGTGGCTTGTTGTTTTTAGACGCGCCTGCGGGCGCCCGATGGAAGAGGCACGACGATGAGTGCACTGGTTGGCGTGATCATGGGCTCCAAGTCCGATTGGTCCACCCTTAGCCACACCGCCGATATGCTGGAAAAGCTCGGCATTCCCTACG
Source organism: Pseudomonas ovata (assembly GCF_003131185.1). GTDB lineage: Bacteria > Pseudomonadota > Gammaproteobacteria > Pseudomonadales > Pseudomonadaceae > Aquipseudomonas > Aquipseudomonas ovata. The sequence goes on along the minus strand of NZ_QFFU01000028.1, from coordinate 40,490 downwards.
AAGTCAAAGTGGTGTCTGCGCACCGCACGCCCGACTTGCTGTTCCAGTACGCCGAAGAGGCCGAGGGCCGTGGCATCGAAGTGATCATCGCCGGGGCCGGTGGCGCCGCTCACCTGCCGGGCATGTGCGCCGCCAAGACGCACCTGCCGGTCCTGGGTGTGCCAGTGCAGTCGTCGATGCTGTCGGGTGTCGACTCGCTGCTGTCGATCGTGCAGATGCCCGCCGGCATTCCGGTCGCGACCCTGGCCATCGGCCGGGCCGGCGCCATCAACGCCGCGCTGCTGTCGGCCAGCATCCTGGGCGGCAGGCACCCGCAGTTCCATGCCGCGCTCAAGCAGTTCCGTACCGAGCAGACAGAAACCGTCCTGGACAATCCGGACCCGCGCATCGCCTGAGGTGTTTTCCATGAAGATCGGTGTTATCGGTGGCGGCCAGTTGGGTCGCATGTTGGCCCTGGCGGGCACTCCGCTGGGGATGAACTTCGCCTTTCTGGACCCTGCGCCGGATGCCTGTGCGGCCGCTCTGGGCGAGCACCTGCGGGCCGATTACGGCGATCTGGATCACCTGCGCCAGCTGGCCGACGAAGTCGACCTGGTGACGTTCGAGTTCGAAAGCGTGCCGGCCGAAACCGTGGCGTTCCTGTCGCAGTTCGTGCCGGTCTACCCGAGCGCCGAGTCGCTGCGCATCGCGCGTGACCGCTGGTTCGAAAAGAGCATGTTCAAGGACCTGGGGATTCCGACCCCCGAGTTCGCCGACATCCAGTCGCAGGCCGACCTGGACGCCGCCGTGGCCCGCATCGGCCTGCCGGCGGTGCTCAAGACCCGTACCCTGGGCTATGACGGCAAGGGCCAGAAGGTCCTGCGCAGCCAGGCCGATGTCACCGGCACCTTCGCTGAACTGGGCAGCGTGCCCTGCCTGCTGGAAGGCTTCGTGCCGTTCAGCGGTGAAGTGTCGCTGATTGCCGTGCGCGGCCGTGATGGCCAGACCTGCTTCTATCCGCTGGTGCACAACACCCACGACAGCGGCATCCTGCGCCTGTCGATCGCCAGCACCGACCATCCGTTGCAGGCGCTGGCCCAGGACTACGCGGGCCGTGTGCTCCAGCAGCTCGACTATGTCGGGGTGCTGGCGTTCGAGTTCTTCGAGGTCGACGGTGGCCTGAAGGCCAACGAAATCGCGCCACGGGTCCATAACTCCGGGCACTGGACCACCGAAGGCGCCGAGTGCAGCCAGTTCGAGAACCATCTGCGTGCTGTGGCCGGCCTGCCGCTGGGCTCCACCGCGAAGGTGGGCGAGAGCGCGATGATCAATTTCATCGGTGAAGTGCCGGCGGCCGAGGCAGTGCTGGCGGTAGAGGATTGCCACCTGCACCACTACGGCAAGGCCTTCAAGGCCGGCCGCAAGGTCGGTCACGCTACCGTGCGCAGCGCTGACCGTGCCACCCTTGATCGCCAGGTCAGGCAGGTGCAGGCGCTGGTCAAAGGTTGACCCTCGGTAATTGCGTCCCGGATCGGCCGGAACCATCCGCGTCCCTCATCCTCAGATAGCGGTAAGCCAATGCCGTTATCTGGTGTTGGCATGGCCAACTGAGACGAGGGAAAACGCTATGGGGATTATCGGGACTATCTTTATCGGCTTGATCGTGGGCCTGCTGGCGCGCTTTCTGAAGCCGGGCGATGACAGCATGGGCTGGATCATGACCATCGTGCTGGGCATTGCCGGCTCGCTGGCGGCCACCTACGGCGGTCAGGCGCTGGGCATCTACCGGGCAGGCGAGGGTGCCGGCTTCTTCGGTGCACTGGTCGGTGCGATCATCCTGCTGGTGATCTACGGCATGATTAAAAAGAAATCATGAAACCTGGCATTCCGGTCCTCTGCTTTGCAGGTGCAGGGGACTAGAATGCGCGGCTCTCCCTTGCCTTGCCGAGCTTTTCGATGCGCCGCCTCCTGTTGCTGACCCTGGTGTTGTTGTCTGCGCCGGTTTTCGCCGAACTTCCTGAAACCGACTGGCTGGAATTGATGCCGGCGTCGGATCAGCGCGCCCTGGAAGCGATGCCAGAGATCGAGCACAACTCACCGGAAACGCTGGGCACCTTTGACAGCAAGGGCGGGCTCAAGCAGAGCAAGGGCCTGCCGGCGGTGATGTATTCGGCCAAGACGGTCGCGGCCATGAACGGCAAGACGATTCGCCTGGGTGGCTACCCGGTGCCGCTGGAAACCGACGCCAAGGGCCACAGCACGCTGTTTTTCCTGGTGCCTTACCCGGGTGCCTGCATTCATGTGCCGCCACCGCCGCCCAACCAACTGGTGCTGGTGCGCTACCCCAAGGGGCTGAAGCTGGACGACATCTACACGCCGTTGTGGGTCGTAGGCACCCTCAAGGTCGAGAAGATCAGTAACGATCTGGCCGATGCCGCCTACGCGATGGAGGCCTCGAAGGTCCGGGTTGTGGTCGAATCGGACCTGTGATTCCGGGCTGCGGTACAGCTCCGACAGGTGGGTCTGGCAGCACTGGCCCCATCGTCGGATCGCCGCCCGGGGCAGAGCCCCCTCCCACAGGATTGATGTCGCCCAAGGTCTGGTGCCTGGCACCGGACTGTGGGAGGCGGCTTGCCGGCGATGGCGATGGGACAGACGCAGCACGTGTGCCGGCCTTGCGGATTAAAGCGGTTCACTCCACAGGCTGACGCTCAACACGTGCATGGCCTGCGGTGCCAGGGTCACCACGTCGCTCATGACATTGGCCGTTTCGACGCACAACATTCCCTGCCAGCCATCATCGGCCATGTCGGGCAAGGCCCTGGCGCGGGTTTCCCATGGGTTCCAGACCACCGCCGAGTTCGAACCATGGGTCTGGATCAGGATGCGACGGTTCAGGCCCGGGTCATTGATGGCCAGCACGTTCGGGGTGTCGAGGTAGATGCGGTCGGTCTCGGCAGCGAAGGTCAGGTCACCCGCCTGCTGGCGTTCTTCCCAGTTTTCCAGGGTCTCGATATAGCGCAGGCCGTCGACGCCTTGCAGGCTGACCTGGCGCACGTCGCTGACCTTGAAGTAGGTGTGCAGCGCCTGGCTGAGGGTGACTTCATCGGGACCGCCGTTGTAGCTGACCAGGCTGATGTTCAAGGCATGGTCCAGGCGGATACTGAGTTTCAGGCCGACGTTGTGCGGCCAGCCCGGCAACTGGCCTTCGGCTTGGGGCAGGATGAAGTCGATCAGCAGGGCGTCGCCATCCTCGCCGATCCCCAGCAGTTGCCAGTCCAGGATGCGCGCTTCGCCGTGGGCGTTGGCCGGCTCGCTGCTCTGGCGCATGGCCTGGACGCTGTCAGGGTTGCGGGCCAGGTTGCCGAACCACGGCCAGCACACCGGCACGCCGCCGCGGATGGGCGTGCCTTGCTTGAAAATGGCGCTGTCGTTGAACCAGACCAGCGGCGCCTGGCCGTCGACCTGATAACTGAGGATGTGCGCGCCTTGCTGGGCGACCAGCAGTTCGGCAGTGCCATGGCGGATGCGCCAGCAGTTCAACTCATCGAAGGTAACGGATTCAACCTGGGGCGTCGGCATAAGGAGGGCTCACTCAAAGGTCAGGGGCAACAGGACACCTCTAAAAACGGCCTGTGTTTTCAGAGGCACCCACTACAGGCTGTGCCAAAACGATTGAGTTTAGCGCCAACGGCCGGCTTTGTGGTCCTCTCAGCGCCTGGGCACCGAGCGGGTCCGACCGGTGCGGTCTATGGCCACGAACACAAAGGCTGCCTCGGTCACCTTGCGCCACTCGCTGGTCAGCGGGTCGTCGCTCCACACCTCGACCTGCATCTTGATCGAGCTGCGGCCAACTTCCAGGGTGCGGGTATAGAAGGTCAGCTGTTCGCCCACCGCCACCGGCACCAGGAAGGCCATGCGGTCGATGGCGACCGTGGCCACCCGGCCGCCGGCAATCTTGCTGGCCATGGCGGTGCCCGCCAGGTCCATCTGCGACACCAGCCAGCCACCGTAGATATCGCCGAAACCGTTGGTTTCACGTGGCAATGCAGTAATTTGCAAGGCCAGATCGCCCTGCGGGGTTGGATCTTCTTGTTCAAGCTCGATCATGCCTGGGGTGCCTCTGACCCATGACTCTCATAAATGGCGGAAGGGATTTTCTGCCAAAACTGCTCTGTGCAAACCTGCCGGAAAGAGCCCCGCCAGACCATAGAACCGCTTTGGCACAACACCCCGAGGGTGTGGCGAGTATATCGGTCGTGGCCCTGTGCGACGACCGTCCAGGTCTCATTTGTAACAGTCATCGCCCGTTACCATGAGTTTTTTGCAACATTTTGCTATCTTGCCTGACCCGTACCGGTAACAAGACTACTCGTACAGGCAATTTTGATGCCCACCCGCACGATTGCCCCGGACATTCGCTTCTGCGCGCCACCGCATCGCAGTCAGCGTTGCCGTCGCACGCCCCTCATAGAAAGTACCCGAGAGAAGCCTTGTCATGTCCTCTGTAACTTCGAGTTCCGCGCCGCCTTCGCGCCCTTTGACCCGCAGCGACTACAAAACCCTGTCGCTGTCGGCCCTGGGTGGCGCCCTGGAATTCTACGACTTCATCATCTTCGTGTTCTTTGCCGCTGTGGTCGGCAAATTGTTCTTCCCCGCCGACATGCCTGAATGGCTGCGCCTGATGCAGACCTTCGGCATCTTTGCCGCCGGTTACCTGGCCCGGCCCCTGGGCGGCATCGTGATGGCCCACTTCGGTGACCTGCTGGGGCGCAAGAAGATGTTCACCCTGAGCATCATCATGATGGCGGTGCCGACGCTGATCATGGGCTTGCTGCCGACCTATGCGCAGATCGGCCTGTGGGCGCCGGTATTGCTGCTGCTGATGCGCGTGATCCAGGGCGCAGCCATCGGTGGCGAGGTGCCGGGCGCCTGGGTGTTCGTCTCCGAGCATGTGCCGGCCCGTTACATAGGCTATGCCTGTGGCACCCTGACCGCCGGCCTGACGGCGGGTATCCTGCTCGGCTCGCTGGTGGCCACGCTGATCAACAGTATTTACTCCGCCACCGAGGTGTCGGACTACGCCTGGCGGATTCCGTTCCTGTTGGGCGGGGTGTTCGGCCTGATGGGCGTCTATCTGCGCCGGATGCTGCACGAAACGCCGGTATTCGCCGAATTGCAGCAGCGCAAGGCGCTGGCCGCCGAAGTGCCACTCAAGACGGTGTTGCGTGACCATCGCGGTTCGGTGGTGTTGTCGATGCTGCTGACCTGGCTGCTGTCGGCCGGCATCGTGGTGGTGATCCTGATGACCCCGACCTTCCTGCAGACCGGCTTCGGTTTTCCGGCGGCGACGGCGCTCAAGGCCAACAGCCTGGCCATTGTGTTCCTGAGCATCGGTTGCGTGGTGGCCGGCCTCCTGGCTGACCGCTTCGGCGCCGGCTGGGTGTTCATCGTCGGCTGCACCGGCCTGCTGGCCAGCTCCTGGACCTTCTACCACATGCTCGGCGCCCACCCCGAGTGGCTGTTCCCGCTCTATGCGGTGACCGGCGCCTTTGTCGGCACCATCGGTGCGGTGCCTTATGTAATGGTCAAGGCCTTCCCGGCCGTGGTGCGGTTCTCGGGGCTGTCGTTCTCCTACAACCTGGCCTATGCGATCTTTGGCGGCCTGACCCCGATGGTCGTGACCCTGCTGGTCAAGCAGAGCCCGATGGGGCCTTCGTGGTATGTCGCGGCGCTGAGTGTGCTGGGCATCGGCCTTGGCGTGTTCCTGTTGGCGAAGAAACGCTGATTGCAGGTATACGACGCACGCTTGCGAAAGGGCTGTCTCCTTGTCAGGTGACAGCCCTTTTTCATCTTATTGTCATAATCAGTTCATACAGTAGTCATCCGTCCTGCAGGCAGGGCGTCATGGGTAGGCATTTGCCGGGAGCGCGGGGCATGACACTCAAGCATTGGACAGTGGCCTTGTCGTTCGTGGCCACCCTGGCGGGCGCCACGCAGACCGTGGCGGCTGTCGATCCTGCGATTGCGCCGTATGCCCGTGTCGGCGGTGTCTCCGGCACGTTGTCGAGCATCGGCTCCGACACCCTGGCCAACCTGATGACCTTGTGGGCCGAGGCCTACAAGCGTGAATACCCGGGCGTGAACATCCAGATCCAGGCCGCCGGTTCTTCCACCGCGCCTCCGGCACTGACCGAGGGCACGGCGAGCCTGGGGCCGATGAGCCGCCGGATGAAAGATGGTGAGGTCGCGGCTTTCGAGCAGAAACACGGCTACAAGCCGACGGCGGTGCCGGTGGCAGTCGACGCCCTGGCCGTATTCGTGCACAAGGACAACCCGATCCAGGGCCTGACCTTGCAGCAGCTCGATGCGATTTTCTCGGCCACCCGCCTGTGCGGCGCCAAGCGTCAGGCCCTGACCTGGGGCGACGTGGGTGTCACAGGCAGCCTGGCCGGCAAGCAGATCCAGTTGTTCGGACGCAACTCGGTGTCCGGCACCTATGGTTACTTCAAGGAAGAGGCGCTGTGCAAAGGCGACTTCAAGGCCAACGTCAATGAGCAACCGGGCTCGGCGTCGGTGGTCAGCGCCATCAGCAGCTCGCTCAATGGCATCGGTTATTCGGGGATCGGCTACAAGACCTCCAGCGTCAAGACGCTGGCCCTGGCCCGCGAGGCAGGCAGTGACTTCGTCGAAGACAACGAGGCCAATACTCTCAATGGCAGCTACCCGCTGTCACGTTTTCTGTATGTGTATGTCAACAAGGCACCCAATACGCCGCTGGCACCGCTGGAGGCGCAATTTCTGAAGCTGATACTGTCGCGCCAGGGCCAGGAAGTGGTGATCAAGGATGGTTACATTCCCCTGCCGGAGCCGGTGGTCGCAAAAGCGCTGGCGGACCTGGGGCTGCAAGCGCCTGTCAACGGCGCTCGTTGAAATGCGGTTCAGAGGCGGTTGCACCTTGTTGTTGTCAAAATTCTGCAATTTTTCCGTCATGTGGCGTTCAGGCGCAAAGAACCAGTCGAACAGGATCCGATGAATCGTAGTTCAGCCCCCGAAGGCATTGACTTCAATACTCCCGCGATGCAGCGCAAGCGCCGCCTGCGGGCGCTCGGCAATCGTCTGACCGGCTGGTACGTCGCGGTCGGTGGCCTTGCCGTGCTGGCCGCCATTACCCTGATCTTCTTCTACCTGGCCTGGGTGGTCGCGCCGTTGTTCAAGGGCGCCAGCCTGCACGATGCCACGCCCCTGCAAACGGCCTGGCTGCCTGAGGCCGGACAACCGCTGATGATCAGCATCGAGGAGCAGAACCAGGTCGGCATGCGCGTTTCTGCCCGGGGCCAGGCGATTTTCTTCGATGCCACCAACGGCACTGAACTCAAGCGGGTCGACCTGCCGCTGCCGCCCGGGGTGAGCGTCACCGCCATCGGCAAGGACCAGCCCGGCACGCCGCTGATTGCCATGGGCCTGTCCAACGGCCAGGTCATGGTGTTCCGCCATGCGTATCAGGTCACGTACCCCGGTAACCAGAAGCTGATTACCCCGGCCATCGCCTGGCCGTATGGTCAGGCACCGTTCGTGCTGGGCGAGCAGGGCCAGGCCATCGACCATGTCACGGTCAGCGTCAACGGCACTCACCTGCGCCTGGCCGGCGCCAGCGGTACACAGTTGCATGTCCAGGCGCTGGAAATCGGCGAGAACCCGCTGACCGGCGAGGTCACCCGCGAGCAGCGCCGCATCGAATTGCCGCAGCTGTCGGCCGAGGTCAAGGCGCTGTACATCGACCCGCGCCAGCAATGGCTGTACGTGATCAACGGCCGGGCGCAGGCCGATGTCTTCAGCCTGCTGGACCGCACCCTCAACGGCCGCTACAAGCTGCTGGAAAACGCCAACGCCGAAATCACCGCCAGCACCCAGCTGACCGGCGGGGTGTCGTTGCTGTTCGGCGATTCGCGTGGCGGGATCAGCCAGTGGTTCATGGCCCGTGACACTGACGAAGAGCCGCGTTTCATGCGCATTCGCGACTTTCACCTCGACAATGCCCCGATCGTGCAGATCCGGGCCGAACAGCGGCGCAAGGGCTTTATCGCCCTGGACAGCAGCGGTCGGCTGGGGGTGTTCCACAGCACCGCTCATCGCACCTTGCTGGTCGAGAAAGTGGCCGACAGTGCCGGCCTGCTGACCTTGTCGCCCCGCGCCAACCGCCTGCTGATCGAAACCCCCGGCACGCTGCAGGCGCTGAGCCTGGACAACCCGCACCCGGAAATTTCCTGGAGCGCGCTGTGGGACAAGGTCTGGTACGAAGGCTATGACGAGCCCCGGCATGTCTGGCAATCGACCGCCGCCAACAGTGACTACGAACCCAAGCTGAGCCTGGCGCCGCTGACCTACGGCACGCTCAAGGCCGCCTTCTACGCGATGTTGCTGGCCGCGCCGCTGGCCATTGCCGCGGCCATCTACACCGCCTATTTCATGGCGCCGGGCATGCGCCGCAAGGTCAAGCCGGTGATCGAGCTGATGGAAGCGATGCCGACGGTGATCCTGGGCTTTTTCGCCGGGCTGTTTCTGGCGCCGTACCTGGAAGCGCACCTGCCCGGCATCTTCAGCCTGTTGCTGCTGACGCCGGTCGGCATCCTGCTGGCGGGCTACCTGTGGAGCCGGCTGCCTGACGCCGTGCGCCTGCGGGTGCCCGATGGCTGGGAAAGCGCCTTGCTGATTCCGGTGGTGCTGCTGGTGGGCTGGGGCTCGCTGGCAGTCAGTCCGCACCTGGAAGGCTGGCTGTTCGGCGGCGACATGAGCGCCTGGCTCAACGATGAGCTGGGCATCTCCTATGATCAGCGCAATGCCCTGGTGGTCGGCCTGGCCATGGGCTTTGCGGTCATCCCCAATATCTACTCGATTGCCGAGGACGCGATCTTCAGCGTGCCGCGCAGCCTGAGCCTGGGCTCGCTGGCGCTGGGCGCCACGCCCTGGCAGACCTTGACGCGTGTGGTACTGCTGACCGCCAGCCCGGGCCTGTTTTCGGCCCTGATGATCGGCATGGGGCGCGCCGTGGGCGAAACCATGATCGTGCTGATGGCCACCGGCAATACGCCGATCATGAACATGAACCTGTTCGAGGGCATGCGCACCCTGGCGGCCAACGTCGCGGTGGAAATGCCGGAGTCGGAAGTGGGCGGCAGCCATTATCGGGTGCTGTTCCTGGCCGCCCTGGTGCTGTTGATATTCACCTTTGTGATGAACACCCTTGCGGAGCTGATTCGCCAGCGCCTGCGCAAGAAATACTCGTCGCTTTGAGGACACCTGGACTTACGTGAAACAGCATTCTCTCGACAGCGGTCGCCAAGGCCCGCGCAAAAGCCCGCTCAAGCGCTGGATCAGCAGCGGTGCGCCCGGCGTATGGATGAGCGCCGGTGCCGTGTCCATCGCCGTGATCCTGACCATTGGCCTGCTGACGTTGCTGGCCGTACGGGGGCTGGGGCATTTCTGGCCGGCGGATCTGGTGCGCGCGCACTACAACGTGCCCGGCCAGGCGCCGCAGGTATTGATCGGCGAGCGCGTCGAGGTCGAGCAGGTGCCGCGTGCCCGCGTGCTGGGTGCCGGGTTGCCGGTGGCGGCCGAGGGAACGGAGTTCATGACCCGGGAGCTGTTCAAGATCGGCAACCGTGACCTGACCCGCAACGATTTCACCTGGGTGGTCAGTGACTGGCTGAGCCTGCGCGACAAGCCGGCCGAGCTGATGACCCTGGAGCGCCGCGAGTGGGGCAATTTCTATGGTTATCTGGTCAACGTCAAGGAAAGTGGCCGGGTGCTGGCCAACGGTGAGGCAGCCTGGCCGGAGCTGCGTGTCCGCCTGCAGCGTGTGCAGGGCTTGAGCCACGAACTGCACCGCCTGGAAAAGAAAGACATCGTGGCCATCAACCACGGCTTCGAGCGCCTGCGCCTGCAAACCCGCCATCTGGAAGCGAATGGCGGCCTCGATCCCATCGCCCAGGCTGACATGGCTGCCGAGCGGGCCGGGCTGCAAGCACGCTACAGCGAGGCCGAGGCGCGTCTGGCCGAGCTGCGCCAGGCCATTTCACGCGACAGCCTGACGGCTCGCGATGCCGAAGGCCGCCAGGTCGAGATCGACCTGGGCAAGGTGGTACATGCCTATCAGCCCAATGCCATGAGCGTGGCGGCCAAGGCCGGTTTCTATGGCCAGAAGCTCTGGGAGTTCCTCAGCGACGAGCCGCGTGAAGCCAACACCGAGGGCGGAATCTTTCCGGCTATTTTCGGCACCGTGATGATGACCATGATCATGGCCGTGATCGTCACCCCGTTCGGCGTGCTGGCAGCGGTCTACCTGCGTGAATATGCCCGCCAGGGCCTGGTGACGCGCCTGATCCGCATCGCGGTGAATAACCTCGCCGGGGTGCCGGCCATTGTCTATGGCGTGTTCGGCCTGGGCTTTTTCGTCTATGTGCTGGGCGGCTCGCTGGACCGCCTGTTTTTCCCTGAAGCATTGCCGGCACCGACCTTCGGCACCCCGGGCCTGCTCTGGGCATCGCTGACCCTGGCGCTGCTCGCCGTGCCGGTGGTGATCGTCTCGACCGAAGAGGGCCTGGCGCGGATTCCGCTGAGCCTGCGCGAAGGCTCGCTGGCGCTGGGCGCCACCAAGGCCGAAACCCTGTGGCGGATCGTCCTGCCCATGGCCAGCCCGGCCATCATGACCGGATTGATCCTGGCCGTGGCCCGCGCGGCCGGCGAAGTGGCGCCGCTGATGCTGGTGGGCGTGGTCAAGATGGCACCGGCCCTGCCGGTGGACGGCAACTACCCGTACCTGCATCTGGACCAGAAGATCATGCACTTGGGCTTTCATATTTATGACGTGGGTTTCCAGAGCCCCAATGTCGAGGCGGCAAGGCCGCTGGTGTACGCCACCGCGCTGTTGCTGGTGCTGGTGATTGCCTTGCTCAACCTGTCGGCGGTCGCCATACGCAACCACCTGCGCGAGAAATACAAGGCGCTGGATAACTGATCGGCCCGTGTCGCTGCGCCATACGGCGTGCGGCCTGACCCAACGAATCGTTCCTGTAGGAGCCATGCATGCAACACCATAGCCGAAACCGTGGCGCCGCGATCAACGCTTCGGGGCGCAGCCAGGAAGGAATGGCGCTGACCAACGAGCCGGTGGCATTCGAGGTGGCGGGTCTGAACCTGTTCTATGGCGACAAGCAGGCGTTGTTCGATATCGGCCTGGATATTCCGCGGCAGAAAGTCACCTCGTTCATCGGGCCGTCCGGGTGTGGCAAGTCGACCCTGTTGCGCACCTTCAACCGCATGAACGACCTGGTCGACGACTGCCGCGTGCAGGGCGAGATCAACCTGTACGGGCACAACATCTACAGCAAGGGCGAGGACGTGGCCGAGCTGCGCCGGCGCGTGGGCATGGTGTTCCAGAAGCCCAACCCGTTTCCCAAGACCATCTATGAAAACGTGGTCTACGGGCTGCGTATCCAGGGCATCAACAAGAAGCGCATGCTCGACGAGGCCGTCGAGTGGGCCTTGAAGGGGGCCGCGCTGTGGGATGAGGTCAAGGACCGCCTGCACGAGTCGGCGCTGGGCCTGTCCGGCGGCCAGCAGCAACGCCTGGTCATCGCCCGCACCATCGCGGTCGAGCCCGAAGTGCTGCTGCTCGATGAGCCCTGCTCGGCGCTGGACCCGATTTCGACTTTGAAAGTCGAAGAGCTGATCTACGAACTGAAATCCAAATACACCATTGTGATCGTCACTCACAACATGCAACAGGCGGCGCGGGTCTCTGACTACACCGCTTTCATGTACATGGGCAAACTCGTCGAATTCGGTGACACGGACACGTTGTTCACCAATCCGGCAAAAAAACAGACAGAAGATTACATCACTGGTCGCTATGGCTAGGGCCAGGGGTTGTCAGGCCTGAGCTACCGCTGCGATTTCGCATCAACCGGACGTTTCAAGGACACCGAGCATGATCCACAAAGACAGCCTCACCCATCACATCTCCCAACAGTTCAATGCCGAACTCGAAGACGTGCGCAGCCACCTGCTCGAAATGGGCGGCCTGGTCGAGAAGCAGGTCAACGACGCCGTGACGGCGCTGATCGAAGCCGATTCGGGCCTGGCCCAGCGCGTACGCGAGGTTGATGACCGCATCAACCAGATGGAGCGCAACATCGACGAAGAATGCCTGCGCATTCTGGCCCGTCGTCAGCCGGCTGCCTCCGACCTGCGCCTGATCATCAGCATTTCCAAGTCGGTGATCGACCTGGAGCGCATCGGCGACGAAGCCACCAAGATCGCCCGCCGCGCCATCCAGTTGTGCGAAGAAGGCGAAGCGCCACGCGGTTACGTGGAAGTGCGCCACATCGGCGACCAGGTGCGCAACATGGTGCGCGACGCCCTGGACTCGTTTGCACGCTTCGATCCGGAGCTGGCCCTGTCGGTGGCCCAGTACGACAAGATCATCGACCGCGAGTACAAGACCGCGCTGCGCGAGCTGGCGACCTACATGATGGAAGATCCGCGTTCGATCTCGCGCGTACTCAACGTCATCTGGGTCCTGCGCTCGCTGGAGCGGATCGGCGACCATGCGCGCAACATCTCGGAACTGGTGATCTACCTGGTACGTGGCACCGACGTGCGGCACATGGGCCTCAAGCGCATGCGTGAAGAAGTGCAGGGTCATGCTGATGAAAACCCTCATGTTCCGGACGCAACTGACGATAAATAGGATTGCCTGCCTGAAACGCCCGGCCTGTGCCGGGCGTTTTGCATTGTGGGCATCGCCGTTTACCGTCATGATCGGTGCTGGCTTTGTGCCCTCGTCCCGTCCCCTGGTCGACGAGTGTTGTGAAAACCCGGCAGCCGGGTTCAGTCATTCAATGTGGCAGTTGGCCATAAGCTAGGGTCTGTACGAAAAACCGGCGAGCGAGCGCAGCCATTTTACGTGCAGACCCTAACGCTATGCTTGCCGAAACAAGGGGCGTGCGGGGCATACCGCACTTCACCCGCTAGGTGAATACGTCCGCAGGAGCGTCGATGAGTAAAGTCAGTGTATTGGTTGTGGATGACGCGACCTTCATTCGTGATCTGGTGAGAAAAGGACTGCGCAATTATTTTCCCGGTATTCATACCGATGAAGCAGTCAACGGCCGCAAGGCGCAATTGATGTTGAGTCGCGAGTCGTTCGACCTGATCCTGTGTGACTGGGAAATGCCGGAAATGTCAGGCCTTGAGCTGCTGACCTGGTGCCGCCAGCAGGAAAACCACCTCAAGACCGTACCGTTCATCATGGTCACCAGCCGGGGCGACAAGGAAAACGTCGTGCAGGCGATCCAGGCCGGTGTTTCGGACTTCATGGGCAAACCCTTCACCAACGAGCAATTGCTCGGCAAGGTGAAAAAGGCGCTGGTCAAGGCCGGCAAGATCGAGTCGGTGATGTCCACCGGCCCTGCGCGTGCCAGCTCACCGTTGAATGACTCGCTCAACGCCCTGACCGGCGGCAGGGCCGAGGTGGTGCGTCCCGTGTCTGCGGCGGCACCTTCGGCACCGCCGGTGGGCAGCCAGAGCCTGAACGGCCGTAGCCAGGCGCAGTTGCGCCTGCCCAGTGGCAACCAGACCTGCATCATCAAGAGCCTGACCCTCAAGGAAAGCCAGCTGGTGATTCGCCGCAGCGACAGCCTGCCGCAGATCCTCGAAAGCGCCGTACTGGACCTGGAGCAGGGTGAAAGCAATGAGGTGGCACGCCTGAATGGCTATGTGCACGCGATCATGGCCCATGAGCCCAAGCCTGACAGCGAGTGGCTGCAAGTGACCTTCCGCTTCGTCGACCAGGACACCCAGAAGCTCGACTACCTGTCACGCCTGATCGCTCGCGGCACCAGCCACAAGAAGTTCATCCCCGGGGCCTGATGATCTTTCCTACGGCATGCATCCGGTCGGCCTGATTGCACTGGCCGGGTAATGTCTATTGCGTTCCTCCAGTCACTTCATCAATGACTGGAAGAACTGCCAATGTCTGCCACTGTGCTGCAACCCTCTACGCTGCAAACCCTCAAGACCGCACGCTTGTTCCTCAACATCGAACTGGCGCTGGGGACTGTTCGATACCCTGTTTCCGCCGAACGCTACGCAGACACCACTGAGGTGCCCGCGCAGGAGTACTTTCGGATTGCCCGGTTGGTACTGACCCATGTGCTGGGTGAGGACACAGGCTTTGCCAATGGCAACCCTGCGCTGCCCGATGCGGCCCAGGAGCACCGGCTGGCGCAGCTTTACCAGGGCGAAAAGGCCTGGGCACTGTGCGCCGATGCCGTGGGCGTGCCGCTGTCCGAAGTCACACCCTGGTTGGTGCATCAGTTTTTTGCCCGTATGGCCTGGCTCGACGAAGCGTCCGTGACCACCGAGGCGGCGCGCGCGCAGTTGCAAGCGTTTGTCTATGGACTGCGGCCTTACCGGGAGGCGGACACGGTCGTGGACCTGGAGGACTATCCGCTGCTCGACAAGCTGCTCGGGCCGGTGCCTGAAGAGCTGCGTCACTGGATGGTGCAGTTCAAGCGCGGTGCACGCCTGATGCCCATGGGCGAATGGATCGCGCGCAGTTCCGGGCGAGCGCTCTACAGCGGTTTGTTTGCCCAGCGCCATGAGGCCGGGCGCTCGGCCATGAGTGTCTTCAGCGAGGTCGTGGCGGCCATGGTCCCGGCGGGTGCTTATCATGACCAGGCGGTATCGGACGCGCTTGAATATCAGTTGGGGACACTGCCGACCTGGTTGTCGATCGTGTTCGACCTGCAGGCGATTGCCGAGCGCGATCATCCCGACAGCCGCTTGCAGCTGGATGTCCTGACGCCGACCTCGATCAACAGCCGGGTTGAGTGCCTGCGCAAGATCGCCGCTTACGTACTGAACCCGACCGATGAGGACTGGCTGGCGCGGGCCATCGCCCGTGCGCGCCAGGCGCCGGGCATGCAGTTGTTGTCGCTGGCCGGTGAACTGCGCAGCAGGCACGCAGACCTGATGCTTGAGCCGGCCATGGCGCTGGCTGCCGTGTTGCTCAGACCGGTGCTGCACAGGCGGCCCGTGCTCGACGAGGCGCTACCCACCGCGCGGGCTCTGAATGTGCAGGTGCCCGGCCTGCAAGCCTGGCGCACCCCGCCCGGGGCCGATGAGCTGTTCCGGCAGATGGGCATCGAGTTGCTGTGCGTTGCCTGTGATGCCGCGCAGGGGCTGCGCCGGCCTGCGGCACAGACCTGGCATGCGTTGATCCAGACCGGTCAGTTCCAGACCCTGTTTGCGCCCTTGCTCAGGCACTTGCAGTGGTACGCCGGCGGGGTGCAGGGCCCGGCAGCCGTGCCGGTCACCCAGGCGCTGGCCGGCCGGACAATCATTGATCATTACCTGGGCGCCACCGCCGCCTTTGCCGAACCGCTGGCCGATACGCTGCGCAAGGCGTGGGTATGCGAGTACAGCCATGTGCAACTGGCGGCCAGGGTTCGGCGCGACATCCAGGCCCGCCAGCCCGAGGCTGCGTCCAGCACCGTGGACATGCTGCATTACCTGTTGCTGCGCGAAACCTTGCCCGAGCTGCTGGTCGATGGCGTGCCCGATCATCTTCAGTACGGCCGCGCCCTGCAAAGCGTGGCCTTGATCCACGGTGTGGCCTTGCTCGAAGCCCTGGCGCCGGGCCGGGCGTGCCATGCACGGTTCGACGAGGTGATCACCCTCAGCGCGGACCTGGCCCAGTCGAGCGATCCGGCCCTGCAGGCCGTGTGGGCCAGCACCCTGCAAGTCCCGGCGCTGCGCTACGCCACGGCGCACGGTGTGATCGAGTGGGGCGGCCATGACGACATCGAGCAGGCCACGGCGGTGCAGGTTGGCCAGGCCTTGAACCACCTCAAGGACCAGCAGGCCCGGCAGGCCGAGGCGCTCAATACCCTGCTGGGCCTCAAGGCGCCGGACCGCAGGCAGCTGGCGCAACAGACGCTGACCGAGGCCGGTGTGCCCCGTTTGCTGTGGGATCAGGCCATCGAGGTCACCCACTGGCCGGTCCTGCAGGCGCACGGTTTCACGCTCGCCAGTGCGTATTCGCTCGACCGTTTACTGGCGCTGGGCCGCCCGCAGGCCACGGTCGTGGAGCTGGTGATGATGGGCGAGGCGTACAGGGCCGGTGAGCCGACGATTCCCGAGGCGTATGCCAGTGCCTTCGAGGCGTTTCGCCAGACGTTGGTGCAGGCCCAGGGCCAGGTAATCAGCCGGCTGTTATCGGAAATGAACCCGCACGACCGCGACGTGCTGCTGGGTTCGACCTGTGAGGTCAGCCGCGTCAGCTTCAAGGCCGGCCAAGGCCGTCACGGGGTGTTTATCCGCTACCAGCGTGGCGATCACCGCAGCGACTTTCATGAGCACGGGGCTGCCGAAGGGTTCCTGGAGCTGATTCCGGCAGGCGGTGTGGTGCGCACGGTCACGCAGCGCTTTGACTACACCGTTCCCCCTGAAACAGACCTGAGCGGCAATATCGCCGAAACCGTGGACAAACAGGAGCGCCATGCCCAGCGCATTGCCACGGCCCGGATCACACCCCTGTTGCCGCTGGACAGCGATGCCTACCTGCACGGTCGCGCCTCGCGCTCGGCGACGCAGTACCACCAGCCGCAACACGGGGTGCTGGTGCCCGATGCCGACCTTGTCTACCGGGTCGACGGCAGCGAACAGGACCGGCTCGACACGTTGGCGCAGCAGGCGGCCCGTCATCTGTTTGCCCCGTTTCTGGAGCAGAGCAAGGCCGAGCATAGCCATGCCACCGGTTGGGAAGAGCGCTGGGCCAAAGAGCGTGCCTACGCGGATCTCGCTGCGCGCTTGATCATTCCGTTCTATGGCTGTGTCGAGGACCTGACGCAAGGCGAGCACTCCGCCGGAGTGATCATTGGCTGCGTCATGGATGTGGCCTTTGCGTTGATTCCGGTGGGCACCTTTGTCGGCGCCACCGCCCGAATCATCGTCAAGGCCGGCAAGCTGGGGGTGGTCTCGGTGCTGCGGCTGACCGGCGCGGCGCTCGGCCGGTTGATCGAGGGCCTGGCGCAACAAAGTACGGTGTTTGCCTTGCATGACCTGGGGAAAATCACCTTGCTGGCCGGCCGGCTGGGGTGGGAAACCTTGTTGCGTGAGGTCCCGGCGCTGAAAAGGCTGCTGTCCCATGACGCCTTGCTCAGCCGAGGCCTCTGTCTGGACAGGGGCGTATACCGCCTGGCCGAGCATGCGCGGTCT
Source organism: Pseudomonas ovata (assembly GCF_003131185.1). Classification (GTDB taxonomy): domain Bacteria; phylum Pseudomonadota; class Gammaproteobacteria; order Pseudomonadales; family Pseudomonadaceae; genus Aquipseudomonas; species Aquipseudomonas ovata. The sequence continues at coordinate 23,228 of NZ_QFFU01000028.1, read as the reverse complement.
GCCTGGCCGCTGGAGGCGCAGGCCACGGTCGATGGCAGGCCCGGTGTGGCGGTGCGCAACCTCGGTACGCCTGCTGCCACCGATTTCAGGCTGCTCGACCCGCAGGCCAATGCCGTGTTCGGCCCCTCGCTGACGGTCATTTCTGCCACCGGGCCGCTGGAGCTTGCCATGCTGTCCGCAGCCGACCGGATCGAACCCGGCCATTACCCGGCCATTTTGCCGGTGGCCCCGAGCCTGGACGGTGTGCGAAAGATCAACATTGCCGAGCGTTGCCACGTACACGCCATCGAAAGGCAGGACGGGGTCTTCGATCTGCTGATCGACCAGCAGGCTTACCAGCTCGACACCACCGCACCCGACGTGGCCTTGCGCACGCTGGCCAGCAGCAGGCTGTCGTCTGAAACCGGGCTGTTGCGTGAGGCCGAGAACCTGTGCCGCCTGCGCCGCGACCTGATTCCCGTGCCTTGCAACAACGGCGTGAAACTTTCGACGCCAGCACCCGAGCCGATCGCCGACGGATCGACCTCACCCAGGCGCAGCGGCAAATACCCCAGCCAGGCGATGGGCGCTCGTGAGTTCACCCTGGCCAGGGTGTCTGCCGGTGGGGATGCGGCCTCGCAGACCGCCGACGTCTTTGTCCATGAGGGCAAGTTCTGCAAATGGGCCGACTCTCCCAGGGCCAGTGGCTCGGCGTCGGTCCCTGGCAAGGCCGTCATCGCGCTGTCGGAGTCGGAACGCGTGCTGTTCTCGCTGCATGACGCCCCGGTTTACCGGGCACAGATAGACGGGCTGTTGGCCAGGGACAGCCACTTTGGCCTGCCGGACAACTACGGGCTGGAGGATGCTCGCTGGATTTATGAGCATGCCCCGGTCATCGAGCTGGGACCGATCGCTGCGCACATCGAGGATGCCCGCACCCTGCGCGGTATTCGCATGACCATGAGCGAGGCCGACTGGGTCTTTATCGAGGCTGATACCGGTGCCTTCTACAAGGCCCCGGTTCCAGCCGATGGCAGCCTGGCCCTGAGGTTTTCGCGCGTCGAGCGCGTGGACGAGATCAACACGTTCATGCGCCTGGCCGAGCAGTACCGGCTGGTTCGCGAGCGCCCGGGCGTGTTCACGGACCGGGACAATATCGCCCGGCTGCTGTTTGATCTGCGCGATGAGGCCGAACAGGCGCAGTTGGCTTTTGCCTGGGGCACCGAGAACGTGACCTATGACGACTATGTGGCCTGGTGCAGTGCCCGCGGTCAGAAAAACGAGCTGCTGGCGTTTGCCGGCAATATTCTGGCCGGCGAAGAGGCCCAGAAAAAATTCGTCGCGCTGGCCCGGCAAAGCATTCCGGACTTCAGAAAAGTGGCCGAACGCAGCATTCCCGAGCAGCAGCATATTGTCGAGGTGCTCAATAATCTGTTGCCCATCCAGGGGACCACAGACAAATGGGACGTACTGACACTGGAAAGCATCGTAAGCGCTGATGCCGGGAAAACCATTATCAAGCACATCAAGGGGGCCAACCTGTCCTTTGTGCAGGCCTACACCGAGTCGGGCGAGCGGATCGTGTATTACGCTCTTTCCGGCGGCAGAAAGGCCAAGGCTATCCAGTTGCAGCTTGATGTGGCTGAAAGTACCGAGCGGGTCATCGACGGGGTGATCTATCGCGATGCCCGGGCGCGCATGGCCGGTCGCGCGCCGGACCCCGCGTTTACCAGCCTGCCGGTGGTCAGGGATGCCAGTCGCGTGATGATCCGCGACTTTGGCCGCGAGCTTGATTCAGAGCGCTTGATTGCGACCGTGTTCAAGGAGGACCTGGCCTCGACCCGGCTGAGCCATATCAGGGTCTTTACCTTGATGGACACCTGTCGCTCGTGTGGCGGGTTTGTGCTGCCGCGCCTGAAGCTCGACTTTGCGCAGGCACAGTTTTCCGTGACGTACCTGAGGGATTACACGTGGTCCTGAGGTCATGACGCTGGGTTATTGACGCCTGGGCAGGCGATGATTGAGACCGATAAGTGCTTCTTTGCCGGCAACACTGCTAGGCTTGCAGCCCATCACCCACCCGCCCTGATAACGCCAATGCTTGAACGTTCATTGATCCTGTGCGCCCTGATGCTGGCCACCCAGACCGCTGCGGCGATCACGATCTACAAGACCACCAACGCCGACGGCGTGGTGTCGTTCAGCGACCGGGCCACGCCGGGAGCGGCGGTGGTGGTGTTCAGGGACCGGATGGTCGAGCGTATCGAGCGCCAGGTGCATCTGGACGTGCGCAAGGCCGAGGGCAACGACAGCCTGCATGTGCGCAATGACCTGTATGCACCGGTCGAGATCGAATTGCGCCTGTCGGGCCTGAAGAACGTGCTGGGGGTCGAAGGCAGTACCAGGACCCTGCGCCGTACGATACCGGCGCGCAGTACCGAGCGGCTGCTGGTGCTCAGCCCCAGGCAGCCCGGCCAGCCGATGCGCTACAGCGCGAAGCTGGACTCGACCCTCGGCGCGCCGAACCTGGCGGTCAATGCCTACCGCTACCCGTTGCCATGGGTGGGCGGGCCGTTTCGCCTGACCCAGGGACCGGGCGGCAAGTACAGCCATACCGACCCCAAGGGCCGTTATGCGATGGACATCGCCATGCCCGAGGGCACGCCGATCATCGCTGCCCGGGCCGGGACGGTGATCAAGGTCGAAAACGACCAGAGCGGCCGTGGCTCGAACCCGTCAGGCAACTTCGTCAGGGTGCTGCATGAAGACGGCACCATGGGCGTCTACCTGCACCTGATGCGCGGCTCGGTGGTGGTCAGCGAAGGCCAGCGGGTCAGTGTCGGCAGCTCGCTGGCGCGCTCGGGCAATACCGGCAACAGCACCGGTCCCCACCTGCACTTCGTGGTGCAGCGCAACACCGGCCAGGCGCTGGTGTCGATCCCCTACGAGTTCGCCCAGCCGCTGCAGAGCCTGCCCGATTTTGCCGTGGGCGGGATGTAGGACCGGCTTCAGCCGGGAAATGGACTTTCCGGCTGAAGCTGCTCTCATCATTGAAAAATAAGTTATTGAATTTGAAATTCATTCCGGCAGGACCGCGCTTGCCGGAATGCCGGACTACCGTGACCGGCTGCGTTAGCAGTCGTAAAATTGTGGCGTTTCGCAGATTTTGCGAGCGCTACGCACTCGGTCGCGGGCAAGCGCGCTCCTACACCGGCCCATGTTTACTGCGCGACCGCGGGCGGCCTTGGCGCTGTGTCAGTCTGCGTCAATCCAGCTTGAGCACCTTGGCCAGGACGATCTTCGGGCCTTTCATCTTCTTGATGATGATGCGCAGCCCTTCGATTTCCATCTGTTCTTCTTCCTCGGGCACGCGCTTGAGCGAGTCGTAGATCAGCCCGGCCAGGGTCTCGGCCTCGATATGGTCCAGGTCGATGCCCAGCATGCGCTCGATCTTGAACAGCGGGGTGTCGCCACGCACCAGCAGCTTGCCGGGCTGGTAGGCCAGGATGCCGCGTTCGACCTTGCGGTGTTCGTCCTGGATGTCGCCGACCAGCACTTCAAGCACGTCTTCCATGGTCAGGTAGCCGATCACCTTGCCGTCGGCTTCTTCGACCAGGGCAAAGTGGGCGCTGCCCTGGCGGAACTGCTCAAGCAGGTGCGACAGCGGCATGTGCCGCGAGACGCGTTCCAGTGGGCGGATCAGGTCGGCCAGGTTGAACGATTCGGGGATGTGCTCAAGGTCGGCCAGCTCCAGCAGCAGGTCCTTGATGTGCAGCAGGCCGACAAATTCGTTGCGCTCGGCGTCGTAGACCGGGTAGCGGCTGAACTTGTGACGGCGAAACAGCGCCAGGATTTCCTTGAGCGGGGCATGGAAGTCCAGGGTCACCATGTCTTCGCGGGAGTTGGCCCAGTCGACCACTTCCAGCTCGCCCATTTCCACCGCCGAGGCCAATACGCGCATGCCCTGGTCGCTGGGGTCCTGGCCACGGCTGGAGTGCAGGATCAGCTTGAGTTCGTCACGGCTGTAGCTGTGCTCGTGGTGCGGGCCGGGCTCGCCTTGCCCTGCGATGCGCAGGATGGCGTTGGCACTGGCGTTGAGCAGGTAGATGGCCGGGTACATCAGCCAGTAGAACAGGTACAAGGGCACCGCGGTCCACAGCGACAGCAGCTCGGGCTTGCGGATGGCCCAGGACTTGGGCGCCAGCTCGCCGATCACGATGTGCAGGTAGGAAATGATGAAGAAGGCGGTGAAGAACGACACGGCCTTGATAATTTCCGGAGTGTCGACGCCAGCAGCAGCCAGCAGGGGCTCAAGCAGGTGCGCGAAGGCCGGCTCACCGACCCAGCCCAGGCCCAGCGAGGCCAGGGTGATGCCCAGCTGGCAGGCCGACAGGTAGGCATCAAGCTGACCGTGGACCTTGCGCAGGATGCTGCCGCGCCAGCCGTGCTGGTCGGCGATGGACTCGACCCGGGTCGAGCGCAGCTTGACCATGGCGAATTCGGCCGCCACGAAGAAGCCGTTGAGCAGCACCAGTACCAGGGCAAAGAGAATCATGCCGAAATCGGCGAACAGAGAAGCCAGATCGAGAGCGGGGGAAGGGTCCATGATGGAGTTTTACAGTGTCCGTTTTGATCGAGAAGGGGGCGTTTGACCTTTCAACACGTAAGGCCATGAGCAGGGCAATGTAGCGGCTGCGTTCAAGTGTGACAACGTATATCAAAAATCGTCGAATTCATCGTCCAGGTCGGCCAGTTGGGCGGGAGCGAAGTGGCAGACGAACACACTGCCCTTGCCGGTGACGCTGTTGATCTCCAGGGTGCCGCGGTGGCGCAGCAGGACATGCTTGACGATCGCCAGGCCCAGGCCGGTGCCGCCGGTGTTGGAGGCGCGGCTGGTGTCGACCCGGTAGAAGCGCTCGGTGAGGCGCGGCAGGTGCTTGGCGTCGATGCCGATCCCGGAATCCTGCACGCTCAGGTGCGCGCCACGGGTGTCGCGCCACCAGCGGATGCGCACGGTGCCGGCGGCCGGGGTGTATTTCACGGCGTTGAAGACCAGGTTGGAGAACGCACTGCGCAGCTCGCTTTCGCTGCCCTTGAGGCCGCAGTCGCTCTCGATGTCCAGAGTGATCTGGTGATTGTTGCTGCCCGACAGCGCCTGGGCATCGTGGGCGATGGTCTTGAGCAGGGCGCTGACAGGCACCGGCTGGCTGTCGGAGGGGTAGTCGGTGGCTTCCAGCTTGGCCAGCAGCAGCAGGTCGTTGAGCAGGGTCTGCATGCGGCTGCCTTGCTGGTGCATCTGCTGCAGCGCCCGGACCCAGCGCGGGTTCACTTCTTCGCTGTTGTCGAGCAGGGTTTCCAGGTAGCCGAAGATCACCGTCAGCGGCGTGCGCAGTTCGTGGGAGACGTTGGCCACGAAGTCCTTGCGCATCTGCTCCAGCTGGTGGATGCGCGTGACGTCACGCACCAGCATCAGGTGTTCATTGTTGCCGTAGCGGGTGATCAGCAACTGGATGCGCAGGCGGTCGTTGCCGGGGGAGGGAATCTCCAGCGGCTCGGCATAGTTGCCCTGGGCGAAGTATTCCTTGAAGCGCGGATGGCGTACCAGGTTGGTGACCGGCTGGCCGCTGTCCTGCGGGGTCTTGAGGCCCAGCAGGGTCTCGGCGGCGCGGTTCCACCACTCCAGGTTGCCTTCGGCGTCGAGCATGATGACCGCGTCGCGCAGGGCGGCGGTGGACTCCTGCACGCGATCGATGACCGCTTGCAGGCGCCCGCGTACGCGCTGGTCGCGGCGCTGCAGGTGATAGATGCTGTCGAACACGTCGCCCCACAGGCCGTAGCCGTCCGGCGGTGGCTCATCGGCCTTGTGGCTGCTCAGCCAGGCGTGCAGGCGCAACAGTTGCTTGAGGGTCCAGGCCAGGTACAGGCCCAGCCCGATCGACAGGCTCCAGCCGTATTCACCGCTGATCAGGCCGACCAGCAGGCAGACGGTCACCAACAGCAGCATGTGGCGGATCAGGGTGCCGTGCCAGTTCGGGTTCAATTGGAGATGCGTCCTTGTCTGTACGGCGCGGCAGGTTCGAAGCGCAGGTCAGCTCTTGGTCGAGAACCGGTAGCCGGTGCCGCGTACGGTCTGCACCAGGTTTTCGTACGCATCGCCCAAGGCCTTGCGCAGGCGGCGGATGTGCACGTCGACGGTGCGCTCTTCGACATAGACGTTGCCGCCCCAGACCTGATCGAGCAACTGGCCACGGGTGTAGGCGCGTTCCTGGTGAGTCATGAAGAATTGCAGCAGGCGGTATTCGGTCGGTCCCATCTCGGCTGGTTTGCCGTCGATGGTGACGCGGTGGCTGATCGGGTCGAGCAGCAGGCCACCGACTTCGATGGGCGCCTCGCCGTCGGTCGGGCCGGTGCGGCGCAGCACGGCCTTGAGACGCGCCACCAGCTCGCGCGGCGAGAACGGCTTGGTGATGTAGTCGTCGGCGCCGACTTCAAGGCCCTGGATCTTGTTGTCCTCTTCGCCCTTGGCGGTGAGCATGATGATCGGGATATCACCGGTCAGCTCATCGCGCTTGAGGCGCCGCGCCAGCTCGATGCCCGAGGTGCCGGGCAGCATCCAGTCGAGCAGGATCAGGTCCGGCTTGCGGTCGATGATGATCGCGTGGGCCTGTTGGGAGTTTTCGGCTTCGATGCAGTCATAGCCGGCCATTTCCAACGCAACGGCGATCATTTCACGAATGGGCGCTTCGTCGTCAACGATCAGAATGCTCCTGCCAACCATGCTCGAACCTCTTGTCATTTAACTGTCTTGGGGCGCATTAGATAACGGAATTATTGCAGTCGTGTGACATCTGTCCATCATCCTCTGGCGCTCAGCGTACGGCGTAGTCGGCGACGATGCCGACAAAGATCAAAAGCCCGGCCCAGTGATTATGCAAAAACGCCTTGAAACACGCGTCCCGGTCACGCTTGCGGGTGCTGTGCCATTGCCAGGCAAAACAGCCTGCCGCGCCCAGCAGGCCCAGCTGAAACGGCAGGCCCAGGCCGAAGCGGGCGCCGGCCAGCAGCAGGCAGCCAAGGGCCAGGCCTTGCAGGGTCACGATGATGGTACGGTCGGCATCGCCGAACAGCACGGCGGTGGACTTGACGCCGATCCTGAGGTCGTCGTCGCGGTCGACCATGGCGTAATAGGTGTCGTAGGCCACGGTCCACAGCAGGTTGGCGATGTACAACAGCCAGGCGATCGCCGGCAGGTTGCCCGTCTCGGCAGTGAAGGCCATCGGCATGCCCCACGAGAAGGCCGCGCCCAGCACCACTTGTGGGTAATAGGTGTAGCGCTTCATGAACGGGTAGCAGGCGGCCAGTGCCAGGCCACCGAACGACAGCCATAGGGTCGCCGCATTGGTCAGCAGCACCAGTAGAAAGCTCAAGGTCACCAGCACGGCGAACAGCACCAGCGCTTCACGCGAGGTCACCTTGCCGCTGGCCAGCGGGCGCTGTTGCGTGCGCTTGACGTGGCCGTCGACCTTGCGGTCGGCAAAGTCGTTGATTACGCAACCCGCTGCACGCATCAGGAACACACCGATGACGAAGATCAGCACATTGGCCAGCGACGGGCTGCCGTTGCCGGCAATCCACAGTGCCCAGAGCGTCGGCCACAGCAGCAGGTAGATGCCGATGGGCTTGTCGATGCGCGTCAACTGGACGAAGTCCCAGGCGCGGGGGTTGAGGCGGTTGAGTGACTTGAGCAGCGACAGGTACATCAGGAACGGTCCTCGTTGTTCAGCGCCTGCCAGAGGGCGGGCAGGAAAATCTCGGCGACCAGGATGCTCAGGCCGCCGCGTCGAAAGCATGAGCGCCGCGCCCACAGGCCCTCGGCACGGTCGGCGTCCGGCAGCCACGGGGGCGGATAGCCGCGTACCTGTAGCGGGCCGCGCTCGAAGGCCGGGTCGCTGAACAGCAGCTCGCCCAGCGAGCGGGTGCCCAGGGCGTCCATGTGCAGGCCGCTGTTCAGGAGCGCCTCGCGCGCCGCGACGCTGCGGGCAAAGACCCAATGGCAGCCATCGCCGCGCAGGTAGACCTCACGCACCCAGCCCAGACTGGCGTTCGGCAGGCCCAGGGCGGCGCACTCGTCGTCACGCAGGGGCTGCCAGCCTTCCAGTACCGGCGTGACACTGAAACGGTCACGGGACAGGCGGGTCAGGCGGCGGGTCAGGGAGTCCTGGTTGAACAACCAGTCGAGCGTCAAGGGGGCGGGCGCGCAGGCCAGGTGCTCGCGTTCGAGCCACTGATCGGGCAAACAGGCAGGGATAGGCTGGGTCACGGCAGGTCATGGGCGGCAATCATTGAGGCGCCGAGCTTAGCATGACCGATGTACCGGCGTGGCGGGCTTGCATCACGGCCCCGGGGTCCGTAAAAAGCCGCTGTGAGTGAGCCTGAACCTGAGAGAGTCGAATCATGAAAAAGTGGCAATGCATTGTCTGCGGCCTGATCTATAACGAGGCCGACGGTTGGCCTGACGACGATATTGCTCCGGGCACGCGTTGGGAAGACGTTCCTCCGGACTGGCTGTGCCCCGATTGCGGGGTGGGCAAGATGGATTTCGAAATGATCGAGATCGGCTGAGCCTGCCGGTTCATGCCTGTCGGTGGAGGGCTTGCGCAAAGGCAGGATCGACCGTTGGGGGCATTGCCGGTCATTTTGTCGGCCAGGGTACGGTTTAATTTGAATATTCGGCCTACCCCCACTGGCGCGGGCCTTTGCGCCGTGCCATTCTGCGATTCGACTGCCGCTGCGAGGAGCCGCAGCGGTTACCTGATGGCTGCTCGAAGCGGGTGGCACGGGACATAAAAACAAAAAACCGTACAAGAGGCTTAGTACATGCGTAAACCAGATCTAGCAGCCGCTATCGCTGAAAAAGCGGACCTCACCAAAGACCAGTCCAATCGCGTTCTCAACGCCATCCTTGAAGAAATCACCGGCGCCCTGCACCGCAAGGACAGCGTCACCCTGGTCGGCTTCGGCACCTTCCTGCAACGCCACCGTGGCGCCCGCACCGGCAAGAACCCGCAAACGGGTGAGCCTGTGAAGATCAAGGCCAGCAACACCGTGTCGTTCAAGCCTGGCAAGGCCCTCAAGGACACCGTCAATCCCTGATCCTGTTGCCCGTCCCCGAACAGGACGAGCCGCTTGAAAGAACGGGCACCCCGGTCGCATGGGGTGCCCGTTTTTTATGCTCGCGCTCGAACCGATAAGGTAGGAAAAATCCTACAAGCTTTTGTAAAGAAACGCTTTTCTGCGCAGAAATGCCTGACTTTTTTTCACGCTTCCTCCCCTTAGAGTGCGCGTCCGTTGCACCTCTTAAACGCACCTGGGAAAACAAGATGAAAAAGTTATGGATGTCTGCTGCCGTCGCCACTCTGATCGCGACCACCAGTGGTTGTGTCAGCTACAACGTCAGCCAGCCTTCGGCGGCGCTTGAAGGCGTCGTCAAGACCGACCTTAAGGCCGATGTCAAAGTGGGCGGGCCGATCTCGGGTGAGTCCTCGACCAATATCCTCTTCAACTTCCTGGCCTTCGGTGGCGACAACGAATATGCCGACGGCGTGAGCTATGGTGGTTCGGCCGGTGGCGGCCTGGGCCTGGGCCTGCCGGATCCGGTCTCCACCACCAAGGCGGCAGCCGCCTACAAGGCGGTCAAGACCTCCGGTGCCGACCTGATCGTGGCGCCGCGTTATGAAGTGAAAGTGGCCGACTACTTCATCTTCAAGAAGGTCGATGTCAAAGTGACCGGTAGCAAGGGCAATATCAGCAGCATCCGCTGAGTGCCCGGCGTCGGGCGCTGTTTTTCTGACAGCAGTGCCTGACGTCCTGATGCTATGAAATGGCGGTTATCTGCGCTGAAAACGCAGGTAGTGGTCGCTTCGAACCGCTAGACTGCCGCCGCTTGTCTTTACTTGAACATGGCGGAGGCTGTACGCGTGAAATTTCGTTTTCTTCTCTGGGCACTGGGCCTGCTGATGGCCCGGGCCAGTCGCAACAGTCCCGCCTTTCAACAGCAGTTGGGCGACAAGGACCTGACATTCCAGTTGCAGACCGCCGACGGCAAAGTGGCACGGCATTATGTGGTGCGCGACCAGCGCGTGCGCAGTGCCGGTGGCCTGGCCCCGGAGCCGGCCTTCAGCATTGTGTTCAAGGATGCCGCCTATGGCTTTGCCACCTTGCAGGCCAGCAACAAGCAACTGGCCTTTATGCAGGGCATCCAGGACAAGCACATCCAGATCAAGGGCAACACGGCCATGGTGATGTGGTTCCAGGGCCTGATGCGCTACCTCAAGCCCCGGAAGAAGACCGGCGCCTGATGAGTGTCATTCAGTCGAGGGCGACGCGGTGAATGATGGCCGGGACGGTGACCCGTCAATCAGGCTGGCATGGGGCGGTAGATATGCAGCGGCTGTAAGTCAGTCATCGCCGGCAAGCCGCCTCCCACAGGTCCGGTGCCATGCATGAAAGCCAGGGCGACTTGGCTTCAGGGCCCCTCTAAAAGCAACCTGCGTTGTCATCGCTGCGTTAAAAACAGACTCGAGCGCGACTTCGACCGTTTCTCGCTTCAGCTGTTTGATTTTACGGCAGTTGCAGGCCGCCGGCGGCTTTGTGCAGGGCGCGCAGGTGTTCGCTCATCTGTTTGAGGTTTTCTTCGCTGGCGGTGATTTCGGCGGCACGGGCCGGTTCCAGCAGGGCGCGCACTTCACTGTCCAGGTCGCCGGTCAGGCGCTTGAGGGTTTTCTGCCGTTCGCTGCTCTGGGTCTCCAGGCGTTGCCATTCCTCGGTTTGCGGCAAGCCATAGCCGTCGCTGCCGAGCAATTCGGCCGGGCGACTGAGAAAGCCGCTGTTGGCAAGGATGTCCTGCAAGGTGCCGGTGGCCTTCGACACGCGCCCGTCCTGTTGCTCCCGGGCCGTGAGGTAGCGCTGCTTGACCTCGTCCTGGGCCAGCAGCAACTGGCGGCGCAGGCTGGCCTGCTCCAGCAGCAGGATGGCGGCGCTGGTGCGCAGGTCGGCGCGGGCGAACCACTGGCGCCGCTCGATGGCCGGTTGTTGCAGCCAGTCCTCGACCGAGTCTTGCCGGATTGGCAGGTTCTTCTTGAGCACCGTGAACATGGCCTGGTAGCGATCGCGGTAGGAGTCGAAGCGGTAACCCAGGCGCAGCGCTTCCTTGGGGTCGTCCAGTACGCGGGTGTCGGCCAGGCCGCGGCCCTTGAGCACCTCCAGCAAACCGTTGGGCAGGATGCTGTCCAGGCCGGTGAGTTGCGAATCATCAGTGCCGCTGCGCAACAGCTTGAGGGTTTCCACGGCGCAGTTGTTGGAGATGAAATAGTAGTCGCCGTCATAGCTCCAGTGCATTTCAGCAGCGTGCTCGACCAGGGTGTCGATCTGCGGGCGTGACAGCTTCAACGGCACCGAGGCCAGGCTGCGCAGCTCGGTCTTGGTGTACTCGTCGATTACCTGGGCCAGCGGCAGGACGAACAGCCGTGACGGGTAGGCGCCGGTCAGGCCGTCCCAGCTCGACAACTGCACATCGCCCACGAAGGCCCGATAGGAGAGCACCAGGTGCTGGTCCAGGTCCAGGCGACAGTCCGGACCCCGTGGCCGGCCTGGCTTGCAGATCACCAGGCGCAGCATGCTGTGGCCCCAGCGACTCATCATGTTCTGGTTGGCCTCGGCCAGCAGGTAATCGACGGCGTAGACGCGCTCGGGGTCAAGCTTGCCCAACGGCTCGCGGCCAAAATCGTTGCCGGCGTTCAGGTACGGATAGAACGACGGGCAGGCCTGTTGCGTTGGCGGCGCCCAGCCGAACTGCTCTTTGTACCAGCGGTACAGGGCCGGACGACGACAGGCGTAGGTCGGGTCGAGCAGAAAGTACTCCATGTTTACCGCGACAAATTCCAGCGGGCTGCTCAGTTCATAGGCATCCGGGCTGCGCACGCTCTGGCCGTTGTGCTGCTCGCGTGCGCCACGCCGGCCCACATACTGCTGCCAGCCGGCCAGATCAAGCAGGCGCGGGTCGTCGCTCAAGGTGAAGCGCCGTTCGGTCTGGCCACGGCATTCGTCGGCCAGGCCGACCTTGCCCAGCGAACTGTGCTGGCGGGCGCAGCGCAGGATCAGCCTGCGGTCGGCGCCGGACCACAGGCGGGCGCGGTCGTAGACGTGGGTCAGCTCGTGCAGCACCGTTGCCAGCAATTCGCGGCGCACGGTGCCATGCGGCCGGCCAGTGGGTTCGGTGGCGGCAGAGCCATCGGTCAGCGGTGCCAGCAGGCGGGTATTGAGGTACAGCTGGTAAGGACCTGCGGCCTGGCCGTAGGCATTGTCCGGCATGTCGCTGGACCAGCTCACATCGATAGGCCGGTCCAGGTCTTTGACAAAGCGCGGCGGCAAGGCCTGCAGGGCTTCATCGAGCAGCGCCTGGCTGGCCTGGCGCTGGGCCGGGTTCAGGGACTCGCTTTGCAGGTGCAACTGCAGGTCGGCGAGCACAGGTGTCGCCGCCAGGCTCAGCCCCCAGGCCAGCAGCCAGACGCCAAGGCGCCTCACAGTGCGAGGATGGCTTCGGCCAGGGCCTGATCGCTGGCGGTGCGCGCTTCAGGCACGCGGCTGCGCAGGGTGTCGAACGCCGCGTCGAGGCGGGCGCCATGAATGTCGCCGCCGCTGGCCACGTAGCTGGCGGCGTCGTCACGGGCTTGTTGCACGACCTTGGAGTCGCGGATCGAGGTGGTGGTGTCGGAGGTGAAGTCGATGGAGCGGCCAAAAGCGCGAACGATGATGTTGCTGGTGGCCACTACGGTCTGTGCCTGGGCCAGGTCGGCCATCAGCAGCATGCCCAGGGTCGCGGCGATCAACGGGGTGCGCATGTAACGTCTCCAGTACCGAACAGAAAAAGTGATTATTGGACGAGGATTGCCTGCGCCAGTTCAAGGTCGCTGGCACGAAGTTTTGTGTGCTGCTGGCGCAGGTGCAACAGGGCCGATTCGAGCTGTACCCCGCGTAACTGCCCGTCGCTGGCGACAAAGGCGGCCGCTTCGTCGCGGGCGGCGAGGATCAGCTTGTCATCGAAAGGAGCCGAGGTGACCTGGCTGGTGACATAACCACTGACGACCACGCCCTGGGTGCTGGTGTCGAACGCCTGGGCCTGGCCGGTGAACGTCAGGCTGGCCAGCGGAGCCAGAAGCAACAGATACAGTAAGCGCATGAGTATTCAAAGCATTGCAGAAACGAAGCCCAAGGCTAACGCAACGCCTTGGGCAGGGCTACCCCGCTGGCCGGCGGGGGGGCTGACTTACAGGGCCAGGATGGCCTGGGCCAGTTGGGTGTCGGTGGCTTGCAGGGATGGTTGCAGCTGGCGGATGTGACTCAGGGCGCCTTCAAGGCGCACGCCACGGATTTCGCCGGCGCTGCCGACGAAGCTGGCGGCGTCGTCGCGGGCAGCACGCACGATCTTGTCGTCACGAAACGACGAACTGATATCGGAGGTGGCGTCGGTGGAGGCGGCGACGGCGCCGACCACGGTGTCGGTGGTCACGATAAAGCTGCTGGCGTGGGCACCGGCAGCGGCGGTCAACAGCACAGCGGTACCCAGAATACGCAGAAAGGACATGGTGGTGTTCCGTCTAATAAATGAAGAGATCGTGAAGGTGTGCCCGCTAGCCTATCGCAGGTAATTGCCGCGTGCTATCGCAGCGCTTGGCCAGTCGCTTTAACTGTTATGGTCTTTATTGGGCATATTGTAAACTGTACTTGTTTTCGGACGGCTGCGGTAGGAGCGCGCTTGCCCGCGACCGAGTGCGCAGCGCTCGCAGAAATTGTGTAGACGCTGAAAATTTACGACTGCTAACGCAGCCGGTCGCGGGCAAGCGCGCTCCTACTGAGGCCCAGTGTTTGCTGGGCGGCAGGCCGAAACGACAAAGCCCGTCAGCAGTTGCCTGCGACGGGCTTTGGGGGGATTCGGGTGAACTGGCTGGATGGCCTTCAGGCCTGCGCCGGTTCGCGCCGTATCAACGCCAGAACGGTTTGCTCAGTTCTTCGTAGCGCTGGGATTCGCTGATACCGGCGTCAGCCAGCAGGCGAGTGTCCAGACGAGCCAGTTGACGGCGGCTCGACAGGCGACGTTGCCACAGCATCAGGGTCGCGAAGGCGCGCAGAGGCAGGGCAGACTGGTTCGAAACGGTGCTTTCGCTGAACAGCTCGGAACTGATTGTACGTTCCATGGTGTGACTTCCTTCCGCTTATGGCGGGATTAGAGATTGGCTTGACTGGTGCCTATCTTCCTCTCGTGCAGGGCCATTCCATAGACACAGTTCACTTGTATTGTGAGAGTTCAGTTAACTGTTTATGGGCACTGTTTTGTTCAAAAATGGGGCAACTGTACTGCTATGCACGTTAATGGTGCACTATTGATCGGTCATGTCGTATTTCTGTTGTTAAAAGACGATTTTTGACCAGTACAGCAGTACAGTTTTTGTCAGTGCCCTGTTTCGGTAAGGACGCTGTACCGGAAAAGTGTGTTGCACAGGTTGAACTGTGTATTTCACGCCGGGAGCATGCGCCCGGTTTCTTCCAGATTCATGTGCCAATTGAGTGCTTCACGCAGCAGGTGAGGGGTGTGGCCGCCCAGCACACAAGCCGCACTGAAGTAGTCGTCGAGCGCCTGGCGATAGTCCGGGTGCACGCAGTTGTCGATGATTACCCGTGCCCGCTCGCGCGGTGCCAGGCCGCGCAGGTCGGCCAGGCCCTGCTCGGTGACCAGAATATCAACGTCGTGCTCGGTGTGATCGACGTGGCTGACCATCGGCACAACACTGGAAATGGCACCGCCCTTGGCAATGGATTTGGTGACGAAGATCGCCAGGTGGGCGTTGCGCGAGAAGTCGCCCGAGCCGCCGATGCCGTTCATCATCCGCGTGCCGCACACATGGGTGGAGTTGACATTGCCGTACAGGTCGAACTCCAGGGCCGTGTTGATACCGATGATGCCCAGGCGGCGGATCACTTCAGGATGGTTGGAGATTTCCTGCGGGCGCAGCACCAGCCGTGACTTGTAGCGCTCGAAGTCGGCGAACACCTGAGCGTGCCTGGGCGCCGACAGGGTCATGGAACTGCCCGAGGCGAAATCGAGCTTGCCGGCGTCGAACAGGTCGAAGGTCGAGTCCTGCAGCACTTCGGAGTACATGGTCAGGTGCTTGAAGGGCGAGTCCAGCAGGCCGTGCATCACCGCATTGGCGATGGTGCCGATGCCGGCCTGCAATGGCATCAGGCGTTCGGTCAGGCGCTGGGCCCGCACTTCGCTCTTGAAGAACTCGACCAGGTGATTGGCGATGGCCTGGGTCTCGACATCCGGCGGCAACACGGTCGACGGCGAGTCGGGCTGGTCGCTGATGACGATGCCGATGATCTTGGCCGGGTCGATCTTCACCGCAGGGCTGCCGATGCGTGAATCGGCTTCCAGCACCGGGATCGGCAGGCGCGTCGGCCGGTAGCTGGGGATATAGATGTCGTGCAGGCCTTCGAGCGCCAGGGGTTGCGACAGGTTGATCTCGATAATCACCTTTTCGGCGAGGATGGCGAAGCTGGCCGAGTTGCCGACCGAGGTGCTCAGCACCAGGTGACCGTCCTCGGTGATCGCCACGCATTCGATGACCGCCAGGTCCACCGCCTTGATCTGCCGGTTGCGCAGTTGCTCGACCGTATCGGAGAGGTGCTGGTCGATGAACATGACTTCGCCGGCATTGATCGCCCGGCGCAGCGTGCTGTCGACCTGGAACGGCATGCGCCGCGACAGCACGCCGGCTTCGGTCAGCTGCTTGTCCAGATCGTTGCCCAGGCTGGCGCCGGTCATCAGGCTGATTTTCAGGGGTGACTGGCGGGCACGTTCGGCCAGGGCGTGCGGCACCGCCTTGGCTTCACCGGCGCGGGTAAAGCCGCTCATGCCGACGGTCATGCCGTCTTCAATCAGGCCGGCGGCGTCGGCTGCGCTCATCACCTTGCTCATCAGGCCGGGCATGCGAATACGATCACGGTACATGGTCATGGTCTCGGGGGTGGAAACGAGCGCCAAGTCTAGTGGCTGCCGGCAGCTTCGTCCCCCGACCAAGGTCGTACGCGAGGCCTCTAATTAGCGGCTTTCAGCGCAAAACACCGTTACGAAAGTTGTAAAAAAGCCCCGGCTTGCGAGCAGGCCGGGGCTTTTCTGGAGCCGTTTTGTCAGTGCGACTCGACGGCCTTGACCATGTCTTCGATGACCTTCTTGGCGTCACCGAAGACCATCATGGTCTTGTCCAGATAGAACAGTTCGTTGTCCAGGCCGGCATAGCCGCTGGCCATCGAGCGCTTGTTGACGATGATGGTCTTGGCCTTGTAGGCCTCCAGAATCGGCATGCCGGCAATCGGCGACTTGGGATCGTTCTTGGCCGCCGGGTTGACCACGTCGTTGGCGCCCAGCACCAGCACCACGTCGGCCTGGCCGAATTCGGAGTTGATGTCCTCCATCTCGAACACCTGGTCGTAAGGCACTTCGGCCTCGGCCAGCAGCACGTTCATGTGCCCCGGCATGCGCCCGGCCACCGGGTGAATGGCGTATTTCACCGTGACGCCATGGTGCACCAGCTTCTCGGTCAGTTCCTTGAGTGCATGCTGGGCGCGGGCCACGGCCAGGCCGTAGCCGGGGACGATGATGACCGTGTCGGCATTGGTCAGCAGGAAGGTGGCGTCATCGGCCGAGCCTGACTTCACCGGACGCTGTTCCTGGCTGCCAGCGCTGGCACCGGCATCGGCCGTCGCACCGAAGCCGCCGCCGATCACGTTGAAGAACGAGCGGTTCATGGCCTTGCACATGATGTACGACAGGATGGCGCCGCTGGAGCCGACCAGCGAGCCGGCGATGATCAGCATCGAGTTGTTCAGCGAGAAACCGATGCCGGCTGCGGCCCAGCCCGAGTAGCTGTTGAGCATCGACACCACCACCGGCATGTCGGCCCCGCCGATGGGGATGATCAGCAGCACGCCAATCACAAAGGCCAGTACCAGCATGATCGCAAACGCCGTGAGGTTGCCACTGAACATGTAGGTCA
This sequence comes from Pseudomonas ovata, assembly GCF_003131185.1. Classification (GTDB taxonomy): domain Bacteria; phylum Pseudomonadota; class Gammaproteobacteria; order Pseudomonadales; family Pseudomonadaceae; genus Aquipseudomonas; species Aquipseudomonas ovata. The sequence goes on along the minus strand of NZ_QFFU01000028.1, from coordinate 6,138 downwards.
GGCCGAAGAACAGCGTGGCCAGGCCCAGGACCAGGTTCAGTTTGTGCTGCCCGGCGAACTGCACCGGTGCACCCTGGAACAGACGGAATTTGTACTTGCCCGAGAGCTTGCCAAAGGCGATGACCGAACCTGAAAAAGTCACGGCGCCGATGGCTGCGCCCAGGAACAGTTCCAGGCGGTTGCCGACCGGGATGGCGTCGCCCAGATGGGCCACAATGCCCAGTGACTGGGGCTCGACCACCGCGGCGATGGCAATGAACACCGCCGCCAGGCCGATCATGCTGTGCATGAAGGCCACCAGTTCCGGCATCTTGGTCATCTCGACACGCTTGGCCATGATCGAGCCGGCGGTGCCGCCGACCAGCAGGCCCACAAGGATGTAGCCGATGCCGGCGCTGGTGCCCACGGTGCTGGCCAGCTTGTAGACCAGGCCGATGGTGGTCAGGACCGCCAGGCCCATGCCCAGCATGCCGAACAGGTTGCCGCGACGCGAGGTGGTCGGGTGCGACAGGCCCTTGAGCGCCTGGATGAAGCACACCGCCGAAACCAGGTACAGCAGGGTGACAAGGTTCATGCTCATTTCTGCACCTCATCCTTGGCCTTGGCTTTCTTCTTGAACATTTCCAGCATGCGCCGGGTGACCAGGAAGCCACCGAACACATTGACCGCCGCCAGGGCCACGGCCAGTGTGCCCATGACCTTGCCCAGCGGCGTGACGGTCAGGGCGGCGGCGAGCATGGCGCCGACGATCACGATGGCGCTGATGGCGTTGGTGACCGCCATCAACGGCGTGTGCAGGGCCGGGGTGACGTTCCAGACCACGTGGTAACCCACGTAGATGGCCAGGACGAAAATGATCAGGTTGTAGATACCGGGGGAGATCAGCTCTTGCATGGTGATTGTTCTCAGCCGTTTTTGCGGATGACCTGGCCGTCGCGGCACATCAGGCACGCGGCGACGATGTCGTCTTCGAGGTTGATCGAGAGCTGGGCGTCCTTGTCGAACAGCAGCTTCATGAAGTCCAGCAGGTTGCGGGCATACAGCGCCGAGGCATCGGCGGCCACCAGTGCCGGCAGGTTGGTGTGGCCGACGAGGGTCACGCCGTGCTCGACCACGACCTGGTCGGCCACAGTCAGCGGGCAGTTGCCGCCCTGGGCGGCGGCCAGGTCGATGACCACCGAGCCGGGTTTCATCTGCGCTACGGTGTCGGCACTCAACAGCACCGGTGCCTTGCGGCCGGGAATCAGTGCGGTGGTGATGACGATGTCCGATTGCCGGGCGCGTTCGTGCACGGCAACGGCCTGGCGCTGCATCCAGCTGGCCGGCATGGGCCGGGCATAGCCGCCGACGCCTTCGGCGCACGCGCGTTCTTCATCGGTCTCGTAGGGTACATCGATGAATTTGGCGCCCAGTGACTCGATCTGCTCGCGCACCGCCGGCCGCACGTCGGAGGCTTCCACGACGGCGCCCAGGCGCTTGGCGGTGGCAATCGCCTGCAGGCCGGCCACGCCGGCACCAAGGATCAGCACCCGGGCGGCCTTTACGGTGCCGGCGGCGGTCATCAGCATCGGCATGAAGCGCGGGTAATGGTGCGCGGCCAGCAGCACCGACTTGTAGCCGGCAATGTTGGCTTGCGACGACAGCACATCCAGGCTCTGGGCGCGGGAAGTGCGCGGGGCGGCTTCCAGGGCAAAGGCCGTGATGCCCCGTGCGTTCATGCGCGCAATGGTCTCGTTGCTGAACGGGTTGAGCATGCCGATCAACACGGTGCCAGGCTGAATCAGCGCCAGTTCCTGATCGTCGGGTGGGGTCACCTTGAGAATCAGTTGGGCACTGAACACGTCGCTGGCACCGCCGATCACGGCACCGGCGGCTTCATAGGCGCTGTCGGTGACACCGGCACACATTCCGGCGCCCTGTTGGACCGTCAGCGTATGGCCCTGGGTAATCAGTTTCTTGATGGTTTCCGGGGTGGCGGCGACCCGGGTTTCGCCCGCATGGGTTTCAAGAGGAACACCAATATGCACGGCAAGTCTCCTGCGCGATCTTTCTTGTCTTCATGAGTGGGCCAACGAACTGCGGCGGGTGCGTTGACGGCGGGTAACAATGAGCTTTGGCCCCGGCAGGCCGGGCGCGGCGCATTGTGCCGCTGAGAATAGCGGGCCTTCAACACATTCTGTAACGAGACTGGAAATTAACTACAAGTCATCCTGTGACCTATTGTCGCAACACTTTGCTGGACGCCTTTATTTGTAAGGCTTGCAGCAAATTCCATGAAGTTATTGTGGAAAACAATAATTTTTCGTTCACGACCAAAGTGCAATGGAAAAACGGGCTGAAAGCCTTGTAAATAAAGGCCTGTGGCCGGTTTTAAGAGTGGTCTGATGACAGATTTGAAATAGCGACAATTTGTTATATCTGTAGTGCTTTATTGCGTGTTACTACCGATTTTCGTCCTGCTCTTGCGGCAATCTGTAACGCTTTGCCTGGTCGATCAGCCAGTTGCGAAAGGCCTGCAGCGATACAGTCTGGGTTTTACGCTCCGGAATCATCAGGTGATAGGCCTTTATGCTGGTCAATTCATGGGGGTTGGCGATGACCAGGCGCTGTTCTCGCAGTTCGCGCTGAATAAGGAAAGGCGGAATAAGGGCAATGCCCATCTCGTGCATGGCGGCCTGGGCCAGCATCGAGAATAGCTCGTAGCGCGGCCCCGTCATGTCCCGCGGCACCTGCAACTGACGATCGTTGAACCACTGTCGCCAGGCATAGGGACGGGTGGTCTGTTGCAACAAGGGCCGTTCGGCAATCTGCGCGGCGCTCAGGCTGGCCTGGCCGTTCAGCAGTGCAGGGCTGCAGACGGGCATGGGGTTTTCACCCATCAGGCGGTAGGCCTGCGTGCCGGGCCAGTCGGCGTCGCCAAAATAGATCGCGGCATCGAAGTCGGTGTCGGCAAACAGGAAGGGACGCGTGCAGTTGGTCAGGTTGACGGTGACTTCCGGGTGGCATCGCTGGAAGTCCTTGAGCCTGGGCAGCAGCCATTGCGTGCCGAAGGTGGGCACCACGGCCAGCTCGATGACACTGGCGCCTTGCTGGCCCATGACCGACAGCGTGTCGCGCTCGACCGCATCGAGTTGCGCCGCGACCCGACGACTGTAGGAGAGGCCGGCGTCGGTGAGCTTGACCCCGCGCCTGGAGCGCTTGAACAGCTCGATGCCGAGAAACTGCTCCAGGCTGCCGATCTGCCGGCAGATGGCACTCTGGGTCAGCGACAGCTCTTGGGCGGCCTTGGTGAAGCTTTCATGGCGGGCGGCCGATTCGAAGCTGACCAGCGCTGCCGTACTGGGAATTTTGCGCCGCATATACAAAGTCCTCACTTGGTCAGTCAGTAATCAAAAGGCTGAAGGGTTTACGGAGTGAGAAATTAGCACAACAGCTTGCATAATCGTCGTTTGTCCGCTGCGCGATGCACGACTACGCTTGTGCCACGACATTGAATTTCGGGCGAGGCATCAATCATGAGTGGCAAGGCAAGCTTTAACTGGATCGACCCGCTGTTGCTGGATCAGCAACTGACCGAAGAAGAGCGCATGGTGCGCGACAGCGCCGAGCAGTTTGCCCAGGACAAGCTGGCGCCACGCGTGCTTGAGGCCTTTCGTCATGAGCAGACCGATCCGCGTATTTTCCGTGAGATGGGTGAGATCGGCCTGCTGGGCGCCACCATCCCCGAAGCTTACGGCGGCAGCGGCCTCAACTATGTGTGTTATGGGCTGATTGCCCGTGAAGTCGAGCGTATCGACTCCGGCTACCGCTCGATGATGAGCGTGCAGTCGTCGCTGGTCATGGTGCCGATCAACGAGTTCGGCTCCGAAGCGCAGAAGCAGAAGTACCTGCCGAAGCTCGCCAATGGTGAATGGATCGGCTGTTTCGGCCTGACCGAGCCCGACCATGGCTCCGACCCGGGTGCGATGGTGACCCGGGCACGCAAGGTCGAGGGTGGCTATCGCCTGAGCGGCGCCAAGATGTGGATCACCAACAGCCCGATCGCCGATGTGTTCGTGGTCTGGGCCAAGGACGACGCCGGGGATATTCGTGGCTTTATCCTGGAGAAGGGCTGGACCGGGCTCAGTGCGCCGGCCATTCATGGCAAGGTGGGCTTGCGCGCCTCGATCACCGGCGAGATCGTGATGGACAATGTCTTTGTACCTGAAGAGAACATCTTTCCTGATGTGCGCGGGCTCAAGGGGCCGTTTACCTGCCTTAACTCTGCTCGTTATGGCATCGCCTGGGGAGCACTGGGGGCGGCGGAGTTCTGCTGGCACACCTCGCGACAGTACACGCTGGATCGCAAGCAATTCGGACGTCCGCTGGCGGCCAACCAGTTGATCCAGAAAAAGCTGGCCGACATGCAGACCGAAATCACCCTGGCCCTGCAAGGCTGCCTGCGCCTGGGGCGGATGAAGGATGAAGGTACTGCGGCGGTGGAAATCACCTCGATCATGAAGCGTAACTCCTGCGGCAAGGCCCTGGAGGTCGCACGGCTGGCGCGTGACATGCTGGGCGGCAATGGCATCAGCGATGAGTTCGGCGTGGCGCGGCATCTGGTCAACCTGGAGGTGGTCAACACCTATGAGGGTACGCATGACGTGCACGCGCTGATTCTGGGGCGTGCGCAGACCGGTATTCAGGCTTTCTATTAATAGACGCACAAGGGGCTGGCCATGGGTGCGCTGTCGCATATTCGAGTGCTGGACCTGTCGCGGGTACTGGCCGGTCCCTGGGCGGGGCAGATCCTGGCCGACCTGGGCGCCGATGTGATCAAGGTCGAGCGCCCGGTCAGCGGCGACGACACCCGGGCGTGGGGGCCGCCCTTCCTCAGGGATGAAAACGGGCACGACACCAGTGAGGCGGCCTATTACCTGTCGGCCAATCGCAACAAGCAGTCGGTGACCATCGATTTTACCCGGCCCGAGGGGCAGGCGCTGGTGCGTGAGCTGGCGGCCCGCTCTGATGTGTTGATCGAGAATTTCAAGGTGGGCGGGCTGGCGGCCTATGGCCTGGACTATCCGACGCTCAAGGCGATCAATCCTCGACTGATCTATTGCTCTATCACCGGGTTCGGACAAAGCGGGCCTTATGCCAGGCGTGCCGGCTACGACTTCATGATTCAAGGCCTGGGCGGGCTGATGAGCCTGACCGGGCGCGCCGAGGCAGAAGAGGGGGCGGGGCCGGTCAAGGTGGGCGTGGCGTTGACGGATATCCTGACCGGGCTCTATTCGAGCACGGCCATTCTGGCGGCCCTGGCGCATCGCGATCAGAGCGGTGAGGGGCAGCACATCGATATGGCCTTGCTGGACGTGCAGGTGGCGTGCCTGGCCAATCAGGCGATGAACTACCTGAGCACCGGGGTGGCGCCTCGTCGGCTGGGCAATGCGCATCCGAACATCGTGCCTTATCAGGACTTCCCGACCGCCGATGGCGACTTCATCCTGACGGTGGGCAACGACAGTCAGTTCAGGAAATTCGCCGAAGTGGCGGGTCGGCCCGAGTGGGCTGACGATCCGCGTTTCAAGAGCAACACATTGCGCGTGGCTCATCGCGCCGAACTGATTCCGTTGATTCGCCAGGTCACGGTGTTCAAGACCACAGTGCAATGGGTGGCCGAGCTGGAGGCGGCCGGCGTGCCCTGTGGGCCGATCAATGACCTGGCTCAAGTGTTTGCCGATCCTCAGGTGGTGGCGCGAGGGCTGGCGATCGAACTGCCTCATGAATTGGGCGGGACCGTACCGTTGGTGGCCAGCCCTATACGCTTGTCGCAGACGCCAGTCGAGTATCGTCGGGCGCCGCCTTTGTTGGGCGAACATACCCAGGCGGTGTTGCGCGATGTATTGGGCCTGAGCGATGAGGCGATCGCCTTGTTGCGTGAAGGGCAGGTTCTATAGAGGTGTCCATAGGGTGGTCCATCGTCTTCTATATAAAGAGAAGCTCTTTCAGGACGCGATTAACCGTTAATTTCACATTATTGAAATTAAGTGTTGACGCCCTGTCTCAGCGCTCTATAATGCGCACCATTCCCGCCGCGGAAGAAACTGAAAACTCCTTGAATATCAATGAGTTGGATAAGAAATCGGCGAGGGGGTG
>NZ_QFFU01000027.1 GCF_003131185.1 Pseudomonas ovata | reverse complement strand
GGCGCGGCGCCGTCGCACAGCAAACACCCGATCTGTAGGAGCGCGCTTGCCCGCGACCGGCTGCGTCAGCAGTCGTAAAATTTCAGCGTTTCACACATTTTTGCGAGCGCTACGCACTCGGTCGCGGGCAAGCGCGCTCCTACGGGGATACCTGCAAAAGGTGCTTCAGAACGGCATCTTGTAATGCAGGGCAAAGCTTTCAGCGCCGTCATTGGGCTGCTTGATGCCGGCATTGGAGTAGTGAGTGGCACGGATGCCCACTTCGTGGCCGCCCTTGAAGCGCAGGCCGAAACCGATACGGTCTTCGAAGTTGAACGAGCTGCCCAGCTTGTTATCTTCAAGCTGCGTATTGGCAAAGGCGGATACACCAATACCGGCCTCGATGTAAGGCTTCACGCTGTCACCGGCAAACTCGTAGACAAAGACCGGCGAGAACGACAGCGAATGGTTACTGGAGGTCTTGTCACCTTCCCAGAAGGTATAGGCCGCATCCCAGTAGCCGGTCAGGCGACCCACGTCGCTCTGCAGCCAGCTCTTGTCCCAGTCAAACTGCACGCCCAGACGATACGTCATGGTCGAATCGCTCGTTTGACCTACCGAAAACTCTACACCGTCAGCCTGTGCTGCGGCGACCTGCCCCATCGTTGCGGCCACAAACGCAGCCACGCAAAAAAGTCGCTTCATCAGAAACACCCTGTATCGATCACACCGTTATAGTTTTGAAGCTTGCTCACCACGGATTTATAGAAATCTGTTACAGAACATTAGTTCAAGTTCGTGCAAAGAATTTCACATTTTTTTTACAAATCGAAGCTTCGCACACTGTCAGAACTTTTCCACAGAGTCGGTAGGATTTTTCTGAAATTTTCTACATCGGCGCTCGTCCAGAACAGCGTGTCCCGCGCAGGCCCACTGGCTGCCAGATCACGCTGAGCCAGCAACCGTTGCAGTTGCCGGGCCACAGCGGCACCGGTGTCGATGAGCGTCACGCTGTCGGGCACCATCTGGCGCAGCAGGGGCTTGAGGAAGGGATAGTGGGTACAGCCCAGAATCAGCGTGTCGCAACCTTGGGCCAACAGGGGCTCGACATAGCCCTGGAGCAATTGCCGGATGGCCGGGCTGTGCAGGTCGCCGGTCTCGATCAGTTCGACCAGCCCGGGGCAAGGCTGGGTGATTACCCGGACATCGGCGGCAAACCGGTCGAGCAAGGCGGCAAACCGTGCGCTCTGCAAGGTGCCAGTGGTCGCCAGTACACCGACGATGCCGCTGCGCGTGGCTTCGGCCGCCGGTTTGACCGCAGGTTCCATGGCCACGATCGGCCAATCAGGGTAGCGCTCGCGCAGTGGGGCTGCGGCCGCTGCCGTGGCCGTGTTGCAAGCCAGCACCAGCGCCTTGGCACCCTGGGCATGAAAGAAACCGGCAATGGCCATGCAGCGCTGAATGATGAAATCCGGCGTTTTTTCGCCGTACGGAACATGCCCGCCATCGGAGAGATAGCACAGCGATTCGGCCGGCAGTTGCCGGCCAATCTCGGCCAGCACCGACAACCCGCCGACACCGGAATCGAACACCGCCACCGGCGCTTCGCGGCCATGGCTCATCTGCACGTCGGTCATGAATTCAGGACACTCCGCCACACACTGCACAGGCCGGGTCACGGCGTACTTTCAGTTCCCGGAAACGGGTGCCCAGGGCGTCGATCAGCAACAACCGACCCACCATGGGCTCACCGAATCCGGCCAGTAATTTCAAGGCTTCCAGGGCTTGCAGGCTGCCAACCAGCCCGACCAGCGGCCCCACCACGCCCGCCTCGCTGCAGGTCAATTCAGCCTCGACACCATGCCCGTAGAGGCAGTGATAACAAGGACTGTGCGCCTGCCTGGGGTCGAATACCGACAACTGCCCTTCCAGGCGAATCGCCGCGCCGCTGACCAGAGGCTTGCGTGCCGCGACGCAGGCCGCATTTACCGCCTCACGGGTCGAGAAGTTGTCGCAGCAATCGAGCACCAGGTCGACCGCCGCCACGGCCGCGGCCAGGGAGTCGGCATCCAGCGCTTGCCGGTGCGCCACCAGGCGCACCTGGGGATTGAGCGCCGCCAGCCGGGTCATCGCCGAGTCGACCTTGGGCCGGCCGACGCTGTGGCTGTCATGCACGACCTGGCGTTGCAGGTTGGTCAGGTCGACGCTGTCGAAGTCGGCCAGGTGCAGCTCTCCGACCCCGGCGGCGGCCAGATACAGCGCCACCGGCGAGCCGAGCCCGCCCAGGCCGACGATCAGCACGCGGCTGGCCTTGAGGCGCAACTGGCCGTCGATATCGATGTGTTGCAGCAGGATCTGCCGGCTGTAACGCAGCAGTTCCTCGTCACTCAGCACGGCAGGCTCCCGAAGGTGATGCGCTCGTGATCGCCCAGGTCGCGGCGAGTCTGGATACGCTCATAGCCATGGCGCAACAGCAGCGCTCGCACGGCCGCCCCCTGGTCGTAACCGTGTTCGAGCATCAGCCAGCCGCCGGCCTTCAGGTAGCCGGGCGCCTGCTCGATGATCAGGCGCAGATCGTCCAGGCCATCGCGACCGGCCACCAGCGCACTGCTGGGCTCGAAGCGCACATCGCCCTGGCTCAGGTGCGGATCGGTGTCGGCAATGTACGGCGGGTTGCTCAGGATCAGGTCGAAACGCTCACCTTGCAGGGCGTCGAACCAATGGCTTTGCAGCACCCGGGCATTGTCCAGGCGCAGGCGCTGGCGATTGCGCTCGGCCAGGGCCACCGCTTCCGGCACGCGGTCCACGGCGGTCACCTGCCAGGTGCTTTTCTCATGGGCCAGGGCCAGGGCGATGGCGCCTGTGCCGGTGCCCAGGTCCAGCACCCGCGCTGCGGCAAAGCCCGGCACGTGCTCCAGGGCCGCTTCGACCAGCATTTCGGTCTCGGGGCGCGGAATCAAGGTATGCGGCGCCACTTCCAGGTCAAGCTTCCAGAAGCCTTGCAGGCCCAGAATGTAAGCCACCGGCTCACCGTTGCGCCGCCGCGCCAGGTAGCCGGAAAAGGCCAGGGCCGCCTCGGTGCTGACGATGCGCTCGGGCCAGGTGTGCAGGAAGCTGCGCGGCTTGCCCAGCGCGGCGGCCAGCAGCAGCTCGGCATCCAGGCGCGCGGTCGGTGAATCGGGAAGCTCGGCGCTTCTTAACAGGCTGGCAATGATCGTCATTTATTCACCCAGTGCCGCAAGTTGATCTGCCTGATATTCGGCCAGCAGCGGCTCTATCACTGCATCGACACCACCGCTCAGGACTTCATCCAGCGAATACAGGGTCAGGTTGATGCGGTGATCCGTCACTCGCCCTTGGGAGTAGTTATAGGTACGAATGCGCTCGGAACGGTCGCCCGAGCCCACCAGCAGCTTGCGCTCGGAGGCAATGGCATTGGCCGCCGCACTGGTCTGGATGTCGTTGAGTTTGGCAGACAGCCAGGACATCGCACGGGCGCGGTTCTTGTGTTGTGAACGCTCTTCCTGGCATTCCACGACAATGCCGGTGGGCAAGTGCGTGATGCGGATCGCCGAGTCGGTCTTGTTGATGTGCTGGCCACCGGCGCCCGACGCCCGATAGGTGTCGACCCGCAGGTCGGACGGGTTGATCTCGATGGCCTGCTGTTCATCGGGCTCGGGCAGCACCGCCACGGTGCAGGCCGAGGTGTGCACCCGGCCCTGGGATTCGGTTTCCGGCACACGCTGCACGCGGTGGGCGCCGGACTCGAACTTGAGCTTGCCATAGACACTGTCGCCTTCGACCCGGGCAATGATCTCTTTATAGCCACCGTGCTCGCCTTCGTTCTCCGACAGCACCTCGACCCGCCAGCCCCGTCGCTCGGCGTAGCGCGAGTACATGCGAAACAGGTCACCGGAAAAGATCGCCGCCTCGTCACCGCCGGTGCCGGCACGGATTTCCAGGAACACGTTGCGACCGTCGTTGGGGTCCCTGGGCAGCAGCATGCGTTGCAGATCCGCTTCAAGCGCCTGCAGTTGCTGTCTGGCCTCGCGGACTTCCTCGGCGGCCATCTCGCGCATGTCCGGGTCGTTGTCCTTGAGTAGCGCCTGGGCGCCCTCCAGGTCGGCCTGGACCTTGACGCGTTGCCGGTAGACTTCGATGACCGGCTCGACCTCGGCGTATTCGCGCGAATAGGCACGAAATTTCGTCTGGTCGCTGATCACTTCCGCGTCACCCAACAGCGCGGTCAGTTCCTCGAAGCGGTCGCTGAGCACATCCAGTTTATTGAGCAGTGAAGCTTTCATTGCGGGGGTTTATCCGTCGAGCCCTCACCGAGGGCAAATAGTTCCTGGGCCATGGCCAGCGCATCGACGCGGCCCTCGGCAGACAGTTTCTTGAGCTGCACGCTGGGGGCATGCAGCAATTTGTTGGTCAGGCCACGCGCCAGCTGGACCAGCACATCCTCGGCATTGGCGCCGTTGGCCAGCAGGCGCTGGGCCTTGCTCAGCTCATCGTCGCGCAGCCGTTCGCTCTGTTGGCGGTAGGCCTTGAGGACATCCACCGCAGCCAGTTCGCGCAGGCGCGACATGAACTCGCCGGCACCGACCTCGACCAGCGCCTCGGCGGCCAGGGCAGCGCCCTGGCGGGACTTGAGGTTCTCGGCGACCACTTCATGCAGGTCGTCGACGGTGTACAGGTAAACGTCGTCCAGCTCGCCGACTTCGGACTCGATATCGCGCGGTACGGCAATGTCGACCATGAAAATGGGCTTGTGCTTGCGCAGCTTGAGCGCGCTCTCGACCGCGCCCTTGCCCAGGATCGGCAACTGGCTGGCCGTGGAGCTGATCACGATATCGCTGTTGACCAGCTCGGCCGGAATATCCGACAGCAGCACCGCATGGGCACCGAACTCGGCCGCCAGGATGCTGGCGCGTTCGAGCGTGCGGTTGGCGACCACGATGCGCTTGACCCCCAGGTCGTGCAGGTGCCGCGCCACCAGCGTGATGGTTTCACCGGCCCCGATCAGCAGCGCCTGGCTGCGTTGCAGGTCGCTGAAGATCTGCTTGGCCAGGCTGACGGCGGCAAACGCCACCGACACCGGGTTCTCGCCAATGGCCGTGTCCGTGCGCACCTGCTTGGCCGAACTGAACGTGGCCTGGAACAGACGCCCCAGCAAGGGTCCCACCGTACCGGCCTCACGGGCAACCGCATAGGCCGATTTCATCTGCCCCAGGATCTGCGGTTCGCCCAGCACCAGCGAGTCGAGCCCCGAGGCCACGCGCATCATGTGCCGCACGGCGGCGTCGTCTTCATGCACGTAGGCACTGGCGCGCAACTCTTCGAGGCTGAGCTGGTGATAATCGGCCAGCCAGGCCAGGATCGCATCAGGGGCCAGGTGCTCGTGCTCGATATACAATTCGCTGCGGTTGCAGGTCGACAGGATCGCCGCTTCCCGGCTGTGGGTGCGGCGGCAAAGCTGTTGCAGAGCCTCAACCAACTGCTCGGGCGTAAAAGCCACGCGCTCGCGGACGTCTACCGAGGCAGTCTTATGGTTGATACCAAGTGCAAGGAAGGCCATTCAGGGTCGCTGGTTGTGACATGAAGCCGGCAATTGTCCTACTTCGATAGACTTAGAACAACCACCGCATATTATTGTCCCACTAGAATCGGGGCCGGATGGCACAGCTGATGGCACCCGCAACGCCGCTCGCCGGCCCCACCAGCAGATTTTCAGGCGGCTGTGGGTTTTGCCGACAGCCTTGTGTCATGATGCGCCAAACCGCAGGTAGCCGCTCCTCCTTATATGACTAGATCTTCAGCGCTGTTCCTCGCCCTCGTTCTGCTCGGCGGTTGCCAGTCCATGGCCACGCCCGAAACGCCGGCGCAGGCCCAGAAAGACTCGACTCCAGCGCCCGAAGCCAAGCCGACGGTCTACGGCTCGTTCACCCAGGAGGCCATGTTCAGCCTGCTGAGTGCGGAGCTGGCCGGCCAACGCAATCGTTTTGACATCGCCCTGGACAATTACGTGACCCAGGCGGTCAATACGCAAGACCCGGCGGTCTCCGAGCGGGCCTTTCGCATTGCCGAATACCTGGGCGCCGACCAGGCCGCACTCGACACCGCCCTGATCTGGGCCCGCAACGATCCGGGTAACCTCGAGTCGCAGCGCGCGGCTGCCATCCAGCTGGCCCGTGCCGGCCGCTACGACGACTCGATGCTGTACATGGAGCGCGTCCTGCAAGGCCAGGGCGACACGCACTTCGACTTTCTCGCCCTGGCGGCCGCCGAAACCGACACCGGCACCCGCAACGGCCTGATCAAGAGCTTCGACCGCCTGCTGGCCAAGTACCCCAGTAACGGCCAGTTGATTTTCGGCAAGGCTCTGTTGCTGCAACAGAACGGCGAGTCCGAGCAATCGCTCAAGCTGCTGGAAGACAACCCGCCCAAAGAGGGCGAGATCGCACCGATCCTGCTGCGCACCCGCCTGCTGCAAAGCCTGGGGCGCGGTGACGAAGGCTTGCCGATCCTGGAAAAAAGCATCAGGAAATACCCCGACGACAAGCGCTTGCGCCTGACATATGCACGCATGCTGGTCGAACAGGACCGCATGAATGACGCCAAGATCCAGTTCGCCAACCTGCTCAAGCAATACCCGGACGACGATGACCTGCGCCTGTCGCTGGCCCTGGTCTGCCTGGAAGCCAGGGCCTGGGACGAGGCCGCCGGCTATCTTGAGGAACTGGTGGCACGCGATGCGCATGTCGACACCGCGCACCTGAACCTTGGCCGCATCCAGGAAGAGCGCAATGATCCGCAGGGCGCGCTGAACGAGTACGAGCAGGTCGGCCCTGGCACGGACTTCCTGCCGGCACAACTGCGTCAGAGCGATATCCTGATCAGTAATGGCAACGCCGCCGAAGCCTCGCGCCGCCTGGGCGAAGCCCGTGACGCACAGCCGGAGTTCGCCATTCAGCTGTACCTGATCGAAGCCGAGACCCTGACTGCCAACAACCTTGCCGACCGTGGCTGGCAAGTGCTGAACAAGGCGCTCAAGCAGTACCCGGACGACCTGAACCTGCTGTACACCCGCGCCATGCTGGCGGAAAAGCGCGACGACCTGAAGCAGATGGAGACCGACCTGCGCGCGATCCTGGCGCGTGAGCCGGAAAACGCCATGGCCCTCAACGCCCTGGGCTATACCCTGTCCGATCGCACCACCCGCTATGCCGAAGCCCGCGACCTGATCGAAAAGGCCCATCAGCTCAACCCCGATGACCCGGCCGTGCTCGACAGCCTGGGCTGGGTCAACTACCGGCTGGGCAACCTGGACGAAGCCGAACGCCTGCTGCGCATGGCGCTGGAACGTTTCCCCGACCATGAAGTGGCCGCCCACCTGGGTGAAGTACTGTGGGCCAAAGGTCAACAGCGCGAAGCCCGCAAGGTCTGGGCCAAGGCCCTTGAAGAACAACCCGACAGCCCGATCCTGCGCAGTACCCTACTGCGCCTGACCGGCTCAGAGACCCTTTGAATCCATGTATTTGCGCCACTTCATCGTTGTCACCCTCATTGCCCTGCTCGCCGGCTGTACCGGCCTGGGCTCTCGCGAAGCCCTGCAAGGCAAGGGCGACCCCGCGCAATGGCGGGTGCACAAACAGCAACTGACAGGCCTGGACGGCTGGCAGATCAACGGCAAGGTCGGCATCCGTGCGCCGAAAGACTCCGGCAGCGGCACGCTGTTCTGGCTGCAGCGCCAGGAGTACTACGATATTCGCCTGTCCGGCCCCCTGGGTCGCGGCGCCGCCCGGCTCACCGGCCGTGAAGGCGCAGTGAGCCTGGAAGTGGCCAACCAGGGCCGCTTTGAAGCCACCACCCCGGAAAGCCTGCTTGAAGCGCAACTGGGCTGGAAACTGCCCGTCTCGCACCTGGTGTGGTGGATTCGCGGGCTGCCGGCCCCCGACAGCAAGAGCCGCCTGACGCTGGACGACGACAGTCGCCTGGCCAGCCTTGAGCAGGATGGCTGGCAGGTCGAATACCTGAGCTATATCGAGCAGAACGGCTACTGGCTGCCCGAACGGGTCAAGCTGCATGGCCAGGACCTGGACGTGACCCTGGTGGTCAAGGACTGGCAACCGCGCAAGCTGGGGCAATGAGCATGGCTGCACCGCAACTGATCCTGCCGGCCCCGGCCAAGCTGAACCTGATGCTGCACATCCTCGGCCGTCGTACCGACGGTTACCACGAGCTGCAGACGATCTTCCAGTTTCTCGACCATGGCGACGAACTGGGCTTTGCCCTGCGTGAAGACGACCAGGTGGTCCTGCACAGCGACATCGCAGGCGTAGCCCACGACAGCAACCTGATCGTGCGCGCCGCCCGTGCCCTGCAACAGCAATCGGGCTGCACACAGGGCATCGACATCTGGCTCGACAAGCGCCTGCCCATGGGCGGCGGCATCGGTGGCGGCAGCTCGGATGCCGCCACTACCCTGCTCGCCCTCAATCATCTGTGGCAACTGGGCTGGGATGAAAACCGCCTCGCTGCACTGGGCCTGAGCCTGGGAGCAGACGTGCCGGTGTTCATTCGCGGGCAGGCCGCCTTTGCCGAAGGCGTGGGCGAAATCCTGACCCCGGTAACCCCCGAAGAACCCTGGTATCTGGTACTGGTGCCACAAGTGGCTGTAAGTACTGCAGAAATATTTTCAGATCCTTTGTTGACACGTGATTCCAAGCCCATTAAAGTGCGCCCCGTTCCCGAGGGAAACGGTCGAAATGACTGTCAGGCAGTGGTTGAAAGGCGTTATCCAGAAGTCTCTAACGCATTGAAACAGCTCGGTAAATATACCGATGCAAAACTGACTGGAACTGGAAGTTGTGTGTTTGGGGCCTTCCCAAACAAAGCTGAAGCTGATAAAGTCTCGGCCCTTCTTGCAGATACCCTTACAGGGTTTGTAGCCAAAGGCAGCAATACTTCGTTATTGCACCGAACACTGCAAAATTTGTAACAGGAACAGAGTGCCAGGCACTCATCAGCATCACCTACAGGGGCGTCGCCAAGCGGTAAGGCAGCAGGTTTTGATCCTGCCATGCGTTGGTTCGAATCCAGCCGCCCCTGCCATTTTCTCTATACTCATCCAGGTTACCCTCAGCCTCCAGGTACTGCGCGTGTCCAAGATGATGGTCTTTACGGGGAATGCCAACCCCGATCTGGCTCGGCGTGTAGTACGTCAGCTGCATATCCCTCTGGGTGATGTCTCCGTCAGCAAGTTCTCCGACGGCGAAATCAGCGCTGAGATCAATGAAAACGTTCGCGGTAAAGACGTCTTCATCATCCAGCCGACTTGCGCACCGACCAACGATAACCTGATGGAACTCGTCGTGATGGCAGATGCCTTCCGCCGTTCCTCAGCGTCCCGGATCACTGCTGTGATTCCCTATTTCGGTTATGCCCGCCAGGATCGCCGCCCGCGTTCCGCACGTGTTGCCATCAGCGCCAAAGTGGTTGCTGACATGCTCACCGTGGTGGGGATCGATCGTGTGCTCACGGTTGATCTGCACGCTGACCAGATCCAGGGTTTCTTCGATATCCCCGTCGACAACATCTACGGTTCGCCCGTGCTGGTCGACGACATCGAGGACCAGCGCTTTGAAAACCTGATGATCGTCTCTCCGGACATTGGTGGCGTCGTGCGTGCACGTGCCGTTGCCAAGTCGCTGGGTGTCGATCTCGGGATCATCGACAAACGCCGTGAGAAAGCCAATCACTCCGAAGTGATGCATATCATCGGCGACGTCGAAGGGCGCACCTGTATTCTGGTCGACGACATGGTCGACACTGCCGGTACCCTGTGCCATGCCGCCAAGGCTCTGAAAGAGCATGGCGCGGCCAAGGTCTTCGCCTACTGCACACACCCTGTGCTGTCGGGCCGTGCGATCGAGAACATCGAAAATTCCGTGCTCGACGAACTGGTGGTGACCAACACCATCCCGTTGTCCGCCGCCGCACAAGCCTGCAGCCGTATCCGTCAACTGGATATCGCGCCGGTAGTCGCTGAAGCGGTTCGCCGCATCAGCAACGAAGAATCGATCAGCGCGATGTTCCGCTAAGGGCCCTGCCCGAAGCCTGCATCCCGCCTCGAAAAGCGCCCCGCCCTGACATTCGGTCAGGGCGGGGCTTTTTTGCCCGTATCGCCCTGGCGCTGGTCGCAAACGCCAGGGTGAATATGGCTATTTTGGAGATACAACATGAACGATTTTACTCTGAATGCTGAAGTGCGTTCCGACCTGGGGAAAGGTGCGAGCCGCCGCCTGCGTCGTCTCGCCAGCCAGGTTCCTGCCGTTATCTACGGTGGTGACAAGGCCCCTGAGTCCATCAGCCTGCTGGCCAAGGAACTCGCCAAACTGATCGAAAACGAAGCTGCTTTCAGCCACGTTATCTCGCTGAACGTCGGCGGCAAGAAGCAGGACATCGTGATCAAGGCCCTGCAGCGTCACCCGGCCAAGGGTCACGTACTGCACGCTGACTTCGTCCGCGTCGTTGCCGGTCAGAAACTGACCGCTCTGGTTCCGGTTCACTTCATCAACGAAGAAGCCCCGGTCAAGAAAGGCGGCGAGATCTCGCACACTACCACCGAGCTGGAAGTGAGCGTTCTGCCGAAAGACCTGCCTGAGTTCATCGAAGTTGACCTGGGCAACGCTGAAATCGGCACCATCATTCACCTGTCCGACCTCAAGGCCCCTAAAGGCGTCGAGTTCGTAGCACTGGCACACGGCACCGACCTGGCAATCGCCAACGTTCACGCGCCACGTGTTGCTGCTGAAGAAGAAGCAGGTGAAGAAGGCGCTGCCGAGTAATTTTCATTACCTGGTAACGCCGAGTTGCTCTGATAACATCGCGGGCCTGAATCGCAGCGTTTACACCGGTAAATGAGCCATTTTTGTCCACCGCCGCCCCGCGCGGCCGATGTTATCCACAACTCCAAGGAAGAGCCCCTGTCGTGAGCGCCATAAAACTGATCGTTGGCCTGGGAAATCCAGGCGCCGAATACGAACAGACCCGGCATAACGCAGGGGCTTTTTTCGTTGAGCGTATCGCTGCGGCTGAACGGGTCAATCTCGTCGCCGAGCGCAAATTCTTTGGCCTGACCGGGCGCTTCTCGCACCAGGGTCAGGATGTTCGTCTGCTGATCCCCACCACCTACATGAACCGCAGCGGCCAGGCCGTGGCAGCCCTTGCCGGCTTCTACCGCATCGGTCTCGATGAAATCCTGGTGGCCCACGACGAACTCGATCTCCCCCCAGGCGTTGCCAAACTGAAGGTTGGCGGCGGTCATGGCGGCCACAACGGCCTGCGCGACATCATCGCGCAGCTCGGTAACCAGAATACTTTCCATCGCTTGCGGGTCGGCATCGGCCACCCGGGCGATGCGAGCAAGGTGTCCGGTTTTGTCCTGGGTCGTGCGCCACGCGCCGAACAGGAAAAAATTGACGCCAGTATCGACTTTGCCCTCGGCGTGCTGCCGGACATCCTCGCCGGTGAATGGAACCGCGCGATGAAAAACCTGCACAGCCAGAAGGCCTGACATCACACGAGGGGAACACCATGGGATTCAATTGCGGCATCGTCGGCCTGCCTAACGTCGGCAAGTCCACCCTGTTCAATGCCCTGACCAAATCCGGCATCGCGGCAGAGAACTTTCCCTTCTGCACCATCGAACCGAACAGCGGCATCGTGCCCATGCCGGACCCACGCCTGGCGGCCCTGGCGGCGATCGTCAACCCCAAGCGCATCCTGCCGACCACCATGGAATTCGTCGACATCGCAGGTCTTGTGGCTGGCGCGTCCAAAGGTGAAGGCCTGGGCAACAAGTTTCTGGCCAACATCCGCGAAACCGATGCCATCGCCCACGTGGTGCGCTGCTTCGAAGACGAGAACGTGATTCACGTTTCCAACAGCGTCGACCCCAAGCGCGACATCGAGATCATCGACCTTGAGCTGATCTTCGCCGACCTCGACAGCTGCGAGAAGCAACTGCAGAAAGTCACGCGCAACGCCAAGGGCGGCGACAAGGAAGCCGTGGTCCAGAAAGGCCTGCTGGAACAGTTGATTGCCCACTTCACCGAAGGCAAGCCTGCGCGCAGCCTGATGAAGCACATGAGCGCTGACGAGAAAGCGGTCATCCGTGGCTTCCACCTGCTGACCACCAAGCCGGTCATGTACATCGCCAACGTCGCCGAAGACGGTTTCGAGAACAACCCGCTGCTGGACGTGGTTCGCGCCATCGCCGAAGAAGAAGGCGCGATGCTGGTGCCGGTGTGCAACAAGATCGAGGCGGAAATCGCCGAACTCGATGACGGTGAAGAAAAGGACATGTTCCTGGAGGCCCTGGGCCTGGAAGAGCCTGGCCTGAACCGGGTGATTCGTGCCGGTTACGAAATGCTCAACCTGCAGACCTACTTCACCGCTGGCGTTGAAGAAGTGCGCGCCTGGACCGTCAAGGTGGGCGCTACCGCGCCACAGGCAGCCGGTGTGATCCACACCGACTTCGAAAAAGGCTTTATCCGCGCCGAATGCGTGGCGTACAACGACTTCATCCAGTTCAAGGGTGAGGCCGGGGCCAAGGAAGCCGGTAAATGGCGTCTGGAAGGCAAGGACTACATCGTCAAGGACGGTGATGTGCTGCACTTCCGTTTCAACGTCTGATCGGCCCATCAAGTGTCAGGATGTGTTCTGAAACACTGAGAAACCCAAGTAAAACCGCGCCTTTGCGCGGTTTTACTGTTTCAGGGCAGCGCCTTTCGTTTAGGGCCCAGGCCGCTCACCCATTCAGGCCCCGTGGCTCGGATTCAAGGCGTTCAGCGGACCTCCTGTGCAGTGCGCAAGAAACGCTCAAGCACATTTTTTGTGATCGTCACCGTGTAAACGTCTGCCTGCTTGAGCCCATGTACCCATTCGCACGTGGCGGCGGTGAAGACTTCACCTCGACCTTTTTGAAAGTGCACCACCATGCCGGCCCCGCGGCTATGCACATCGATGCTGGCGTCGCTCAGGTCGGGCGCCAGGATGGACGCACGAAACCGGGCATCGCCATCGCCGAGCATGAATGAATAGACATCCTCGGACCGGCCATGCTCGGCATTGGTCGCCCAGCCCATGGCGAGAATTTGCAACCCGCAGGGCGCCCCATCCGTGCCGAGCGGTTCCGGGAGGCCGTTGATGAAGGTGTATTCCAGGCCATCCACCTCGTAGCCAAAAATGTTGGCTTCGTCTCCGAACATGTCCGCGTAGCCGAGGCCCGTCCCCATGAACGCCCAGTGCCCAGGCCTGAAGACCGTGTACCCGCGCGGGTTGCGCGGTGCCATGCCCCCAAAGCTGCCGTATATCCCGCGCAGCGCATTCACCCCGAAAGTCGTTGCCCCGGGGTCATTGACCCTCGGATCTTCCCAGGCCCCCGTCAACCGGTGAGGGTCGGTAGCCGCCACAGGATCGAGCGCACCGGCATCGTACTTGTAGGCCACCTGCCGGCGCCCCTCATCCTCCAGGCGAATCTGCCACATGAAATTGCCGGCGAAGCGCGCGACCTTGCCGCCCTCCTCGACAAAGGCGTCGACATGGTCGCGCATTTCCCGCGTCCAGTACTCATCGTGCCCGACGAAAACGGCACAGGCGTAGCCCTCAAGCGCATGCGGGTCATGATGCAAGTCGTCCTGGGTCAGGATATGCACCGGATAACCTTGCTGTTCGGCCCAGATCAAAAAGGGCCTCTCATAAGACGCCCACCCCGCCAGCGCGTAGTACTTGGCGTAGCCGTTAAGGCCCGCCCACTCGATGAACTCATAGCGCGCCGGGCCTGGCTGGCGGGGCCGGTTCGCGTTGACGCAACGTGGTGCATCCTCCGGCAGCCACACCTGCCCTCGCGCCCAGGGACGCTGTGCCGACAGCAAGGGTGAGCGGCCGCGCGGCGTACCGGGGTGAAGGCCAAAGTAATGATTGGCACCGCCCCAGTCGTTATAAGCGGCCCACGTCGATGTGGCCGCGACGAGCACCAAGGCATCGATACGCTTGCGCAGCGCCTTGACGATAAACAGATGATGCCCCAGGACGCTGCCAGTACCGTCCTGAACTTCCACTATATAGCCGCCCTGCTCGGCATCCGCCGGGATTGACCATTGCATGAAGACGGGCCATTGGCAGCCATGCTCATAGGCACGTTCAGGCAGAGGATGAAATCGCGCATCAAGGCTGTCGGTGGTGTGCAGCGTGCGGGCAATGGCGCCATCGCGATAGATCCTGAGCCTCACTTGCGGGCAGTTCGACGACAGATACAGGCAAACCGAATCACCCGGGCTGTAGGCGCGGCGATCCGAGTAGCACCAGGCGGCCGCCGGGCCGGACGCTGAAGGGACTTCAACCCAGGTCTCGCGTGCGGCCTGGCGCGGTCCTGAAATCTGGCTGACCGTCACGCCGGCGCCCGGTCGCTCACCTCGCGCAGCGGCTTTTTTCAGGTCTGTTGCGTTCATTAATGTGCACTCCCTTGATCGGCTGATTCTGCGGCTCGACAAGCCAATGGGTTTACGCTGAGTCGAGCACCAGGCGCCTTGATCTGCGCAAGATCGATGCCCGCCGTTTCGTCGATCAGCAACCCCGCCAGGACGGTGACTACGCCTAACCCGATGACATAGCTGACGTACAGATAGCCAAGGTCGGCGCCACCCAGATAGTTGTGCAGATAGGGGGCCGTGCCGCCAAAGATCGCCACGGACACCGACGAGACCAAGCCGACGCCCTGGGCCCGTGCCTGGGTGGGAACCTGCTCGGACAGCACCGCGGGGAAAATCGCCGCGATCAACGACCAGGCACCGAGCCCCAGCACCTGGGCCAGGAACAGCGTCCAGGGCTCAGTGGTCACCAGGATCGAGAGCGGATAGGTCAGCACGATCACGCCCACGCCCCAGGCAATGACCATGGGTCGGCGGCCTACCCGATCGGACAACATGCCGCAGACCGGCAACCAGCACACACAGAGGATCTGTGCGAGAAGACTGGCGACATAAGCGCCCGTAGCGTCCATACCTTGCGCAATCGCCGTCGAAGCGCCGAACGTGACCCAGGCGTAGTAAGTGACATTGGCTGCGGCTGCCAGCATGACGATGTTACGCGCGACGCGTAGCACCTCTGCGGTGGTCAGCTTGCGCGACGGCTGCGCTTGCCCCTGCTGCGCGACGAACACATCGGACTCCTGCGCGCTGCGGCGCAGAAACAGCGCATAAATGCCAAGTACGCCACCGATGGCGAAGCCAATCCTCCAGCCGTAGTCACCCATGGCCTGCGCCCCCAGCAGCCAGGTGAGTGTCGCCGCCACAGCCGTGGCCGCCATCACCCCGAGCGTCACCCCCACATAGACCGAACTCGACCATAATCCACGGTGTTTACTTGGGGCGATCTCGGCGACATAGGTGTAGGAGACGCCGGTCTCGCCACCATGGGCGAGCCCCTGCATAAGCCGGAAAAACAGCAACGCGACCGAGGCATACAGGCCGATGCTTTGATAGTCAGGGATCAGCGCGATGCCCAGGCTGCTGATCGCAAGCAGCAGCATGGTGAGCACCATGATGGTCCGGCGCCCCAGTCGGTCGCTCAGTCGGCCAAACAACCATCCGCCGACAGGGCGTGCGACAAAGCCAACCGCAAACACCGCAAGCGTCGCGAGCATCGCCGAGCGCGCATCGGTCTTGTCGAACAGATTGCGGGCCAGGTACACCGAAAAGGTGGCGTACAGGGTCCAGTCGAACCATTCAAGCGCATTGCCGATACCGGCTGCGCGCAACGACTTGAGGCGTCCTTGATGAGACGTCGTATTGTTCATGGAGTATCTCCTGGTGACGGGATCGAAGCGGTTGGACCAACCGGATCAAAGGTGCAACGCGGGCTTGGGCGGGTGAGCCCCCTGGACAGAAGGGGCCGGGACGCGGACACGCAGCGCAATCAGCAACGCGGCCAGCAGCATCAGCACAGCCGCCGCTATAAATACGCCTGCACTGCCACCGAGGCTGAACAGTGCACCGCCTGCGGCGGCGCCCGTGGCGATGGCCGACTGCACCGATGCCACCACCATGCCTCCGGCACTTTCCGCCTGATCAGGTACCGCGCTGGCGACCCAGTTCGACCACGCGACCGGCACACCACCAAAGGCCAGGCCCCAGATCGCCAGCAGGAGCGCCTGCCCTGGCAGCGAGGCCGGCAACAGCACCAGCGCCAGGGCTGCAACGCCGACCAGGGCGGGCATCAACACCAGCGTGGCCAGCGGGTGGCGCTCCAGCAGCTTCCCGGCCAACAGCGTACCGACGAAGTTCGCCACCCCGAACCCCAGCAACATCAGTGACAGTCCTTGCGGGCCAATGCCGGTAGTCCCTTCAAGGAAGGGCCGAACATAGGTGAACATCGCGAAGTGCCCGCTGTGCACCAGCACACAACCGAACATCCCCATGGCGATGCCTGGGCGCTGCAACACCTCAAAAACAGTGCGCAGTCTTGCCGGGCGGCGCGGCGCCAGGCGCGGCAGCGTGAGCGACTGGAACACCAGGGTCACCATGCCTACCGCCGCCGCTGCAAAGAATGCGCTGCGCCAGCCATACAGCCCGCCCAGATAGCTGCCCAGCGGCACTGCCACGACCGTCCCGACGGCAATGCCGCTGAAAATGATCGATAGCGCCCGGGGCAATAGAGCACTCGGCACCAAGCGCATCGCGACCGCCGCCGCCATGCTCCAGAACCCGCCAAGGGCGATACCCAGCAAGATGCGCATCAGCAACAGCACCGCGAAGCTGGAGGACATGGCGACCAACAGATTGGACGCGACCATCAACATGGAAAATCCCAGCAACACCCAACGTCGGTCGATGCCGCGGGTCAGGCCTGGCACCAACAAGCCGGCGAACAGCGCTACCACTGCCGTTACCGTTACCGCCTGGCCAGCCAGCGCTTCGGACACACCCAGGTCAGTCGCCATCAGCGTCAACAAACTGGCCGGCAGGTACTCAGCGGTCAGTAATCCGAACACCCCCAAGGCCAACGAGAAGACGGCCATCCACGCGGGGGTTGCAGGCTCTACATCCGAATCGATGCCGGGATGGCGGTCGGGTACGGCATTACATACACAATCGGTCATTGCACGAATCTCCCAATCTTCATTGCGAACCGAAGTCTAGGCGCCGAAAGCTGGATGATCTATGATCGAAAATCTCTGGTTTTTGACTGAAACACCTGACCGATGCCTGCTGATCAATTTGCTCTCTCCTCGGATCTCATCAACGAACTGTTGCGCGGCATGCGCCTGCGTGGTGTCCAGTACCGGCGTATCCAGGCGGGCCCTGCCTTCGGTCTGGGCTTCACGGAAAAGCCCGGGCATGCCTGGTTCCACTTCATGGCCGTCGGCAATGCGGTGCTGCGAATGGAGGACGACACCACCTACGCGCTGTCTGCCGGCAACGCCGTGTTTATCTCTCACGGCGCGGCCCATCAGCTGTTTTCTCATGCAGACCAGCCCGTTCAAGACATCGACGATCTGGACGGCGCGCCCCTCGGTGATACCGTCAGCGCAGTGGAAACCGGAACCGATGCCAGCGCCACGCCGAGTACCCTTTTGTTCAGTGCTTGTATGGAATTTGAACTGGGCAGTATCCACGGCCTTGGCAGGCTGATGCCGGGCCTGATGCTGATTGATGCCGGTGGCCAGCGTTACCCCGGCCTGGTGCCGATCCTGACTACCATGGAACGCGAGGTAAGCGCTGCACGTGTCGGCTTCGCCGGTATCCTTGCGCGTCTGGCCGACGTGGTGGCCGCCATGGTCGTGCGCGGCTGGGTGGAGTGCGCCTGCGGGAATGCTTCTGGCCTGGTCGCCGCCTTGCGCGATCCACGCCTGGCCGGTGCCCTGCTGGCGCTCCATCAACAACCGGGCCGCGACTGGACCGTTGCGCAGTTGGCAGAGCACTGCAATACCTCACGCTCGGCCTTCGCGGACCGCTTCCAGATGACGATTGGCATGGCCCCGCTGCGCTATGTCACCGAACTTCGAATGCGGCTTGCAAGCCAGTGGCTGACCCTCGAAAGGCTGCCGATCGAAGAGGTAGCGCAGCGTTTGGGCTATACCTCCCAGGCCGCTTTCAGCCGTGCATTCAAGCGTATTACGGGCAACACGCCCGGCTTGAGTCGCAAGGTGAGGCAGCACGCTGTGACTTGAAACCGGGCACACGCCGTCGAGAGGTGCCGGTCGCTTCATACCGCCCGGGACTGCTCGACCAGCCTGTCGAGAAAGACAAACAGCTTCTGATTCATTTGCACGTAATCATTGGCCCGCAGTGCCTCTGGCTGCTGTACGAAACGCGTGTGCCTTGATGTCAGCCATTCGTGGCCAGACGCCTGGATCAACCGTTCCACGACAGGCCGGGTGAGCTCCATATGGCACTGAAAACCGTACACCCGATCACTGTAAGCGATGATCTGGCGCGGACACCCCTCACTGTATGCAATGATCCTGGCGTCCGGCGTAAGCCCTGGCATGTCGCTGTGCCAGTGGCCGACGTCCAGGGTCTTCCCGAAGTGTGAACACTTCGGGTCAGCCAGGCCCTCCTCGGTCAGGAAGATCGGGAACTTGCCAATCTCCTTTTCAGGGCTGTGGCTGAACGCGGCCCCCAGTGCCTCACCGATCAATTGCGCTCCCAGGCAGACCCCGATAACGATCCGGCCTGCCGCGATGGCCTTGTTGATCAGTTCACGTTCGGCAAAGGCATTGAAGTGCGGGCACTGCGCCTGCGTCGTGGCCGGGCTTTGCGGACCGCCCAGCACCACCAGCCAATCAAACGAGCCGGCATCACCGGGCAGTGCATCGCCCTGATAAACACGCGAATAACTCGCCTGGAAGCCTCGGGCACTGACCCAGTCTGCAAAAGCACCGGGCGCTTCAAACGATTCATGCATCACGAAATGGACGTTCACGGTTTTACCCTCGCTTGCCGATTCAGGTTCATCAGACTTGCGACGCCAACTCGTCCAGCAACCCCTTGAGCAAGGCACACCCTTGAGCATCGAGCGGTTGCAGTGGCAGGCGCGGAGCACCGACCTCAAGGCCCTGCATCTTCAGACCGGCCTTGATCGTGGTCGGCAAACCGCGGCGCGTGATGTACTCCAGCATGTCGTACTGGCGATAGAACAGCGTCCGCGCCTGTTCCATCTGGCCGCTCTGAACCGCCTCCCACAGTGCCAGGTTCAACTCGGGGATAAGGTTGGGCGCCGCCGTGCACCACCCGGTCGCGCCGGCCACCAGCGCTTCGAGCGTCAACGGGTTGCAACCGTTATAAAAGGCCACCTCACCGTTCGTAGCCTTGAACAGGCGGTGCATGCGCTGAATGTCGCCTGTGCTTTCCTTGACCATGGTGACATTGCTCACTTCACGCACAATGCGCAGGATCAGGTCCACCGACAGGTCAGTGCCGCTGGTGCCAGGGTTGTTGTAGAGCATGATCGGAAGCTCGATGGCCGCGCCGATGGCCTTGTAATGATCGATGATTTCCGCGTCGGTCAGTTTCCAGTACGACACCGGCAGCACCATGACCGCTGTGGCACCACAGGATTCGGCCAAGCGGGCGCGCTGTACGGTGCGCGCCGTGGTCAGGTCTGAAACGCTGACGACGGTCGGGACGCGGCCGGCCACGATCTCCAGGCTGAAACGCACCACCGATTCCCATTCGGCGTCCGACAGGTAAGCCCCCTCCCCGGTGCTGCCCAAAGGCGCAATGGCATGCACGCCAGAAGCGATCAGTGTGTCGATGGACAGCCCCAGGGCAGGCAAATCAAGTGAACCATCGGCCTTGAACGGGGTGATGGTGTAGCCGACAACGCCACGAATTACGGAAGTAGACATGCAGGCACCTTGGTCATTTTGGTGAGTGAGTAGAGAGGAATCAGGCCAGGCAATCGCCGTGGGCACGCAGTGCGCGCCGCGCGTAGTAGTTGAAGGCGGCGCCGTGACGTTTGGCGGTGGAGATCCAGTCGTGAGCTTCCTGGCCCAATGCCTCGGGGATGGGACGGATCTCCCCGGCGCCCATGGCCAGCAACTGCATTCTGGCGGCGCGCTCGAACAACAAGGCCAGCACACAGGCTTCCTCCACCGAGCCGCCCGCAATCAGCAAACCGTGGTGAGCCAGCAGGATGGCGCGCTTGTCGCCGATGGCCCTGGAAATGATTTCGCCCTCTTCGTTACCCACCGGAATGCCCGGCCAGTCCTTGAGAAAGGCGCAGTCATCGAACAGCGGGCAGGTGTCCATGTGGGAAATGGCGAGCGGCACCTCCAGCATCGACAGCGTGGCGCTGTGCAGCGGATGCGTGTGGATAATGCAGTTCACGTCCGGGCGGGCGCGGTACAGCCAGCTGTGAAAGCGATTGGCCGGGTTGGCCATGCCCTGACCCTTGAGCACCTTGAGGTCTTCATCGACCACCAACAGACTGGAGCCTGAAATCTCGTCAAAGCCCAGGCCCAGGCGCTGCGTATAATAGGTCCCGGCCGTCTCGGCCCGTGCAGTAATCTGGCCGGCCAGTCCCGAATCATGGCCGCCGTCGAACAGAATCCGACAAGTCAGTGCAAGCTTTTGTCTTACGCTGTAATCGTTGTCGACCAGCGCGCTCTGCATCTGGTGTTCTGCGTGTTTGACGAGTTGGTCTTTTGGGGTGTGCAAGGTCGTGGACATGGTCAGTACCTGATCGAGGCAAGTCACAATTTCCGGGCAGTCGCGGCAACGACTGTTCAGGACACAAAACAATCATAATGACACTTTGTGTCATATACAACCCTTGTGTCATTTTTCAAGGAACAGCGTTGGATGGCGGTACAGCTGAGAATCTTGCGTAAGAAGATGGGCATGACCCTGGAGCAACTGGCCGAGCAGACCGGGCTGACCAAGAGTTACCTGTCCAAGGTGGAGAGAGGCTTGAGCTCGCCGTCCATTGCGGTGGCGCTCAGGCTGGCCAAGGCGCTGAACGCTCAGGCCGAGGAACTGTTCAGCACCGAAGCCTTGCCGGCCGAAGGTTACAGCCTGGTGCGTCGCCAGCAGCGTGAGCCCAATGATGCGGGGGTATCACCGGCTCATGTACCGCTGGCGCGCCATATCAGCCATCGGGCGCTGTTGCCGTTTCTGGTCTATCCGCCCCGCTCGTTTGGCCATTCGGCGTTCAAGGAACACCTCGGCGAGGAATTCATTTACGTGGTCAAAGGCCGTGTCGAAATCGACTTTGGTCACGAGCGACAGACGCTGGATGAGGGCGACGCACTGCATTTCAATGCGCAGAAATCCCACCGGCTGCGCACCGTTTCAGACGAACAGGCCGAGTTGCTGGTGGTGGTGCACAGCGCGCAGTAGCGGCCTGGACGGGCCGTCGCCGGACGCGCCTGCATGCGACAAGCAGGCTCAATACCTCCAGAAAACCGGGGTGATGAGCACCAGCACCGTCAGGATTTCCAGCCGCCCCAGCAACATGCCCACGGTCAGCAGCCATTTGGCTGCATCGGGCAGTGTCGAGAAATTGCCGGCCGGCCCGATGATCGTCCCAAGCCCCGGCCCGACGTTACACACCGCCGTGGCGGCACCGCTCAAGGCGGTGGTCCAGTCGAGCCCGATGAGGGCCAGGCCCAGGGCAATGACGGCAATGGTGATGGTAAAGAAAAACGAGAAGGTCAAAAGCGAGCGCAAGACCTCCTCGTCGATGGGATGACCGTTATATTTTTTCTGAATCACCGCACGGGGGTGGATCAATTGCTTCAAGCTGCTGACCAGCAGCGCGCCAGCAAGCTGAAAGCGAAAGATTTTCAGACCGCCCGCCGTAGAGCCGGAACAGCCTCCCACGAAGGTCAGATAGAAAAACAGCAAGACCGAGAAGCTGCCCCATAAGGTGTAGTCGCCAACAGCAATGCCCGTGGTGGTGACGACCGAGGTCACATTGACAGCCACGATACGAAACGCATCCCACCATCCGTAATCGCTATGGACACACAGCCAGGTTCCCACCGCCAGCGACGTAACGAGCAAGAACCCGAGGAACCCGCGCACCTGGTGATCGTTGATCAGCGCGCGCCGATGGCCGCGCAAGGTCGCGACGTACAAGGTGAATGGCAGGCTGCCCAGGATCATGATTGCCACGGCCACCCAGTGAATCGAGGGTTGCGTCCAATGCCCAAGCGAGGCGTCCGAGGTCGAGAAGCCCCCGGTCGAGATCAACGACATGGCGTGGTTGACCGCCTCAAACGGCGTCATGCCCGCGAGCCACAGCGCCAGGGTACCGATACCGGTCAGCCCCAGATACAGCAGCAGGATGTACTTGGCGGCCACATGCGAGCGCGGCGTCACTTTCTCGGACCAGTCAGAAGACTCTGTCTGGAACAGACGCATGCCGCCCACCCGCAACAGGGGAAGGATCGCGACCGCCATGCCGATAAAACCGATGCCTCCCAACCAATGCAGCATGGAGCGCCAGATCAACAAGCCCGGAGAAGCGCTATCCAGGCCGGTGAGCACCGTCGAGCCGGTGGTGGTGATGCCGGACATGGTTTCAAAGAATGCATCGGTGTAGCTGATATCACTGATGAACACCATGGGTAATGCCGCGAAGGTGCACACCACCACCCAACTGCCAGTGGTCAGCAGGTACATATCCCGCGGACGAAGCTGGCCGCTCTGCGGGCGCCCCCGCACGATCAGCAGGAGCCCACAGATGAGCGTAATCAGACCGGACCAGAGAAAGGCCGACACGTCGTCGCTACGCGCATGGACCACAAGCGTGATCAGGGGAACGACCATGCTGATGGCCAGCGTGATCAGAAAAATACCCAGGATAAAACCGATAAGCCGAAGTGCGGCGAAGGACATAACAGAGCATTCCAGATCATGACCGCGCAGTATCGGATGCCTGCTCCGGAGACGCTGTAAATTCGGCGTAAAATGTTACCGGCAATCCGCCATTTGCCGCAGGTCAGCAGGCGGCCTGGGGCTGTGCCGGGCCGGGCGGGCCTGCATCAGCTGGCGAGTCGTGGTGCAAACAGGCTCAGGCAGGGCCGAACACCGGCCTGGGGATACCGAGTGCGTTCTGCCGGGCCATGATCTGCTCGTCGAGCTTGCGCTTGCCTGAGATCAGTTTGAGCGACGCCAGTGCGGGCAGCGGACCGTTCAGCAGCCCCAGCAGATCCAGTGCCGGTGTCTTGTAGACCTCAAGGTGTGCCAGCGACGACTGGCCCAGGCCCTGCAGGTTCGACAAAGCCTTGAGATTGGACAGTTTCAGCGTGTGCAAGCCAGGGGTGTGCTCGATCACCAGGTCCTGAAGGTGCGGCTGGTCTTCGATCTCCAGTGCCTGCAGCCCGGGAAACCGGCCAGGGTCGAACTGGCCCAGGCCGCGAACCCGCAGCAGCGACATCCGCTCAACGCTGTCACTGCACAGTTCCGGCATGGCTTTGCGGCTGCCGAAACCGATCGACAGGTCTTTGAGACCGGCCAGGGTCGATACCCCCTCGAATGTCATGGTCGCGGGCTGGCGATACAGGCTCAGCGTGGCCAGGGCGGCATGCTGGCGCAGCGGCTCAAGCCCTTGCGCAGGCGCGCTCAGGTGCAAGGCATGCAGGCGTGACATAGTGCTGACCGGCGCAAGGTCCAGTTTGGGACCGGTGAATTGCGAAAGCCTGAGCTCACACAGCGTTTGCAGGTTCTCGAAAGCCACGACAGGGTTCAGGTCGAATTTCTCGACGCCGATGGCCAGGCAGCTCAGGTGCGCAAGGTCCTTGATCGCCTCAAGCCCGGTGAACTGATACAGGCAGTCGAGCGTCAGGACGCGCACATGCGGCAACGCCTGCAAGGTGTGGCCGTCAAAGCAGGCATCCGCATAGTGCCCGTAGAAACGCACATCGATACGTTCGGCGTAACGTGCACACAGATCATCCAGCAGCTGCAGCACATCCGCCGGGTACTGCTCTGGCGAAGAAAACTGAACGATAAAGGTCGTGCCGGCCTCGTTGGCCAGTCGATGCGCGAGGGTCTCCAGCTCATCCCGATCCGGTGCGTTGAGCCGATGGGGCACAGTCATGGGTCTTTCCTGTCGGGCAGTCATCGAGGGGGCCACGATACGGCCCGGCGCAGGCGCGTACAAGCCGCTCTCCGCAAGATGCCAACACCGGGCAGGCCCGGAAACTTCAGCGCACAGGCCATCCATGGATACGGTGGCCAGGTTCGCCATGCTCACACCGACATGATCGGCAGCATCAGGAAACTGTCGCAAACAATGCTGATTCTCACTCAAAACGACACGACAATCGGATATTGGCAAAGTGCCATTAAAGTTTCCGATCAACGGCACGACACAATGACAATTGCCCAGCTCGGACTGCCAGGCACCCATTGGATCTCACCGCCATGTTTTTGCGTAACGTTCGTTTGCAAACCAAGCTGTTGCTCGCGCTTACCGTGGTCAATCTGATCAGCATTGCCTCCTTCATCAGTTACGCCCAGTACGCCAAGTCCCAGGATATCCGCCAGCAGATCGATAGCCGCTTGCGCACCGCCGCCTATGCGGTGCCACGTCTGCTGGGAGAGGATTACCTTGAGCGTACGCGCAAGACCGCAGGGCTGAAGGAAGGTGAATACCTGGCCCAGGTGCGCAACCTGGGCGCCTATGCAGCCGAGGTGGACCTGAAGTTCGCCTACAGCCTGATGGTCGATGATCAGGACCGGGTGTTTTACCTGGCCGACGGTGCCAGTGCACAGGACATTGCCAGCGGCACCTATTCAAAGCACATGGAGCATTACAAGGACGCCAGCCCCGCTGTGGTCAAGGCCGCACGCAGTGGCCAAGTGCAATTCGATGAATACACCGACAGCTACGGCAGCTTCCGCTCGATTTTCCTGCCACTGCGCAGCGCCAGCGGCCAGCCTTATGTCGTGGGCGTGGATGTGACGCTTGCGGCGCTGGCGCAGGCGATCAGTGCCAGCCTCAATAGCCTGCTGCTGATCGGTGCGGCCACCTTTATCGTCGGTTTGCTGCTGTCGTGGCTGGCAGCGCGCATGCTGGTGTATGGCATCAACCATCTCACCGGCCAGCTCAACCACATCGCCGAGCAGCGCGACTTGTCCACCACAGTGACAGTGCTCACCGGTGACGAAATGGGCCGCATGGGCCAGCACCTCTCCAGCCTGTTGCAGGACCTGCGCCAGACCCTGGGCAGTGCCTCGGGCATGGCTGACAACAATCAACAGTTGGCCGACACCTTCCTGCAACTGGCCGATGCCACTGCCCGGCGCATCCAGCAGGCCGGTGGCCAACTGGCCGAAATCAACCAGGATGGCCACTCGATCCGCCAGTCCGCCGAACAATCCTCCAGCCTGGCCGGTACGGTACGGGTCGACCTGGAGTCGGCGATCGGCGAACTGAGCCGTACCCACAAGGAACTGCAGCGGTTGATCAGCGATGTGCATCAAAGCACCTCGGCCAACATCGAACTGGCCGGCGACCTGAATCGCCTGAGCGGTGAAGCCGAGCAGATCAGCAAGGTGCTGCAGATGGTCGCGGCCATTTCCGACCAGACCAACCTGCTGGCCCTCAACGCGGCCATCGAAGCCGCTCGCGCCGGCGAAGCCGGACGTGGTTTTGCCGTGGTCGCCGACGAGGTGCGCACGCTGGCCGCACAAACCCAGCGCGTGCTCAACGATGCCAATCAGGTGATCAATGCCGTCACCAACGGTATCCGCCAGATCGCCCAGCGCATGGGCAGCACGGCCGAACAGTCGCGCGCCCTGGCGGTGACGTCCGATGGCGCCCTGGATGTGATCGACGGACTGGTGCAGCAGATGGGCCAGGTCAGCGACACGATGGACCGCGCCCTGGCCAGCAGCGAAGAGATCCAGCACGCCGTCACTGATATCTCGGGCCGCCTGGGCGGCATGCACGAAACCTTCGAGCACACCCATCAGGGCATTGCCGCAATCCATGACTCGGCCACGGCGCTGGGCAGTACCGCGCGGGCGCTCAAGGGCGGGTTGAGTGTGTTCAGGACGTAAGGACAAGGTCCGGAAAACACCCGGCCAGTGGTGTTTCCGAGGCCGGCAGAATTTCTTCTCGAGGCGATGAAACAAGGATATTGCTCATGAACACGATGTTCGTCAGTCCCTGGCTGCTGGTTTCACCCGAAGGCCCCACCACCTGTGCCGCAGAAGGCTCAGGGCTGGTACACATGCGCCAGGGCGATGCCGATGGGGCCTGCGGTCCTTACGCCCTGATGATGGGGCTGATCACCCTGGGAGCGCTGGAGCGCGAAGAGGTCGCCAGTATGGGCAGCTCGGATGGGCGTAGCCGTGTGGGCCGTTTCCGCAATGCGCTGCTGGAACACGGCGCGCTGATTTCTCAAGGCACCTCTACAGAAGACCTGATCAACCTGAGCTGGCACTTTCGTGCCGAAGGCATTGCGCCAGAGCTGGTCAAGGGCAACAAGCGCGAACTGGTGACCGCCATACAGGAGGCCATCGAGAACCATGCCGTTCCCTTGCTCAGCGTGAGCTGGTCAAAGCTTGAGGGACACTGGTTGATGGTCGTCGGGCATCAGGGTTATGAGCTTGAAGGCGTCTACCAGCCCACTCACCTGCTCTGCCTTGACCCGGCAAGCGAAGCGCCGAAAGCCTCATTGTGGAATGCCGTGATCGCGGTCTATGACGACGAAGGCAAGGCACTGCGCAGCGGCACCTATACCTGTGATCACTGGGGCCTGGACGGGCAGGTTTCCTCGTGCAAACTTGATCAGGTGTTGATGCTGACGCATTGAAGCGACATGGCCGGGGGATCAGGCAGTGCCTGATCCCCCTGTGTGATGCGGTCAACATCCGGAGCAGAACACGGCGCCCGGTGCGAGGGCATTGTCTTCAAGGCCAGTAAATGCTCAACGCCAGATCAATCCTGCAACGTTGCAGCAAGCAACGCCGATGAATCTGGAAAGGGCCCTGTAACAGCACACGGATCCGGCACAGTTTCAGCGCTTGTGTCGCCGCCAGGATGTCGCCCCGGGCATAACAGGCCACCAGCAATTCCAGCGGATGAATACCGATGTGCCTGGCCAGTTGATCGAGTTTTTCAAGGGTCGGGCTTTTCAGCCCCCGTTCGATTTCAGACAGGTAGGTCCGGCCGCTGACGCCGACAAAATCTTCCTGGGTGAGGTACTTGCCTTTCCGGGCTTCTCTGAGCGCAATGCCTGTCGCTTTTTTAAGCTCCACGGTGCGGCCCTTTGGATAAAGGGGGTCACTTGAGCAAGTGGCTGAGCCCTGCACACCATAGCACCGTTAAACGGCAACGACGGCGTTCCTGTAGCGTTCACACCGAGATCAATCTTGAACGCGTCAGGAACGCATCTGTTCAGGCACCGCCGCCATGGCCGTCGAGCACAATGACCTTGGCGCCGGCATGACCGTCCAGCGCCTTGCCTGGCGCCACACCATGGCCATCAAGCAAACTGTCGGGCGAAGGCGCATGGCCATCGAGAAAACCATCGGGTGCGGCATGACCGTCCAGCGGACTGATCGCAGGACCGGCATGGCCATCAACCCCCTGAAGCGGCACAGGGGCATGACCATCGACTTCAAGGCGTACAAATTTTACGTCCTGCCCCAGCATCCTTGCCTGTATAAGTTGCAGTATGTCTGTCGCGCTCATCGCATCGCGCTTTGAGTAGCACGCCACCAGCAACTCCAATGGGTGCATGCCCATGCGGGTGGCAATCTGGTCGAGCTTTTCCAGTGTCGGTTTTTTCAGTCCACGTTCGATTTCAGACAAATAGGTTCTGCCACTGACGCCGACAAAGTCTTCCTGGGTGAGCTTGTTGGTATCTCTGGCCTCTTTGAGCGCCATACCAATTGCCTTGCTCAGCTCCATGACGCGACCCTTTACAAAACAAAGGGTTTTCACTTGAATGGGTACAATCGCACTACACGCTATAGCATTCACTTGAATGCAGGCGTTTATCCCATGCTGCATCAACGGCACCGTCGCAAGGACTGGATACGCTCATGATTCGCAAGCCTCCCCCGACCAACCGGCACAAGCGCCCTCTTGCACCGCTGAAAACGCTGTGCCGGAAATGTCGCCTGATCCAACGCCGTCGTCTTCCCCATTCACGCCTCATCAACAGTGCCCAGGCACGTGAGGCGCAGGACAAGCAGTTCATGGCCAATGCGCTATACGCCGGCGTCATGCGCAGTTGGGAAGCCCTGTCCGAGCGTAACCGGCGTACACAGGCCATCGACCTGGCCGCCGTGAACAAAGGCGATGAGGTCGCGCTGGGTGATCTGGCGCGGCTGTTGATGGAATGCGCCGATGCGCTGTTCAAACAGGCGCTGACGGCCAGGCACCAGCGACTCGGCGAACATGACGGGCTGCCTCAGGGTTGAGCCCGTGCAGCAGTATCCGGGATCACGCTCTTTTACCTCACTCTTCATGCCATGCGGTCGACGCTCCCTGCCACGCGTCAAGCCGCCACCCTTGTTCGCTCGCCAGCAAGCAATGGGTCAACCCGAGGTTGTCCAGCAGCGCCTGATCATGGGACACCACCACCAACGCGCCCTGATAGCCGCGCAGCAGGATTTCCAGCGCCTGGATCGAAGGCAGGTCCAGGTGATTGCCCGGCTCATCCAGCAACACCAGTTGTGGCACCGGGTCGGCATACAGCACGCAGGCCAGCGCAGCTTTCAGTCGCTCCCCGCCACTGAGCCGGCCGCTGGGCGACTCGGCCTTACGCGCACCCAGGC
This sequence comes from Pseudomonas ovata, assembly GCF_003131185.1. Classification (GTDB taxonomy): domain Bacteria; phylum Pseudomonadota; class Gammaproteobacteria; order Pseudomonadales; family Pseudomonadaceae; genus Aquipseudomonas; species Aquipseudomonas ovata. The sequence goes on along the minus strand of NZ_QFFU01000027.1, from coordinate 62,568 downwards.
CAAGCTGCGCCAGGCGGGTGCGCAGTTCACTGACACTTGCCTGGCGGTTGACGCTCTGTAATTGCTCCAGCACCGTGCGCGCCGGGTCCAGCGGGGTCAGTTGCTGGTCCAGATAAACAGTGTCGGGTGTGACATGGCATGTACCGGCCAAGGGCATGAGGTGGCCGGCCAGTACCTTGAGCAGGGTGGATTTGCCACAACCATTGGCGCCGACCACACCGATCCGCTGCTGGCCGCCCAGCAGCAGGTCAATGCGCTGCAGGGCGAGACTGACAAAGGGCAGCGTCACAGCCTCGAGTGTCGCCACACACCGACGGGTCACCAGAGGGGTCGGCAACGCCTGCAAGGCAATCAGGGCAGAGTCCTCGACCTGTAGCGCCGCTTCGCGCACCTGCTGGTCGAGACGGTGTTGCGCCACCGTGTGCTGCTGGCGCAACCGGCCGGCCGAGCCCTCGCTGCGCTCTTTCTGTCGGCCCTGGATAATGGCCGCCTGATTGGCGTGCCGGCCTTGTTGCCGGCCATGCGCCTGGCGCCGCTCCTGGCGTTCATGCTGCTGGCGCATGGCCTGTTCATCGCGCCGTCGTTGCAGTTTGCTGTGCTCGAGCGCCAGCACCGCGCTGTGCTGCTCCTGCGCTTTGCACTGGGCATAAAAACGGTAGGGGCCGCCATAGCTGCGCAAGCCCAGCGATGACAGCTCGACCGTGCGTTGCATCACCTCCAGCAATGCGCGGTCGTGGCTGATGACCAGCAACCCGTGTGGCCAGGCCTGCAATTGCTCGATCAGCGCCTGGCGGGCAGGTTGATCCAGGTGATTGCTGGGCTCATCGAGAATCAGAAAGTCCGCCTGCGCCAGCGCCGCACCGATCAGGGCCACGCGCATGGCCTGCCCGCCGCTCAGGGTACTGGCCGGCCTGTCAGCGTCAAGATGGCCCAGGCCATGGGCATGCAGGGCCTGTTGCAATCGCTGGCGGATGTCCCAGGCGTCGCCTACGGCCTCGAAATCCTCGACCGCGCAGCTGCCTTGTTCGATACGTGCCAAGGCGTCCAGTGTGTGCTGCACACCGGCCAGACTGGACACGCTGGCATCCGCTGCCGGGGTGATCTGCTGCGCCAGGTAATGCACACGCCCCTGGCGGGTGCAGTGGCCACGGGTAGGCTGCACCAGGCCGGCGAGAATGCGCGCCAGCACACTTTTGCCCACGCCATTGCGCCCCACCAGGCCGGTGTGGCGTGAGTCGAACTGTTCGTTGAGGTCGGAAAACAAAGGCGTGCCGTCCGGCAGCGCCCAGCCAACGCCTTGCAGCGTGATGCAGGAATGGGTCATGCGTGACTCCAGTGATGCCAATGACTCGCCCGCGCCGGTACAGCCAGGTGGGGGGCGGTGGAAATTGGCCGTCCATGCGGACGGCGGCATCAATGGCGCATCGGACCAATACCTCGGTGATGGGATCAGGCCGAAACTATAGAAGGCTTATGGCGATCATGCAAAGTGGCCGTGGACCGGCAGTCTGTGTGCTCAATCAGGGCCAGGCATGTTGCCAGTGGCCAACCACACCTGCCCCGCCGCCAGGGCCGCCTCACGGCTGGACCAGGTGGTACTCGGCCCGCTGATGATGCGCGGCGAGGTCTGGCCATCGCCTTGCGCGGTCCACAATTGCCAACGGCCATCGCCCTGGCAGCCAGGCACGGCGGTGTAGGGCTGTTGTTCGAGCTCGCGCAGGGCCTGATCAAGTTCGGGGCGCAGCCTGAGTTCGCCGCTGTAGACATAAGGCGTGCCGCAACGGGCATCGGAAGAACGCATGGGTCAGGCTCCAGGGCTGGGTTCAGGGCTGCAGTTGCATGCGCACCAGGTAACGGGTCAGCTTTTCAATGAGCTCGATGTCCTGTGCATTGTCAGTATTGCTGTATTGCCCGGCGTCACGGTTGACCTCGGCATGCGTGGCCCGCCAGCCGCCTTCATGGGGCGCGAAATGCACCTGATAGATACAGTTGCCGGTCCAGCTGCGGTGTTGGTAAAGAGTGTCGTCGATGAAATAGAAGAACCACTTGTCTTCCATCTGCTGCGGGATCAGGCCCCGGCGGGCGGCCACCGTTTCTTCGGCGGTCAAGGTGAAGTCCAGTGGCAGGGTGACGTACAGGGCCGGCAAAGGCTGTGTCTTCCAGTCGCTGGGGACGGTCGTGCGGGAGTGCTCGGTCATGGCCTGTTCCGTATGGCGTGCGTGATTGGTCAAGATACCTCGTTGCCCTCCCCTGCTACCATCCGCACAAACCCTTTACACGGAGTCAGTCATGTCATTGAAGGTACTGGTGGTTGGCGGCTATGGCAATTTCGGCTTTATCGTATGTCGGCACCTGGCCGGTGTCGCCGGTATCGAACTGATTGCTGCCGGGCGCGATGCTGCGCGACTCGAATCACTGGCCAGGCAGTTGCCGCTGGCCACCTGGTGCGGGGATGCCCAAGGGCCCGGCTTCAGCGAGGCATTGCGCCAGTTGCAGGTCGACCTGGTCGTGCACACCGGCGGCCCTTTCCAGCAGCAGTCGTACCGCGTGGCCGAGCAATGCATCGAGGCCGGCGTGCATTACTGCGACCTGGCCGACTGCCGCACCTTCGTCAACGGTATCCATGTGCTCGATGAGCAGGCCCGGGCCGCCGGGGTGGCGGTGCTCAGCGGCTGCAGTTCAGTGCCAAGCCTGTCGGCGGCGCTGCTCGACGAACAGCGCGCACGCTTCAAGCGCATTGATCGCATCGAACACGGTATTTCCTCGTCAGCGAAAATGCCCGGCCTGGCCACGGTCGAAGGGGTACTGGCCTATGCCGGCAAGCCCATCCTCCAGCGGCGCCACGGCCAACCCCGCGCCGTGCCCGGCTGGCTGGGCCTGCAGCGGCGTCATCTGCCGGGGCTGGGCTGGCGCTGGCTGGCCGATGTCGACGTCCCGGACATGGACCTGTTCGGCGAGCGTTACGGCGCCAGCGAACTGGTATTCAAGGCCGGCCCCGGCCTGATGCCCGGCGCCCTGGCCACCGCTGCGCTGGCCCAGGCCGTGCGCATCGGCCTGATCACTGACCCCGCACCTTGGGCCAAACGCCTGCATCGGCTGGGCGTGGCCTGCGAACGCCTGGGCGACGGGCTCAGCGCGCTGTATGTCGAAGCCACCGGTATCGACCACAACGACCTGCCCCTGCGCCTGAACATCCAGCTGACCGCCGAGCGCGACAAGGGCCCGGAAATCCCCAGCTGCGCCTCGGTGGCCCTGGCGCTGAAGATGGCCGCCGGCTACCGGCCGGCGCCCGGGGCGCGACCGTGCGTGGGTGAAATCAGCGTGGCCGAGTACCTGGCGGCCATCGATGCGCCGCACGATATCGAACTCAGCGTGCGTTATCAGGGCCGCCCATGACCTACCTCTACCTCAAATACCTGCATGTCATTGCGGCGGTGTTTCTGTTCGGGTTCGGCATGGGCTCGTACCTGTACCTGATCGCCGCGCGCAACACCCGCGACCCGCAGGTGATCGCCCAGGTGGCGCGCATGGTGGTGCGCTATGACACCTGGATCACCACACCGGCGGGCGTCCTGCAAGTGGGCACCGGGCTTGGCATGCTGCACCTGACCGGAATGTCGCCGGCCAGTCCCTGGCTGCGCGATGCCTTGATCCTCTTCGTTGCTGTGGGGCTGTTGTGGCTGCCGGTGCTGATCCTGCAAAAACGCATGCAGCGCCTGGCCGAACAAACCGCCCGCCAGGGCCAGCCCCTGCCCGCTAGCTGGGACGCCCTGTTTCGGCCCTGGTTCTGGCTGGGCGTGGCCGGCTTTGCCGGAATGTTCGTGATCGTGCTGCTGATGGTGACCAAGCGCGGACTGTTCGGCTTCATTCAGTAAGCGGCCATTCGTCGTTGCACAAGGAATGTCTCCGATACCCCGTCGTCGACCCTTTACGCAGAGCCTGAGCCGTTCAAGGCCTGTGTAAACACCACTGATGATGGAGATCATTCGATGGACAAGATCGATAACCTCTTGGATAACAAAGGCGTTCCGCTGGAGAAACAGACCTTTACCTGGCGTGAGCTGGCCGGCAAGCCGATCAGCAAACTGGACGACGATGCCTTCACCCGCGTGCGGGTGATCCTGATGAACGGCGTAGAGGCCGACACCCTGCGCCTCAAGCATTTCGGTAACCGCTTTCACAAGGCACTGCGCCTGCCGCTGGCGCAGATCCGCCGGGTCGAGCAGCACCAGATGACCACGGTCAACTGGCTGCTGTCAGCCGACCACTCGCCGCTGGAAACCACCGTGGCCTACGAACAGGTGGCCATCGAAGTCACCGCCGCGGTGGCACAGAACGAACCGGATCCCTACCAGGCCCAGACCTACCGCTTCGGCCTGCTCGAAGACTTCGACCACCTGTACCGCTACGCCGCCATGCTCGACCGGCTGGAAGGCAAGGACGCACGCACCATCACCCAGGGCTACACCGACATTGTGCCCGGCCGGCCGACCCGCGAGCACCATCGCGCACCGCAAGACGACCTGCGCGAGCATTACCAGAAGGACGACGCGCAACTGATCACCAAGCTGCATGCCGCGCTGATCACCGCCGCCGAGTACCAGACCCACGATTACTACATGAACATCGGCCCGGTGTTTGCCGACCCGCTGGCGCGGGCGTTGTACGCCGAGATCGCCTCGGTCGAAGAACAGCACGTCACTCAGTACGGCTCGCTGCAGGACCCCGGCGAAACCTTTATCGAAAAATGGATGATCCACGAGGCAATGGAAGTCTATGCCTACGCCAGTTGCGCCGAGCAGGAGGACAATCCGCGCATCAAGGCGCTGTGGGAGCGCTTTGTCGACTACGAGCTGGGCCACCTGAACCTGGCCTGCGAGCTGTTCAAGCAGCATGAGCGGCGCGATCCGGCCGAAGTGCTCGCCGGCCCATTGCCACGCATGATCGACTTCAAGAGCCAGCGCGACTTCGTGCGCGAGACCCTGCGCCAGGAACGCGACCTGCGCACCCGTGGCAGCGCCTTTGTTGCCAAGGAGCAGGAAAGCCAGCGGTCACTGGATTATCGGGCTCGTATCAACAGCCAGGGCGTGCCGGCCGACATCGTCTCGGCCGGCTACAACTGGCAACCCGGTTCTGAACTCAACACCCAGGGAGCACGCTCATGAGCACACCTCAGGTTGAAATCGGCATGAACAAGACCGGTGCACAAAAGGCGCCGCACGACACCAAACGCCAGCTTGAAGCGACCCGCCTGTTCCCGGCCGACGTGCCGGGCAATGCCGAGGCCTACACACACGCACGCCAGCACGCCATTCGTGAAGCGGACCCGGTGGGCACGGTGCCGGCGCCCGACTCGGTCAAGGGCAAGCTCAAGACCACCTTCGACAAGGCGATCGGCAAGAACCCGCAGGTGCTGCTGGACAAGCTCGGCGAGCGCCTGGCCTTCGAGCGTACCGGCGTAAGGCTGTACGAGGCCATGATCGCCAAGGCCCTGGCCGCACCGGAGGCCAATCCGGAGCTGGTCGAGACCCTGCGCGAAATCCAGGCACAGGAACTGGAGCACATGCACCTGCTGCACGACACCATCGCAACCCTGGGCGGCGACCCGACGGCGGTCACTCCCTGTGCCGACGTGGCCGGGGTCAAGGCCACCGGCGTGCTGCAGGTGCTGACCGACCCGCGCACCACCGTGTCGCAATCGATGAGCGCCATCCTCACCATCGAACTGGAAGACAACGCCGCCTGGGAGTTGTTGATCGAACTGGCCGACAAGGGCGGCCACCCCATGATCGCCAACAGCTTCGCTCGCGCCTTTGTGCAGGAAGAAGAGCATCTGTCCAGGATCCGCAGTGCGGTCAGGCAGGATTTGCTTGATCAAGTGAGCTAAGGGGGTGTGGCCACACTCGTCGTCACGGGTGTGGCCAACGGGCTTATGTGTGCCCGATTTGAGACACCGCTCACAACCAGGTTCATCTTCGGAATAGTCCTACACCATGATCAGGCACAGTTCTTGGCGCGATGGCCGTTAGCAATAACGAATCCACCCGCCAGAGAACATCGACATGAACATCACCGGTATCGCCTCGACACCAATACCCACTCACGTGCTGCCCAGGCCTTCTGGGCCGGGTGCTGAAAAGGCTTTATCCAGCACGCCGAAAATCAACGAAGACCCCAGGGAGGCGCGGGCAAAAGCGTTTTATACCCGAGAGGCAGAGCCGTGGAAGGGGAAAACCTACACGTATCATGAGACCGGAAAACCTGAAGAAAAGCGTCCTTTAACCAAAGAAATGTACCTGAATGACCTTAAGTCGTTTTCAACTATAGAACTCCAGATCCAGCAGTGCTTCTACGCCGAGATCAGAAACGAACTGGGTGTTTTCAGGCCTGATCTTGCCAGTAAGAACTTCAGCTACACACTGGGTGATGATGAGCAAATAAAGATACTCAACCAAGACCTGTTACTGACTGAAGAGGATGTGCAATACCTGACAAAAATATTCAATGACAGAAGTGAATTCAAGTGGAGTGTTCACCGGCACGCCAAAATGGCAATGGCCCTGGTTGATCACGAGGACACTGCATTCGGCAGTCAATACACACTGAGTCTTTTGAATATTCAGAACACGCTTGATTATGGAAAGCTCGTCCTGCTGAAGCCCGAAAGGATGCATGAAGCTTTTGTACGCCAGATCATTGAGAATGGCGAAAGCCGTGAACAGCCCTGGGTTGATACTAACGTCTGATGGCGCGCAACGGCACCCTGCCGAAAAACGCCTGCAGGGTGCCCGCTAAATCGTCAGTTCCTGGACCAGTTAATCAACCATCGATTACAAATGTGCCCAAAATTATAGTGATGCGGTTTATCTGCATGAACACCAGGAAGTAAGTTCAGCGCCTCATAATCGCCCACCTCGTAGCGAGTAGCCCATGTATTCCTGCCATTATTGACATGAATGAATGGCTTAGCATAAAAACCACCTTTACAGCCACTGAACTTGATGAGCTCCACCACTTTTCCGTCACTGCCAGAGGTGTAGACAGTGGTCTTACGGTCAGCGACACCGCTAGGCTTGAAAGTAAATGCAACTACGCCCCCCTCCAGCGGATGCCCTTTACTGTCGGTGAAACTGACCTCCAGCAACGCCTCGGTCAACGCCTGGGTGGCGAGAAAAGCAGGCTTGGTCAGCCCATGAGGAATAGGCATGAAGCCCTTTTCGTGATGGAAGTCATAACGCATGTGTGGGTACGAACCAAACGCCAGTTCATAAGGCGCCTTGTCAAACTGAACCCCCTCGGCGGCCATCACCCGCACTTCAACTGTTGTCCCTGGCGCCAGCCGTTCCATCTTTTCAGGCCCGCTCCAGCGCTTGGCTTTCCATTCGCCGCCATCGGTCCGGTATTCCAGCCGCCATTGCTTGCCGTAGGACCTGACGTCCGGAATGGCCAATAGAACAGTCTGGCCACGCACGGCCGTAAAGGTGTAGTGGTGAACCGCCGTGACGCTTTCCAGCTCATGCTTGAGCAGATGAACACGGTCCTCCAGCACCATTGTCATCGATGCCTGGACCGGCGGCTGATTGGCCGGGTTCAACGAATCGGTCTGGGCGAATGCCGGCAAGGCCGTAGCGGTCAATACACCCGCCAGCCATAGGTTCAGACGCTTTTTATTTTTATCCATCATTGTCAGAATTCCATTTGATTATTTGAGTCGACCCGTGAGCCCTCTGGCATTAATTCCAGAACACGGCCGACGTAATCACTCGAAAATCAAATGTTCAATGACAATCAATAAAAATCAGAAACGTCCTACAGTTCAGGAATAAATCTGTATCAGCCGCGAAAAGGTCGGCAATGTGCAGACCCCTTCGCGGCTGAAGCCGCTCCTACGGCATACGGGCACCTCTGAAAATTACGTTTTCAAAGGCACCCATGCAGCGTCAGGCAAACGGCCGGTTACACCGCCAGGCTGCGCTCGCGCAGTTCGGTGTTGAGGATGCGGTCGTTTTCGCTGTAATCGACCGGGCAGTCGATCACGTGCACGCCCGGGGTGCTGATGCATTTTTCCAGCAGCGGCAGGAAGCCTTCGGCGCTTTCGACGCGGTGACCGTTGGCACCGTAGGCTTCGGCGTATTTGACGAAGTCAGGGTTGCCGTAGTCCAGGCCGAAATCGGTGAAGCCCATGTTGGCCTGCTTCCAGCGGATCATGCCGTAGCCATCGTCGCGCAGGATCACCACGGTCAGGTTCATCTTCAGGCGCACGGCCGTTTCCAGTTCCTGGCTGTTCATCATGAAGCCGCCATCGCCGCACACCGAGATCACCGGACGGTCCGGGTACACCAGGTGCGAAGCCATGGCCGACGGCAAGCCTGCGCCCATGGTTGCCAGGGCGTTGTCGAGCAGTACGGTGTTGGGCTTGTGCGCCTTGTAGTTACGGGCGAACCAGATCTTGTAGATGCCGTTGTCCAGCGCCACGATGCCTTCGGACGGCAGCGCGCGACGGATGTCGGCGACCAGGCGCTGTGGGTAAACCGGGAAACGGTTGTCGTCGGCGCCTTCGGCGATCTGCGCTTCGTTGGCTTCACGGATGGCCAGCAGGCGGGTGAAGTCCCAGTGCGAAACGCCTTCTAGCGCTTCGCCGATCTGCCATACGGCGTTGGCGATGTCGCCGATCACTTCGATCTGCGGGAAATACACCGCATCGACTTCAGCGGAGCGGAAGCTGATGTGGATCACTTCGGTGCCGCCCCGGACCATGAAGAACGGCGGCTTCTCGATCACATCGTGGCCGATGTTGATGATCAGGTCGGCGGCCTCGACGGCGCGGTGTACGAAGTCGCCGGACGACAGTGCGGCGTTGCCCAGGAAGCGCGGGTGGCGCTCGTCGACCACACCCTTGCCCATTTGCGTGGTGACAAACGGAATGCCGGTCTGGTCGATCAGTTGCTTGAGGACCTTGGCGGTCATCTTGCGGTTGGCACCGGCGCCGATCACCAGAATCGGGCTGCGAGCATTCTTGAGCTTGGCGACAGCGGCCTCGATCGACTTGTGCTCGGCCAGCGGACGACGGTGCAGGCTGCGAGGAATCGGCAGTGCGTCGGTCTGTTCGGCGGCGATGTCTTCAGGCAGCTCCAGGTGCACGGCACCGGGCTTTTCTTCTTCGGCAAGGCGGAAGGCCTCACGCACACGGGACGGGATGTTGTCCGCGGAAGCCAACTGATGGGTGTACTTGGTCAGTGGCTGCATCATGCCGACCACATCCAGGATCTGGAAGCGGCCCTGCTTGGATTTCTTGATCGGCTTCTGGCCGGTGATCATCAGCATCGGCATGCCGCCCAGGTAGGCATAGGCGCCGGCGGTGACCAGGTTGGTGGCACCCGGGCCCAGGGTCGACAGGCTGACGCCGGTCTTGCCGGTCAGACGGCCATAGGTGGCGGCCATGAAGCCGGCGGACTGCTCGTGGCGAGTCAGCACCAGCTTGATCTGCGACTTGCGCAGCGACTCGAGCAGGTCGAGGTTCTCTTCACCTGGAATACCGAACACGTACTCGACGCCTTCATTTTCCAGACATTGCACTACCACGTCGGCGGCCTTGGCCATGATGCTCCTCATCATTGGTTGGTTGTAAAAAGCAGACACCCCCGTAGGAGCGCGCTTGCCCGCGACCGAGTGCGCTAGCGCTCGCAAAATGTGTGAAACGCCACAAATTTACGACTGCTGACGCAGCCGGTCGCGGGCAGAGCGCGCTCCTACCGAGGTTAGGTGTCATAAAGCACATGGAGCGTAGACGCGCCCCCGACATAGAAAGTAACAGTGCTCAGGCCAACTGATAAGCGGTTTTGACCCGGGTGAATAAATGCCGTGCGTGGGTGCCCTGCTCGCGTGCGCCCAGGCTGGAAGCGCCGTTGCCGCCGAACGGCACGTGATAGTCGACGCCGGCGGTGGGCAAATTGATCATTACCATGCCGCTCGTGACGATCACTCGTGAACACCCTGGTGCCGGTGGCGGGCCTGGTCGACTCGCTGCGCTTTGCCGCCGACAAGTCATTCCGCAGCCAGCAGGTGCATTGCCAGTGGGACTGGATGACCTGCCTGGACGAGCCGGTGACCGCCAGTTGCGGCATGCCGATCTCGCCCACCAAGCCGCTCAATGTCTGGGCGCAGTACGACTACATCGTGATCGCCGGCGGCCTGATGGGCGAAACCCGCAACCCGCCGCAATGGCTGCTCGACGCATTGCGTGACCTGCATGCGGCCAAGGTGCCGATCATCGCCCTGTGCTCGGCCTCGTTCGTGCTGGGCAAGGCCGGGCTGCTCGACGGCAAGCGCTGCGCGGTGCACTTCACCATCCTCGACGAATTCAAGACGCTGTTCCCGGGCGCCACGGCGGTGCTGGACAAGAGCTATGTCGACGACGGCGGCATCATCACCTGCCCTGGCGGCACCGCCATCGACCTGGCCGCCAGCCTGATCAGCCGCCACTGCGGCGCGGTACGAACGCAGAAAGGCCTGGAATACCTGCTGGTCGAGGCCCAGACCGACACCCGGGAGCAGGCCGGCGCCCCGCCGAGCATCTACGAAAACGACCGGGTCAGCCGCGCCAGTTGCACCGTGAGTTCGTGGCCAACACCCAGGAACCGCCGGCCAATTACTGGCGCAAACTGCGCCTGGACCACGCCCGGCGCCTGCTGGTCAACACCAGCCAGAACATCACCACCATTGCCCTGGGCTGCGGCTTTTCCGATGCCTCGCACTTCATCCTGTGGTTTCGCAAGCAATACGGCGAGACCCCCTACTCCTACCGCAAGCGCCGGCATGAAGTGGAACGGTTCAAGGCCGACTGGCAGGCGGAGCCGGTGGGGCTGGATCTTTAGGCTCTGTACGAAAAGTCGGTGAGCGAAGGTCAGGCAAGGCAAAAAACGGCGAGCAAGCACAGTTGACACGTGTCAATGAGCATTGCGAGTCGATTTTTAACGCAGCATGGCCGAGCGCAGCCACTTTACGTACAGAGCCTAGGGCCTGGCAGTTCTGACAGGTAGGCAAGGCCGGGATAACGGGTGAACCTGAGGGCATCTGCCCCACGCCCATGACCGCTGCCTATGACCCATCTAACGCCTGAATGGCTGTGCCGTTATCACTACGACCCGATTGACCGGCTGGCCGGGTGTTCGCCGGTTGGCCAGCGCGATGTGCATTGCTTCTATCGCCTGAACCGCCTGAGCACGGAAATCCAGAGGGCGGTGCAGACTTCATGCCTACGGGCACTCGATCTGTTACTGGCTCAACAGCGGCTGGCGGCAGGACAAGGTGAAAGCCTATTGCTTGCCACTGATCCGCCAGGTTCGGTGATGCATGCCTTGAATGCAGGACAGCAACACCGGTTTGCCTATCTGCCTTACGGCATGCGCCATCCAGACTCCGCGTCTCTGCCAGGGTTCAATGGCGAGCGGCTTGATCCGGTGACCGGGCATTATCTGCTGGGCAATGGCTACCGGGCCTTCAACCCGGTATTGATGCGGTTCAACAGCCCGGACAGCTTGAGTCCGTTTGGGGAGGGTGGATTGAATGCGTATGCGTATTGCGTGGGGGATCCGGTGAACCGGGTGGATCCGACGGGACATTTACCAAGTTTTTTCAAACGGATCAGGGCATGGATTAATCCTGTAAAAGCCACCCAGCCCGCTACCAATATCAGAAAAATTGCAGACGGTATTTTCAGCTTTGAGAAAAGCGCTTCCAAAACCAAAGTCATAGGGTTTCTCGGTCATGGCACCGCTGAGCCGCCAGCGGGCTTCGAGCCCATGCACCTTGCCATGTCAGGGGGTAACGCATTAACCCCACGCGCACTTTATAATCGGGCAATGCAAGCGGGTGTAGAAGTCCACAGCGCAGACAAAGTCAAACTACTCCTGTGCTTCTCTGGCGCCGGGGCAGAAAACTCCTTTGCCAGTGAGTTCTCAAAAGTGAGTGGCCGCCTGACCAAAGGCTATGACGGTCTTGTTCATACAAATCTAAGTCCGGTCGACATTGAAAATCTCATTGCGACGCAGTCAGACAGTATTCGAAAACTTTCCAGCGGCGCCTATGAGTACCAAGAAGGCATAACAGCTTACAAAAAAGAACCTTTCAGGTCTTTATTTTCACGCAGAAAAAACATTTACAGGCCTGTTACTTTCAGCCCCCTTTGAACACATACATGCCTTGCCTGCTGGCGCCACCGTCTTTCGACCATTCATTCTGATTGCACGGACTTACGATGCTGCGATGTGCTGTCAACATCTGTTTAAAAGCGACGGAGTGGAACTATCATTTTATCAGGTGGGCAAGGGCCAAGAGAACGTGAAAACTGAGTGCACCTGTTCGCGCTCAAGGCCGCTGCCCATGACCCGCCCAAAACCCGAACTGCAGTGCCGTTATCACTACGACCCGATTGACCGGCTGGCAGGGTGTTCGCCGCTCGGCCAGCACGATACGCATTGCTTCTATCGCCTCAACCGCCTGAGCACAGAAATCCAGGGGGCGTTACAGACTTCATGGCTACAGACGCCCGATCTGTTACTGGCGCAACGGCGAGTGGCGGCAGACCAAGATGAAAGCCTGTTGCTCGCCACGAACGCGCCAGGCTCGGTGATACATGCCTTGAGTGCGGGGCAGCAACACGGGTTTGCCTATCTGCCTTATGGCATGCGCCATCCAGACTCAGGGTCCTTGCCCCTGCCAGGTTTCAATGGCGAACGGCTTGACCCGGTGACCGGGCATTACCTGCTGGGCAATGGCTATCGGGCCTTCAATCCGGTATTGATGCGGTTCAACAGCCCGGACAGCTTGAGTCCGTTTGGGGAAGGTGGGGTGAATGCGTATGCGTATTGCGCGGGGGATCCGGTAAATCGGGTGGATCCGACGGGGCATGCGGGGTTATTCAGCTCTATCAAAGCGGCCCTTGGCCTCAGTGCCCATCGTTCAAACAACGTGATGCTTACCAAGCTCAAAATCTATTCATTTGATGAGCCGCTGAGCAGGCCAACGATAATTGAAAATCAACGATCATTGACGCCCTCATTGAGTAGCAGGCTCGACTTAAGCCGCGCTCAACCCCTACTTGCGAGCAGAAAAAACTCCAGCATGAACAATCTGTTCAAGCCCAGCTATGAAAGCACGAGGCCCGTCCCTCAGCGCTTTATCGACCATTACAAAAAGGCATTAATAAAGGCTTTACCCTCGGGCAGTAGCCCCCCTTCAAGTTCTTTTGACACAGCGTCTTATGCCAGTAGCTCGATAAGCAGCTTGAATTCAAACGTTTCCCTCCTCTCAGGCAAGCAGGTAAGACGCGTCGCATCAACCTCATCGCGCAGCGACGCCGGGCCTCATCTCCGTCACAGGCAGCGCTGACGTCCAGGAAAACTTCAGACACGCAAGAGACTGTCGGACGACACAGACGAATACAACGGCCCGTTCAGAATGATAAAAATGCGTTGGCCGGACCGATTCAACGACAGGTTGCCCTTCTCTTATAAGCCCGTTATTTTCAATCCCTGACATATTCACGCACAGCAAACGTTAACACTCACGTTCCTGCGCCCGCAGCAGGCATCGGTGTGCACTGCAAGTTTGATACAAGGCGATGAGCTGGCTGATCAGGATCTGCTTTACAAACTATCATTTTTGTCAGGTAGGCAAGGGTCAGGAGAACGTGAAAACTGAGTACACCTGTTCGCGCTCAAGGCCACTGCCCATGACCCGCCCAAAACCCGAGCTGCTGTGCCGTTATCACTACGATCCGATTGACCGGCTGGTCGGGTGTTCGCCGCTCGGCCAGCAAGATACGCATGGCTTCTATCGCCTGAACCGCCTGAGCACAGAAATCCAGGGCGCAGTGCAGACTTCATGGCTGCAGACGCCCGACCTGTTACTGGCGCAGCGGCGGCTGGCGTCAGGCCAAGGTGAAGGGATGCTGCTCGCCACTGACGCGCCAGGTTCGGTGATACATGCCCTGAGTGCAGGGCAGCCACAAGGATTTGCCTATCTGCCTTACGGCCTGCGCCATCCGCTGCATGCGTCTTTGCCCTTGCCAGGGTTCAATGGTGAACGGCTTGACCCGGTGACCGGGCATTATCTGCTGGGCAATGGCTATCGAGCGTTCAATCCGGTGCTGATGCGGTTCAACAGCCCGGACAGCTTGAGCCCGTTTTGGGAGGGTGGTCTGAATGCGTATGGGTATTGCATGGGGGATCCGACTAATTACTTCGACCCTACAGGTCACATTCCCCTGATGGCAAGACTATGGCGCTCATTTAGAGCACGCCTGAACATCAGAAGCCGTCTTCAACAAAACACACAACAGCTCTCGACTCGTGCGCCAGCCGTCAACGACATGAATGGTAACATTGTAAAAATAGGCAACAGAACAACGCTCGTAGACACATCACCTATGTCGACGCTTCCGCCCAAACAAGGCCCTTTGACGCCCCAGCAAGTGAATACTGTTGAAATGGCTGCAGACTATCTGAAAATCAACGCCCCAAAATCCCTCGCTGAAATGGCCGCTTCTGCGCTTCCAACTGCTAGACACTGGCCAAAGCTGCCCGACAATCACCCCCTCTTCACCGATAAAAAGCTCAGTGCATTGGTGCGCAACCCCAAGACAACGCTGAGTCGTCGATTTTTCAGGGCTCGGAGTGAGCATGAAAAATTGATTGTCATTACCCAAACCTTGCGCCAGTACCCTAATGGATTCAGTTCGTAATGTATTTTTAACCGCTATTCAGCGTTTCGGCTGTTTGAAGTCGCGCCAGACACAAGACTATAGATTTTATTGAATCTGAAGCGGCTCTACTGGCCATGATAGGGACGGTAGAACCCTACAAGTATGCTGCCTATATGGCTTTGTCGCCGGCAAGCCGCCTCCCACAAGGACCTGGGAAATCAGTGAGTTATTTCATTTTTTGATAAGCGCTCGCCTTGAGTCACTGACACAGCACCGCCTTGGCGCACCTTCCACAAGGCGGTGTCGGGCAAAAAACGCTTTCAGCCGGTCACGCAGGCATTGGGTTTGCGCCCGGCAAAGGTGTCGACCAGGCTGGCGATGACCATTTCGCCCATGCGTGTGCGGGTCTGGACCGTGGCGCTGGCGCGGTGCGGTTGCAGCACGACGGTTTCGTTGTTGAACAACACCTCGGGCACGCGGGGTTCGTCAACGAAGACGTCCAGCCCGGCGCCGGCGATGCGGCCGGCCTTGAGGGCGGCCACCAGGTCGTCTTCATTGATCAGCTTGCCGCGGGCGACGTTGATCAGGTAGCCCTCCTCGCCCAGGGCGTCCAGTACCCGGGCATCGACGATGGCCTTGCCGCTGTCGGCAGCGGCGGCCAGGATCAGCGCGTCGCTGTCACGGGCCAGCTCGGTAAGGTCGGCCACAAACCGGTAATCCACATCCGCCAGCGGTTGCAGGTCGGTGTAGCTGATCGGGCAACCGAAAGCCGCCGCCCGGGTCGCCACCGCACGGCCGACCCGGCCCAGGCCGACGATGCCGATGCGCATGCCGCTGAATTGCCGGGCCAGCGGCAGCGGTGCCAACGGCGTCGGGCTGTGTTGCCACTGGCCGGTGCGTACATAACGGTCGCTGGTGCACAGGCCACGGCAGGCCGAGATCAACAGGCCGATGGCCAGGTCGGCAACATCGTCGGTCAGTGCACCGATGGTCGCGGTCACGTGAATGCCCAGGTCGCGGCAATAGGCCAGGTCGACGGCATCGGTGCCCACGCCATTGACCGCCACCACTTCCACGCGCGGCAGTTGCGAGAGCACCGCACGGGTGATGCCGGTGTGGCCGCCGGTGATGACGCCACGGATATTGGGGCCATGTTCGGCCAGGTAGGCGGCCTTGTCGGCCTGCTGGTAATAGGGGCGGATCACGAACAGTTCGGCGAGGCGCTCGCGGATTTCGGGGATCAGGATCGGGCTCAGTTGCAGGACTTCGGGTTTCATGGCGTACCTCGCAGACAATGGGATGCATCCTCGTAGAACCGCTCGGGCAGCTCACCGCCCTGCCCGTCCATGGTGCGAACGGGCGGTATCTGCATTCCCGGCTGAAGCCGGTCCTACGGGATCGATTTGGGGTGGGTCAGCCGCGGCCGACGAAGGGCATCTTGGTGGCCATGACGGTCATGTTCAGGACGTTGGCCGACAGCGGCAGGCTAGCGATGTAGCGCACGGCATCAGCGATGTGCTGCACATCCACCATTGGCTCCACGGCAATTTCACCATTGGCCTGGCGCACGCCACGGGTCATGCGCTCGGACAGCTCGGTCAGGGCGTTGCCGATGTCGATCTGGCTGACGGCGATGTCGAACTCGCGACCGTCCAGCGCCAGGGCTTTGGTCAGGCCCAGCACCGCATGTTTGCTGGCGGTGTAGGGCGAAGTGAACGGGCGTGGCGAGTGCGCGGAAATCGAGCCGTTGTTGATGATCCGTCCGCCTTGTGGCTGCTGGCGGCGCATCAGGCCGAAGGCCTCGCGGCAGCACAGGAACACGCCGTTGACGTTGGTGGCGATGACGTTGTCCCAGTTCTCCAGCGGCAGTTCGTCAACCGGCACGGCCGGGGCGTTGACGCCCGCGTTGTTGAAGATCACATCGAGGCGGCCAAAGCGCTCCTCGACCGTGGCGAACAGCGCCTTGACGCTGGCCGGGTCGCGCACATCGGTGACCACCGGCAGCGCCTGCCAGCCCTGGGCGGCGGCCTGTTCGGCGACGCCCAGCAAAGGCTCCAGGCGGCGCCCGGCCAGGACCACGGTGTAGCCGTCCTGCAGCAGGCCCAGGGCCACGGCCTTGCCGATGCCACTGCCGGCCCCGGTGACCAGGGCAATTTTCAAAGAGGGGTTATTGGACATTGTTGTTCTCCTGGTGATGCGCTGTCTGATCGAGCGTTTCAGGCCGCTCGTTGGCCCACGCGAACTTCAAGGCTGCCGACCCCTTCAATGCCGGCGCTGATCACGTCGCCCGGCTCCAGGGCTGCCACGCCTTCCGGGGTGCCGGTCATGATCAGGTCACCCGGCAACAGGGTGACGCTGCGCGACAGGTGGCTGACGATTTCCGCCACCGACCACAGCTGGCTTTGCAGGTGCGAGCGCTGGCGTTCGGTGCCGTTGACCTTGAGCCACACTGCGCCCTGCTCGGCATGGCCCTGGGCGCTGACCGGCTGAATGGCGGTGATCGGGGCCGAGGCATCGAAGGCCTTGGCGCCTTCCCACGGCAGACCGGCCTGTTTGGCAACGCGCTGCTGATCGCGACGGGTCAGGTCCAGGCCGGCGGCATAGCCCCAGACGTGTTCCAGCGCCAGGCTTTCAGGGATGTCGGCGCCGCCGGTGCCGATGGCCACGACCAGTTCGATCTCGTGGCAGAACTCTTCGGTCTGCACCGGGTAGGCGATCTCGCTGCCGACCTCGACCACTGAACTGGCCGGTTTCATGAAGAACAACGGCACACCGCGAGCCTGGCCCTGGGCGTCGCTCCAAGGGTAGTTGCGGCCCAGGCAGAACACCCGGCTGACCGGAAAGCGCTGCGTGCTGCCGGCAATCGGCAGGCTGGGTTGTGCAACGGGGGTAAAGACAAAATCGCTCATGGTCGGCACGCTCAGGTCTTGTTGGGTAGGTTCAGGCTAAAGCGGTCTGGTCCTGTAAAGTTGGACGAAAACCGCTTTGCCTTGGAGTAAACGAGCCGATTGAGCCCGGTGACGCCGACTCAGCGCGCCTTGAGCTGGATGCGATACAACCGGCCCAGCAGCAGCGAGTAAGACAAGGTGCCCATCAAGGCCACCGCACCGATGAACCAGAACGCCAGGGAGAAGTTGCCGGTGGACTGCACGATGGCGCCGATCACGATCGGGGTGACGATGCCACCGATATTGGCCGCCAGGCTGGTGACCCCGCCAGTCAGGCCGATCAGTTCCTTGGGCGCGATTTCCGACACCGCCGCCCACGACGATGAAGCGATGCCCTGGGCGAAGAAGGCAATGGTCAGGATGGCGATGCAGATCAGGTTGGAGTCGGTGAAATTGACCAGCACGATGGACATGCCCAGCATCGATCCGACCACCAGCGGCAGCTTGCGGGCGAACGACATGCTGTAGCCGCGACGGATCAGCAGGTCCGAAATAGCGCCGGCCAGCAGGATGCCGATGGTCGCGCCAATGAACGGCATGATGGCGAAGATGCCGACCTTGATGGTGGTCAACTGACGCTCTTCGATCAGGTAGGTCGGGAACCAGGTCAGGAAGAAATACAGCGCCGAGGTGCTGGCGAACTTGCCGATGCAAATTGCCCAGACCTGCCGATAGCGAAACAGCTCGGCAATCTGGCGCCAGTTGAACCTGGTGCGCTCCTGGCTGCTCTTGACCAGGCCGCCGCCGTCTTCGATGTACTTGAGTTCTTCCTTGCTGACCTTCTTGCAGTTGAGCGGGTCACGGTACAGGAACAGCCAGATCACCCCGAACACGATGCCGACGGCGCCGGTGCTGTAGAACACATGACGCCAGTCGTAGGTGGTTGCCAGCCACAGCAAGGCGCCGGTGAACAGGGCCGTGCCCAGGTACTGGCCGCACACGTAGATGCTGCTGGCCATGCCGCGCTCGCGGGCCGGAAACCACACCGTCACCGCACGGCTATTGGCCGGAAACGCCGGCGCTTCCATGGCACCGACCGCCAGGCGCAGGCCGAACAAGGAGCTGAAGCCGGTGGCCAGGCCCTGGCAGACAGTGACCGCCGACCAACTGATCAGCGACACGCCGTAGGTGAGCTTGGAGCCGAAGCGGTCGGCGACGAAACCGGCCGGCACCAGCGCCAGGGCGTAGGTCCAGGCAAAGGCGGAGAAGATCAGGCCCATCTCGATCTTGTCCAGCCCCAGGTCCTTGGCCATGAACGGTGCGGCGATGGAGATGTTCACCCGGTCGACATAGTTGATGATCGTGGCGATCAGCAGCAGGCTCAGCATGAACCAGCGACGGCGGGTGGGCAGGCGCACGGAGGAACCTGCAGCTTCAAGGGGGGCGGCGCCGGTGGCGACAGACGCAGCCTGGGAGTTGGGGAGACTCGACATGATTTGACCTCTTTGTTCTTGGGCTATCGAGGTTTTCAGGCAAAACAGGACCGGCCCTCCCGCAGGCGGAAGGCGTGTGCTGTACTGGATCGGGTGGGGGTCATTCAGCCCTTGGGGGGCGGACTCGTCGGGCACCGGTCGGGCGGTCTGGGCGAGCGAAGAAGGGTTGTCATTGTGCGAGCACCTTTGATTATTGTTGGTCGATGTCTTCTGCAACGCCTATCAAGGTGGTCGTACAACCATTAAAAATCAACGGATGGATTAGAACGTTTTTTCACCAATGACCGGGATTAATCCTTGTTGTCCAAAAAAGCCGATTCTCCAGAAGACCACCAAACCAGCCACTCAAAACCATGAAATGTACGTTCTAGAGCCTTTTCGACATGAAAATGCTGGACCGCGTTTTTTGCACACAGGCCTTGCATCGTCCAAATGCCGGTGAAGGCACATCCATACAAGGTCATCGTACATCGCTTGCCACATCATGCCGCGCTGGACAAAAATCCTCCTACGATCCCAGGCCCTGGTGGCCGTTTATCAACAAGGGAGATGAACATGCAGTCAGCCAGCCGGGTACCGACCTACGGCATGCAGCAGCGCAGCGAGCGCGCCGACTTCTACATCCGTGACGAGAAGGCGCGCCGCGCCGAGACCGGCCTGCATCGCCACGAGTACTTCCAGATCCAGGTCAACCTGGGCGGCGATACGGTGCAGCACATCGGTCATGTGCAGCGCCCTTTCCCGCGCAATGCCCTGGCCTTCATACTGCCGCACCGCATGCACCTGATCGAGCACCCGGCCGATAACCACTTCATGGTCATCAACTTCTCTCAGACCTTCTTGCTGCCGCATTTGCAGTGCGACCCGATGGACCTGGAGGAAGTGTCGATCCTGCTGGCGCCGGAGCTGTCGCCGTTTCGCTTCCAGGAGCACATGGACTTCATTCTGGAGCAGGACGACTTCGAGCATGTGTGTACGCTGGTGCGGCAGATGCGCGACCTGGACCCGCAGCGCCAGTTCGGCACCCGGGAAATCATCAAGGGCCTGCTGCTGCAGATGATCGGCACGGTGTGCCGGCTGTACGCCGAACCTCTCAAGCAACTGGCCGAGAACAACGCCGCCCAGGCCAGCCGCCGCGATGCCTTGACGCGGATGTCCGAGTACGTGCGCAAACACCTGGACGACCCGGACCTGAGCCTGACCAAGGCTGCGGCGGCCACCTACCTGTCACCGACCTACCTGACCCACTGGTTGCGCAAGGAGATCGGCAAGACCTTCAGCGAACTGGTGCTGGAGCGACGCATGCACGCGGCACGCAACCACCTGCTCAACGGCACCCGGCCGGTAGGTGAAGTGGCCCGATTGTGCGGCTTTGCCGATGAGGCCTATTTCTCCAGGCGCTTCCGCCAGATCCACGGCCTGCCGCCCGGACAGTTCAGGCGCCAGCAACTGGAAGTGGAGCCAGTGTCCCCGTAGGAGCGCGCTCTGCCCGCGACCGGCTGCGCAGCAGTCGTAAAATTGCAGCGTTCTCGAGATTTCTGCGAGCGCTACGCACTCGGTCGCGGGCAAGCGCGCTCCTACAAGGGTTGAATTTAATAGCAATAAAATCAGTGCCGTTCCCGGCTGAAGCCGGTCCTACGGTCCTACGGTCGTGCGGGTTTATAGATTTTCGGCGCTGGCAAAGAACCGCGCGGCCAGGTCGATGAAGCGGGGCAGCGCCGGGTTGTCGTTGTCGTCGCGGTAGACCATGTACATGTCGGCGGTCGGCGAGGCATCGACCAGCGGGCGAAATTGCAGGTGGCCCATATACAGCTCGCGGCCCGAGGCCGGGACAATGGCGATGCCCAGGCCGGCGCGCACCAGGCCCAGAATCGAGTGGGTCTGCTTGAGATAGTACAGGTAGCGCGGCGATACACCGGCCGTGGCGAACAGGCCAACGATGCAGTCGTAGAAATAGCGCCCTTCCTTGGCCGAATACATGATGAACGGGTGATGCACCAGGTCGCTGACCGACAACTGCGCCCGCTCCGCCAACGGATGCCCGGTGGGCATCACCACCATCAGCGGCTCGCGGCTGGCCAGTTGGTAGCTCCAGCCCTGGCGCGGGTCTGCACTGCGCACGAAACCGATGTCGATCATGTTGGCGGCCAGGGCTTCGGTCTGGTCGCTGGAGACCATCTCGTGCAGCTCGAAGCCGATGTCCGGCAGCGCCTGCCCGGCCTGGCTGAGCAGTTCGGGAATCAGGTTGTAGCCGCTGACCGCCGTAAACCCGAGCACCAGTTGCCCGGCCTCGCCACTGGCCAGGCGCCGGGCGCTGTCGCTGGCCTGCTCAGTGTAGGCCAGCAGGTGCTGGGCATCGCGCAGAAATTGCCGACCGGCCACGGTCAGGCGCACCTGGCGGTTGTTGCGGTCGAGCAACTGCACGCCCAGTGATCGCTCCAGCAACTGGATCTGTCGGCTCAGCGGTGGCTGGGTCATGAACAGCCGTTGTGCGGCCCGACCGAAGTGCAACTCCTCGGCAACCATCACAAAGCAACGCAATTGGTGCAATTCCACGATTCAATTCTTGTATCGATACATTCACTATGGATGTTAGACGTGAATCGATGTTTTTCCTAGGCTGTCGTCACTCTCAGAGTCCTTTACAACGACAATTCAAAGGAAGTGACGATGACCCAGGATATCCTGCTCACCCAACCCGTTCCGGCGCCCATCGACGCCCGGCTCCTGCACAGCTACACCGTCCACCGCCTGTACCTGGCCGACGATCAGGACGCCCTGCTCAATGCGGTCGGCCCGCGCATTCGCGGCGTGGTCACCGGGGGCGCCAAGGGTTTGTCCAATGCGCTGATGGACCGTTTGCCCAACCTGCAGATCATTGCCATCAGCGGCATCGGCACCGACGCGGTCGACCTGGACCACGCTGCCGAACGCGGCGTGCGGGTCACCACCACGCCGGGCGTCTTGACCGATGACGTGGCCGACATGGCCATGGGTCTGCTGATCATGACCCTGCGCGACCTGGCCGTCGGCGAGCGCATCGTGCGCACCGGCCAGTGGGGCCGGGTCAACCAGCCGCTGGCGCGCAAGGTCAGCGGCACGCGCATCGGCATCGTCGGCCTGGGCCAGGTCGGCCACGCCATTGCTCGTCGCGCCCAGGCGTTCGGCATGAGCATCCAGTACAACGACTTGCGCGAGCAGCCACAGACCGGCTACCGCTTTTTCCCCGACCTGCTGGAGCTGGCGCGCCACAGCGATGTGGTGGTGCTGGCCGCCTCGGCTGACCTGGGCCGGGCGATCATGACCCGCGAGGTATTCGAGGCGCTGGGCCCCAAGGGCTATTTCATCAATGTCGCGCGCGGCAAGCTGGTCGATGAAGACGCACTGATCGCCGCCCTGCAAGACGGCACCATCGCCGGTGCCGGGCTGGACGTGTTTGTCGACGAACCCAACGTCCCCGAGGCCCTGCGCACGCTGGACAACGTGGTGCTGCAACCGCACCGCGCCAGCGCCACCGAACAGACCCGCCTGGCCATGGGCGAAATCGTCCTGTCGCACCTGCAGGCCTGCTTTGCCGAAACCCAACGCAAGGCCGCCCTGCCGGCCTGACGCGCTTTCTCCTTCCAAGAACAACAGGGCCCCTCGAGGGCCTGCGGAGAACACCCAATGAACAGCAAAACCGTCCCGCTGGACGCCGCGGCGTCCGAGGCTCGCGTCGGTCGTCATCGCTTCGTCATCCTGGCACTGATTTTCGTCGTCACCGTGCTCAACTACGCTGACCGCGCCACCATGTCGATTGCCGGCACCGAGGTGGTCAAGGAACTGGGCCTGGACCCGATGATGCTCGGCATGATCTTTTCGGCCTTTGCCTGGGCCTATGCGCTGGGGCAGATTCCCGGCGGCTGGCTGCTTGACCGCTACGGCGCCCGTCGGGTGTACGGTTGCAGCCTGTTCCTGTGGTCGGTGTTCACCCTGCTGCAAGGCACAGTGGGCTGGATCGGCCTGGTGGGTTCCACGGCGGCGGTGGCGCTGTTCGGCATGCGCTTCATGCTCGGGCTGGTGGAGTCGCCGGCGTTCCCGGCCAACAACCGTATCGTGTCCAGCTGGTTTCCGACCAAGGAACGCGGCACGGCCTCGGCGCTGTTCAACTCGGCGCAGTACATGGCCGTGGTGGTGTTCGCGCCATTGATGGCCTGGCTGACCCACAGCATGGGCTGGGAACATGTGTTCCTGTGGATGGGCGGGCTGGGCATCGTCGCGACTTTCTTCTGGTTCGCCCTGTACCACGACCCGGCCAGCCACCCGCGCCTGGAAAAGGCCGAGATGGATTACCTCCGCGAAGGCGGCGCGCTGGTCGACCTGGAAGCCCGGCGCAAGAGCGAAAAACCCAAGACCCAATGGCGTGAAGTGGCGCAACTGTTCACCAGCCGCACCCTGTGGGGCGTGTACCTGGGCCAGTACTGCATCACCGCGCTGACCTATTTTTTCATCACCTGGTTTCCGATCTACCTGATCAAGGGCCGGGGCATGACCATCATGGAAGCGGGTTGGGTCGCGGCCTTGCCAGCGATCTGCGGGTTCTCCGGTGGCGTGCTGGGCGGCGTGGTCTCCGACTGGCTGATCCGCCGTGGCGTGCACCCGTCCCGGGCGCGCAAGACACCCTTCGTGATCGGCATGGCCTTGGCGGCCACCCTGGTGTCGGCCAACTACGTGGACGCCAACTGGATGGTCATTGCGCTGATGGCCCTGGCGTTCTTCGGCAAGGGCCTGGCGGCCGTCGGCTGGGCCGTGCTGTCGGACACCGCACCGCAAGGCATGGTGGGCCTGAGTGGCGGCGTGTTCAACGGCATCGGCAACACCGCCGGCATCATCACCCCGGTGGTGATCGGTTACTTCGTCGCCACCACCGGCTCGTTCGACTCGGCGCTGTGGTTCGTGGCCGCGCATGGCCTGGTGGCGATCTTTGCCTACACCGTACTGGCCGGGCGGTTCGAGCGGGTGGTGATTCGCAAGTAAATGCACGCCTCACCGCTGAACCGGTGGGAGGCGGCCGGCCTCTTCGCGGGCAAGCCCCCTCCCACAAGCGCTATGCAACGCTCAACACCGCGGCCAGCGTCTGCATCGTTCATACGCAAATGGACGCCTCACCGCAGAGCCGGTGGGAGGCGGCTTGCCGGCGATGGCTGCCTCACAGGCACAGCAGAGGCTGCGGCCTTGCCGGCCTCTGCGACCGGGCTCAGGCCCCCGCCGGATTGATGTCCGCTTCGCCGATGTGAACCGCCAGCCACACCGTGGGCTGGTCAGGGTCGGTAAAGGTCACGAGGTGCTCGGTGTCGGCCGGGATCAGCAGGTGGTCGCCGGGCGCCAGGACGGTTTCAGCGCCGTCCATCATCACCCGGGCGGCGCCGCTGACCACCATCACCCATTCGACATGCGGCTGACGATAAGGCCGGTCAAGGGGTGTGGTCTGACCGTGGGAGACGATGCGCTCGATGCGACAGCCGGGCGTGACCAGCAGGTCGGTGAACACCTCGGCGGTGCGGGCGTCGGGCAAGGGGGCGAACAGGTTGACGGGTGTGCTCATGAGGGTGGGTCCGTTGCCGCAGGGCGGGCAGGCACACATTGCATGTATGCCTGCCCGCTGCTGCTTCAGCTCAGATGAAACCGTGCCGTATTGTCGTTCAGGGCACGGCTGCCTTTGCTCAGCGTATCAGCTGCCTGGTTGACTGCACGCGCGCCGTCCAGCAGGCGCCCGGCGGCCTGGTCGACCTGCTGGATATTGCCGCTGACTTCGTCGGCGGTGGTGGCCTGTTCTTCTACGGCGGTGAGGATCTGCGCCAGGGTGTCGGTGACGCCTTGTACGGCCGTGGCGATTTCGCCCAGGCGCACGCCCAGCCCGGTCACCGATTGCGCATCGTTGACGGCCTGGCCGCAGGCGGCCTCCATCAGATTCACCGCCTGGGTCACGGTGGCACGCAGACTGTCGACCGTGCCGGCAATCTGCGCGGTCGAAGCCTGGGTGCGCTGCGACAGGCTGCGCACCTCGTCGGCAACCACGGCAAAGCCCCTGCCCTGCTCGCCGGCGCGCGCGGCCTCGATCGCGGCGTTGAGCGCCAGCAGGTTGGTCTGCTCGGCAATGCCACGAATGGCATCGACCACCGACTGGATCTGTTGGCCCTGCTCGCTGACCCGGCCCAGTGCTTCGGCCGTTTCGGTCAGGCGACGGTTGAGTTGCTGGATGCTGTCGGTGGTGCGCTGGCTGTCGCGGCTGCTTTCTTCGGCGATGCGCCGGGTCTGCCGGGCGCTGTCGGACGCCTGCTCGCAGCTCTTGGCCACGCCTTGGGAGGTGGCGGCCAGTTGCGTGGCGGCGGCAGCGATCTGGCTGATCTGCTGTTGCTGTTCCTCCACCTCGTACAGTGTGTCGTTGGCCTGAGTATTGAGGGTCTGCACCGCCGAGCCCAGTTGCTGGGTTTCGTGGTTGACCCCTAACAGGCTGGTGCGCAATTGCACCACGGCCACGTTCAAGGCCCGGCTGATGGCCGCCAGTTCATCACGGCCCTGCACCGAAACCTCGACGCACAGGTTACCGTCACGCAGCGATTCGGCCAGCATAGTGATGCCGCTGGCGCTGCGCCGGATCGACGCCTGCAAACAGGCGAACAGGTACAGGGCGGCGAGCAGCAGCACGCCAATGGTCACGCCCACCGGGATGAATTCGCGGTTGGATTTGTCGTGGTAGTAATCGAGTCGCTCGTTGAGCGACTGCAACGATTGCTGGCGCAGCGTGGCCATCTCGTCCAGCAAGCGGTCGACACTGCGCTCGAAGTCGACCGGCTTGAGCTTGATCGTGCCGCCAAACACCCCGTCGTCGAGCACCTTCAGTTCTTCATTGAGCACTTGCATGGTCGCCACGTAACGGCCGGCCCAGCCTTGCAACTCCGGCGGCAGGCGGCTTTGCAGGGAGCTGCCCGTTTTGAGCATCTGTTCGCGGGCGTCGTCAATGCGGCTGCGCAGGTCGCGCATCTGCAAGCGGCTCTGCAGGCTGAACTGGCCGGTGACCACCGAGGTCTGGCCAATACTGGCCATGCGGCCGATACGTTCGACCAGTTCAGGGGTCTGCTGGGTCGACAACTGCATCAACAGGTAGGTTTCCAGCCACGGATCGAGAATCAGCCCGGTGTCCATGGTGATCTGGTCACGCACCGCTTGCAGATGGCTGATCGCCGTCGTAAAGCGATCATAACCGTCCGGCCACCAGCCCACGCTGCGCAAGGATTCAGTGTCCAGCCCCTTGACCGACGCTTGCAGGGTCTTGTAGCGCGCCTGCGTGTCGGCCCCGACCTTTTCACTGGCCAGTGCGGCCTCCAGGTTTTGCAGCGCCTGGTTGATGCGCGGCACGGCGGCGTCGATCTGGCTCATCACCTGACGCGCTTCGGGCGTAGGCTCACGCAGGATATCGATCGCCTTCCAGCGTGCGGCGCGATCACGCTGCGCCGACAGTTCGCGATCCAGCTCATCCATGGCCAGCAACTGGCGCACTCCCGATTGCTCCTGGGCAATCACCGCCAGCTTGGCGCGGTACTCCACGCCAATCATCCACACACTGCCCAGCAACGGCAGCATGAACAGCAGGAACAGCAGCTGAAACTTGCGAGCAAAGCCAAAACGTCCCAACAGACGCATACCCGGCGACAACAGGCTGTTCATGTCCCACTCCTGCACGTGAATACCCGGCTGCCGGGCGATGCCGGCAGGGGTATCTTCTTGCTACAAAGGTAAACGGCAAAATGCCATGAAAATGTTTCCGAATTGCCGTGTCGCGCGGTATCCCTGAAAAAGCCGGGGTGAACATTCCTGTAAGCGACACGGGCTCATCGGCCAACGTCATGGCGTTTAGCTAGCAAGAAGCGGACCGTACCGTTATCGGGCAATGCCCGCTGTCTCGTGCGCTGTTGTCGGGCGCTTTTCTGCACCATTTTTGTGCGGCGCGGCGACCTGAGCGTCACTGGAAGAAACAGCAGTGGGAACAAAACAGACGCCCGTTCTGTGGACCTGCGCTAAGCGATTGATCGCATGGAGATATTTTTTAAAATAAATGCTTGACGAGATTTCGTTTCGAGCGAATAATGCGCGCCACTTGGCTACATAGCTCAGTTGGTTAGAGCATAGCATTCATAATGCTGGGGTCCGGGGTTCAAGTCCCTGTGTAGCCACCAAGTACCGACCTAGAGACCCGCAAGTGTCTTCAGGTCAATCAAGAAGCCCGCCTCGTGCGGGCTTTCTTGTTTCTGGCGTTCCCATCCGGCCACTCTCCATACCCACCACCGTGTATGCCCTTGTGCCTGCGCTGAATCAGGGGTTACTGCCGGGGCATGAGCGCATATTGCGCCCTGCCCTGTCAGCGGATCAGACCGCCTGCACCCTGGCCAGTTGTTCGCCTTCAAGCCAGGCGCTGACGTCACTGGCGCGCATGGGCCTGGAGAACAGGTAGCCCTGGGCCCAGGCGCAGCCGAGGCTTTTCAGGGCGTCGAGTTCGGCGGCGGTTTCCACGCCTTCGACGATGCATTCCAGTTGCATGTCCTGGCACAGGGCAACCAGCGACTTGACGATCTTGAAACTGGCCGGGTCGAGGTGGATGTTGGTGATGAAGGTACGGTCCACCTTCAGCTTGGTCAGCGACAGCGCGTGGATCTGGCTCAAGCTGGAATAGCCGGTGCCGAAGTCGTCGAGGGAAATGCCGCAGCCCAGTTCGCGAAACCGGCTGATCGCTCGCTGGGTCTGCGGCAGGTCCTGGATGGCCGCGGTTTCGGTGATTTCCAGATCGAGACAGGCCGGGTCAAAACGGCTGCTCTTGATCAGCTCGACGATCTGCTGGGCTGCATCTTGCGAACCGCAGTCGTGGGCGGACAAGTTGAATGACAGGCGGATACCCTCAGGCCAGCTGGCAGCCGCGTCCAGCGCCTTGCTCAGCAATGGCAGCGTGAGGCGGTTGATCATGCCGACGCGCTCGGCAATCGGGATGAAATCACAAGGCGGCACGTTACCCAGCTCCGGGCTCTCCCAGCGGGCCAGGGCCTCGAATGCGACGGTGTGCTCACTGTGAATATCCACGATGGGCTGGAACACCACATGAAACTCACGCTCCAGATCGGCCCTGCGCAGGGCCTGTTCGGTCAGCCCTTCGCGATTGAGCTGCTGGCGATGGGCGGCGCTGAACAGGCAGACCGTGCCGGGGCGGTGGCGCTTGCTCTGATACAAGGCATAGTCGGCGTATTCATACACCTGCGTGGCGCAGGAGGCCTGGTCCGGGAAGGTCGCGATGCCCAGTGACGCACTGATCTGAATAGGGATGTCCACCAGCAGAAACGGCTCGCGCATGCGGGCGCAGATTTTCTCGCCAAACACCCCCAGTTGGTCGTCGCTCATGACCTGCGTGATGATCAGGCCGAACTCGTCACCTCCCAGCCGGGCCAGGTGCACCTGTTCGTCGAGCAGCCCGGTCAGGCGCTGGCCAACCTGATAGAGCAGCTTGTCACCAATGCTATGGCCATACAGATCGTTGACCGGCTTGAAGCCATCCAGGTCGATCAGTCCCACGGCCAGGCGAATCTCCTGCTCGCGGGCGCGGGACAGCAGCGTATCGAGGCGGGAAAAGAACTGCCGCCGATTGGCCAGCCCGGTCAGGCTGTCCTGATTGGCCAGGTGAAGGTTTTCCTCGCTGAGTTTTGCCGTCTGCGCCTGCATGTTCACCAGCCGGGTGAAGTCGGCGTACTGCGCCTTGAGAATGATCAGCATGGCGATGGACACCAGCAGGACGTCAATCGCCGTGGCAATGAAGGTCATGATATTGGTGGACGCGAAGAACACCACGAACGCCGTGTTGACCACCGCCGTGGTAGCCAGGGCAGCTGGCAGCAGGTGCATCATGCAGAAAATGCAGCCAATGACGGTGATCGCCATATAAAAGGCGACATGCGCCTGGGTGTAGCTGTCGCCATAGGGAAACAGCGCCAGCGACCAGGCGGTGAACGCCACGGCGACAAACGGCGCGAGCATGTTGGTGCGCTTAAGCGCCGTGAGCATCTGCGCCGGGCTGCGCGCCTGCCTGCGCGTGCGTATCCATTCCGCCGTACGAATCACACCGAACAACGTCATGAGCAATGGGCAATACACCACCAGCCAGCGCGGCGCGACCGCAAAGTGGGTGCCCGCCAGCATCAGGGTGTTGATCAGCAGGATGAAATACATCATGGGCAATTGGCGAGAAAGCGCGATGTATTGCGCCTTGACCAGACCCGGGTTGTCCCTGGGCACGGACATCAACGCTCGCACGCCGAGCAGTGTTTTCTTCATCAGGCGGTGCTCTGAAAATACAACCGGATAAATAACCGAACGGATTATCCAGTCAGGGCCGAGCAGGGCTAAACACTGCTCTCATGGGATCGTGTCGGCCGATCCTCTTGTTTCTGCACCCTTTACGACTAGTGGCACTTTGATTGCGTTCCATCTACCGGTCGTAATGATTGCAAGCGAAGCAAGCCCCCTCGAACAGCCTTGACGGTTAACAGCCGATGGGCTGTCATCTGCGACGATTGACGCTTGCAAAGGGATCAGGTGATTGTAGCCAATCGACCGGTGGCTGCTTCGCAATCTCAGCGAGCATCGATTGCCCCACTCTGGCCAGCCAGATGTCGAACTCACTTACTGGCGCTAATAGAGAAGAAGATCCATTGCGCCTACGAACCGGGTTTACAGCAGGATCTGCAGGCATCGATTGCCCTCTGCCCTGCAAAGTAGCTCTCCTCGTTTGTGAGCACTTTACTTAGTCCACCACATGGACCAAGCTGCTTGATACCGACCTGAAGGAGGCCAATCATGCAGACCCATAATATCCACGCCGCTAAAACGCACTTCTCGCAATTGGTCGATGCCGCCGCAAGCGGCGAAACAATCATCATTGCCAAAGCCGGCATTCCCGTTGCCAAGCTGGTGCCGATTACAGCGCCAAGGCGGCGAGGAATGATGAGCCACGTCACATTCAACGCCGAGGCATCGGACGCCATGGATGCTGAGATTGCGGCGTTGTTCGAGGGCCGGGAATGAAGCTGCTGCTCGATACCCATGTGCTGGTCTGGGCCGCCACCAGCGATGCCAGGCTTTCACAGGCGGCAGCCCGTCTGATTGATGATGAGGCCAATACCTTGTATTTCAGCGCTGCCAGTATCTGGGAGCTGACCATCAAGGGTGCCGAGCAAACCGGGATCAACCCTGCGTTGCTGCGTAAGGAACTGCTCGATGCAGGCTATCTTGAACTGCCTATTACCTCTGCCCATGGTCTTACCGTGGGCAGCCTGCCAAACCATCATCGCAATCCGTTTGACCGCATCATGGTGGCCCAGGCGCTGGCAGAGGGGATCAGCCTGTTGACGCACGACAGCGCCATGCATGCTTACCCCCATACCCTCATTATCTGACTTCAGGTGCCGACATCCGTCTGGTTGCGCACCGGCAGGATGCCGGGTATCGTTGGTCCCGTCACATTGCTGACAACGACCTTGGCGGGTCGAATGACTTATGGCGCAGCAGCGCCCCCATTGCGGTTTCAGGCGCTTTTTTTGTGCCTGCAATTTCGTGTTATGGCGGGTTGCGCAGGAGCACCTTCGGGTGCGCCGGTTTCCTAAGTCACCGGTCCGCCAATCCTGTGCAATTCGCCACCCTTCTCTGCTTGGCGGCAGACAGCGGTGGTTCTTATGACTTGGGAACTACAACCATGCAAACCCTCACTTCATCCCTGCCCTTCCCCCATCACGACATGGCCACCCTTGCCATGCCTGCAAGCATGCCTCCTCCCACGTAAGCACATCATCTTCTGAATCAATAAATGATCGCGCAGGCCATTGGCGCCGTCGCGAGGGTGCACAGCATTCCAGGGCCACAGGCCGGGTGGAAACCATCATGAAACAGCAAAACGGCGCCGTGGCGCCCACGGGATCGGCTTGCCCGAAAAAAGCCATTCAGGGTCAGGACACTCATCGTCATGCGAGCGACTCCAGAACGTTCGATCATCTGCCCGACCTGTCGCCGCGCCCCGTGCAGGCGGTCGATCACACCGGCAAGCGACGCGGGAAAATGACGGCCATCGCCTGGGTCCGCGCCAGTCGTTCGGGCAAGGGCACGGTGTGGCTGTGCCGCTGCGAATGCGGCCGCTATGAATACCGGCGACCGGGCACTTGGGTGAGCAAGCCGCTTCCTGACGACAGGTGCAAGATCTGCCTGCAGGCCAGGGGGCCGAACGCCCGGCAGACCGCGCCCAGGCGCTTGCAGCAGTGGCAGCAGGACATGCGCGACCTTGGCTTGACCGATGAGGAGATTGGCCTGTTGCAGGCACCCGGCATGAACGTGGATACACGCGGCAGGACAGTGGCACAGATACGCGAACAGCTCGCCAAGGGCCCGACCTGATTGTCCACTTTGGATGGACAGTAAAACCCGTTTCAGCCGATTTATCCGCTCACAGCAAGCCATTAATCTGTACCCATGTTGAGCGATACCCCTGATTACCGAACCTCAAAACTCTCAGATAAAGGATCTACGCCATGACCACTCAAGCCACCAACGCCCCAACCTACAGCCGCCTGAACAAGGACGATGCCATCGTACTGCTGGTCGACCACCAGACCGGCCTGATCTCACTGGTGCAGGACTTCTCGCCCAACGAGTTCAAGAACAACGTGCTGGCCCTGGCCGACCTGGCCAAGTTCTTCGAGCTGCCGACCATCCTCACCACCAGCTTCGAGCAAGGCCCCAATGGCCCGCTGGTGCCAGAGTTGAAAGAGATGTTCCCGGACGCGCCGTACATCGCCCGCCCTGGCCAGATCAATGCCTGGGACAACGAAGACTTCGTCAAGGCAATCAAGGCCACCGGCCGCAAGCAGATCATCATTGCCGGTGTGGTCACCGATGTCTGCGTAGCCTTCCCGACCCTGTCGGCGCTGGCTGAAGGCTTTGAAGTGTTCGTGGTCACCGATGCCTCGGGCACCTTCAACGAAACCGTGCAGCAGGCCGCGTGGAACCGCATGAGCCAGGCCGGCGCGCAACTGATGAACTGGTTCTCGGTGGCTTGCGAGCTGCACCGCGACTGGCGCAACGACATTGAAGGCCTTGGCAACCTGCTGTCGCAGCGGATTCCGAACTACCGCAACCTGATGAATGGCTACGCGGCGCTGACCGCACGTTAAGCGGGCGGCCCGGTGTAGGAGCGCGCTTGCCCGCGACCGGCTGCGTAGCAGTCGTAAAATTGTGGCGTTTCATCTATTTCTGCGAGCGCTGCGCACTCGGTCGCGGGCAAGCGCGCTCCTACCGGGTCCATGTTAGCAGTCGTAAACTTTCAGCGTTTTCGAGATTTTTGCGAGCGCTGCGCACTCGGTCGCGGTGGTCCGGCATTCCGGCAAACGCGCTCCTACCGGGTCCATGCTTGCTGAGCGAAAGCGCTGTGCCAGTGGCACAGGATGATCTCCTGCGCAGATGCAGTGCTGGCTGGGGGATGGCGGGGCATGGAGGCCAACGTTTATTCCAGCAACCAACTGGCGATGGCAAAGATCAGCGCCACGCCTATGACCAGCAACAGCACCAGCCAGGTCAGGCGCCAGATAAAGCTGCAGACACGACGCCAGAGCGGCCGGTTGGGATTTGATCGGGAGGGGCCGATGTCGAGCAGGTCAAGCAGGCCATCGCCCAGATCACCAATGTCGCCGCTCATGGACGCCCTCTTCCGGTCTTGAGGTGGTTCGGGCGCGAGCGGCGTGTCGGGGTGCCTTGTGCAGCGGCCTTGAGCAACCGCTGAAACGTAGGACACTGGGCATGGTCCGGGGCCGGGCACACCGCCGCATGGCGCAAGCCGTTGCTCATGGCCTTGAGCGTGCGAATGGTGGCGTCCAGCTCATCGGCCTTGGCCAGCAAGGCTTGCCGGTCGATGTTCATCTGGCCATTGGCCGTGAACATCAAGCCGATTTCATCCAGGCTGAACCCGGCCGACTGGCCCAGGCCGATCAGCGCCAGTTGCTCCAGCACCTGTGGCGCAAACCGGCGCCGTTCGCCCTGCTGCCCGAGCGAGGCGATCAGGCCCTTTTCTTCGTAGAAACGCAGTGTCGAAGCGGGCAGCCCCGATCGTTTGACCACCTCGGAAATATCCATCGCCCTGCCCCTTCACCTCAAGTTCACTTGAACACACAGGCTGACCCCAAATCGTTTTCGGGTCAATCCGACAGAACATTTGCGAAGAGATCCCGAACAAGGTATCGGCCTGGCCATCTGCACGCTTTACACTCTTTCGACTGGCGCTGAGCGTCCATGGGCCAACCTTGCAGACAGAGGAGACCAACGATGACCAGAAACTGGTTCGACCAGGGCGGGCAAGCCTACGCGCAGTTTCGTCCCGAGTACCCACCCGAGCTGTCCGCCTGGCTGGCGTCGATTGCGCCTGACACGGCCCTGGCGGTGGATGTCGGCTGCGGCAACGGGCAACTTACCGAGCCACTGGCCGCGCATTTCACCCAGGTGCTGGGGTTTGATCCCAGCGCCAGCCAGATTGCGCAGAGCAGTGCCCGCAGCAACGTGGCCTACCAGTGCGCGCCGGCCGAATGCCTGCCGGTCGCTGAAGGTTGTGCCAGCCTGATCACCGCCGCCCAGGCCGCGCACTGGTTCGACCTGCCGGCGTTCTATGCCGAGGCCCGGCGCATTGCGGCACCTGGTGCGGTGCTGGCGTTGATCTGCTATGGCGTCTTGAATCTGGATGCAGAGCTGGATGAACGCTTCCAACGGTTCTACTGGCAAGAAATCGGTCCGTTCTGGCCAGCCGGACGTGCCCTGGTAGACAAAGGCTACGCCACGCTGGCATTTCCGTTCGAGCCCTTGCCGGTCCCGCCTTTGCAGATTCGCCTGGAATGGGACCTGCCAGCCTTCCTCGGTTATGTCTCGACCTGGTCGGCGGTGCGTCAGGCGCGCGAAGCGGGGCAGGAAGCGGTGTTGCAACGCTTTGCCGAAGACCTTTCGGCACACTGGGGTAACCCTGGCGACAGGCGCACGGTGGTCTGGCCGATCAAGATGCGCGTGGGCACAATCGGGCCATAAGCCATTTGCCAGTGCGCATCCGGCGCGGTAATCTCGATGCCATGACCTTGTTATCGCTGACCTCGACCCTCACCAGCACGACCGCCACAGGCGGGTCGGGTGCGGCGTCGTGAGTCGATAACAGCACGATTCCCCCAAGGCCCCGCCAGCGATGACGGGGCCTTTTTTGTGGCTGCGCGTCGCCGGCTTTCAAGCAAGGAAACGCGACATGCACGCACTATTGATTCTGGATATGCAGGCCGGCCTGTTTCATGGCCCGGAGCCGATCTGGCGCGGCGAGCAGTTACTGGCCACCATCAACCGCCTGCTGGACAAGGCACACATGGCCGGCGCACCGGTATTCCTGGCCCGGCATGTCGGCCCACCCGGCTCGCCCATCGAACCGGGCAGCGCGCTGACGCGGTTGATCGATGGGTTGCATGTGCACGGTGATGAAACGGTATTCGAGAAGACGCGCCCCAATGCCTTTGCCGGCACCGGCCTGATGGCGTGGCTCAAGGCGCAGGAGCTGCAGGGGGTGGTGATTGCGGGCCTGAAAACCCAGTATTGCGTCGACAGCACATGCCGTGCCGCCAGGGATCTGGGCCTGGACGCGGTGTTGATCGAGGACGGTCACAGCTGCTCGGACACCCCGGTCCTGAATGCCGGGCACATCGTTGCCCATCACAATGCGACCCTGAGCGGGGCGTTCTGCCGGGTGATGCCTGCCGATGACTGGCAGTTTGCCTGAAGCCTAAAGCCCGCCGAGCAGCCGCTTGACGTTCTGGACCATCAGTCCGATGTCGAACGGCTTTTCATAGACGGCTGCAAACAGGTCGGGACGCGAGACCCCCAGGTGTGCCTGGGCGCCGCTCATCAGGATGATCGGCACGGTCTCGAACTGCTTGTTGCACCGTGCCGCTTCCGCAAACTCGATGCCGTTCATTCCCGGCATCATGTAATCGGTAATGATCAGATGAGGCCGCTCCCGGTCCAGGATGGTCAATGCCCGGGAGCCACTGCCGGCCGTAACGGTGAGGTAGCCTTCATCCTCCAGCGCAAAGCTGAGGATCTCGGCAATCAGATATTCATCATCGACGATTAAAATCGTGCTCATATCAAGCCCACCCCACCCGATAAGTCATGAGCGAGATGACGGTCGAGCAATTGCGCTACTTTCGTCGTCAGATACATGAGAAAAAGCCTTACGAACGCCTACGCCCTGATGATCTATCACGAGCTCTAGAAGGGCAGGATCATAATTACTGTCCCTGACTTTAAGGATGGACAGGTGCCGCTTAAGTTCAGCCTCTGTCTCTGCGAATCGGACCAGCAGCAGGTTATCGACGATGCCGGACAGGTCGGAAGCCGGTGCATCGATGACCTCGCCCAGAATGCTGCGTACCTCCCAGGAAGCCAGGACCGTGACATTTCGGCTGCGCAGCTCGCTCATCAGGGCCGTATACAGATCAAGGAGCCGCGATTTGTCGGCGGCTGTTCTGGCCATGCCACCGAGGCTGTCGATGAACACCCGCTTGATGGACTTCTGCTCGACCAGGCGCAGTAATTCAAGCGCCAGCTTGTCGACCTTCTCGGTGGCGATCGAGCGCCATACCAGGGTCAACGCACCGGACTCTTCCAGCGCTTCGAAATCACGCCCCAAGGCCTTGGCTTTCAAACGCAAGCGCTGGGGGGATTCGTAGAAGCCGAAATACAGCCCTGGCTCTTCGGCTGTCGACTCGGAAAGAAAATTGATTCCGAACGACGTCTTGCCCGAACCGGACGGCCCCATGATCAGCGACACCGAGGACGACATCAGGCCGCCGCTGATGAAGGGGTCGAGCGAGGCAATGCCGCTGGGGATAAGCGAAATTTCAGCACTGTCGCGCATGGCCGAATGGGTAATGGTGCTTTCCAGGCGCGGATAGATGACCAGGCCGTCATCGGTGATCTCGCACTCATGATCGCCCGCCAGCGCGGCGCTGCCACGGGTCTTGCGCATGCGGATGCGACGCATCTGGCGGGCACCGACCTGTTCTTCGCCCAGTTCCAGCACACCGTCGACCATGGTGTGTTCCGGACTGCCGTCGTCGAGCTGGGAGCTGGTCAGGAAAAATACGGTGCAACCGGCAAAGGCGGCATGGCCTTGCAGTTCGGAGATAAAGCGCTTGGTGTTGAGGGGCGAATCAGCCTTGGAGCGGGCATTGAGCAGCCCGTCGAGAATCATGACCGTGGACTTCTGGCGGGAAATTTCCCGGCGCAGCAGCTTGACCACTTCATCGAGTCCTTCGTTTTCCATGGTGTCGAACGCGCTGATGAACTGGATCTCTTCACCGATGCGGGTCTTGTCGAAAAAGCTCAGTGTCGAGAGAAACTGAAACAGTCGCTCGTGGGGTTCGGCCAGCAGCGTGGCGAACAACACGCGACCACCATCGCGTACATGATTGAAACCGATCTGGTTGGCCAGAATGGTTTTACCCGAGCCAGGGCGCCCTTGAATGATGTAGGAGGATCCTGAAACGAACCCTCCCTTCAGCAGCTCGTCAAGTCCTTCGACTCCGCTCTGAAGGCGTTTTAGCTGGTTCAAGATTACATTTCCCCCGGGATTCGGCTGCGTAAAAACGGTAATTCGCCGCACGCACAAAATGCGCATTCTGGCCTTGTTACCAGTGCTTCTCAAGCCTGATCGACATTTGATGAACCGCCTGCACGATCATGGCAGGTTGTCGTCTGGACAATGACGATGTTAAGCAATGCTTGGACAGGCAACATAATAGAACAGCAGGAGAAGAACTAAGTTTCGGCCCAATGGCACCGGCCCATGACCTGGACAGCAAAGATAGGATCCAATAATTCAGACAGTCGTTGGAATAACCTGTTCTGCATGAAGATCGCTGACATTCGATTGACGGCAAAAAGCCGCATGATAACGGGTGGTCCCTCTGCAGTCAGGCGATTATGATAGCTCATCGCTATCAATTTTTTTCATTCAAGGCCGATTAAAGAACCTGCAAGGAAAGGAGTCCTGCCGATGTTTGTCATTGTCTTTCAGGTGTCCTCATGCTCAAACCCATTCTGGCTCGATGGTTCGCGCTGCGTCACAGCCACCCGCTGATCTGGCGCCTGCTCCCGGCGATCATGGCCTTGTCGCTGCTGATCGTGCTGGGCTGCTACCTGTTGGTAAAGACCGCCCTGAGCCAGGACGCCGACGTGCAGCAACGCTCGCGCATGTTCATTGCCCGTACGGTGGAGCAGGTGCGCAACGAAGTGGGCCTGAATATCATCAACTACAGCAAATGGGGCGAGGCCTACAAAAACCTGCACCTGGAGGTGGACAAGGTCTGGGCCGACGAGCAACGCAATGTCGGCGACATTCCCTACGAGCTATATGGCTATAACGGCGTGTTCGTGGTCAATGCCCAGGACCGCACGGTGTACACGGTGATCGACGGCAAGGCCGCCAGCGTGCAGGCCGGCGACTGGCTGCAAGGTGACCTGCACGCCCTGTTGGTGGCCGCGCGTGAGGCCGACCGCAACGATACCAGCGTCGTGCAGGCGTTCAGGGTCGGGGGGGTGGCGGCGCTGGCAGCCGCCTCGGCCATTACACCAGGCTGGGATCCGGCCCTGCAAAGAACGCCCGGCCCGGCCTCGGTCATGATTCTGGTCTCGGTCCTGAGCCAGGACAAACTGGAACGTCTGAGCGAAACCTATGGCCTGCCAGAGCTGACGGTGTCGCCACGGCCGCTGCCCCGCCTGCAATCGATGCGGTTGCTGGATTCGGACATTCATCTGAACTGGACACCGCCGACCCCCGGCATGCATTTGCTTGGCCAGACACTGCCGGTGTTCATCGCTGGCGTCCTGGCGCTGATCGGGGTCCTGACGGTGCTGGTGCGCCATGCCATGGCGTCGGCGCGCCAATTGGAGGCGCAGTTCGCTGAAATCCGGCACTTGTCGCAGCATGACTTTCTGACCGGATTGCCCAACCGCTACCAGCTCGATCAGTTCCTGACCCGCCACCTGGAGCGTGATGGCCTGCAACGGCTGGCGGTACTGAGTCTGGACCTGGACGGTTTCAAGCCGATCAATGATGCGCTGGGCCACGCCGCAGGCGACCGGGTATTACAAGACGTGGCACAGCGACTGCGCGACATGACGCCGGCACACGGCATGATGGCGCGCTTCGGTGGCGACGAGTTCATCATGGTCTGGCCGGACGCACCCGGCTTGCCGGACATTGAGCGCCTCTGTGCACAGATCATCGACGCCCTGCGCGCCCCTGTCGAGCTGCCCACCGGCAACGTGAGGCTGGGTACCAGCATTGGCATCGCTCTGGCGCCGCAGCACGCCAGCAGCGCCCTTGAGCTGTTACGCATGAGCGATACGGCGTTGTACCAGGCAAAATCGGCGGGGCGCTGTACCTGGCGGGTTTACAGGGTGGCGATGGAAACCCGTCAGGAGGGCTAGGCGGCGTCTGTCCGGTAACCGGATATAACGCCGCCCCGGTCACGCCTACAGGCGGAACTGGCTCACCAGCCCGTTGAACGACACGGCCAGGCGTGACAGTTCCTGGCTGGAGGCGCTGGTCTGGTTGGCACCGGCGGCGGTCTGGGTCGAGAGGTCCTGGATATTGACCAGGTTACGGTCCACTTCACGGGCGACGTGGGCCTGCTCTTCGGAAGCGGTGGCGATCAGCATGTTGCGGTCGTTGATCTGCGCGATGCTGTGCGCGATGCGTTCCAGGGACTGACCGGTGGCCTGGGCCAGGGACTGGGTGTCGCTGGCCAGGCTGCGGCTGTTGCCCATGGCCCGCACGGCCTGGTCGGCACTGCTCTGCACCGAGCTGATCATGGCTTCGATCTCGCCGGTGGACGCCTGGGTACGGGCCGCCAGGGCACGGACCTCATCGGCGACCACGGCAAAACCACGGCCTTGCTCGCCGGCACGGGCCGCTTCGATGGCGGCGTTGAGGGCCAGCAGGTTGGTCTGCTCGGCAATGCCGCGAATCACGTCCAGCACCTTGCCGATCTCACGCACCTGACCGGCCAGTTCTTCGACCTGAACGGTGGAGCTGGAAATCTCGTTGCTGACCGTATCGATGGCCTTGACCGCCTCTCGGGCCTGATCACGACCACTGGCCGCTTCGGCGCTGGTGACCCTGGAGGCGTCAGAGGTGGAGATGGCATTGCGGGCCACTTCTTCGACGGCCGCCGTCATCTCGTTCACGGCAGTGGCCGCCAGCTGGATTTCGTCGTTCTGGCGGGTCAGGCCACGGCTGCTTTCTTCGGTGACGGCATTGAGCTCTTCGGCGGCAGAGGCCAGTTGGTCAGCAGCACTGGCGATCTGCTGGATGGTGCCTTTCAGGCCGCTCTGCATGCTGCCCAGCGCCGTCAGCAACTGACCGGCTTCGTCGAGACGGGTGCTGGTGATCGGCTGGGTCAGGTCACCGCTGGCCACGCGCTGGGCGCTGGCCACCGCGGTGGCGATCGGCGTGCTGATCAGGCGGCTGATGAACATGCCAAGGCCAAAGGCGGCCAGGAAGGCCACGGCGATGCCGATGTACAGGTTGCGCTTGGCCGCCGTTTCCTGCGCCTCGGCGTCTGCGGCACCTTCACTGGCCTGGCGGTTGTTGGAGTCGACCATGAGGGTCAGCTCATCGCTGATGCGCGTGAACGCCTGGAGCACTTCGCCGTCGATCAGTGCCCGTGCAGCATTAAGGTCACCACTGGACACCAGGTTCAGGGCACGGTCGATCATGGCCTGATACGCCGGCCAGTCCACTTCCATCTTGGCGGCAGCCGCACGCTCGTCGTCGGCCAGCGGTGTAATGCGGTACTGGGCAAACGCTTTTTCGGCCGAGGCGCGGTTATCACGCAGACGCGTGATGATGCGCTCGCGATCGGCCGGCGGGGCATTGACGGCCACGGCCGACAGCAGGCGATACAGGTCGCGGTTCTGCGCCACGGTGCTGGTCTTGGTCTCGTTGGTCTTGCTGACCGACACCAGGTTGTTGGCGAACACCTGCTTGAGGCTTGAGGAAAGCTCACTGATACCGCGACTGCCGATCAGCCCCACAGCCAGCGTAATGAATGCGCACAGCGCAAAGGATATGAGGAGCTTGGTCGAGAGTTTGGCGTTGTAAAACCAGTTCATGCTTGAATCCTTCAAAGACCGGCGTAGGTAAATGCGCTTGGGGTTAAAAGCGGTAATGGCCTTATCGGCTGCCATGGCGCGGAATACAGGCCATTCGGAAATTTTTATAGAATTTTCACGTAATCGGATCGTTGCGCCCACAATCGCCTAGGAAATTTTCACACCACTCGGGTTAAGATCGCGGGCCTTGAACACCCGAGACCACAACCGGATGTCCGCCACGCCCAGTCCTTCAAGCCCTGCCCTGCCAACCGTCCTGGCCGGCCCTATCCTGCGTCGTCAGGAAAGCGGACGCCTGGTGTTCTGGCTGGCGGGCTCACGCAGCATCGACCTGACCTTGCGCCTGACCTACACCGATGCCCAGGGCCAGGTGCAGCAGCTTGACCATGCGCTGGACGGCGACCGCTGCAAGGTCATTGCCGTCGGCCAGCATGCATTCGTGCACCTGATCGACCTGACGCTGGACACGCCGTTGCCCTGCGACACGCAGATCGACTACGACCTGCTGACCGACGATGCTCGGCCATCGATCACCGACTGGGCACCGCACCTGTTGTATGCCGGCGCGAAACTGCCCAACTTCGTGATTCGCAGCCGCATCGACCATATGTTGCATGGCTCTTGCCGCAAGCCGCACCATCCTTCTCTGGATGGTCTGCTGTGCGCTGACCGGCTGCTGGCCGAGACGCCCATCCCCTCGCAGCGCCCGGCCCTGTTGATGATGAGCGGCGACCAGGTGTATGCCGATGACGTCGCAGGCCCTACGCTGAGGGCCATCCATGCGCTGATCGAACGCCTGGGGCTGTTCGATGAAAAGCTTGATGGCGCGATCGTCGAAGACAGCGTCGCGCTCTACGCCCACGAGGCCAGTTATTACGAGCGCGCCGAGCTGCTGCCGGCGCTCAAGAGCAACGAGACCCTGCGCGACCGGTTCTTTGGCGGCGTCAGCAAACCGGTGTTCACCAGCAGCAATGCCGGCAATCACCTGGTGACCCTGGGCGAGATCATGGCCATGTACCTGCTGGTCTGGTCGCCGGTGCCCTGGACGCTGATCGACCCGGACCTGCCTGAGCTGACGCCTGACGAACACACGTGCTACGTCCAGGAGCAGGAGGTCATTGATGCCTTTCGCGACAACCTGGGCGATGTGGCACGGGTCATGGCGCACCTGCAATGCCTGATGATCTTCGACGACCATGATGTGACCGACGACTGGAACCTGTCGGCCAGCTGGGAAGAAACCGCCTACGGGCATCCGTTCTCGCGGCGCATCATCGGCAATGCGCTGGTGGCCTACCTGTTGTGCCAGGGCTGGGGCAACAACCCCGACGCCTTCGACGAGCCGCTGCAACAGCTACAGACCTTGAGCCGTGATGCCGTCGACAACGGTGGCCTGCTCGACAGCGCGGCGCTGGATGCCTTGATCAATGATCTGCTGCGTTTCGAGCGCTGGCACTATGTGATGCCGACCGAGCCTGCGCTGGTGGTGCTCGACACCCGTACCCGGCGCTGGCGCAGCGAGTTCAATCTGAGCCAGCCGTCGGGGCTGATGGACTGGGAAGCCTTGTGCGAGCTGCAACAGGAACTGCTCGACCACAAGAGCGCCATTATCGTATCGCCGGCACCGGTGTTCGGCGTCAAGCTGATCGAGGCCATCCAGCGGGTGTTCAGTTGGTGCGGCTATCCCTTGCTGGTGGACGCCGAGAACTGGATGGCGCATCGCGGGGCGGCACCGGCGATCCTGAATATCTTTCGCCATTCGCGCACGCCGGGCAATTACGTGATCCTGTCGGGGGACGTGCATTATTCGTTCGTCTACGAAGTGCTGATCCGCGAACGCAAGGGCACGCCGCACATCTGGCAGATCACCAGCAGCGGCATCAAGAACGAATTTCCAAGGCGCCTGCTCGATACCTTTGACCGCCTCAACCGCTGGCTATACTCTCCGCGTTCACCGCTGAACTGGTTCACCAAGCGCCGCCTGATGAAGGTGATCCCGCGGGTGCCCGAGCACAGCAAGGCCGGTGAGCGGTTGTGGAACTCGGCCGGGCTCGGCCAGGTGTTCTTCGACACCACGGGGCAGCCGACCAGAATCTACCAGCTCAATGCCAATGGCATGCCACCGACCCGTTTCGTGGAGCTGGAGCAAGACCGGGAAAGCCCGGATGGCCAATGGTCAAACGCATCCGGGCAACCCCATCGCTGAACCTTATGGCCCCTTGCCCGGTCGATAACTGCTGACTGGCCAGGATTTCTGGCACCGTTTCTGGAGACCACCCCCGTGCTATCGCATCCACGTATCGCCAGGCTCAATGCCTGGGGCGCCCACGGTTTTACTGCTACTGGCGTGGTCCTGGCCTTTCTGGCCACCATCGCCCTGTTCGAAAACCAACCCAAGGCCTGCCTGCTCTGGCTGGGCATCGCCCTGATCGTCGACGGCGTGGACGGCTCGCTGGCGCGCAAGGTCAACACCCATTCGGTGCTGCCGCATTTCGACGGCTCGACGCTGGACCTGGTGATCGACTACCTGACCTATGTGTTCATTCCGGCGCTGTTCATCTATCGCTACATTCCCTTGCCGGACTACACGCTGCTGCTGAGCATCTCGACGATCCTGGTGTCGTCGCTGTTCTGTTTCTGCAACGTCGACATGAAGAGCAAGGACAACTATTTCCAGGGCTTTCCGGCTGCGTGGAACGTGGTGGCGCTGTGTATGTTCATTCTCTCACCGTCGCCGTGGATGAGCTTCCTGACCATCGTCGGCCTGGCCCTGCTGACATTGACGCGCATGAAGTTCCTGCATCCGTTTCGCGTGCGTCGCTTCATGCCGATCAACATTGCCGTGACCACCGTGTGGCTGGTCAGCAGTGGCTGGCTGATTGTCAGCCACCCTCATGAAAGCCCGCTGGTGCTGGGGGTCTGGGCGCTGATGTCGGCGTATTTCCTGGGGATCTGCATCTGGCGCACATCGCTGGAATGGCTGGGCCGGCTCAAGGGCTGAGCCTGCAGGACCGACTTCGGGCCGCACTCGGACGACCGAGTGCGAAGCGCTCGCAGAAATCTGTGAAACGCTGCAATTTTACGACTGCTACGCAGCCGGTCGTCCAAGTGCGGCACACGCCAAGCGGGCTCCTACCAGCATTCAGGCATCGCGCAGGTTCGTAGCTGAAGCCGCTCCTGCGTCTTGCTTGCCGAAGTGGTAGGTGGCCAGGCAGCACAGCAGCAGGCCGGCCACGGCCAGCATGCCGCCGATGATGCCGACATTGGCCACACCCAGCTGGCTGCTGACCACGCTGCCCAACAGGGCACCGCCGCCGATACCGATATTGAAGATTCCCGAGAACAGCGACATCGCCACGTCGGTGGCGTCTGGCGCCAGGGTCAGTACCCGCGATTGCTGGACCAGCCCGAAACACATCATCGCCACGCCCCACACCACGCTCAGCGTGCCGATCGCGCCGGCACTGCCGGACATGGGCAGCATCAGCATCAGGCACAGCGCCAGCACGCTGATGGTGCCGATCAGCAGGCCATTGGGGTAGCGGCTGCTGAACAGGCTGAAAATGATCGAGCCGACAATACCGGCGCCACCGAACAGCAACAGCAGCAAGGTGGTCATCTCGCCGGGCAGCCGGGCGACGTTCTGGGCGAACGGCTCGATGTAGGTGTAGGCGGTGAAGTGCGCGGTCACCACCGTGGCGGTCAGTGCATAGAGCACCATCAGCCGTGGCCGCTTGAACAGCATCGGCAGGCTGCGCAAGGAGCCGGAATTCTGACTGGGCAGTGCCGGCAGCGCGCGCCAGATCATCAGCAGGGTCAGGGCCGAGACCCCGGCA
The DNA here is from genome assembly GCF_003131185.1 of Pseudomonas ovata. Lineage (GTDB taxonomy): Bacteria > Pseudomonadota > Gammaproteobacteria > Pseudomonadales > Pseudomonadaceae > Aquipseudomonas > Aquipseudomonas ovata. The sequence continues at coordinate 18,386 of NZ_QFFU01000027.1, read as the reverse complement.
ATGGCCATGAAGGTGGTGCGCCAGCCCAGGGCTTCGCCAAGAATCCGCCCCAGCGGAATGCCCAGCACCATCGCCAGCGAAGTGCCGGTCGCCAGCAGGCCCAGCGCCTGGACCTGTTTGCCAGGCGGCGCAATGCGCACGGCCAGCGAGGCGGTGATCGACCAGAACACCGCATGCGCAAAGGCAATGCCGACCCGGCTGGCCAGCAATACACCAAAGCTGTTGGCGGTGGCCGAGACCATGTGGCTGAGGATGAACAACACGAACAGGGCAATCAGCAGCTTGCGCCGCTCGATATTGCGGGTGATGAGCATCATTGGCAGTGACATCAGCGACACCACCCAGGCATAGATGGTCAGCATCAGGCCGACTTGCGCGGTGCTCATGTCGAAGCTCTGGCCGATATTGCTCAGCAGGCCGATGGGCACAAATTCAGTGGTGTTGAAGATAAAGGCTGCCAGCGCCAGCGCAATCACGCCAAGCCAGCTACCGGATTGCGCGGTCGAAGGGGTATTCATCAGGTAGGCAACGCCTCTGGTTGGACTGCGACCCGAAGGTCGACTGCCAGACGCTGCAAAGCGCCTGGCACCGGTGTGCAAAAGCCGATGCCGCCGACCACGATACAAAACCGCCAACGCACAAAAGCCCCGTTCGTGGCCTGTGCCTGAACGTGGCGTGCATGGAGGTAATTATTGTGGGTATGGGAGAGACAACCGGATGCGGCGAATTCTACGTCTGCTTCAACGACGGTACAACCGGTGCATTGGCCAGATGATGGCCGGGGTGACCATCGGTCTTCGATTGCGCGCGGCACAATGCAGAGTTGCAGGGCGCGGCATTTACCGGCATTTCCTGGCAGGCCAGACTACCGGCCGTTCTGTCCAAGGAAACAATTGCCATGTATCGCTCGATCCTGGTGGCCCTCGATGGCAGCGCACAAAGCGCCAAGGTGCTGGAACTCGCGGGCTCATTGAGCACCGCCGGCACCACGTTGCATCTGGTGTGTGTGGTCGATGCCGCCTATGCCCTGCCGGACCCGGATGATGGCTTTGATCAGGAACAGTACCCGGCCGCCGCGCACGAACAGCACCATGCGCAGGCGCTGCTTGAACAGGCGCGGTGCGAGCTGCTCAGCCGCGACCTCACCTGCACCTGCAACACCCTGACCGGGCAGCCGGCCCAGGCGATCTGCACCGAAGCCGCCCGGCTCGGGAGCGACCTGATCGTGATCGGCCATCGCCACCTGTCACGCCTGGAGCGGCTGTTTTCACCGTCGGTGGGCAATCAGATCCTGAATACCGCGCCGTGCCCGGTACTGGTCGAGGTGCGCTAGGCGTCAGACCTTCTTGACGAACTCGGACTTGAGTTTCATGGCGCCAATGCCGTCGATCTTGCAGTCGATGTCGTGATCGCCGTCGACCAGACGGATGTTCTTGACCTTGGTGCCGACCTTGACCACCAGGGAGGAACCCTTGACCTTGAGGTCCTTAATCACGGTCACGGTGTCGCCGTCCTGCAAGACGTTGCCAGTGGCGTCCTTGATGACCTTGACGTCGTCCGCCTCGCCGGTATCACCCGCAGCAGACCATTCGTGGGCGCACTCCGGACAGATCAGCATCTCGCCGTCTTCGTAGGTGTACTCGGAGTTGCATTTCGGGCAGGACGGTAAACTCACAATCGCTCTCGCATCAGGGGGGTGGGGAAAAACCACGCAATTATAAAGGTTTTTTACCCGGACCGGGCAATGCCCTGTGCCGGGCCCTGCTGGCCGGGCGGATCAGCCAGGCGCTTGCGCAATAACCACACGGGCGGCAAGCTGGCGACCTGCCCGCCCGTAGAGAAGCCGCCCGATGCCCCTTGAACACTTTGCACCGTTCCAGGACCTGGCCAACCGGTTGTTACCGCACACCAAGGCCACGCAGGACGATGGCGCGCACGACTTTTCGCACCTGTTGCGGGTCTGGAAGAACGTCTGCGCCATTCGTAACCATGAGGGCGGCGAGCCACAGATTCTGGTGGCCGCTACCCTGCTGCACGATTGCGTGGCGGTCGAGAAGAACTCGCCGTTCCGCGCCAGCGCCTCGCGCCTGGCCGCTGCCAGGGCGCGCGAGCTGCTGACCGACATGGGCTGGGACGAGGAAATGATCGAGGCGGTGGCGCATGCCATCGAGGCGCACAGTTTTTCGGCGGCCATTGCACCGCGCAGTCTTGAAGCGCGGATTCTGCAGGATGCCGACCGTCTGGATGCACTGGGCATGATCGGGGTGGCGCGGTTGTTTCATGTATCCGGGCGCATGGGCAGCAGCCTGTACGACCCGCTGGACCCGCACGCCTGCGCCCGGACGCTGGACGACAAGCGCTTTGCCCTCGACCATTTCAAGACCAAGATCCTGTCGCTGGCCCAGGGCTTTCAGACAACCACAGGCGCGCGGTTGGCGCAGACACGGCATCAACGGGTCGAGCGCTTCCTGCGTGAGTGGCTGGAAGAAATCGATCCGCCGCCGCTCGTCGCAAAAGATCGGCCAGACGCCGATTTTTGACGCCAGACAACGGCACGGCCAGGCAATGTCACAAAGCTATCACACAACAGCCTTATAACCGGATGCCTCGACATCTGCGTTCATAATGGGTTGTGTGCTGTGAAAACATTTCTGGCTCGTGCATCGCGTCGTTCATCCCACACGGCCTTTTTGCGCCGCTTCAGGATTACGCCCAGGCTGGTGCTGTGTTTCGGACTTTCTTCGGCGCTGATGGTCGCCCTTGGCGCATTCTGCCTGCTGCAAATGCAGCAGATCCGCGACCAGGGCGAGGCGGTGCAAAGCGGCGCGCTGCCCAGCATTGCCATGGCCGATGCGCTGGCCATCGCGCTGGTCAAGCTGCGCAGCGAGTCGAGCCGGCTGATTGCCAACGCCGATGACCCGGGAGCGGTCATCAACGGCAAGATCAACGTCGAGCAACTGCGCAACGAGGTGGAAAAAGGCTTCCAGGATTACCTGGCACACGCCAAGGCGGTGGCTGAACGCGACTCTATCGTGGCCTTGCAAGATGCCTACAAGGCGTTCATGCCGGCCTTGCAGGACCAGATGCGCCTGATCGAGCAGAACGACCTGGCGCAGGCCCGTATGCTGGCCAACACCACGCTGTCGATCCAGGGCGACCTGATGGACATGCAGGTGCAACTGCTGCGTGAACTCAACCGGCAGAGCGCTGCGTCGGCCGTGCAGATTGCCGCCGAGCGCTACGAGCAGACGCGTATCATCGCCCTGAGCGCCATCGTTGGTGTACTGATCATGACCCTGCTGCTGGCCTGGCGCCTGAGCGTGAGCATCATTCATCCGATGCGCAATGCGCTGCACATTGCCAATACCATTGCCGAGGGCGACCTGAGCGAGCACGCCATCGCGCCGGGCAAGGACGAGACCGCACAGTTGCTGCACACCCTGGAGCGCATGCGCGGCAACCTGCACGGCACCATTGATCAGATCTATGCGGCAGCCACGCAACTGTCGCAGGCGGTGCAGGAAATGGGCAGCATCGCCGAGTCCAGCGCCAGCAACCTGAAATTGCAGAACACTGAAATCGAACAGGCGGCCGTGGCGATCAATCAGATGAGCCAGGCGGCAGTGCAGGTGGCCGATAACGCCAGCAACACCGTGTCCGAGTCCAGGGCATCAAGCCAGGCGGCCGTGCAGGGCCAGCAGCGCCTGTCGGCCACCATCGGCTCGATCAAGGATTTGACCGACAACGTGCTGGACTCTTCGCATCAGGCCGAGGGCCTGGCCGAACAGACCCAGAGCATCAGCAGCATCCTGGATGTGATTCGCTCGATCGCCAACCAGACCAACCTGCTGGCCCTCAATGCCGCCATCGAGGCGGCGCGCGCCGGTGAGGCCGGGCGGGGGTTTGCCGTGGTGGCCGACGAGGTGCGCTCGCTGGCGCAACGCACCAGTGCCTCGACCACGGAAATCGAAGGCTTGATCAGTGGCGTGCAGCGCAGCACCCAGGAAACTGCCGAATCCTTGCGCCACACCGCCAGCCAGGCCAACCAGACCCTGGAGCAGGCCGCCGCGACCGGCGAGGCGTTGACGGTGATCATCAGCTCGACCACCACCATCAACGACCGCAACCTGCAGATCGCCAGCGCCGCCGAACAACAGGCCCAGGTCGCCAATGAGGTGGACCGCAACCTGAGCAGCATCCGCGACCTGTCGACCCAGACCGCCTCCGGCGCCCAGCAGACCACGGTGGCCAGCAACGCACTGTCGATGCTGGCCACCGACCTGAACATGGTGGTTCAGCGGTTTGTGTTGTAACGCCGCCTGACCCGCGCAGAGGCCGACGCACGGGGTGCGTCGGCCATACCGCCATCGCCAGACAGTTGCTGCGGGCGGCGATCCGACGATGAGGCCGGCAAGGCCCATACACCTGCTGTGCCTGTCACACAGCTATCGCCAGCAGAGCTGCCTCCCACAGTCCGGTGCCAGGCACGAGACCTTGGGCGACATTAATCCTGTGGGAGGCGGCTTGCTGCGGGCGGCGATCCGGCGATGAGGCCAGCGAGGCCCATACACCTGCTGCGCCTGTGCCATAGCTATCGCCAGCAGAGCTGCCTTCCACAGGTTCAGATCGGGCGCAGGCGGTATTGCGGGGGAAGCTGGTCCAGGCCGCTGATGGTGGTGTCCAGGCTTTTCCAGCGACCGTCCTTGATGCCGTAGATGCAGCCGTGCACCGACAGGCTCTGGCCACGGTGCCAGGCGTTCTGGACGATGGTGGTGTGGCTGACGTTGGCCACCTGCTGGATGACGTTGAGCTCGCACATGCGGTCGACGCGCTCTTCTTCAGTAGGCAGTTTGCCGAGGTCGGCGCGGTGCTCGTAGTAGAGGTCGCGGATCGAGCGCAGCCAGCCATCGATCAGGCCGTACTGGCGGTCCTGCATGGAGGCACGCACGCCGCCGCAGCCGTAGTGGCCGGTCACCAGGATGTGTTTGACCTTGAGCACATCGACCGCGTACTGGATCACCGACAGGCAGTTGAGGTCGGTGTGCAGCACGACGTTGGCCACGTTGCGGTGCACGAACAGGTCACCCGGCAGCATGCCGACGATCTCGTTGGCGGGCACGCGAGCGTCCGAACAGCCGATCCACAGGTATTCCGGCGTCTGCTGACGCGCCAGCTTGGCGAAGAACTCGGGGTCTTCCCGGTTGATCGCTTCGGCCCAGCGGGCGTTGTTGTCGATCAGGTCTTGTAATGCGTTCATGCGGTGCTACCTCAGGGACGATGCTCGGTTATGACGGGGGCTGTCTCGTTGGGGTCACTACATTGATAGCCTGTAGCCAGCGGTAATCGCTGATCCCGATTCAGGCGCACAGACGGGACGACTGGTCCTGTCGCCGGCAAGCCGCCTCCGACATGGGCCGCGTCGCCGTTGACCGATTTAAACGGAATCTTCGCCAGCGTGGCCGGTCCACCGCACAGACCCCGGAAATAAAAGGATTGTGTCATGAGCGAAGAACGTCGCCCCTTCAATGCCGAACAACCCGAGCCGATCGACGACAACGAGGATCGCATGGGTGCGGTACGTGAACTGGACTTCGACGATGAAGATACCGCGCGCATCGGCGATGAAATGCCTGAACAGGCGCTGCGCCAAGAGCTTCCCGACCAGCGGGAGCGCGAAGCCGGCCTGACCGGGGCATCGACCGCCGACCATCACGGCACCGACGATGATCTGCAGCCCGATACGCTGATTCGCGAAGACGGCGCCCGCTCGCCCGACGAGCCAGGCTCAAACCGCCCTGCCGATCAGGAACTGAGCCTGACCGACCAGGCCGACATCGGTGCCGGCCACGGCCTGGATGAAGAAGAACTGGCGCACCTGGACCCGCTCGATGGCAAGCCCGAATGATCAGTCCAGCAAGGTGCAGGCCATGACCACGGCGTCTTCGCGACCGTCGGCGGCCGGGTAGTAGTCGCGACGGCGACCAATCTCGTTGAAGCCGTATTGTTCATACAGGCGATACGCGGGGCGGTTGCTGTCGCGCAGTTCCAGAAAGCACTCGCGGGCATTGAGTTCGTAGGCACGCTTCATCAGGTGGTCGAGCAACCGGTAGCCCAGGCCACGGCCCTGGCTTTCAGGCTTGATGGTGATGTTGAGCAGGTGTGCTTCATCGATGATGACCTGGATGACGCCGTGGCCGACCTGCTGGGCGCCCTCGAACATCAACCAGACTTCGTAGGATTTCAGGGCATCGGTAAAGATGCCCCGGGTCCAGGGGTGGCTGAAGGCGGCGTACTCGATTTTCAGCACGGCATCGAGGTCCGCTTCGGTCATGCGGCGAAAGGTGGTGGTTTCACTCATCTTGGGTTTTCCAGCGCGCCATCAGTTGGCGCATGGCCTTCCAGACGTCGGCCTTGCGCTGCGGCTCGTCCATCAATGATTCAAGGCCCGGCAGCGCCCAGACAGTTCCCAGGCCAGGGACCTGGCGTTCCTGGTAAAACGCTTCGCTGTCGGCTTCGCCGGCAAAGCGCACGGCCGGCAGGCCGACCAGCCAGAGGCAGGTGCACGGGTGTTCTTCGAGGCGTGCCGCGACAAACCCCTGGACGAAATCGCGGGCCGCTTCCGGGCCCTGATCCATGCGGCTGCGCACCAGCAGCGGCCAGCGTACCGGCTCGCCAACGATTTGCGGACTGTCAGGCAGGCCGGCGGCACGCAACATGTCCTTGAGCAACAGGTAGGTCGGGTCGCGGCTCTGGAATGGCTGGCCGGTGGATAACTCGACCAGCAACAGGCAGCGACCGGCCCGCAGCAATTGCAAGGCAAAGCGCGGCGGTGGCACGACGACGACCTTGGGCGCAGATTCCACGTCGGGCGCTTCGCTACCGGCCACCTTGCGCGCAGCGGCAGGCGTCGGGCGCGGCACTTCGATCTTCGGCCGTGGCACCGGCGTGCGCAGTGGCGCGGGCGGCGCAGTCGCCGGCGCCATGTCGGGCGCCGCAGGACGGGCCTGGGATGCCGAGGCGACGGGCGCTGTCACGGCAGGCGCCTCGGGCACCGGTACAGGCGCCAACAGTTCCGGCCGCGACGGGGCTGCAAAAGGCAGTTCGGTACGCGGCAGCCAGCTTTCCACCTGCATGGCGGTCAGATAAGCACGGCGACGGGACTCGGTCAGCAAAAGATCAGCCACTTGTGGATAAGTCAGGCGCGCAATTCTAGGGGGTGCGCCGGTTTACTGCCAGTGCTGTTCAGCCCACCGTTCATCCTCGATCACCGGGGTTGAAGGCGTGAGGTGAAACGCAGGGCGGACGATGCAGTACAATCGCTGCCTTTCATTTGCCACGGTCGACTTGTCATGATCGAACCCAAGCGCGTCCTGCGCGCCCTGGCCGAACACTGGGCCTTGCTGGAGCCTTTGTGCGAGCACTTTGACCAGGGCACCCTGAGCCTGAGCGAGCTGCGCCTGCAGTTGGCCGCCCGCCAGCCAGACAGCACCGCGCAGGACATCACCCAACTGCTGGACGTGTGGATCCGCCTGGACATTCTGGTGCCGGTGGCCAAGAGTCCGAACCGCTTCGAGCTCAATGCGCAGATCCACGACTTTCTGTCTTACCTGCGGCATGAGCATCGCCTGGGGCTGTGCCTGGAAATCGAGGCGTACCTGCGCCACCTGGAGCGCCTGGCCGGGTATATCCAGGATGCCTTCGACATTCATGATGCCAATGACCTGGCGCGGCAGCTGCGCCTGCTCGACATGCGCGTGCGCGATGTGCTGAAAAAGCTCGCCAACGACGAACAGGCCCTGGTGGCGGTGGCCGAGCGGGCCAAGACCCAGGACCGGCAGATTCCGCTGCGTCAGCGCTACGCCGAGGTGCTGGCGACCTGGGACGAATACGTCGAACCCATGATCCAGCTGGTCAACGCTGACGGTGCTTTTGAACAGGGCGTGCGCAAGGTCGAAAAGGTGCTGCTGCACCTGCTGACCGAGCAGCAGCGCCTTGGCCACCTGGTCGACGACGACATGCTGCTGCGCACCCACGCACGCATTCTGGAAATGCAGACCAACGCACAGCTGACCCTGCGCCATGCCCGCGAACTGCTGCTGCCACTGCGCGAAGAAGCGCGCCGGCATAACGCCGTGACCCGGGGGGCGGCGCTGGCGCTGTCGGCGATCCGCCGCAAAGGCCTGGACGCCCTGCCGCAGGCGGCCATGCCGCTGTTCACCCGACCGCAAAGCACATTTCTGGGCAGCGCCAGCCAGGTCGAGGCGTATGTCTATGCGCTGGCGCACTTCGAGCCCAAGCCGACGAAGTTTCCCAAGGCCAGCGCCACGCGCAACGGCGAACAACCGCGGGCGCCGCGCACGGTCAAGGAAATGCTTGAGCGCTGCGAAGACGCCCTGCCCTTGCCCGACCTGATGGACTGGCTGCTGGAGCAGGAGCCAGAGGGCGCCACCGATGAGCTGCTGTACTGGTTCTCGCGCCTGTCACGCGACAAGCGCTTTGCCCGCCAACGCCTGGAGCGCCGTGACTACCTGACCCTGGAGCATCGGGTCAGCCTGCGCTCCTTCGCCCTGCTCAGTGCTGGCAACGAGCAGCCAGAGAATTCCGAGAGCGTCCTACATGCAACTTGATTTGTCTGAAATGTCTCAACTGGCTCCGATCTTTCGCGAGCTGTTCAAGGGCTATCACATCAGCCGCCGCGACCCGGAACTGTACGCGCAGTTATCCAACTCGCAGGACCAGTACCGCACGCTGTTCAAGGCACTGGGGTTCGAGCTGGTGTGTGACACCCGCGGCTTTTATTACTTCGTGCCAGAGCTGGCCGCCGCCCAGGTCAACAAGACGGCCCAGCGCCTGGCGCTGTTCACCTTCATTCTGGTCGAGCACCTGGCCGATCAGGGCCGCGACCCGGTCAACGTGCTCGACGGCGGCAGCCTGGGCCGTGACGAATTGCCTTCGCTGCTGGACAAGTACCGCGACCTGTTCGTGCAGGCCGAGGTCCAGACCCAGGAAGAGCTGGAAGAAAAGATCATGCGCCGCATGACCCAGCTGGGCTTTGCCAGTGAAGAGGTGGGCATCTATCGCTTCCTGCCGCCGATGCACCGTTTTCTGGATGTGTGCCTGTCGGTGCAACAGGACCGCGACCTGGCCGCTGCGCTGCACAGTGATCTGCCGCTGCCGACACCGGTGCTGGTGGATGACGGACTGGAAGACGACGATTTCGAAGTGCAGGAAACCGAGGAGCAGGCCCTGGCCCGCGCCATCGCCGACGAGCAACAGGAGATCAATGCATGAGCCAGGAACGTTATGGCATTCGCCGCTTTGCCCTGCTCAACACCGCCGGCTACAGCCTGGGGCTGTTTCCGCTGGAGTATCCCCTGTCGGTCTATGGCGCAAACAACCTGGGCAAGAGTGCGTCGATCAATGCCCTGCAATTTCCCATCCTGGCGCGCATGTCGGACATGAGTTTCGGCAAGTACAGCCTGGAGCAATCACGGCGTTTCTATTTTGCCTCCGACACCAGCTACATTCTGGTCGAGGTCAACCTGGCCCACGGCCCGCATGTGATTGGCGTGGTCGGGCGCGGACCGGGGGGCGGCTTTGGTCACCAGTTCTTTGCCTATGCGGGCGAGCTGGACCTGGGGCACTACCAGAAGAACGACACCTGCCTGCGCCAGAAAGAACTGTTCAACAACCTGGCCAGCCACGGCCTGAAAGCCTATGAGCTCAAGCCCGATGAGCTGCGCCGCCTGTTGGTCGGCGGACACACCTCGATCCCGCTGGACCTGACGCTGATTCCGCTGCGCTCGACCAGCGAACAGAGCCTCAAGACCTTCCGTGCGCTGTTCATCAACCTGCTGCACATGCGTGAAATCACCGCCGCCAAGCTCAAGCAGCTGTTTCTCGATGCCTTTGAGCACAGCTTGCGCTCGGGCAGCGTCGATTACATTGCCGCCTGTGAAGAGGCGTTCCGCGATGTGCGGCGCATGGAGCAGGACTACAACTCGCTGGTGCAGGCCGGGGCGCTGGTCGAGGCGCTGGCCTCGGGCGTTCGCCAGCGCGAAGTGCTGCGCGGCAAGCTGCACCGTATCTCGCCCTTGCTCGATGCGCTGCTCGGCACCTGGTCGGACTATTCCGGCGCACGCAAGGAAGAGCTGGTCATCCAGGCCGAGCACTACCGGGCCCAGCAGGATGTGATGCAGAACGACCAGCGCAACAGCACCCAGGAGCTGATGCGCCTGGAACGTGAGATCAGCAGCCTGCAACGCTGGCTGGGCGAACTGTCGGTGCTGCGCAACCGCTTTGCCCTGGTCGATGATGCCAGGGTGCTGGAACAGCAACTGCTCAGCGCCAAGGACGCCCACGATGAACTGGCCGGTGCCCTGGCGCAGTCGCGGCAATTCAGTGCCGAGGACCTGGAGGAGCGGCTGCGTGATCTGGAGCGCCGCCTGAAGTCGGTGAAGCAGCAACTGGACCATGCCGACAACAACAGTTATGCGCGCTTGTGCGAGGAGTTTTCCCAGGGCGATGTCGAGCGGCTGATGCGCCTGTTCAATGGTGCGCTGTTCAGCCTGCCACTGGGTGAAGATGGCATTGCGCTGGACGATGGCCAGGCCTGGGTCAGCTCGCTGCAAACGTTGCTGGACCGGTTCAAGGGTGATCAATTCCAGGTGCCGGGGTTGTCGATCAACCTGTCGAGCATCGAACCCCCGACCTTGCAGGCCCTGGCGGATCGCGCCGTGCTGCGCGACCAGAAGGACCGTCTGGAAAAAGAACTCAAGCAGCTCAAGACCCAACAGGCCGTGGCCTCCGACCGCATTGCCAGCAAGAGCCAGACCGAGGCGCTGTACAAGCAGGTGCTGGATGCCCAGAAGGCGCTGGAAGACTTCCGTCGTTGCCAGACCCTGAGCGCTGAAGAGCCGGGCAAGCTGGCGGAACTGGCGCAACTGGAAGCGGCGCAGGATGAGCTCAAGCGCTCCAGCGACGCCTTTACCGAACGCGTTCAGCAGTTGTCGGCCAAGTTACAACTGGTGGCGCGGCAGATCGGTGATCTGGAAGCCAAGCAGCGCACGCTGGACGATGCCTTGCGCCGTCGACAGCTGCTGCCGGCCGACCTGCCTCATGGCGTGCCGTTCATGGAGGATGTCGACGACTCTGTGGATAACTTGCTGCCCCTGCTCAATGATTATCAGGACAGCTGGCAGGCGCTGCAGCGTTGCGACGGTCAGATCGATGCCTTGTATGCGCAGGTGCGCCTTAAAGGTGTCGCCAAGTTCGACAGCGAAGAAGATGTCGAGCGGCGCCTGCAATTGTTGATCAATGCGTATGCCCACCGCACCGATGAAGCGTTGACCCTGGGCAAGGCACGTCGTGCGGCGGTGACCGACATTGCCCGTACCTTGCGCAATATACGCAGCGACTATGAAAGCCTTGAGCATCAGTTGGCGCTGTTCAACCGCGAAATCAACAAGCGGCAGGTGTCCAACCTGGCGAGCTTCCGGATTGTGCTGGCGCCCAACAAGGAGGCACTCAAACACATCGACCAGATTATCCACAGCGCCGGCCAGTACGAAGAAGGCGAGACGCTGTCGGTCTTCGACCTCAGTCAGAGTGCCGAGCAGGATTCGAAGAATGAAGAGGCCAAGGAGTATCTGGCGCGCCTGGTGGCCGCCAATCATAACCAGTTGGGTCTGAAGGACCTGTTCGAGCTGGCGTTCGAGATCACCAAGGTCAATGGCCAGCCGGTGATTCACACGGACATCGACGGCGCAGCGTCCAACGGTACGACAATGACCATCAAGGCGCTGACCAACATGTACTTGCTATTGCACTTGATGGACCGCGACCTGGCCGGGCGTGTGCGCCTGCCCTATTACCTCGACGAGGCCGCGGACATCGACGAGAAGAACCAGTCGGCATTGCTCGAAACCAGTCAGCAACTGGGCTTTGTACCCATCCTGGCGAGCGTGAAGCCGCAGGTGTCGGCCCATGTGGCGATTGACCTGGAGGCCGGCAGCGGGCCTAACGGTATTTATATCGATGAGGCCGACTGGAAGTATATTCATCGTCGTGAAGAAGCGGCCAAGCCGGAAGAAGAAGTGGCTTAGGTTGATCGGTTGTACCGGGACCGCCTCTTGAGGCGGTCTTTTTTATAGGCCAGGCCCGGCCCCTCCATCAAGCCATTGGCTTACGTGTAGCCCGCTTCAATGAGCTTTACCAGGCGGTGGAGGGACTGCAAAACCGGGGTAGGAACGCCATTCTGTCGACCCAGTTCCACCACCGCGCCCTGGATGAAGTCGATCTCGGTCTTTCGGCCAGACTCCACGTCCTGCAGCATCGAGGGTTTGTGCCGGGCCTGATGCTCGAATGCATAGGCGACGGCTTGCCTGACCCGGTCTTTCTGCACCGCAATGCCCATTGCGCCAGCCACCTGAAGCGTTTCGTCAATGACGCTGTCCGCCAGCAAGCGTCCATGTTCGCAGTGCCCGATGCAGCCCACTGCCTGGCGAGTAATCGCACACACGCCGTTGAGGGCCGCGTTGAAGGCAACCTTCTCCCAGATGGCGATCTGCACGTGCGGATCAGCCTGGCAGGGCAAGCCTGAGGCTTGAAATACCCTGGCGATGTCCAGGACTGCAGGGGTTTCCCGGCCGTCCCACGACCAGAGAGTGATATGGCCATCACCATGGCTGTGAACGACACCTGGCTCAAGCAGGTCGGCAGGCAGGTTTGTCATCCCGACCAGGATGTGATCGGCCGGCACGACCTTGGCAATAAGCGGCGCATTACCCAAGCCATTCTGTACCGAAAGCACCCATGTCGCCGGCCCGACAAGGTGCCGTACCGATTCGATCGCGACCTCGGTATGGAACCCCTTGGTGAGGATGATCAGCAGGTCAAAGGTGCCCGAATACGCGTCAGCCCTGGCAATGGGCAGCTTGACCTTTTCACTTGAAGCAGGGGTCACCAGCCTCAGTCCTTGATGCTGGATGGCTTCGACAGTCCTCTGGCAAACCTCTATCAAAGAGACATCCTGCCCGCCCACGGCCAGTCGAACAGCGAACAGCCCGCCCATGGCGCCGGCGCCCACAATGGCTATTTTCATGGTTGCTCCAACGGGTGAACACGCACCATCAGGCCTGCTTCAAGGCGCCATCGAACGCCGGCGTCAGCCCTGACAGTTCCAGCTTGCGGACAAATTCGCCGAGACGTTGCTGCTTGTAGGCTTCCACGTCCAGGTGGCGATAGTCGTAGAAGCCCTGGCCATCTCGCAAGCCATTACGGCCGTTTTGCATATTGTCGGCAATCACCTGGGGCGACTCGAAACGCGGTGCCAGCGCGCCGCTCAAGTAACGCGAGGCGTAGTAGAGAATGTCGCCTCCCCCCCAGTCAATGAACTCAAGCAGCCCCAGCACCGAGAAGCGCAAACCGAAGCCGACGCGTATTGCCGTGTCGATATCCTCGGCACTGGCCACGCCTTCTTCGACCATTCGTGCGGCTTCATTCATCGCCAGCGCCTGGATGCGCGGGACGATGTAGCCGGCCACCGGATTGCACACCACCGGCACCTTGCCGATGCGCTTGAGCAATTGCAGCAGCCGCTCGACCACCTGTGGGCAGGTCGCCTCGCTGCGGCTGACTTCCACCAATGGCATCAGGTACGCCGGATTCAGCCAGTGCGCATTCACGAAGCGCTTCGGCTCACTGACCATTTCGCTCAGCTCGGTGACCAGAAAGGTCGATGTCGTGGAAGCGATGATGGTCGACGCCGGAACGTGCTCGCTGACCCAGGCGAACGTCTTCTGCTTGACCGCAATGACCTCCGGCACCGCTTCGAACACCAGGTCGCACTGGGGCAAGGTCATCGCGGCCTGGGCTCTGGATTGCACCGTCACCCGGGACAGGGCGATGTCCGCCTGTTCCACCTGAAGCACGCCGAGGCGTACCAGCCTGTGCAGCTCGCTGCGGATGTTGTTGCGCACGCGCTCGAAGTAGGCTCGTTGCTCGTCTTCGTCACGCTCCTTGATGTCGACCAGGTTGACTGGCAGGCCCGCATGGATGAACGCCAGGGCAATCCCCTCGCCCATCCTGCCGGCACCGACCACGCTGACATGAAACCGCTCGGCGCTCATCAGTTGTAGCCCCTGGTCAACAACTCGGTCATCTGCGCCCGGCTCAGATCCGCCAGGCCGAGGTTTTCCAGGGTGCGGCCTTCGGCGTAGAGGTCACGGGCCGCGACGGCCGAAGCAATGCTCAGCAGGCCTTGCGCAACCGGGGTCGGCACACCGGCCCAGCGGCCGACGGAAACCAGGAAGGACAGGCCCAGGCGGGTGTCTTCGAGCATGTAGCGATGGGTCTGCAAGTCGATGTCTTCACGCCAGTCGCCACTGTCGGTCAGCTTGCCATGGGCACCGCGACCGTACATCCACTCGTCGCCTTCGTCGGTGTTGTAGTGATCGCTCAATGGAAAATGGGGTGCGCCGTAGGACAGCGCTTCGCGCACAGCCATGCGCTCGGCGTCGAGCTGGTTGGTCACGCGGCGGATGGACGGCTGGGTGCCCTCGTTATGAATGTCCCATGCCTCGAAATGCTCCAGCGGCCCGGCATTCATGATGATAAGCGGCGGGTGAATGATGGGGCCTGCGTTCATCAACGCCCCGCTCAGGGCGTCCTCGATCGGCTCGACGCTCGGGTAGGCCTTGCGCAACACAGCGAAGGCGTGCCCGGACAGGCTGCTCGGAAACACACCGGTCGGCAGCCGGGTGGCGTAGCCACTGATCACCAGGTTACTGGCACCGTGCTTGCGCACCAGGTACGGCAGCGTGCCGGTTTCAGCAAACGCGACCTGGCTCGGGTTGCCTGCATCGGTCATGGCCTTGGCGAATACGTAGCTGCCGAAGGTGCCCGGCGGCAAGAACACGACCTGGCCGTCGCGCAGGTGCGGGGCGACGTGCCGGGCCAGGTCTTCGTGGGCGGTCGATGGCAGCGCAATGATCACCAGGTGTGCGTCACGCAAGGCTTCGGCCAGGTTGTCGGTCAGGGACAGCGTGTCGTCTGGTTTGCCAACGGATAACTGGCGAGTCCCCTGGTAGTCCCTGATCGTCAGGCCACCGATCTCCAGCAACGCCTTGAGTGCTGCGCCGTCACGGCGCCACAGGCGGGTCGTGTGCCCCTTTTCAGCCATTTCGACAGCAGCGGCGTAGCAGCCGTGGCCGCCGCCCAGCACGGTAATATTCATGGACAGGCTCCTTTTATAAGAGCCTTGATGCTACTGATCCCTACCGCCGCACACTTACCCGATTGCGCAGCCGAGTGACGAATTACGCAGGCGTTTCAATGCTTCTGTCGCCGCAGGGTGTCTGACGGCAGGCAGCCATAGCGTTGCCGGTAGGCACTGGAGAAATGCCCGAAGCTGTTGATGCCGTGACGCAACAGGATGTCGGTGACGGTTTCGCCGGACCTGCCCTGCTTCAGTGATTCGTGGATTACCGCCAGGCGACGATCACGGATGTACTCGACCGGTGCCTGCTGGAGAAACTGGTTGAAACCGTTCTGCAAGGTGCGGACCGAGACACCACTCAGCTCGCTCAGGGTCGCCAGGCTGATCGGTTCATCAAGGTGTTCCTCGATGTAGTCACGGGCCTTTTTCACATGGTGCGGTAGCGGCGCGTGCGAATCGTTCAAGAGATCCGCCGAGTAGTTATGCGGCAGTTGTGTAAGCAACAGTTGCATCAGGTATTCGGACAGGCCACTGGCGATGCGCGAACCGTCCACACCGCTGCCGTAAAGCCGACAGATATAGTCCAGGGTGTGATAGAGGCTGACGACACCAACGCCCAGAGGGTCGACGCTGACATCGAAGATCACCGACTGGCGCAGGCTACGACCGAGCAGGCGTTGCAGTTGTGCTTCCAGGGCATCACGGTCGACGCGCAGGATCAGGTTGCGGCATTGGCCATCGGTGATGATGCGGCTGGTCGCGAACGGCGAGGAGATGCTCAGGTAGCCCGACTGCATGGCCGCGCTGCGCTGCCCGTGGGCCACTTCGCACTGGCCCTGCAAGGTGATGCGAAACAGGTATTGATCGGCAATGTCGCCGATGCTGATCTCGACCGGCGCTCCATAGCACAGGTCCAGCAGCGCCGAGTCGCCGAAAAACACGCCATTGAGTCGGGTGTGAATAGGCTCGTCGCGCAATAGCCTGAAGCTGTGCGGGCACAGATAATGGCTGACCTTGTTCTTGATCTCGCGATAATCGGCCGAGTTGAGCAGGCTGTGCTTTTCCAGCAGGTGTACATCATTCAACATCAGAGGCTCTCCCGCACTGGAGCAGAAAGGCCCCGAGCCGTTCAAACGGAGCGAGGCCGAGGTGCCAATCATGGATTATCCGGGTCAAGCCTGGGTCGGGTACTCCCGGGCATAGCTCTCTCGGAAACAGCGGCAACCCCACCATAGCAGAAGCACTGTCAAGGTCGATGCACCGGCGATCACCAGCGACATGGATGAGCCCACGGCCGCCGGCGAACCGAAGTAACGGTCGGTCAACAACGCCACCAGTGTGGTACCCAGGCCCAGCCCCAACAGGTTGCTGATCAGCAGAAACATTGCCGATACCTGTGCGCGCACCTGATTCGGCGCCAGGACCTGCATCGCCGCCGTGGACGCCGGCAGCGGGAACGAAGCGAAGAACATCGCCGGCACCAACAGGGTGACCGACAGCCATAGCTGATCGGCCTGGGGGAACAGTACGGCCGGCACCGCCATGCCGAGCGCACCGATGACGCCGGTGCGCATGGCGGCGTCCTGATGACCTTTCCTGGCCAGGTAATCGGTGAGCCATCCACCGAAAAACACCCCCGTGGTATTGGCCAGCAACAGCACACTACCCAGCATGTAGCCCGCGTCCATTGGCGACAGGCCGAACTTGCGGATATACAGCGCCGGGCTCCAGCTCATCATGCAGAAAAGCGCCATGGCGTAAAACGAAAAGCCCAGGTAATGGTAGGTGAAGGTGGCGCGATGGCGGCCGAGGAAGCGCACGCCATCGCTCAGCGCAACCTGGCGGGCCTTGCCCTGCGCATCGACCTGCAGGCCCTTGCGCATCGGGTCACGGACGGTAAGCCAGATCAGCAGGCCTACCAGCACGCCGGGCAGGCCGACAATGAAGAACGCCAGCTGCCAGGCCTTCATCTCGCCGAGAAAGGCGACTTCGATGGCGTTCATGTCCTTGAGCAGGGCAATCACATAGCCGCCGACCAGGAAGGCTACACCGCCACCGACGAACGAGCCAATCGAGTAGATGCCCACTACGCGACCGAGTTTTTCCTTGGGAAACATATCGCTGAACATCGAGTAGGCCGAAGGCGACAGGGCCGCTTCGCCGACACCGACGCCTATGCGGGCGAGGAACATGTGCAGGAAGTTCTTGCTGATGCCGCACGCGGCCGTTGCCAGGCTCCAGAACACCACGCCGACGGCGATGATCTTCGGGCGGGAGAAGCGGTCCGCCAAATACGCAATGGGCATGCCCATGAACGCGTAGAACAACGAAAAGGCCAGCCCATGCAGCAAGCTGAACTGGGTATCGCTGATTTGAAGATCGGCCTTGATGGGCTCGATCATCAACGCCAGGATCTGCCGATCTATAAATGAAAATATGTAGGCGATCATGCACAGGGTGACCACGTACCACTCATAAACATATGTCTTTTTCTTGTGCAGGACCGCTTCATTGACCTGGATATTCACTCGTGTTTGCTCCTCGTTGAATCCGCTCAAGCGCATGGCGCGCCGGGTGACAGTGCGCAGGATCGCGACTGGGAAGTGGCTGGGCAGATGCATGCCGCCGGTGAGCGGGTCGCATGAGAGCTGTAACAAAAGATGGGGTCGAGCATGGTCAGGTCTCTTTTTATTGTTATGAGGTCATCATGCGCCGGGCTATGCAGGCGCTGGAACCGGGACGGTCAGCGCCTCGGTGCGTGTCAGGCAAGGCGCAGCCGTGCCTGCGACAACACTTAACAACAGTGTGGTTACCGGCCTCGACGTCGCGCCTAAACTAGCGATTGCACGGCCTGCCAGCCTCCCCGATTGCGCAGGTGACTCTCCAATTGCGCAGCCTTGTGCAGGCAACCTGAGCGTTGTTGTCGCTGGGGCATGCGCATGCCTGTCTCGGGCAGAGGCTTGCCGAGAGCATGGCGCGGTATGAGCAGCTTTATATGGCTGGCGGGGAGGCCATGTTGCCTGAGTGAGGGTTGGTCGCAGCGGCCAGGGAATGTTTTATTCCGCGCAAAGCAAAACCCCCGATCGCAAGGCGATCAGGGGTTCTGGGTTTGAATCTTGACGATGACCTACTCTCACATGGAGAAGCTCCACACTACCATCGGCGATGC
>NZ_QFFU01000026.1 GCF_003131185.1 Pseudomonas ovata | reverse complement strand
TTACGACTGTGATTTTGAACTGCGTAGAGTACTTGCCCATGAAAAAACCCCCAGGAAGTCAGATTGGTGTCCAACTTTTGGGGTGCAGATCAGACTGTGGGAGGCGGCTTGCCGGCGATTGCGTGGTAACAGGCTGCGCAGGTATGCCGGCTTTATCGGCCCTGTCGCGAGCAGGGCTCCCTCCCACAGAATGGGTGTCAGACGGGAAACCGGCGAACCCTTTTGGATTGAATTCCATACCAGGTGCCGGGCTTTTTATTGTCTGCGCAAAGGCTCAGTTCATCATGCCCTTGACCAGTCGCTCCTGCTCGGCCAGGGCTCTCTGCCGGGCGTCAATGCGTGAGGCCACCTGGAAATTGTTGTTGGAGCGGCGTTTGGCGAAGTCCAGTTGCTGGATGGCCTGGCGAAAATCCCCGACCAACGCGAAGTATTCTGCGCGTGCCTCGTGCAGGCCCACGGTGTTGCCGTTCAGGCCGCGTGCCTCGGCCACCTGATACCAGATGTCCGGATCGGCCGGTCGCCGCTTGAGCAGTGCGTCAAGCGCCTTCTCGGCCTCGGCGGTACGTCCTTGCTTGAGTTGTACATCGATGCGCGCCTGGTTGAGCGGGTAATTGCCCGGGTACAGCGTCAGCATGCGGTCGGCCCGTTGTCGCGCCTCGGCCAGGCGGTTGCTGGTGATGTCCAGGTCGATCTGCGCCAGATTGTACACGACCTCGTTAGGCGACTTGTCCAGCAAGGGCTTGAGGCCGTCTCGCGCTTCATTGAGCTGGCCGCCCTTGATCTGCGCGATGGCCAGGCCGTAGCGGGCGTCGTCGGCGTTCGGGTTCTCGACCATTTGCGCCCGAAAACGCTTGGCGGCAATGCCTGGGGTTTCTTCATAGAACAACGCGACCCGTGCGCGCATCAGTTGATAGCGCAGGCTGTCTTCCTGGCCGCCAGGTTTGGCCTGTTCGGCGCGGTTGCGGGTGTCGGCGATGCGTGACTCGCTGACCGGGTGGGTCAACAGAAATTCCGGTGGCCTGGCATCGAAGCGGTACTGGCGCATCAGGCGTTCGAACATGGTCGGCATGTTGCGAGGGTCGTAGCCGGCCTTTTCCAGATTGAGGATGCCGATGCGGTCGGCCTCCTGCTCGTTCTGCCGCGAGAAGCGGCGCTGTTCCTGGATCGCGGCGGCCTGGGTGCCGGCGATGGTCGCGATACCGGCGTCGCCGGCGCCGGCAGCGGCCATGACGATGCCGGCCAGCATGGCGGCCATGATCGGCACCTGCATGCGCTGCTGGGCTTCGACACCCCGGGCAAAGTGGCGTTGTGACAAGTGAGCCAGCTCGTGGGCCATGACCGAGGCGTACTCGCCTTCGGTACGGGCATACAGGAACAAGCCGCCATTGACCCCGATGATGCCGCCGGGCGCGGCAAAGGCGTTGAGCTGGTTGCTGTTGATGAGGATGAACTCCAGGCGCCGGTCCTGCACCTGGCTGGTCTCGGCCAGCTTGTACACCGATGTCTCGACAAAATCCTTCAGTTGCGGGTCCGACAGCTGGCCGACCTGTGAGCGCAACATGCCCAGCCATGCCCGGCCCAACTGGTGCTCCTGCTCAGGAGAGACAATCGACGAGCTGGAATCGCCCAGTGAAGGCAGGTCGTCGGCCAGAAGGGTCGGGGTCGCCAGCAGACAGGCAAGGGTGAGCAATGTCGGACGCAGGAAATTCATGCAGTTGGCTCTGGGCGAATGTGCACCTACTGTAGCCGGCTCAATGGCTTGCTGGCCAGAGTGGGGTATTCTTGCCGGCTTGTGCGAAGGGTCGTGATGACTTTTTGCCAGATTGATGTGTCCGCCCGGAGAAAAGCGATGTCTGACGCTGTAGCCCCCCCATTGTTCGATGCCGAACTCGATGCGCGCGGGCTCAATTGCCCGTTGCCGTTGCTCAAGGCCAAGATGGAGCTCAATCGCCTGGACAGTGGCGCGGTGCTCAAGGTGACGGCCACCGACGCCGGTTCACAACGCGATTTTCGCAGTTTCGCCCGCCTGGCAGGCCATGCCCTGTTGCATGAGCAGGCTGACGCCGGGCTTTACACCTATTGGTTGCGCAAGGCCTAGGCAACCGTTCTCGCGCAAAAGGATGCCTGATGTACAAAGTGCTTAGCGACTGGATGCAGCGCTACTTCTCGGACGAAGAAGCGGTGGTGCTGGCAGTGTTGTTGTTTGTGGCCTTCACCCTGATCCTGACCCTGGGCGGCATGCTGGCGCCGGTGCTGGCCGGCATGGTCCTGGCTTTTCTGATGCAAGGCGTGGTCGGCCTGCTGGTGCGTTTGCGCATGCCGGAGCGTGTGGCGGTGGTGCTGGTGTTCACCCTGTTCATCGGCGTGCTGCTGGTCTTTCTGCTGGTGCTGGTGCCCTTGTTGTGGCACCAGTTGATCACCCTGTTCAACGAATTGCCCGGCATGCTCGCCAAGTGGCAATCGCTGTTGCTGCTGCTGCCTGAGCGCTACCCGCACCTGGTCTCGGACGAACAGGTGTTGCAGGCCATCGAGGTGGCGCGTGGCGAGGTGGGCAAGTTTGGCCAGTTGGCACTGACCTTTTCGCTGTCGAGCCTGCCGTTGCTGGTCAACCTGATGATCTACCTGGTGCTGGTGCCGATTCTGGTGTTCTTCTTTCTCAAGGACCGCCACCTGTTCGGACGCTGGGCGCGGGGCTACCTGCCGCGTGAGCGCGGACTGCTGACCCGCGTGGCCAAGGAAATGAACCGGCAGATCGCCAATTACATTCGCGGCAAGGTCATCGAGATCTTCATCTGTGGCGCGGTGACCTATGTGGCCTTCGTGGCGCTGGGTCTCAATTACGCCGCGCTGCTGGCCATGCTGGTCGGCATTTCGGTGGTGGTGCCCTATGTGGGGGCGGTGGTGGTGACCGTGCCGGTGGCGCTGATCGGCCTGTTCCAGTGGGGCTGGGGTGACCAGTTCATCTACCTGATGATGGTCCACGGCATTATCCAGGCGCTCGATGGCAATGTGCTGGTGCCGATGCTGTTCTCCGAGGCGGTCAACCTGCACCCGGTGGCGATCATCTGCGCCGTGCTGCTGTTCGGCGGGCTATGGGGCTTCTGGGGGATCTTCTTTGCGATTCCACTGGCGACCCTGTTCAAGGCAGTGCTTGACGCCTGGCCGCGCCAGGAGCCGGTGGTCGCGCCGCTGATGTAGCCGTTGACCGAAGGCGTCGCAAGACGCCTCCAGCGCTGGCTCAGCCCTGATTCAG
This sequence comes from Pseudomonas ovata, assembly GCF_003131185.1. Lineage (GTDB taxonomy): Bacteria > Pseudomonadota > Gammaproteobacteria > Pseudomonadales > Pseudomonadaceae > Aquipseudomonas > Aquipseudomonas ovata. The sequence goes on along the minus strand of NZ_QFFU01000026.1, from coordinate 90,010 downwards.
TGCCTGGGCGCGGGCCAGCACCTCGTCCACGTGGCCTGGCACCTTCACGCCGCGCCATTCATGGCGCAGCACACCGTCCTTGTCGATCAGGAAGGTGCTGCGATCCACGCCCAGGTATTCCTTGCCATACAGCTTTTTAAGCTTGATGACGTCGAACAGCTGGCACAAGGCCTCGTCCTTGTCCGAAATCAGCTCGAAAGTGAACGCCTGCTTGGCCTTGAAGTTCTCGTGGGTCTTGAGGCTGTCGCGCGAGACGCCGAACACCACCGTGTTGGCCGCCTCGAACTGCGCCAGGCTGTCGCGGAAGCCCTGGCCTTCAGTGGTGCACCCTGGCGTGTTGTCCTTGGGGTAGAAATAGATCACCACCTGGCGACCCTTGAGCCCGGACAGGCTGACGGTCTGGCCGCCAGTGGCAGGTGCCTGGAAATCGTTGACGGGCTGGTCGACTGCAACGGCCATCGGTTGTCCTCAGGTAGGGGTCTGTGGACGCCATGGCTCGATGAGGGCATCGAGGTTCAGGGCGTCGGAGAAGTCCAGGAACTGGTCGCGCAGCCAACTGATCTGGGTGCCGGCCGGCAGCGTGACGGTAAAGGTGGCGTTGAGCATGGTGCCGCCGGTCTGCGGCGCCTGGTAGGTGTCGCACACCAGGTTTTCCAGCTCGACGTTATGGTCGATGAAGAACTGGCACAGTTCATTGATGATGTCCGGGCGGTACGCCGAGCTGATATAGGCCACGTAGGGCAGCGCCTCGGGACGGCTCTCCAGGGTCGCGCTGCGCACCACACTGGTGGTGAAGGCGTGCTTCTTGCTCAGGTTCGGCAGGGCGGTCTCCAGGCGCGCCAGGGCGTCCCAGCTGCCGGAGATCTGCAGGACCAGCGCACTGCACTCGCCGTGGCGGGTCAGGCGTGAGCTGACCACGGCGCAGCGGCTTTCATGGCTGGCACGGCACAGAACGTTGGTCAGCTCCATGGGGTTGGCGCCAAGGGCACTGATGACAAGGAATTGTTCGCGAACTGGGGGGGTGGACGACATGCAGCATTCCTAGATGATGAACGGTCGGTACATTTCGGCTCTTGCAGAGTCGATTCGGTGGTCTGGGGTGCGCCGCGTCGGCTGGCTGATTGTCGATGAAGACCTGCGTGTCAGGGCTGCAAGGCGCTGGGGCAGGGGTTTGCAGGACAAAACCGGACGATTGCACGCAAGGCGCAGGTGACCTGTACCGAGCAAAGGACGAAGGGTAGCGAAAACCATCGCTCAGGGGAATGCTCAGAGCGTGGTACTTCGCTTGTGCAAGGCTGATGGCGCCAGTACCATTACGGCTCTCTTTTTCCGGCAGGAGCGGTTGCATGATTGCGGGCAGTATGGTGGCACTGGTCACCCCCATGGATGCACAAGGTGGTCTCGACTGGGACAGCCTGAGCAAACTGGTTGACTTCCACCTGCAAGAGGGCACCAACGCCATCGTTGCCGTGGGAACCACAGGTGAATCGGCGACCCTGAGCGTCGACGAGCACATCGAGGTGATTCGTCGCGTGGTCGACCAGGTGGCCGGGCGTATCCCGGTGATCGCCGGCACCGGTGCCAACTCCACCAGTGAAGCGATCGAACTGACCGGCAACGCCAAGGCGGCCGGCGTCGACGCCTGCCTGCTGGTTACGCCTTACTACAACAAGCCGACCCAGGAAGGCCTGTTCCAGCACTTCAGCCACATCGCGCGCACCGTGGACATCCCGCAGATCCTCTACAACGTGCCGGGCCGCACTGCCTGCGACATGAAGGCCGAGACCGTGATCCGCCTGTCGAAGGTGGCCAACATCATCGGTATCAAGGAAGCCACCGGCGACCTGCAGCGCGCCAGGGACATCCTGGCCGGGGTCAGCAACGACTTCATGGTCTATTCCGGTGATGACGCCACGGCGGTCGAACTGATGCTGCTGGGCGGCAAGGGCAACATCTCCGTGACCGCCAACGTCGCACCGCGTGCCGTCAGCGACATGTGCGCCGCGGCCCTGCGCGGCGATGCCGCCGCTGCACGCGCCATCAACGACCGGATTTCCTCGCTCAACAACACCTTGTTCATCGAATCCAACCCTATCCCCGTGAAATGGGCCCTGAGCGAGATGGGCATGATGGCCGACGGTATCCGTCTGCCACTGACCTGGCTCAGCCAGGCCTGTCACGAACCGCTGCGCCAGGCCCTGCGCCAGGCCGGCGTACTGGTTTAATTGAGGAAGTACAACGCAATGAAGCGATTGGCCGGATTCTCCGCACTTGCCCTGATCATCTCCAGCACCAGTGGTTGTGGCTGGGTCTGGGGTCCTGACGGTTATTTCCGTGATCGCGGCAGCGATTACCTGGAATCGACCCAGACTGCACCTATGCAAGTGCCTGCCGACGTCACCGGCGTCAAGCGCCTGGACCCGCTGTTGCCGATCCCGCGCAACGTGGCCGACAGCACCCAGAGGGGCGAGTACACCGTACCGCGACCTGTGCCGATGGCCACCAGCGCAGCCGAGTCCAGCGACTTCAGCCTGCAGCAAAGCGGTGGTGCACGCTGGATCCTGGCCCAGCGCCCGCCGGCTGAAATCTGGTCGGTGGCGCACCAGTATTTTGAAGACAACGGCTTTCGGATTGCCGAGGAGCGCCCGCAAACCGGCGAGTTCAGCACCACCTGGCAGCGTCTGGACGAGCTGTCGGCCTCCGTTTCCCGTCGCCTGAGCGCCAGCGGTACCGCCGCCGACAGCGAAACCCGCGTGCGGGTGCGTATCGAGCCGGGCGTACAGCGCAATACCAGTGAAATCTACGTCGTCAGCGTTTCGCGTGCCGCCGGCAGCACCGCCGAGGTCGAATTCCCCGACAACGCCAGCAGCGCCGGCCTGAACGCCTCGCTGACCGATGACCTGCTCGCCGGCCTGAGCCGCAACGCCAGGCAGGGCGGTTCGGTGTCCCTGCTGGCTGCCCGCGACTACGACACCCCGAGCCGCGTGGCGATGGGCGTCGACGGCAGCGGCAACCCGATGCTCAACCTGGGCGCCGACCTTGATCGTGCCTGGTCCAGTGTCGGCCGGGCCTTGGAGCAGGGTGACTGGCGCGTCGAGGACATCAACCGCAGCCTGGGCCTGTACTACATCAACCTGGCCGAGCGCGCCGACAAGCCTGAAAACGAGCCGGGCTTGATCAGCGGCCTGTTTGGCGGCAAGGCCAGCAAGGAAGAGATAGAAGCGCGTGCCGAGCGTTATCAGGTGCGCCTGAGCAAGGTCGGTGAAAGCGTGCAGGTCACGGTCGAGAAGAACATCAACACCGTGGCCCCTGCCGACGTGGCACGCCGGGTGCTGAGCGTCATTCAGGACCACCTGGGTTAAGTGCGCTTCGCCAGCCTGGGCAGCGGCAGCCGTGGCAATGCCACGCTGGTCGCCAGCCATGACACCTATGTGCTGGTCGACTGCGGCTTCTCGCTGCGCGAGACCGAGCGTCGCCTGGCGCGGCTCGGTGTCGACCCTGCACAACTGAGCGCCATTCTGGTGACCCACGAGCATGCCGATCATGTGCATGGCGTGGGGTTGCTGTCACGGCGCTATACGGTGCCGGTCTACCTGAGCCGCGGCACCCAGCGCGGCTTGCGCAAGCCGCTGGAAGTCGCCGGTCTCCTGAGTGCCGGTACGCCGTTGCAGATCGGCGCGCTGGAGATCGACGTGGTGTCGGTCGAGCACGATGCGCTGGAACCGACCCAGTTCGTCTTCAGCGACGGGCAGCGGCGCTTTGGCCTCCTGACCGACCTGGGGTCATACTGCAGCAACGTGCTGGAGCGCTATCAGGGCCTGGATGCCCTGATGATCGAGGCCAACCACTGTCGCGACATGCTTGCCCGAGGCCGCTACCCGGTCTTTCTCAAGCAGCGCGTGGGAGGCCAATCGGGACATTTGAACAATCACCAGGCTGCCAGCCTGGTGAGCGAGCTGGGCTGGCAGACACTGCAACACCTGGTGCTGGCCCACCTGAGCACCAAGAACAACCTGCCGCAGCTGGCCCGGCAATGTTTCGTCGACACCCTTGGGTGTGACCCGGACTGGCTGCAACTGGCCGATCAAGATTGTGGGCTCGACTGGCGACAGATCGCCTAGCCCTATCATTTAGCAAGCGGAGCCCATCATGGAAAAACGTGAAGAACTCTACCGCGGCAAAGCCAAGTCGGTGTACAAGACCGACGACGCCGACCGCTTGATCCTGCTGTTTCGCAACGACACTTCGGCGTTCGACGGCAAGCGCATCGAACAACTGGACCGCAAGGGCACGGTGAACAACAAGTTCAACGCGTTCATCATGCAGAAGCTCGAAGAGGCCGGCATTCCGACCCAGTTCGACAAGCTGCTGGGCGACAACGAGTCGCTGGTCAAGAAGCTGGACATGATTCCGGTCGAGTGCGTGGTGCGCAACTACGCCGCCGGCAGCCTGGTCAAGCGCCTGGGCGTCGAAGAGGGCCTCAAGCTTGAGCCCTACACCTTCGAGCTGTTCCTGAAGGACGACGCCAAGGGCGACCCGTTCATCAACGAATCCCACGTCGTGGCGTTCGGCTGGGGCACTGCCGAGCACCTGGCGCGCATGAAAGAGCTGTCGCTCAAGGTCAACGACGTACTGAGCAAACTGTTCGACGACGCCGGCCTGCTGCTGGTCGACTTCAAGCTGGAGTTCGGCGTGTTCCACGGCGAAATCGTCCTGGGCGACGAATTCAGCCCTGACGGCTGCCGCCTGTGGGACAAAGAGACCCGCAAGAAGATGGACAAGGACCGCTTCCGCCAGGGTCTGGGCGACGTGATCGAAGCCTACGAAGAAGTGGCCCACCGTCTGGGCGTGCCGCTTTAAGGGCACCTGCGACGCAAGCGCTTGATACCACGCAAAAAAATGCAGAAATTGCTCGACATCTGCATTCAGGCTGGTATGATGCGCGCCATTGGAGAGATGCCAGAGTGGCCGAATGGGACGGATTCGAAATCCGTTGTACTGGCAACAGTACCTAGGGTTCGAATCCCTATCTCTCCGCCATTACCGCTGTAGCTAAAACCCCCGACTATCCTGGCGATAGCGGGGATTTTTTGTTTCTGGGGCTTGGGTGCAAGGCAGTTGCCACGCTCCACACTGCTCAGGCGTGTCCCTCTCATCCATTCATGCGTGCCGCCAGTAACGCCCGCTCCTGGGTCAGGGGCTTGAGCACGCCCGGGTGCTCTGCGGTCTTGATGAACAGGAAATAACGACCCTGGCCATCGTGCAGGATCCGGTAGACATCCGCTGTCCTGTTGGTGCCGGGTGGGGTCAGTTTATCCACGATCAATGTGTAGGCTTCAATACCCTGTCCGTTCAAGGCTGCCTGCAACTCTGCATCAATCCTGAATCGCCACTTCTTCATGTTATGTCGATAAGCCAGGATGGCCAGTGCAATTGCCAGGATCGGCATCACACCGGCTGCGAAGATCGTGAATAACGTGTGCATGACTCTTATCTGCGGCCCGCCAAACCATCATCAATACCTGCAACCGTGCAAGACGGCAATAGTCAGGGGGAGCCGAGATGGGCGGGTCTCCTGATAACAGCTGCCTGAAATACCAATGGGCCACCCAGACGGCAGAAAGAAATCGGGAGCGCAGCATCGGACTTCAGTTAGTTGCTTGGGGTGTGGGCTTTATGACGCCGTTACGGATGTCTACCCATCGGCAACAATCGGGTTGTGCGGGTAGATGCGCCCGCTGTCATCCAGGTCTTGCTGGGCCTGCAGGCGGTACAGCACGTCCCACGTGAATCGGTAGCGTTCGTGGTTCTCATTGCTCAGGGGCCGCGGGCGGCTATTGGGTACTGTCGCGATCATCTTCGGGCTTGGCGGCATTGAGCATTGAGTTTTGCCAGGCGCCAAGTCGCGCAAACTCCATATCATTTTCAAATGACAGGTTGATGCACCAGGAAAAGTCGCTGCGGAACAGGTAGTGGGATTGGGGAATGTCGACAATCATACACAGGAACGCGTGCAGGTCAGCGCTTTTTACAACGTAGGCGTGATCGGTCAGGCTGTCGCCTATATAAATGATCTCCGAGTCATCGTCCTCTAAGTCGGGTAGGGATTTTACAAAGTTGCAATAGTCTCGCTGGATGTGTTCTGGGGTTGCCCTGGCGTATTTGTAGTGAGGCAGCGAGGAGAGGTCTATCCGGCTGCCCAAAGCTGGATACGTTTGGTTGATTATTTCTAAATAGTGTTCTGGCGAATGGCACACGTTGATGGGGAGGCCTGCCTTTTTGCAGGCCTCGATAAGGTCAAGGTCGTATGACATTGTTTTTATACTCCGTGTGAAAGTGAGCGACTGCATGTTCTGACTGTTTTTGTATTTTGGAGACCCTTGATCGTGTTGAGCTGCAAGCCCTGCAACATAGCGATGTAGAGGCGTGCCTTGCATGAGTGACCCTACGGCATCGAACGGTTTTCTCTTGGGCTAACCGTTGTTGAACGAACCCGCAGCGCCAGCCAGATCCCGATCAATATCCCCGCCATGCCCAGCGCGTGGTACAGGTGCAGCGACTCGCCCAGGAATGTGACGGCCAGCACCGCGCCGAACACCGGGATCAGGTGGATGCACAGCGCAGCCTGCGCCGCGCCGAAGCGGGCTACGGCCAGGGTAAAGAGCAAGTAGCCCAGCACCGAGGGAAACACGCCCAGGTACAGCAAGGCCATCAGGCTGTCCGCGTCCCAGTGGGCGACCGCACCCTGTGACGTTTCGATCCACCACAGCGGAATCAGCGCCAGCAGCGCGACGGCGATCTGGGCCGCCATCAGGCCGATCCGGTTGACCTCGGCCGGCACGCTGCGTGACCACAACGTGTAGAACGCGAACGACACCATGGCGCAGAACACAATCAGGTCGCCGTGAGAAAAACTCAGCTTCAGCAGGGCTTGCACGTCACCGTGGGTGATGATCACCAGCACACCCGCGCACGACAGCAGCAGCCCTGCGTTCTGCATGCCATGCAGTCGCTGGCGATAGAACAGCGCACCGAACAGCGCGATCAGCACCGGAATGCAGGAGTTGAGCAGCAGGGCATTGGCTGCCGAGGTGTCGCGCAGGCCGATATAGGTCAGGCAGGTAAAGCCCACCACGCCCGTCAGCGAAAGGCGGGCGAGCAGCCATGGATGCCGGATGTAGAAAGGCCAGTCCTTGCGCAGGTGCTTCAAGGCAAAGGGCAGGATCAAGGCCAGCGCAATCACCCAGCGCCACAGCGACAGCGACATCGGTGGGAGGCTGTCGCGTACGGCCCGGCCGACAATGAAATTACCGGCCCAGAACAGGGGCGGCAGGACAAGCAACAGCCAGTAGGGAGACAGCCATTGGCGTGGTTGTGATGGGTGCACCGTTTTCTCCTTGGCCTGCTCGGCGGGTTTGCGGGCAGGCCATGGTACGTGATCCGGTTACGCCACTACAGGAATCAACGGATCGGCCGCCGCCAGCGCGTTGGCCCGGTGTGCCGCCGGCGGGTAGATCCATTGGGTGTTGATCTGCGTCTTAAGGGCCTTGCCCTCTTGCCCGGTGAGCAGCACCTGACGGTCCCAGCCCTCGGTATAGACAGCACCCCATGCCCCCAGGTCCAGGCAGGTGACGTACTTGACCTGGCGGTAGGGCGTCGCAGCCACACCCAACAGGTCGGCGGCAGCATTGTTGCCGGCCGAGCGGCCCAGGGCAATGGCGTGCTGGCAGGTCATCAGAGCGTGGTTGCCCAGCTCGTCACTGGCGGCGAAGGCCGTGTCGCCCGTGGCGAATATCGCCGCTTGTCCCTGCACCTTGAGGGTGTTGTCCACATGCAGGCGGCCGCTGGGGTCGCGCTCGCCCTGCACATGCTCGGTCAAAGGCGAGGCCTTGACGCCAACGGCCCAGATCACGGTGCCAGCCTCGATGCGCTCGCCGCCTGCGAGCGTCACGCCCTGGGCATCCACGGCCTGGACAGATGCGCCCAGGCGCCAGGTCAGGCCGACCTCGTCGCTGGCCTGGGCGACGATCTCGCCGATAGCCTGACCCATGGCGCCGCCAATCGTCTGGCCGCGATCAATGATCACCACCCGCACGTCCGCGTCCTCGCCCAGTACGGCGCGCAGGCGCCCCGGCATTTCCGTGGCCGTCTCAATGCCGGTGAAGCCGCCACCCACCACCACCACGGTGTTGCGTTGTGGGGTGTCCGGCTGCTCGCGCAGAGCCTGCAAGTGCGCGCCGAGCCGCCGGGCAGAGGCGTAGCTGTCGACGTCGAAGGTGTGCTGGTTGATGCCTGCCACCACGGCGGGTCGGGCGACCTGGCTGCCCGAGGCCAGAATCAGCCGATCGTAGCCCAGGTGCTGCTCGCGGCCACCGGCATCCAGATAGCTCACGCGCCTGGCATCGGCGTCAATGGCGGTGGCACAACCTTGTACAAAATTGATGCCGACAATTTCGAACAGTTCGGCCAGTGGCGCGACAGTCGGAGCAATGTCATGTTCGTAGAAGCGAGGGCGTACATGCAGTTCGGCCTGGGGCGCCAGTACGGTGACGGTGATGTCGAGACGCTGGTGCTGGTCCAGCAGGCGTACGGCGCTCAGGGCGCTCCACAGACCGCCGAAGCCGGCACCGATGATGAGGATGGATGAGTGCACAGTGTCTACTCCTGTAAGGGCAGCCGTCAGGTGGCTGCGACAGGGGAGAGTGTGCAACGCAAGCGGATCATGGTATTGATCCGCTTGTTACTGAACCTGTTGGTCCACTTGAGGCGCTCATGGCTTCCACCTCTCAACCGTCCTGGGTCATGTCATTGCCTCTGGGCGAGCCCTCCGTCGGCACAAGCCTGCAAACCTGGCTGTACCAGAGCCTGCGCGAGGCCATTCTCAGTGGCCGCTTGCCGGCAGGCAGCAAGCTGCCGGGGACTCGCGCCCTGGCCGGGCATTACGCCATTGCGCGCGGCACGGTGCAGGCGGCCTACCAGCAATTGCTGTCGGAAGCCTATGTCGAGGCGCGAGCCGGCAGTGCCACGCGGGTGTGTGAAGTGTTGCCCGAAGCGACCCTGCAGGCCGGTTATGTACAACGCAAGATAGTACCCGACGTTGCCTTGTCGCGTACGGCGCCGGCTACCGGCTGGATCGAGCGGCTGGAGGCGATCACTCCCATCTTTGCCCGGCGTACGGTCACCCCCGGGTTGCGGCCGTTTTTTCCGCACCGGGGGGATGTGGGCGCCTTTCCGGTCGATCTGTGGCGCAAGCTGCACATCCAGCAATTACGCAGTTCGCGCGCCGCGACCCTGCTCGACTCCGACCCCCAAGGGTTGCCGGTGCTGCGTGAAGCCATCGCCGGGTATCTGGCCGTTGCCCGTGGCGTGCAGGTGTCAGCCGGACAGGTTCTGGTGCTCAACAGTGTGCAGCAGGGCCTGGACTTGTGCCTGCGGCTGCTGGTGCCGCCCGGCGGGCAGGTGTGGCTCGAAGACCCCGGTTACCCCGGTGCCCGGCAATTGATCGAAGTGGCTGGCTACACCCCTGTGCATGTGCCGGTCGATGAACAGGGCATGCGTGTGCAAGAGGGCATGCGCCGCGCGCCGAAAGCGGCGCTGGCGTACCTGACCCCTTCGCGGCAGGCGCCACTGGGCAGCGAGCTGTCCCCGGCCCGGCGCATGGCCCTGCTGCGCTGGGCGGCCGCCAGCGGCGCCTATATCTTCGAAGATGACTACGACAGCGAGTACCGCTTCATCGCCAAGCCGATCCCGGCGCTGCGGTCGATGGATGCCGCCAGCCAGTCGGTGATCCTGGCCGGCACCTTCAGCAAGCTGCTGTTTCCCTCCATTCGCCTGGCTTACCTGGTGCTGCCGCCGCATCTGCTGGAATGCTTTACCCGCGCCGCCGCGCTCACTGCACGACATGCCAACAGCCTGAGCCAGGCGGTGCTGGCCGCCTTCATCCAGCAAGGTCATTTTGACCGCCACGTGCGGCGTATGCGCAAGCTCTATGCGCTGCGTGCCGAAGCCTTGAGTGAAGCGGCTGCCAGGCACTGGCCAGGGTTGATCGAAGTGCCCCCGATTCGTGCCGGGCTCGATGTGGCCTGTCGCTTGTTACTGGATGACGAGGCCCAGGCCTGCGCCCGCATTGCCGAGGCCGGCGTGGATGTGATGCCGCTGGCGCGTTATTGCCATCAGCCTCTGCCGGCGGGGATGGTGCTGGGCTTTGCGCCTTATGACGAGGCGTCGATATTCGAGGCGGCACAGGCGGTGGAAAAAGTATTGCGCCAGTGAAAGACGTGAGGTTTCTTCATGAGTGCCTTTATTAGGATCCATTAATGAGCCTTGAACAGTGTTCGGCATTGAATGATGTAAGTGCGGCAGTGCTAACGTCCATGGCGTATAAGGCTTAATAAGGGCTTATTTATGACGCTCTGTAAGGTCTGATAAGCAAGGTGCTGTAATGCCCGTATCAACGGTGTGTGTTTTATTCGCAAGGGTCTATTTAAAACATTTCTGGGTTGATGCGCGTACCCGTGCTGAATGCGTTAGCATGGGTCCTTGATTGCTGGCATTTTAATATCTTGGACAATGGTCTGAGTGGTATCAGGGTTGGTTATGGAACGCGCCGCACTGCTGGAACGCCTGGAGGCTGAAATGGAAAGGCTTTCTGCATGCCCCGATATCGATCAACGGATCATTCGGCACTATGAGTTGATGGAACAGCATTACCTCGGTCGACCGCTGTTTTATAAAAGCATCCTGAAGTACGACCGGTTTATGGTCGCGCTGTCACTGCTGGCGCATTATTACTGTGAGCCTTTTCCGTCACTGTCCCGGGTCAAGGAGTTCTGCGAGCGGCGTGGTTACCTGTCGAAAAACAGCCTGGAGTCTTATTTCGCCTTTTTCCTGATTTCCGGCTACATGGATGTCAGCGATCACCCGGACGATCGCCGCCTGAGGATTTACACGCCTTCGGCACGGGCCATGACCGAGACGGTGAAGATCATCAGCGCCTATTACTTTCCGGCGCTGGGCATCATTGATGAGTCGAGTCTTGAGCGTCGGGTCGATGAGCCCACCGTGCGCCACTCGTTCAGGAATTTCCAGAAAGTGCTCGATGCCAATTTCACCCTGGAGATGCTGGTGCCCGAGTCCCGCTGGCTGATGAACCGTGATGGCGGGCACATGGTGATGCTGGCGCTGTTCTGCGATGCCTTGCAGACGCAGTCCTTGACCGGCACAGGCCGCAAGGTCTCGACCTATGCGCAATTGTCCTCGCGTCTGTCGGTGTCCAGTACGCACCTGATCCGCATGGTCAAGGAGGGTGAAAAGGCCGGCTATTTCAAGGTCTGCAAGAATGCGGTCGAGATCACGGACAGCTTCATGGCGCTGGCACGCAGGATGATGATCGCCAATTTTGCGATCACGCTGGTCAACATCGGCAACGGTGAGGCCGAGCATTAAGGAAGTGCGTCTAACCTGGAGCAAGTCAGTTGCTGTCATCTCTGGATCATCGAATTCGTGCGTTATTGAATCACGGCGTGGCACGCGCCGAATGGCTGGCGATGGGCAGTTGGGTCGTGGTGCATGGCCTTACACAGGCGCCGGTCTCGTTCGCGATGACGGTGATTCCCTTGCTGGCCATGCTGGTGGTGCATAACGTCCAGACATTCACGCGCTCTGATCGGGTCTGGCGTGTTTCCGGGCTGGCCTTCATTCTTACCTTTGTCGCCAGTTACAAGTCACTGTTTGTACAGTTTGACCCGCTGTACCAGGCGTTTTCCCTGCCCTTTGCGGTCATTACGGTGCTGGGCGCCTCGTTGCTGGTTCGAAACACCACTGACTACGTGGTCACGGCGGTGCTGACCTGGTTGATCGTCTGGCCTTATGCAAGCCAGGACGTGTCTGACGCCAGGCTTTATGTGCTGGTATTCGGTTTTTTCTCGCTGACGCTGGGGTGGGTCAATAATCACACCTACCTGTGCTCCCTGAGAAATTTGCTGTTGCTGGAAAACCAGTACCGGGTCATGGCGGAGACCGATTTTCTGACCGGTATCTACAACCGACGCGCGTTGATGCAACAGTTCGAACAGGTCGCGGCATCCAGCCCGTCCGGTTTTTTTCTGATGATCGATATCGACAACTTCAAGCGCGTCAACGATCAGTGGGGACATGAGGTAGGGGATCAGGTGTTGTGTACGCTGGCCCGCTGTATGGAGGCCGTTGACCGACGCCATTGTTACGGGCGCCTGGGAGGAGAAGAGTTCGGTGTTGTCCTCGATACCTCCGATCAGGCTCAGGCCCTTGATTACGTCCAGCGTCTGATGCAGGCCGTACGCAATGTCGACACTTTGCCTTGTCGATTTACAGTGAGTGCCGGGTTGGTGATCTTTGCACAAGGCTGTGACGTATCCGAAGTGCTGCGAGAGGCCGACAGGCACCTGTACGCCGCCAAGAAGTCGGGCAAGGATACCGTTAAGTATGGGCCGCTCTTATCGTCGGTCAGCTGACAGTATCGGCTGTTTTTATTTATCACTGCACGTTGCATGGACGGCATCGTGGCGGTCACGGCGCTGCCGCGCCAGGCCTTTTGCTGTTGATGCCCAACTTTGAATAAGAGGCCGTTATGACAGGCACTTTGCTCGCGGCACTGGATGATTTCGAATCTTGTGTCACTCGTATGAATATTCGTATTTCCGGCTTTTTATTAAAGGTCAACGAAGTGGACTGTGCCCTGGATGTTGTTAAGTCACTGTTGATGAGCCTTGATCATATTCATCAGGCGCAAACCGGCCTTGCCCCTGCAATGCTCGATCCTTCGGTCGGGCAGTTGAAGCATGAAATGCAGCGGTTGATTTCGGTGGTGGAGGAGGGGATTTTCCGCATTCTCGGTATGGCCGGCGTCCTGGCCGATGAGGTCAGGCAACGACTCTTGCTGCTCGACACTGCTTTTCGCGATTTGACGCCGGTGAGTGCACGTATGCAAACGTTGAATGTCTCATTGAGCGAAATGGAGGTGCTGTGCGCCACCATCCTGTTTCGGTCCAACAAACAATTGACCACGCTGGGCCTGATGAGATTTCAGGCCTGAGCGGTTTGAGGTCGATCAATCGAAGGTCGCACTCGCCCATCAGGCAGCGCATAAAAGACCAGGCTTCATGAGGGGTGAATATGTTTGGCCGTTCGTTGAAAGAAGAACTTGGCAGGTGCGTTGCCGAGCGTGATGCACAGCATCGGTTGCTGGCACAGCTGGAAACAGGCCTGTTGTCCATCAGGTTGCTGCCGGATCTGAAGGTCGTGGACGTCAACGCCAGGATCGAGCAGGTCCTGGGCCGCACACGGACTGCGCTGGTCAATGGCGCGTTGCCTGACATTGTGGTCGACTTCGAGGCAAGTCCGGCATTGCGCACAGCCTTCATGGCAAGGCTGCGGGCGTCTGAACCCATTGAAGACTGTTATCGTTGCAAGCGCGGCGATGGCTCTATTGCCTGGCTGAAGATGCACTGGCTGGCTGTCAGGGACGAAACCGGCAAGGTGGCCTATATCCAGGGTTATGGCTCGGACATGAGCGCGGTGATGGAACAGCTGCGCGATCAGTCGCAAATGATGCAGGCGCTGGTCAAGTCGACCGCGGTCATTCAGTTTCATCTCGACGGCACGGTCATCCATGCCAATGAGCAGTTCCTGCAGGCCATGAAATACACCCAAGCTCAGGTTCAGGGGCGGCATCACCGCATGTTTTGTTCGCCCGAACAGAGCGCATCGGCCGACTACCAGGCGTTCTGGGAGCGCCTCAATCGTGGCGAGTATGTGGCGGATCGCTTCAGTCGCCTGGACAGTCGTGGGCAAGCGGTGTGGCTTGAAGCGACCTATAACCCGGTGCACAACCCTGAAGGCCAGCTCTACAAGGTGGTCAAGTTCGCCAGTGTGGTGACCGACCAGGTCAACCGTGAGGTGCAGATCAAGAACGCTGCCCATGTGGCCTATGATATTTCCCGCCAGACCGACATCGATGCGGCCAATGGGGCCGACGTGGTCCAGGAGACGGTGCAGACCATGCACAGCATTGCCGGGCAGATGCAGTCGGTGACCCACAGCATGCAGGCGCTGGGCAAGCAGTCGCAACTGATCAGCAGCATGGTGGAAAAGATCAGTGGCATCGCCTCGCAGACCAACCTGCTGGCCCTCAACGCCGCTATCGAAGCGGCGCGCGCCGGTGAGCAGGGGCGTGGCTTTGCGGTGGTGGCCGATGAAGTGCGGCAACTGGCAGGGCGCACCAGTACCGCGGCAGGTGAAATTGTCCAGATCGTGCAACAGAACAGGCTGCTGGCGGAAAAAGCCGTCGAGGACATCGAATGCAGTCGTGCCCAGGCCGGGCAGGGGCTGCTGCTGGCCGAGCAGGCAGGCGCCGCGATCATTCACATCCAGAAGGGCGCGCGAGAGGTGGTTCAGGCCGTGGAGCGGGTGACCGTGGACTTGTAACGAGCACTGAAAGCCGGCGCGCGCCCCTAAGACACTTGCCTGCATGTCATCAACCTCGTCTATCCTGCTTGGACGTGCAGGCGTCAGAGTGGGAAATCTTTCCCCATGCACGCCTGCAGGATGTTGCAGTCCCGGCCACTTCAGGGCCGGGTTCATTCAGGTGCATGGCAAGGAGTTTCAGATGACCGATGTAGATCAAGCAGCACAATTGCAGTCGTTGCCACGGGGCGATCAGGAACTCATCGCCCAGTTCAAGGCAGAAGGCAAGCAGATCGATTGGTTGTTGCAATGGCTGGTCAAGTTTGTCGTCAGCACCAAGGTCGAGCTGGGCGTTACCTTGTCCATCGGCGGTAACCTGGTGTCGGGCCTGTTGATCTCGCACGACGACTATTTCGATCAACTGGCCCAGGACCTGGCTGCCCCTTTTGGCCAGTTCGACAATGGCGCCGAGACCTCGATGAAAGAAATGATCCTGTCATTCAAGCCAGGCGACCTGGCACAGGACACCTCTGACTTCCACTTCATTCACTTGAAAGACTGCAAGACCTACTCCACGGACCAGAGCCCGATCTGTGCTTCGGGTGTGTTGTGGCGTGGCCGGATTGCAGCGGTTGATGGTTTCAGCGTCGGCCAGATCGTTACCCGCTGAAAATCCTGGCTGGCCCGGCATCGACCGGGTCAGCCGTCTGCCGGGTCAAATTCCGGACAAAGAAAAGCCCGCGATGGGGGAGCGGGCTTAAGGATTCACACTTGGGAGCGGGTTCAGAATGCGACAGCGGCTGTGAAAAGTTCGTGAAGTTGAGGTGATGGTTTCGCAGGGACTGTCATTTTTTTCGGGCGTCTGCAAATGCTGTGGCGTCCCGGGCGTCGGCACAAAGGTTTTCGCTTCTTCAGCGGCCGCTTCCCTGAAGGCGGTCTGGTCCTTGGCGGCCTCGGCCTTTTGCTGTTCGGCCTGCTGCAGGTGCTCCCGGGCCTGTCGTCAGATGGCAATACATTCAGTGCACCGTAGAAGGCAGGGCAGTTGACTGAAAACTGTCGTTTTTTCGCGACAATATGTCGCGACCAGGCGCATGGCGAGTAATATACGCCCCACATTTTTTTATAACGGCCTGAGAGAACTGGCAAAAAGAACAACAATGCAATACGCCAGGTTGCACGCCAAGGTCTTGCACAGAATCAATGAGAGACGAAAAGGCGAAGAAGAAATGACCAATACCACGCGATCCTTATACATTTCCTACGCAGGCCCCTCCTTGCTGGAAATGCCCCTGCTCAACAAGGGCAGCGCGTTCACGCCGCAAGAGCGCATCGATTTCAACCTGATCGGCCTGCTGCCGCAGACCGTCGAAACCATTGAAGAACAGCTTACCCGGGTCTACGACCAGTACCAGCAGTGCGCCAGTGACCTGGACAAGCACATCTACCTGCGTTCGATCCAGGACAACAACGAGACCCTGTTCTTCCGCCTGCTGGACTCGCATCTTGAAGAGATGCTGCCGATCATCTACACCCCGACCGTCGGCCAGGCCTGCCAGGAATTCTCCAAGATCTACCGCACCCACCGCGGGTTGTTCGTTTCCTATCCTGATCGCGACCGCATCGATGACATCCTGCGCAGCGCCACCAAGGACCGCATCCGGGTGATCGTGGTCACCGACAGCGAGCGCATCCTCGGCCTGGGCGACCAGGGCATCGGCGGCATGGGCATTCCGATCGGCAAACTGTCGCTGTACACCGCCTGTGGCGGTATCAGCCCGGCCTACACCCTGCCGATCGTGCTGGACGTCGGCACCAACAACCAGGAGCTGCTCGACGACCCGATGTACATGGGCTGGCGCCACAAGCGCGTCACCGGCCAGGAATACGAAGACTTCATTGCCCTGTTCATCGAGGCCGTCCAGCGCCGCTGGCCTGACGTGCTGCTGCAGTTCGAAGACTTCGCCCAGGCCAACGCCATGCCGTTGCTGGAGAAGTACCGCAATGAGCTGTGCTGTTTCAACGACGACATCCAGGGCACCGCCTCGGTGGCCGTGGGCACTCTGCTGGCGGCATGCAAGGCCAAGCAGCAGACCCTGGGCCAGCAGAAAGTGGTGTTCCTGGGCGCCGGTTCCGCCGGCTGCGGCATTGCCGAACACATCATTGCGGCCATGCAGGTCGAAGGCCTGAGCGAGGCCGAGGCGCGTCAGCGCATCTTCATGGTCGATCGCTTCGGCCTGCTGACCCAAGGCATGGACAATCTGCTGGACTTCCAGCAACGCCTGGCGCAACAGGCCGGTGATGTCGCCGGTTGGGCCGGCAACGATGAGCCTTACGCATCGCTGCTCGAGGTGGTCCGGCATGCCGGAGCGACTGTGCTGATCGGTGTGTCCGGCCAGCGCGGGCTGTTCAGTGAAGAGGTGATCCGCGAGCTGCACGCGCACTGCCCGCAACCGCTGGTCATGCCGTTGTCAAACCCGACCTCCAAGGTCGAAGCGACGCCCGAAGAAATCCTGCGCTGGACCGATGGCCAGGCGCTGGTCGCCACCGGCAGCCCGTTTGCCCCGGTCAGCATCAACGGCCGCACGGTGCACATCGCCCAGTGCAACAACTCCTACATCTTCCCCGGCATCGGCCTGGGCGTGATTGCCTGCAAGGCTTCGCGCATCAGTGACCGCATGCTGATGGCCGCCTCCAATGCCCTGGCGGAATGTTCGCCGATCGTGACCGGCGAAGGCGATGCCGTACTGCCATCGCTCAAGGACATCCAGCAGGTCAGCCGCAAGATCGCCCTGGCAGTGGCCAGGGAAGCCCAGGTCGAAGGGCTGGCGCTTGAAACCTCCGAAGAGGTCTTGCTGGCGGCCATCGAGCGCAACTTCTGGGTGCCGGAGTACCGCAGCTACCGTCGTCGCGCCAACTGACGAACGGCGGGACCTGCGGCGCTGCACGCGCAGGTCCCCATCCGGATGGCTCAGGTTAATCAAAGACTTGCAGCGCCAATGCGCGATCCCTCCCGTGGCGATATATACTGCGCGCCACTATCCAAGGGGAGAGCCGTGTGGCCATCGATATTCACTGGATTCGCGACGACGACAGCCTCGCCCGCCACTGCACGCAATGGCAGACGCTGCCATTCATCGCGCTCGACACCGAATTCATGCGGGTCGACACCTTTTACCCGATCGCCGGATTGCTGCAGATCAGCGCAGGCAACATTGCCTGGCTGATCGACCCGCTGTCGATCGACGACTGGCGCCCGCTGGCGGCGCTGCTTGAAAACCCCGACGTCATCAAGGTGCTGCATGCCTGCAGCGAAGACCTCGAAGTGCTGTTGCGCCTGACAGGCAGCCTGCCGTTGCCGCTGTTCGACACGCAATTGGCTGCGGCTTACCTGAATATCGGTTTTTCCATGGGCTATTCGCGCCTGGTGCAGGAGGTGCTGGGCATCGAACTGCCCAAGGGCGAAACCCGTTCCGACTGGTTGCAACGCCCGCTGTCCGACACCCAGATCAGCTACGCCGCCGAAGATGCGGTGCACCTGGCCGAACTGTTCACCCTGCTGCGCCCGCGCCTGTCACAGGAAAAATACACCTGGGTGCTGGAAGACGGTGCGGAGCTGGTGGCCAACCTGCGTCGCGAAACCGACCCTTATGAGGTCTACCGCGACGCCAAGCTGGCCTGGAAACTGTCGCGCCAGCAACTGGCCGTGCTGCGCGAGCTGTGTGCCTGGCGCGAGCAGCAGGCGCGCATCCGCAATCAGCCACGCAACCGTATCCTGCGCGAACATTCGTTATGGCCCCTGGCCAAGACCCAGCCGGATAACCTCGCGGCCCTGGCGCGTATCGAAGACATGCACCCGCGTACCGTGCGCCAGGACGGCGAGTTCCTGCTGGAGCTGATCCAGGAGGCCGCCCGTGTGCCGGTCGAGCAGTGGCCCGCCGCCCTGCCTGACCCGTTGCCGATCGAGGCCGCCGCTGTACTCAAGTCGCTGCGTGCCATTGGTCAGCAGTATGCCGAGCGCCTGGACATGGCGCCGGAACTGATGCTGCGCAAGAAAACCCTCGAACTGCTGCTCAAGAGCGGCTTCCCTCAAGGGCCTTACCAATTGCCCGAGTCGCTGCGTGGATGGCGCCGCGAGCGGATGGGCCAGGCGCTGCTCGACAGCCTGGCCACTACCGGAGAACAGCCTTGAAACGTATCTGCTCCATCTATCGCAGCCCCAAGAAAAACCAGATGTACCTCTATGTGCTCAAGAGCGATGTGCTGACTCGCGTGCCCGAAGCGTTGCTGACGCTGTTCGGCAAGCCGCAGCATGCGTTCGACCTGGTGCTGAGTCCGGAGCGCACCCTGGCCCGGGAAGACATCACCAAGGTGCTTGAAAACCTCGAGACTCAAGGCTATCACTTGCAGTTGCCACCGCCTGAAGAGGAATACATCGAGCACTTGCCTGAAGAACTGCTGCGCCGCAACGATCCGATGTAACCAGGCCGGTGGATGGCGCTATGGCGTCATCCATCGCTTGCGTCGGTGTTTGCCTGTCTGAATTTTCAAGGTTGTCCTGCATGCGCGTTCTGATTGCTGAACATGATTACGCCCTCTACACCCGGTTGCTGCGCCAGGCTGCACCCGATATCGAGGTCCTGAGCAGCGGCGATTCGGCCGAGCTGGCCGGCATGGCCTGCGATGCGCCAGTCTGGCTGGGACAGCCCGATCTGCTGGCCAGCCTGCTGCGCCAGGGCCACACACCGCAATGGATGCAATCGACCTGGGCCGGCATCACGCCGTTGTTGAGCGAGCGCTTGACCAGGGATTACCGGCTGACGCGCGCGGTGGGTATCTTCGGTCAGGTGATGGCTGAATACGTGCTGACCTACATGCTGGGGCACGAGCGCGAAGTGCTGGCCCGGCTGATGAGCCAGGTCGAGCGCAAATGGGACAATCGTCCCGGGCAAAGCCTGTCCGGGCGCAAGGCGCTGATCGTCGGTGCTGGCGATATCGGCCAGTGCGTGGCGCGGTTCCTGCTGCCGTTTGGCATTGAGGTGCATGGTGTGGCGTCGACCGCGCGCAGCCAGGCCCCGTTTGCCCAGGTCGTTGCCCTGGCGCAGATGGCCGAGGTGATCGGTGACATGGACTACGTCATCAACCTGCTGCCCAACACCGCACAGACCCATGACCTGTTCGATGCCGCGCTCTTTGCCCGTTTCAAGCCCACGGCGTTGTTCATCAACGTCGGGCGCGGCGTGGCGGTGGTCGATGCCGATCTGGTCGAGGCGCTCAAGGAAGGTCATCTGGCGGGCGCGGTGATCGACGTCTGCCGCCAGGAGCCGCTGCCGCGTCGCCATCCTTTCTGGACAGCCTACGGCTTGCTGCTCACCGGACACAGTTCGGCCCCCACCTCACCACCGGCCATGACCGGGCTGTTCGTCGAGAACCTGCGTGCCTTCCAGGCCGGCAAGCCGCTGCGCGGTGAAGTGGACTTCGCGCGCGGCTATTGACGGTTACAGGCTGAAGTCACCTTCAGTGGCCAACTCGGCCACTGGAAGGCGCGGGCTTGGCACTTCGCGGCCTTGCAGGTACTCCGGCAGCGATGCCTTGTCGCCCAGTTTGCCCACCGCAATCACGGTGTGAATGGCGTACTCGGCCGGGATTTTCAGTTCCTGACGGGTCAGCTCCTGATCGAAGCCGGCCATGCCGTGGGTGTGCCAGCCGCTGAGGCTGGCTTGCAGCGCCAGCAGGCCCCAGGCGGAGCCGGTGTCGAAGGTGTGCCACAACGCCGGAGTTTCTTCGCTGGCGCCCGGCGCGGTGAAGGTGGTTTTGGAGATGATCACCACCAGGGCCGAGGCGTGCTGCGCCCAGCTGCGGTTGAACTCGTTGAGCAGGCCCAGGTAGCGTTCCCAGTTCGGGGTGCCACGACGCGCATACAGAAAGCGCCACGGTTGTGAGTTATAGGCCGACGGCGCCCAGCGCGCCGCTTCGATAAAGCTCAGCAGGGTTTCTTCGGCAATGGTGTCTTCGGCAAAGGCGCGTGGCGACCAGCGTTCGATGAACTGAGGGTCAATGGCAAAGTCGGTAACACGAGGATTGGTGCTCATGGCGGTCCTGTCGTAGCAAAAGGGAAGGAAAGGGCAGGATGGGCCGTGGTCGGCAGGCATCGACAGCGGGCTGCAGCGGTGTAACGCAAGACATGTAACAAAGCCTGTCAAAACTACTGTTTCGCTTTCTCGTTGACAAGCCCGGCTTGTTGACAGGACGCGTGACCGGCAGTCGTCAGCGCTTGGCCCGCGGCGGTCATGGCACTAGACTGGCGGCCTTCTGGCCTTCGACAGTTTTTTGCCCATCATGACCGCCACCGCCTCGCCTTTCTGGATCAGCAAGACCCTCGAGCAACTGAGTTCGCAGGAATGGGAGTCGCTGTGCGACGGGTGCGGCCTGTGCTGCCTGCAAAAGCTCGAAGACGAAGACGACAACAGCGTCTATTACACGCGCATCGCCTGCAAGCTGCTGGACCTGGATACTTGCCAGTGTTCAGACTATCCCAACCGCCGGGCAGCAGTGCCCGACTGCATCCAGCTCACGCCGGGGCAGGCCGAGGAGTTCAAATGGTTGCCGCCTACGTGCGGTTATCGATTGGTCAGCGAGGGCAAGGACCTGCCGTCGTGGCATCACCTGGTGTGCGGTGACCGCCAGGCGGTGCACCGCCAGCGTATCTCCCAGTCCGGGCGCATGCTCAGCGAGGGCAGTGTGCCCGAGGATGACTGGGAGGATTACCTGATCTTCAGGGCGGGCTGAATCACACCTGCGGCTTGGGCTCGGTCACCGACTCGATGATCTTGGGCACTTCCTTCTCGGCCTTTTCCTTCAACTGATGCAATTGCGCGCCGGCGCGCTCGATGTCGCTGCGGGCACCGTTCAGGTCGCTGCGGCCTTTTTCCAGCAGGCTCTTGGCCGAGCAGTGACCGGTGATACCGCGTGCCAGTACCGCACCGCCGATTGCCAGTTGCACCAGACCAAACAGGCCGCCACGGCGCAGGCCTTTGCCCAGCAGTGCCACGCCGCCGGCCACCGAAGTGATGCGCTCCCAGCCCTGGACGTTCTGCTCAGGGCGTTGCGGTGGCAGGGTGCGGTCGATGCGTTCAATGATCGGGGTATCGCTCATGGTGCTCTCCAGGATCGTGACGGGGTTGAATCACAACTGACTGCCGGCCAGATGAACTGTTCCATGCATGTTGCTTACTGACTGCCGGAAGGTGCGTTCTTGTCGCGCCCGAAGCCGGGGCCTGAGCGGGTGTTGTTACCCTTGGCCAGGCGATCGTAGAGCACCACGTTGACCGTGGCGGCCAGGTTCATGCAGCCCTCGGTGGGGATGTACACCACGTCTTCGCACCAGTCGCGGATCTCCTGGTCGAGGGAGCCGTCTTCCGGGCCGAAGATGTACAGGGCACGATCCGGATGGGTGTACTCGGGCAGGGCACGGGCGCCTTCGACCAGTTCGACGGCCACCGGGATGCAGCCCAGCGGCAGGATCTTCCTGAGGTCATCGATGCCGATCAGCGGGATGTCCTGATGAATCTTCTTGGTGTCGGTGACAAAGTCCCGGGCGCGCTCGAAGCGCTTGCCGGTGTAGAACACCGACGCCACGCCATAACAGCCGGCGGCGCGCATGACCGAGCCGACGTTCTCCGGCGATTTGGGGTTGTACAGACCGATACAGGCGTAGCGTTTGTTGGCCACGGTGGCGTGCTCTGAATAAAAGCCGCTCAGTATACGTCAGTCTTCACGAGCGCTGCTGCCGGGGTTTCGGGCAGGACCCGATCCAGGTCACGACACGGCCTTTGTAGGAGCGACCAACGGTCGCGAAAGGGCCGGCACCTCCAGCATCGTGGGTGCCTGACACACGGCATTCGCGACCGTTGGTCGCTCCAGCAGTGAAAGCCCGCCTATTCAGCAACCTCAAGGGCTGACAGTTGGTCCGTTCAAAACCACAGGCGCACGCCCAGCACCAGGCGGGTCTGGCTGGCGTCCTCGTCGCCGTCGCCGGCGCTCTGGCCATAGCGCTTGTTCCAGCTCACGCCGACATAGGGCGCAAACTCGCGACGCACCTCATAACGCAGGCGCAGCCCCAGTTCGCTGTCGGCAAGGCCCGAGCCGATGTCGCGTTGCGGGTCATCCTTGCCGTACAGGTTCAGCTCGGCCCTGGGTTGCAGGATCAGTCGGTTGGTCAGCAGCAGGTCGTATTCGCTTTCCAGGCGCAGGGCGCTTTGTCCGGCCTCGCCGATGAACACCGTGGCCTCGGTTTCCAGGCCGGACAGCGGCATGCCTTGCACGCCCAGGGCCGCCCAGGTCTGCGGGGCGCCGGGCTTGAAGTCCTGGCGCACCCCGCCGAGCACATCCCACCACGGCGAAATCGCATGGCCCCACAGCGCCTGCACCTCGGCGTGTTCGGTGCGTCCCTGGCTGCGCTCGCCTTCGGAGCGCAGCCACAGGCGATCAATGTCACCGCCGATCCAGCCATTGATGTTCCAGGCCAGGGCCTTGCCTTCACTGGCATGCTGCCATTCGAGCTGGTCGATCACGATCTGGTGGTTGAGCGCGTTGTCATGCACCTGATGGCCGGCAGGATGCGCGTATACGGCGGCGCGGTCGGCATCGGTCAGCGCGGGTACGGGCGAGGGCGGCGCAGGCGATGCGGCGGGCATGGCGTGCCCGGCATGCGTGCTCATGTCATGGCCGCCCATGGCATGAGCGCTGTGGTCCATGCCGGCCGCCAGGCTCTGTGCGCCGCTCAGCAGCAGGCCGGCGCCCAGCAGCCAGACGAAGGAACGGGGCAGGGTGTAGGTCGTGGTCATGGCAGCGGCGCTCATTCGCTGACCCGCACTTCACGGAACATGCCCGTTTCCATGTGGTACAGCAGGTGGCAGTGATAGGCCCAGCGGCCCAAGGCATCGGCGGTCACCCGATAACTGCGTCTGGAGCCGGGTGGCATGTCGAGGGTGTGCTTGCGCACCTGGAACTGCCCGTTTTCGTCTTCCAGGTCGCTCCACAGGCCATGCAAGTGAATGGGGTGGGTCATCATGGTGTCGTTGACCAGCACGATCCTGATCCGCTCGCCGTACGTCAGGTGCAGCGGCTCGGCGTCGGAAAACTTCACCCCGTTGAACGACCAGGCGAATTTCTCCATGTGCCCGGTCAGGTGCAGCTCGATCGTACGGCTCGGCGTGCGGCCATCGGGGTCGGCGAAGGTGCTGCGCAGGTCGGCATAGGTCAGCACCCGCCGGCCATTGTTGCGCAGGCCGATGCCGGGGTCGTCCAGGCGGGCGGTGGGGTCGGTGGCCTGCATGTCCACCAGCGGGTTGTTTTGTTCGCTGACGGGATGGGTTTGTGCCTGTGCCTGGGGGGACGCGCCATGATCCATGCCTGCCATATTGCCATGGTCCATACCGGCCATATCGCCCTGTTCCATGCCCTCATGGTCCATGCCCATGTCGCTCATGGTCAGTTGTGGCCGTGGGTCCAGGGCCGGCACCGGCGCGCTCAGGCCTGGCCGGCTGCTCAGGGTGCCACGGGCAAAGCCGCTGCGGTCCATGGCCTGGGCGAACAGGGTGTAGACCGGCTCGCGTGGCTCGACGATCACGTCGTAGGTTTCCGCCACGGCGATGCGCAGTTCGTCGACCGTGACCGGCTCGACATGCAGTCCGTCGGCGGCAACCACGGTCATCTTCAGGCCCGGGATGCGCACATCGAAATAAGTCATGGCCGAGCCGTTGATCAGCCGCAGGCGCAGCCGCTCGCCCGGTTTGAACAGGCCGGTCCAGTTACGGTCCGGGGCCTGGCCGTTCATCAGGTAGGTGTAGGTGGCGCCGCCCACGTCGGCGATGTCGGTGGGGTTCATGCGCATTTCGGCCCACATGCGCCGATCAGCCATGGTCTTTTGCCAGCCCTCACGGCCGACGTCGTCGATGAAGTCACCCACGGTGCGCTTGTTGCGGTTGTAATAGTCGCCCTGCTGCTTGAGCTTTTTCAGCAGGGTGGCCGGTTGTTCATCGGTCCAGTCGGTGAGCATGATCACATGTTCGCGCTGGTACTCGAACGGCTCGGGCTCTTTGGCATCAATGATCAGCGGCCCGTAGACGCCGGCCTGTTCCTGTAGCCCGGAATGGCTGTGATACCAGTAGGTGCCGTTCTGGCGGACCTTGAAGCGGTATTCGTACAGGCCATCGGGGGCGATGCCGTCGAAACTCAGGCCCGGCACGCCGTCCATGTTGGCCGGCAGCACAATGCCGTGCCAGTGAATGGAGGTGGGTTCGTCGAGGCGGTTGCGCACCCGCAGGGTGACGGTATCGCCTTCGCGCCAGCGCAGCAGGGGGCCGGGCAGGCCGTTGTTGATGGTCAGGGCGGTGCGTGGCTGGCCTGTGATGTTCACCGGGGTCTGGCCGATGAACAGCTCGAACTCGCGGCCGCTCAGTTCAACGGGCTGGCCGGTGTCGCTGCTGGCGCGCAGAGGCGTGGGCCACAGGCCCAGGCTGCCCAGCAGGCCGCTGGCGGCCAGGCCTTGAACGAAGGTGCGTCTTGAAGTTTTGCCGTGCATCGCGCCGGGGTCCCGTTTCGAGTGATCTGGCGTGAAGATGCCATACGGCGGGGTGGCGGGTGATTACATTTGCGTCAGGTTGGTGAGGGTGAGGGTGAGGGTGAGGGTGAGGGTGAGGCCGGGTGTTTTCCGGGAGATGGGTTCCGACCCTCTCCGGGCCGGGTTACTTTGTCTTGGCAAAGTAACCAAACCGCTGGCTCCTGGCTGGGCCCCTGCGGGGTTCCCTCCTTGCTGCGCCACTCCATCGGGCCGCGCCGATGGGCCGTCCCTGGCCCAGCGGCGCTGGCTCGGCATCCATGCCTCGCTCCCCGATTCCGCGACACCTCCACTCGGCCTGCGCCCAAGTCGCGATCTGTGTCGTCTGGACTATTTGTGTAAAAGATCAAGATCAAGAGCACGCAAAAGCAAACGCTTTTGCTCTGCTTTTCATGCGCGAGGGTGCAGGCGACGCAGAACGCGACTTGTGCAGGCCGAGTGGAGGCGTTGCGCAGGGGGGAAAAGGGCCCGGACGGCCCGTTAGCCGCTTGGGCCAGGGACGGCCCATAAGCGGCGACCCCCGGAGCAATGCCGGAGGGAGGGGACCCCGAAGGGGCCGGAACCAGGAGCAAACGGTTTGCTTACTTTGCCAAGACAAAGTAAGCCGGCCCGAAGAGGGCCGGAACCTCCCTCAAAGGCTATCTGTGCCTCACAGCATTGCCGCTAAATCCAGCCCGGCCTCAGTCGTCTTTCTTCATCAACCCCGCCAGCGCCGCGAACGGGTTATGCGTGGCCTTGGCGATCTTGGGCGTGCTCAGCGAGCCTTCGCCGAAATACTGCTGGTCGGTGTAGCGCGAGTGCTCGTTGTCGTGGCAATACAGGCACAACAACTCCCAGTTCGAGCCGTCCTGCGGGTTGTTGTCGTGGTTGTGGTCACGATGGTGAACGGTCAGTTCGCTCAGGCGCTTGCCGGCGAACTCACGGGCGCAGCGGCCACAGACGTGCGGGTACATGCGCAGGGCCTTGTCGCGATAGCCCATCTCGCGATCACGTTGGGCGTCGGCCAGGATGCGGTCCAGCTTGGAAGTATTGGTAGGCGTGCTCATGGTTTGACCTGTTGTATCCGGGTACTAATGTGCGGTCAGTCTAATGCCTGACAGTGGATTTCACATCTGCTGCGCAAGCAATTGACCATCGACCATGCGCAAGCGCTTGGACAGTGAAATGGCCAGGGCACGGATGATCCTGGCGGCCATCTTCGGCGCCTCCTCGATCATCTTGTCCAGCGAGTCGCGGCCCAGGGTCAGCAACTGGCAATGGCTGGCGGCAATGCAACTGGCCGAACGGCGTTCGCCGTCCAGTACGGCCATCTCGCCCAGCGCCCGACCGCGGCGCAAGGTGGCGATGTTCACCGGCTGGCCGTCAGGATTGAGCTTGCGCACGATGACACTGCCCTGATGGACGATGCACATGAAGGTGCCGGCATCGCCTTCGTTGAAAATGACCTGGTCCTGCTCGAATTCGGTGATGCTGAAAAAGCCGGCGATGCTCAGCAGGTCGGCCGGCAGCATGGTATTGAACAGGCCGCAGTCGAGCAGCATGTCGCGAATGGCCTTGTTCAGGTTAGGGGCGTGTGCAGGCATGGTTCGGTCTGTTGTGGTTGATCTTGTTCGGTTTGATGGCGCTCGCTGTCGCAGTGTCAACGGCGAGCGCCCGGTTTACAAGGCCAGGCCCAGCACCTTGAACACAAACCCGTATTCCAGCGCGACATCGCGCAAGCCCTGATAACGCCCGCTCATGCCGCCGTGCCCGGCATCCAGTTCGGTCTTGAGCAGCAGCAGGTTATCGTCGGTCTTGTGTGTACGCAATTTGGCGACCCACTTGGCCGCTTCCCAGTACTGTACGCGGCTGTCGTTGTAGCCGGCGATCACCAGCGTAGCCGGATAGGCCTGGGCGCGCACGTTTTCATACGGGGCGTAGCCCTTGATGCGCGCATGCACCTCGGGTTCCTGCGGGTTGCCCCACTCATCGTACTCGGTGACGGTCAGGGGCAGGTCCGGGTCGAGCATGGTGTTGAGCACATCGACAAACGGCACCTCGGCAATCGCCGCCTTGAACAGCTCGGGACGCTGGTTGAGCACCGCGCCGATCAACAACCCGCCGGCACTGCCGCCACTGATGACCAGTTGTTCGGCCCGGGTAACGCCCTGGGCGATCAGGTGTTCGGCGCAGGCGATGAAGTCGTCGAACGTATTGTGCTTGTGTTCCTGCTTGCCGGCGCGATACCAGGCCTCGCCCAGTTCGCCGCCGCCGCGCACATGGGCGATGGCAAAGGCCACGCCCCGATCGAGCAGGCTCAGGCGGGCATGCGAGAACCACGGGTCGAGGCTGGCACCGTAGGCGCCGTAGCCGTACAGGTACAGCGGCGCAGGCTGGCCCTGCCGGTCCCGGCGCATGACCAGGCTGATCGGCACTTGCGTGCCATCGGCAGCGGTGGCCCACAGGCGCTGGCTGACATAGGCATCGGCATCGAACTCGCCCAGCACGGGGGTCTGCTTGAGCACGCGCTGTTCGCCGCTGTCGAGCAGCAACTGGCGCACTTGTGCGGGGCGGTTCAGCGACTGATAACGCAGGCGGATGCGGTCGCTGTCGAATTCCAGGCTGTCCTGCACATACAGGCTGTAGGCCGCGTCAGGCAATTGCACCCGATAGGCCGGCAAACCCTGCGGCCGCACTTCGATGACCGGCAGGCCGCCTTCGCGCAGGCTCAGGGTGATGGCCCGGGCATTGAAGGTCACGCCGTCGAGCATCACCGTGTCGCTGTGTGCCACCAGGGGTTGCCAGTCAGCACGGGTCGGGACGCTGTGATCGGTCTGCGGCGCGTGGTACAGCGCAAAGTTGATGCCGTCCTGGTTGCTGCGGATAAACCAGGTCCAGACGCCTTCGAGCAGGCCATGATCGACATCGTACTCGTGGCCTTCGACACGTGGGGCCAGGCAGGTAAACGGCTGTTGCGGCTGTTCGGCATCCAGCACCCAGACTTCACCGGTGGTCTTGCTGCCCAGTTGCAGGATCAACTGGTGTTCGGAACTGCTGCGCAGGCAACTGAGGAAGAACCGTCCGTCCGGCTCGCAGAACACCTCGTGCGCGGCCTCTTCACCCAGGCGATGGCGGTACAGCTTGTACGGCCTGTGGGTGTCGTCCAGCTCAGCGAAGAACAACGTCTGACTGTCGTTGGCCCAGGTCATGCTGCCATCACAGTCCTCGAACGGCAGGCTGTGGATCTGGCCGCTGTCCAGGTCCTTGACGAACAACCGGTAGACTTCCTCGCCCGAGGTATCGAGGCTGTAGGCCAGGCGTTGATGATCAGGGCTGATGCTGAACGCACCCAGCGACAGAAAACCGCCGTCGGCCAGTTCGTTGGGGTCCAGCAGTAACTGTTCCCGGGCTTCGTCAGCCTCATGCGAGCCGTCGACCGGACGCGGGCAGCGGTAGTGGCGCGGGTATTCGTCGCCAGCAGTGGTCCGCGTGTAATACAGGTACGGCCCCCACGGCGAGGGCAGCGACAGGTCGGTTTCCAGAATGCGTGCCTTGATTTCCTGGAACAGGGTCTCGCGCAGGCCTGCCTGATCGGCCAGTTGCTGTTCCTGCCAGGCATTTTCGGCTTTCAGGTAGTCGAGCACCTCGGCTTCGTCGCGTGCCTGCAGCCAGGCATAGGGATCGGCGCCATCGCCCTGGCGGGCAATCGGGGCGCTGATGGGGGCAGAAGATAAAGGCATGCGGGCTCTCTCGAAGATCGAAACGTGGATGACTGACCGCGAACAGGCAGGCATTACTGGCATTCATACATCAGCCAGGCGCGCCGGGTCAGTGAAAAGCCGTTATGATAAGCGCCTCTTTGGCCGGCTTACCACGCACGACATGACTGAACACGACTATCTGATCGCCTGGAGCCTGTACGCCGTTGCCGCACTGGGCTGCCTGTGGGTGAGCTTTGTGATGACCGGCTGGATGTGGCGCTACCTCAAGGAGCCACTGCGGGTGCTGATCGCGGTGCTGTTGTTCACCCCGACCATCGTCGATCCGGCCAAGGATGTCTACGCCCCGGCCCTGGCCATTACTGCGCTGGACCTGCTGTTCAAGGTTGGCAGCACTGTGTGGACCGCCTTGCTCGACCTGGGCATGTACGCCCTGTGCGCGTTCATCGCCTACGCGGTGTTCGTGCTGGTGCGCTGGCCGATCGAAAACAAGCGCAAGGCGCGTCAGGCGCAACAACAGGCTCGCCAGGAGGCGGCAGCGAAAGAGGCGGCCGAAGAAGACCAGGACGAGCAGCCCTTTACCGCCGACGATCGTTATGCCCGTCGCCCGGCGCCGGCCATGGTGCCCGGCACCGGTCGCACACGGGTCGAGCCACGCCTGTAACTTTTCGCTTTGTAGGACGCGCCCGAAAGCGCCGGCAATGTATTGAAGCGAGAACCTGAGCATGTGTGAACTCCTGGGAATGAGTGCCAATGTCCCGACTGACATCGTTTTCAGCTTTACCGGCCTGATGCAGCGCGGTGGCCGCACCGGCCCGCACCGCGATGGCTGGGGCATTGCCTTCTACGAAGGGCGCGGCCTGCGCCTGTTCCAGGATCCGGCGGCCAGTTGCGAATCGGAGGTGGCGCACCTGGTGCAGCGCTACCCGATCAAGAGCGAAGTGGTAATCGGCCATATTCGCCAGGCCAATGTCGGCAAGGTCTGCCTGTCCAACACTCACCCGTTCGTACGCGAGCTGTGGGGCCGCAACTGGTGCTTTGCCCACAACGGCCAGTTGGCGGACTTCACGCCCTTGCGCAGTTTCTATCGGCCTGTGGGTGATACCGACAGCGAGGCGGCTTTCTGTGACCTGCTCAACCGGGTGCGCGAGGCCTTCCCGGAGCCGGTCGAGATCGAGCAACTGTTGCCCTACCTGGTGCAGGCGTGCAGCGAGTACCGCGGCAAGGGCGTGTTCAATGGCCTGCTCAGCGATGGCGACTGGCTGTTCTGTTTCTGCTCCACCAAGTTGGTGCACATCACCCGTCGGGCGCCCTTTGGTCCGGCGCGGCTCAAGGATGTCGACATGATCGTCGACTTCCAGGCCGAAACCACCGCCCATGACGTGGTCACGGTGATCGCCACCGAAGCGCTGACCGAAAACGAAACCTGGAACCGCTACGAGCCCGGCCAATGGGGCTTGTGGCGCAAGGGCGAATGCATTGCCCACGGCACCACTGAACACCTGCCTGCCAACCCCTGAAAAAACCAACAAGAGGGCTATCAATGCTGCGAAGTTATCTGCGTCTGGTGCTGTTCACCACTGGCCTGCTGTTCGGCGTCCAGGCCCCCGGCCTGATCAGCGACTACAGCAAGCGCGTCGAGGCGCACCTGATCGAGGCGCAACAGGCGATCAAGGGCTTCAAGGCCACCGCGCAGCAATTTTTCAATGGCGATATCCAGGCGCTGATCCAGCACTACCGCAACAGCCAGGACCCGGTGTTTCGCAGCGATGCCAATAACATCGAGACCCTGCTGACCCGCACCCAGGTGCTGGAGCGGCAATGGCTGGGGCTGCAGGGCTCCTGGCTGAGCAAGGCCTGGCACGTGACCACCGCGGCCGACCCGGACATTCGCAGCGAGACCCTCAATGGCTATACCTGGCAGGTGTTACTGGCGCCAGCGGTGATCGGCTGGGGCGTGTTCAGCGCCTTCGTGCTGACCCTGCTGGTCGAAAGCCTGTTCCTGCTGGTGGGCTGGGTGGTCAACGGTGGCCGCCGCAAGCCACCGCTGCGCGCCAGCTGGCGCTAGGACCGGCCAGGCATGGCGCGCTCAAGGGTAGGAGCGCGCTTGCCCGCGACCGGCTGCGTTAGCAGTCGTAAAATTTCAGCGTTTAGACGATTTTTGCGAGCGCTGCGCACTCGGTCGCGGGCAAGCGCGCTCCTACAGGCGGATCTTGCGGCTGTGGGGTGTCAGGGCACCACCCGGGTCTGTTCGCGAATGAACGCCATGATCGTCTGCGGCGCGTTCCACATCATTACATCGAGGATCGACAGGTTCTCGACGAAGGGGTAGGGCGCGGGGTCGTAGACCAGCGGTGTCAGCGCCAGAAACCTTAACTCGATGCCCCGGTCCAGCCAGTCCTGTGGCCTGAAGATCGCTCGACCACCCGGGGCATTGATGTAGCACCGGGCGTTCTGGAGCTGGCTGATCTCCAGCGCCCATTGCCCTGCGTAGCTGATCTCGGGCAGGGGCAGTTGCAAGGCCGAGCAGCGCTTCCAGGTAAAGTCCATCCCCAGGTAATCGCACACGCTTTGCAGGCTGCGGGCATTGAGTTCGGTGAGACTATCGCTCTGGCACAGGGCAAAGGTATGTTCCAGCACCTGCAGGGTTTCCCTGAAAAACGGCGCCTTTTTTCGATAGTGCTCCAGTTGTCCCTTGATACGGCGCAACGCGCCCGGACGGTCCAGCACGCGGGCGTGCTCGATAAGCCGTCCTTGCTCCAGGGTCACCGGCACGTTGATGTATTGCCAGCCGCCTTGCGCATCAAGCACGCGGTTGCGGTTCATCCAGCTCTGGCGCTGGTAGTGGACGATATCGAACAGCAGGCCTTGCTCGACCGATGCAATCAACTGGAAATAACCCAGATACGGAAAGAAATACGGCTGCATGATGCCAAGGGTATGAGTCATGTGTCTGTGCGCACCAAGAGGTAGTGGTTGAGGTGGGCGGCACAGATAACGTCAGGAAATGCAGGATGCCTGAAAGGCGCCTCTGCAAGCGTTGTCGATGACAACGCCGATAGTCAGGGCGCCCGGGCGATCCATGCCTGGCCTTGTGCTTGCTTGCACGAACAGGTTAGCGCGCAGGGGCGCCAAGGTGTGGCCTTTTGTCGGCTGGCATGGGTTACCTGGCCAGGTAACGAATGCCTTCGTCGAGCCCTTCCAGCGTCAGTGGGTACATGTGCTGCTCCACCAGGTCGCGCACCAGATGCGTGGAAGTGGTGTAGTCCCAGGTGTTTTTCGGGTATGGATTGATCCAGATGACTTTCCTGAACCGGGCCATGAAGCGCTGCATCCACAGGTAGCCAGGCTCTTCGTTCCAGTGCTCGACACTGCCGCCCGGCTGGCTGATTTCATAGGGCGCCATGGCCGCGTCGCCAACGAAGATCACCTTGTAGTCGGCGCCATAGGTGTTCAGCACATCCTGGGTCGGGATGCGCTGGGCATTGCGGCGCAGGTTGTCCTGCCACAGGGTCTCGTAGACGAAGTTATGGAAGTAGTAATACTCCAGGTGCTTGAACTCGGTCTTGCAGGCCGAGAACAGCTCTTCGCAGACCTTGATGTGCGCGTCCATCGACCCGCCGATGTCGAACAGCAACAGCAGCTTGACCGCATTGCGCTTCTCAGGACGCATCTGGATATTCAGCAGGCCGGCATCGCGGGCGGTGTGCTCGATGGTGCTGTCCAGGTCCAGCTCTTCGGCCGCGCCCTGGCGGGCGAACCTGCGCAGCCGGCGCAACGCGACCTTGAGGTTGCGCGTGCCCAGTTCCACCTGGTCGTCGAGGTTCTTGTACTCGCGCTGGTCCCAGACCTTGACCGCCTTGCCCTGGCGCTTGCCGGCGTCGCCGACGCGAATGCCCTCGGGGTGGTAGCCACCGGAGCCGAACGGGCTGGTGCCGCCGGTGCCGATCCACTTGTTGCCGCCGGCATGGCGCTCCTTCTGTTCTTCAAGACGTTGCTTGAAGGCTTCGAGCAGCTTGTCCAGGCCGCCCAGCGACTGGATCTGCGCCCGTTCTTCGTCACTCAGCGAGCGTTCGAATTCCTTGCGCAGCCAGTCCTCGGGGATCAGCGCCTGCAAGGCATCGTCAAGGTCCTGCAAGCCATTGAAGTAGGCGCCGAACGCCCGGTCGAACTTGTCGAAGTGACGTTCATCCTTGACCAGGATCGTGCGCGCCAGAAAGTAGAACGCGTCGATGTCGGCAAAGACCACTTGCTTTTGCAGCGCCTCGATCAGGTCGAGCAATTCGCGCAGCGACACCGGCACCCGGGCCGCGCGCATTTCATTGAACAGGTTGAGCAGCATGGCTGTCGGCCTTTTGTCTCTTGGTGGAACACAGAGGTCAGCGGTTGCCGCGCCGGCTCATGAACGCCAGGCGCTCAAGCAATTGCACGTCCTGCTCGTTCTTGACCAGAGCGCCGGCCAGCGGCGGGATGGCCTTGGTCGGGTTGCGCTCGCGCAGCACCTGCTCGCCGATGTCGTCGGCCATCAGCAGCTTGAGCCAGTCGACCAGCTCGGAGGTCGAGGGTTTCTTCTTGAGGCCCGGCACCTTGCGCACGTCGAAGAAAATCTCCAGCGCCTCGCTGACCAGGCTCTGCTTGATGTCGGGAAAGTGGACGTCGACGATCTTCTGCAAGGTCTGGCGGTCGGGGAAGGCGATGTAATGAAAGAAGCAACGGCGCAGGAAGGCGTCGGGCAGTTCTTTTTCGTTGTTGGAGGTAATGATGATAATCGGCCGATGACGGGCCTTGATGGTTTCATCGGTCTCGTAGACGTAGAACTCCATGCGGTCCAGTTCCTGCAACAGGTCGTTGGGGAACTCGATGTCGGCCTTGTCGATTTCATCGATCAGCAGGATGACCCGCTCGGGCGACTCGAAGGCTTCCCAGAGCTTGCCCTTCTTCAGGTAGTTGCGCACATCGTGGACCTTGTCCACGCCCAGTTGCGAATCGCGCAGGCGGCTGACCGCGTCGTACTCGTACAGGCCCTGCTGGGCCTTGGTGGTGGACTTGATGTGCCAGGTGATCAGCCGGGCATTGAAGGCCTGCGCCAGCTGTTCGGCCAGCAGGGTCTTGCCGGTGCCGGGTTCGCCCTTGACCAGCAAGGGCCGCTCCAGGGTGACGGCCGCATTGA
This sequence comes from Pseudomonas ovata, assembly GCF_003131185.1. GTDB lineage: Bacteria > Pseudomonadota > Gammaproteobacteria > Pseudomonadales > Pseudomonadaceae > Aquipseudomonas > Aquipseudomonas ovata. The sequence goes on along the minus strand of NZ_QFFU01000026.1, from coordinate 56,082 downwards.
CGGCCAGCTTCAAATCGTCGGTGGCGACGTAGACGGGGGTGCCTTCGAACTTCATCGGGGATCCTCAATGCAATGTGAGACGGACTATAGCGCAGGCGTATCGGCTAATCGGTGCCTTCATAGCGGGCATTGAACGCCTGCACGAAACCGTTGCGCAAGATGCCCCAGAACGCCTGCAGGCCGCTGATGTTTTTCTGGTCCACGCTGCCGCTCAGCTCCACGCGGGTTGCAAACTGGTTTTTCAACTGGTTCTTGAGCACGGTTTCGCTGGTGCCGACCAAAGCTTCCCAGACCGAGCGCAACACGCCCTTGTCGCGGTCTTCGACATCCTGTTGCCAGTTGAACACCTCGACATCACGCAGCAGTGGCTTGATGTAGCCGGACAGCTTGCCGTTGTCGGCCTGGGCCTCGATTACCAGGTCGCCATGACCGGCATTGAAGTCGAACTTGCCATAGGCCGAGGCAAAGTCGTTCAGGCGCCGCAGCTCGATACCCCGGGCGCGCAGGCGAAAATCGAAATCCTGGAAATTGCGAAACGGATCGAAGGTCGCGTGGGTTTCCAGGCTGGCGCTTTCGAGCAGGCGCGCCTTGCCCTCGAAGCGCGCATCGCGATTGCCTTCGATATCCACGATGTTGGTCAGGTTGTACAGGCTGGCATTGACCCGGTCGGCCTGGATGCGCACCTTGGGCGTGGTGGTGAAATTATTGAAGGTGATCTGGCCGTTCTCGACCCGCGCCTCGTTAAGGGTGAAGGGCAAGACTTTGTCGAGCTGGGCGCGCCAGTCCGTGCCTTGACCGGTCTGTGACGCCTTGCGGTCCTGGCCGCCGTCGACGAAGTTGAGCTGCGGCTCGCTGAACTGGACTTCGCCCACCACGGCATGGTCGTACCACAACGAGTGCCAGCTCACGGCAATGTCAATCAGCGGCGCCTTGACGAACGGCACCGGCACCTTGCCGTCGACCTTGACGATCTCCAGGTCCTTGATCCGGTAGGCGCCGCGCCACCAGGCCAGGTCCACATCGCTGACGCGGCCACGGTAGTCGCCCATGTCGGCCAGCTTGTCATTGAGGTAGTCGCGCACCACATAAGGCAGGGCCAGGTGCAGTAGCAACAGCAGAACAGCAAGGCTGGCCAGGGTCCACAAGGGCCAGCGGTAGCGACGTTTCATGGGGCAAACCTCCTGGAACAGTAAGCGATGGACTGTCGGCAGCGGCACAGGTTCGCTGTAACTGGACGCCCAACGACCAGAAGAATAGGCTGTCGGGTCTTTCTCAATGCCTTTGCAACAAGGACACGTCATGAGCCGGATCTACGCAGATAACGCCCATTCCATCGGTAACACGCCGCTGGTGCAGATCAACCGGATCGCGCCACGCGGCGTCACCATCCTGGCCAAGATCGAAGGGCGCAACCCCGGTTACTCGGTCAAGTGCCGGATCGGCGCGAACATGATCTGGGACGCCGAAGGCAGCGGCCGGCTCAAGCCGGGCATGACCATCGTCGAGCCGACCTCGGGCAACACCGGTATCGGCCTGGCGTTCGTGGCGGCAGCACGCGGCTACAAGCTGGTATTGACCATGCCGGCCTCCATGAGCCTGGAGCGGCGCAAGGTGCTCAAGGCCCTGGGTGCCGAACTGGTGCTGACCGAGCCGGCCAAGGGCATGAAGGGCGCCATCGCCAAGGCCGAGGAACTGCTGGCGGCCAACCCCGGGCAGTACTTCATGCCGGCGCAGTTCGACAACCCGGCCAACCCGGCCATTCATGAAAAGACCACGGGCCCGGAAATCTGGGCAGACACCGATGGCGCCATCGATGTACTGGTAGCCGGCGTCGGCACCGGTGGCACGATTACAGGCATTTCGCGCTATATCAAGAACACTCAGGGCAAGCCGATCCTGTCGGTGGCCGTCGAGCCTGAAAGCTCACCGATCATCGCCCAGGCCCTGGCGGGTGAGGCCATCGTGCCGGCACCGCACAAGATCCAGGGCATTGGCGCCGGGTTCATCCCGAAAAACCTCGACCTGTCGCTGATCGACCGGGTCGAGGCGGTCAGCGAAGACGCGGCCAAGGCCATGGCCCTGCGCCTGATGCAGGAAGAAGGCATTCTGTGCGGCATTTCCTGTGGCGCGGCCATGGCCGCCGCCGTGCGCCTGGCGCAAAAGCCGGAAATGCAGGGCAAGACCCTGGTGGTGATCCTGCCGGACTCGGGCGAGCGCTACCTGTCGACCATGCTGTTTGCCGATCTATTTACCGACGAGCAGTTGCAGCCCTGATCGGTATGTCGATTTCTCGCCAGCGGGCCAACAGTTTATGATGGCCGGCTGGCGAGCCGCCTGATCCGCTCGAAGAGACCCGGCCAGTCCTGCACCTGGCCTCATGACACGCCCTGCCTGTTATTCCCGTTCGGGAAGGCAGGCAGTGTTGAAGGAGAGTTCCATGACCTTATCGTTCGCTGTCAAGGCGTCGATCCTGCTGCTGTTCGTGGGCAGCACCCTGTTTGTGCACCTGCGCGGTCGGGCGCGGTTGCCGCTGTTGCGCCAGTTCGTCAACCATTCGGCGTTGTTCGCTCCTTACAACAGCCTGATGTACCTGTTTTCGAAAGTGCCGTCCAAGCCCTATCTGGACCGCCGCCAGTTTCCCGAGCTCGACGTGCTCAAGGACAACTGGCAGGTCATCCGTGAAGAAGCCATGCGCCTGTTCGACGAGGGCTATATCCGCGCCGCCGAAAAGGACAACGACGCCGGCTTCGGTTCGTTCTTCAAGAAAGGCTGGAAGCGCTTCTACCTGAAATGGTACGACAAGGCCCTGCCGTCGGCCGAAACCCTGTGCCCGCAGACCGTGGCGCTGGTCAACAGCATTCCCAACGTCAAGGGCGCGATGTTTGCCCTGCTGCCTGGTGACAGTCACCTGAACCCGCACCGTGATCCGTTTGCCGGCTCCCTGCGCTATCACCTGGGCCTGTCCACCCCCAATTCCGATGCCTGCCGGATCTTTGTCGATGGCGAGGAATATGCCTGGCGCGACGGTGAGGACGTGATGTTCGACGAAACCTTCGTGCACTGGGTCAAGAACGAAACCAGCGTGACCCGCGTCATCCTGTTCTGCGACATCGAACGGCCGTTGACCAGCCGCCTGATGACCCGCATCAACCGCAGCGTCAGCGCCTTTCTGGGCCGTGCCACGGCACCGCAGAATCTCGACGACGAGCGCGTCGGCGGCATCAATCGCGCCTATGCTTTCAGCAAGCGCTTCAGCAACGGCATCAGCGGCCAGGTCAAGCAGTTCAAGCGCAGCAACCCCAAGGCTTACCGCATCCTGCGTCCGGTGCTGGCGGTACTGGTACTGACCTTGCTGGGGTATTGGCTGTTCGGTTAAGTGTCCCGGCCGCTCCTGTGAGGGGCCACCTTGTATGGCGTCATCTTTTCCCGAAGCCGTCGCCGGATCGCTACTGGCCGGTTTCGACGATTACCGCCGTCACTTCCGGCGCCTGACCGACGGCGCCCGGTCGCGCTTCGAGCAGGCGCAATGGGCATTGATCCAGCGCGTCTCGGCCGAGCGCATCGAGCTCTATGAGCTCAAGGTCAACCAGACCGTGGCCCACCTGCGCGAGCGCTTTGCCTCACACCCGTTGCTGGACGTCGGCCACTGGCCGTCGATCAAGCACGCCTGCCTTGAACGGATCGACCCGCGGCGCGATGCCGAGCTGGCCGAGACCTGGTTCAACTCGGTGTTCTGCGGGTTGTTCAGCCATGACCTGATCAGCGACCGCTGCATGTTCATCCACAGCACCCGCCCGCCGTTATCCCGGGACCATCCCTTGGCGCAGCTTCGTCGTTACCGATCCAGAGGTGACCTGCATGACCTGCTGGCGCGGCTCTTTGATGACTACCGCTTCAGCGTGCCTTATGCCGATCTGCCGGGTGACTTGCAACGTCTGTGCGATGTGCTGCGCGGTCATCTGCCGGACTGGGTGATCCGCGACCCGGCCTTGCGCATCGAACTGTTCACTTGCGTGTTCTACCGCAATAAGGGCGCTTATCTGGTCGGGCGGTTGTTCACTGTCGATGAACAGTGGCCGCTGGTGATCCCGCTGCTGCACTGTGAAGGGCAGGGCATTGTGATCGACACCCTGATCCTCGACGAGGCCGAGGTGTCGATCATCTTCTCGTTCACCCGTTCGTACTTCATGGTCGACGTCCGGGTGCCAGCGCAGTTTGTCGCCTTTCTCAAGCGCATTTTGCCGGGCAAGCACCTGGCCGAGCTGTACAGCTCGATCGGCTTCTATAAACAGGGCAAGTCGGAGTTCTATCGGGCGCTGATTCGCCATCTGGCGCGCAGTGATGACCGTTTTATCCTGGCGCCGGGCGTGCCGGGCATGGTCATGAGCGTGTTCACGCTGCCGGGCTTCAATACCGTGTTCAAGGTCATCCGCGACCGCTTTGCGCCGGCCAAGCGGGTCGACCGCGCCACCGTCATTGATCGCTATCGGCTGGTGAAGAACAGCGACCGGGTCGGGCGCATGGCCGACACCCAGGAGTTTGCCGACTTCCGCTTTGCCGTCAGCCGCTTCGAGCCCGCCTGCCTGGCCGAATTGCTGGCGGTGGCTGCCGCGACGGTGGTCATCGAAAACGACGAGACCGTGCTGATCCGCCATTGCTGGACCGAACGGCGCATGACACCGCTCAACCTCTATCTGGAGCAGGCCGGCCCCGCCCAGAGGCAGCATGTGCTGTACGACTACGGGCTGGCGATCAAGCAACTGGCGGCGGCCAATATCTTTCCCGGTGACATGCTGCTCAAGAACTTTGGCGTGACCCGCCACGGCCGTGTGGTGTTCTACGATTACGACGAGATCAGCCTGTTGACCGAGGTCAACTTCCGGCGTATTCCGCCAGCGCGCTGCGCCGAAGACGAATGGGCGGCCGAGCCCTGGTACACGGTAGGCCCACATGATGTGTTTCCGGAAGAGTTCCCGCCGTTTCTGTTTCCCGACCCCGCACTGCGCCGCCTGTTCGAAAGTCTGCATGGCGAGCTGTTCGAGGCCGGCTACTGGCAGGCCATCCAGGCCGACATCCGCGCGGGCCGGGTAATCGACGTGTTTCCCTATCGCAGCCCATTGCAGGGCTGAAGCCCCTGATTTATTGAATATAAAATCCACCGCTTGTAGGAGCGCGCTCTGCCCGCGACCGGCTGCGTTAGCAGTCGTAAAATTGTGGCGTTTCGCCAATTCTGAATGCGTTCGCAGTCATGATTTGTGCCGTCTCGACAAATTTACGACTGCTGACGCACTCGGTCGCGGGCAAGCGCGCTCCTACAAAGGACGGGAATATCAGTTCAGGCTCAGATGCCGGCTCAGCAGCGCGCGCAAGGCCGCCGGCTTGACCGGCTTGGGCAGGTAGTCGAGCCCGGCGGCGTGGACCTGGGCGATCAGTTCCTGGCGGCCGTCGGCGCTGATCAGCACGCCGGGTATCGGCTCGCCCAGGCGGGTGCGCAACCAGGCCATCAGTTCGGTGCCGGTTTCGCCTGCGTCCAGGTGGTAGTCCACCAGCGCCAGTTGCGGGCGCACGCCGCTGTCGAGCAGGGCCTGGCATTCGCGCAGGTTGCGCGCGGTCCAGACCTGACAGCCCCAGCGGCTGAGCAGGCTGTTCATGCCGATCAGGATGCTGTCTTCGTTATCGACACACAGCACCTGGGCGCCATTGAGTGGCTGGCTGGCGGTTTCGACCGGGGCGGGCAGAGGCTTTGAACCCGCCTCGGCCAAGGGCACCTGCACACTGAACACACTGCCACTACCGGGCCATGAGCGTACTTGCAACGGGTGCTCCAGCACCCGACAGAGGCCGTCGGCAATCGCCAGCCCCAGCCCCAGGCCTTTGGCGGCGCGGGTCTGATGGCTGTCCAGGCGCTTGAACTCCTCGAAAATCTCCAGACGCTTGTTTTCCGGGATGCCGGGGCCGCGGTCCCAGACTTCTAGGCTCAGGTAGCGACCACGGCGCCGGGCGCCCAGCAGCACCGGGCCCTTGGCATAGCGAAAGGCATTGGTCAGGAAGTTCTGCAGCACCCGGCGCAGCAGCTTGTGGTCGCTGTCGATGCGCAAGGCACTGCCACGCACGCGAAATTCAAGGTTCTGTTCACGGGCCAGGGCGGTGAACTCGGCGCCCAGGGCATCGAACAGGCTGTCGAGCACGAACGGCTGGCGTTCCGGGGTAATCTTGCCGTTCTCCAGGCGTGAGATATCGAGCAAATCGCTGATCAGGTCTTCGGCCGAGCGCAACGAGCTGTCAAGGTGCTGCACCAGTTGCCGGACGTCGCTGGAAACGCCTTCCTGTTGGTGCGACAAGGCCGCAGAAAACAATCGCGCGGCGTTGAGCGGCTGCATCAGGTCGTGGCTGACTGCAGTGAGGAAACGGGTCTTGGACTCGTTGGCCGATTCGGCATGGGCCTTGGCCTCGCCCAGCGCCTGGTTGAGCTGCGACAGCTCGTGGGTGCGCTCGGCCACCCGTTGCTCAAGGCGTTCATTGACGCCCTTGAGCGCACGTTCGGCTTCGCGGAAGGCGGTGATGTCGGTGAAACTCATGACAAAGCCGCCGCCGGGCATCGGGTTGCCGATCAGTTCGATCACCTGGCCGTTGGGAAACAGGCGCTCGGAGGTGTGGGCACGGCCCTGGCGCATCCAGTGCAGGCGCCGCGCCACATGCACTTCGGCCTCGCCCGGTCCGCACAGCCCGCGCTCGGCATTGAAGCGAATGATGTCGGCAATCGGCCGGCCGACACCGATCAGGCCCTCGGGGTAGTCGAACAGTTCCAGGTAACGCCGGTTCCAGGCCACCAGCCGCAGCGACTGGTCGACCACGCTGATGCCCTGGGTGATGTTCTCGATGGCGCCCTGCAGCAGGGCACGGTTGAACTCCAGTACCTCAGAGGCTTCGTCGGCGATGCGCACCACATCGTCGAGCTGCATTTCGCGGCCTTCGATGGCGGCCTTGACCACGGCGCGGGCCGACGAACTGCCCAGCACACCAGCCAGCAGGCGCTCGGTGTGGGCAATCCATTCGCCGTTGGCATTCTGGCTGGCGTTGAAGTCCTTGCCCTGGCTGTAGGCAAAGCGAATGAAGCTCTTGCTGGCGCGGTCTTCCCCGACAAAACGTGCCGCCAGGTGCAGCAGGTCATCGACTTGTACCGCCAGCAACGAGCGGTTGCCGGACAAGGCGTGGGTCTGCTGGCCGATGAAGCGCCCGGCCTGCCAGTGTTCGGTCACACGGGTACGCGACAGGATCGAGACCCAGGCAAACAGCGTGCAGTTGCCGGCCATCGACAGCACCACGCCTTGGGTCAGTGGGCTGATCGGCAGGTCGAACGGGTTGCTGTGCAGCCAGGCCAGCAGCGGGAAGCTTTCCAGCGGCCAGCCCATGCCATGCGCCGCCACCGGCAGCACCAGGGTGTAGAACCACAGGAAAATACCGGTGGCCAGGCCGGCGAACACGCCACGGCGGTTGGCCTGCTTCCAGTACAGGGCGCCGAACATCGCCGGCGCCAGCTGGGTGATGGCGGCAAAGGCGATCTGGCCAATGGTGGCCAGGCTCGCGGTAGAGCCCAGCAGGCGGTAGCTGACATACGCCAGCAGCAGGATCACCACGATGCTGACCCGGCGCACGGTGAGCATCCAGTGACGGAATGCCTCGAACGGCCGTTCGGTATTCTTGCGTCGCAGCAGCCAGGGCAACAGCATGTCGTTGGAGACCATGGTCGACAGCGCCACGCTGGCCACGATGACCATGCCGGTGGCCGCCGAGGCGCCACCAATGAACGCCAGCAGCGCCAGCGCCGGGTGAGCATGGCCCAGGGGCAGGCTGATGACAAAGGAGTCAGGCAGCACCGAGGCCGGCAGCATCATCTGCCCGGCCAGGGCAATCGGGATCACGAACAGGGCGGCCAGGGCCAGGTAGATGGGGAAGACCCACTTGGCCAGGTTCAGGTCGCGCGGCTCGATATTTTCCACCACCGTGACGTGGAACTGCCGGGGCAGGCAGACGATGGCCATCATTGCCACGCTGGTCTGCACGATCATCGACGGCCAGTTGACGGTTTCCTGCCAGTACTGCTCCAGGCGCGGGGCCTGGCGGGCCTGGTTCAGCAGGTCGCCAAAGCCGTCGTACAGGCCAAAGGTGACGAACACACCCACCGCGATGAACGCCAGCAGCTTGATCACCGCCTCGAAGGCAATCGCCAGCACCATGCCCCGGTGGTGCTCGGTGACATCCAGGTTGCGCGCCCCGAACACGATGGTAAACAGCGCCAGGATCAGCGACACCACCAGCGCGGTGTCCTGGGCGCGGGTGCCGGTCGAATCGGCTCCGGCGCCGATCAGGATATTCACGCCCAGCACGATGCCTTTGAGCTGCAGGGCAATGTACGGCAGCATGCCGACCAGGCAGATGACTGCGACCATCACCGCCAGCGATTGCGACTTGCCGTAGCGGGCGGCAATGAAGTCGGCAATCGAGGTGATGTTCTCCTGCTTGCTGATCAGCACCATCTTCTGCAGCACGCGCGGTGCCAGCACCATCAGCACAATGGGCCCCAGGTAGATGGGCAGGAACGACCATAACTGTTCGGCTGCCTGGCCCACTGCGCCGAAAAACGTCCAGCTGGTGCAGTACACCGCCAGCGACAGGCTGTAGACCCAGGCCCGTTGTGCCGGGCGCAGCGAATTGCTGTGGCGATCGCCATAAAAGGCAATCGCAAACATGAACGCCATATAACAAAGAGCAACGACGGCGATCAGCCCGCTGGACAACGACATGCTGTATTCCATGAAGAATCAAAAGCGGCAGTCTCGCATGCCGCGCAGGATTCGTCTCTGTAGGACTAATGCCGATCAGTCAAGCCTCGACGCGGACCTGTGGGCGGCAAGCTCTGCTGGCGAATGCGGTGGTACAAGTGCAGCAGATGTGTTGTCCCTGCTGGCCCTTTCGCGGGCAAAGCCCCCTCCCACCGGATTGATGTCGCCCAAGGTCTCGTGCCTGACACCGGACTGTGGGAGGCGGCTTGCCGGCGAATGCGGCGGTACAAGCGCAGCAGGTGTATGGGCCTTGCTGGCTTCATCGTCGGATCGCCGCCCGGAGCAGAGCGTCCTCCCACCTGTTTGGCATTCGACGAAATTCATTTTGGCTGATCGGTATTAGTCCTGCGGTACCGGCGTGCACTTTTGGAAATGCCCTATCGACATTCCGGCGCCCAGCGTCTTCAATGTGCCTCGGATTGAGCCTTGATCTTCAATCCGTCAATGCCATTCAGGACACGGACGATGAGCCAGCAGTCACAGTTTTCCCTCCTTAAAAAGCGGCGCTTCTTGCCGTTTTTCATCACCCAGTCGCTGGGGGCCTTCAACGATAACGTGTTCAAGCAAGCGTTGATCCTGGCCATCCTCTACAAGCTCGGGATCCAGGGCGACCAGTCGGTGTACGTCAACCTGTGCGCCTTGTTGTTCATCCTGCCGTTCTTTCTGTTTTCGGCACTGGCCGGGCAACTGGGCGAGAAGTACCCCAAGGATGCGCTGATCCGCGTGATCAAGCTGGCCGAGATCCTGATCATGGCGGTGGGGGCGATGGGCTTTCTGTTCAATCACCTGTGGATGCTGTTGCTGACCCTGTTCGCCATGGGCACTCATTCGGCGTTGTTCGGGCCGGTGAAGTATTCGATCCTGCCCCAGCATTTGCGTGAAAACGAACTGGTCGGCGGTAACGGCCTGGTCGAGATGGGCACCTTCCTGGCGATCCTGGCCGGGACCATCAGTGCCGGCGTCATGCTGTCGTTCACCCATTACGCCTGGGTCGTCTCCGGGGCCATCGTGCTGGTCGCCTGCCTGGGCTTTGCCGCCAGCTGGGGTATTCCCCGCGCCGCCGCCGCTACCCCGGGGCTGGTCCTGAACTGGAATATTTTCAGCCAGTCCTGGGCCACCCTGCGCCTGGGCTTGAGCCAGACGCCGGCGGTGTCGCGTTCGATCGTCGGCAACTCGTGGTTCTGGTTCGTCGGCGCCATTTACCTCACGCAGATCCCGACTTACGCCAAGGACCTGATGTTCGGCGACGAGACCGTCGTTACCCTGATTCTGACGGTGTTCTCCATCGGCATCGCCCTGGGTTCGCTGCTGTGCGAGCGCTTGTCCGGGCACAAGGTCGAGATCGGCCTGGTGCCGTTCGGCTCGTTCGGCATGACCGTGTTCGGCCTGCTGCTGTGGTGGCACTCCGGGCATCTGGTCCAGTCTGAAACCATCAATAGCTGGCGCGATATCCTCGCCCAGTGGCCGGGCCGCTGGGTGCTGCTGGACATTCTGGGCATCGGCATCTTTGGTGGCTTCTACATCGTGCCGCTGTACGCACTGATCCAGTCGCGCACTGCCGAAAAGGAGCGCTCGCGGGTCATTGCCGCCAATAACATTCTCAATGCGCTGTTCATGGTGGTCTCGGCGCTGGTGTCGATCCTGCTGCTGAGTGTGGCCGGGCTGTCGATTCCCGAGCTGTTCCTGGTGGTATCGCTGATGAACATTGCTGTCAACGTCTATATCTTCAGCATCGTGCCCGAGTTCACCATGCGCTTCATGATCTGGCTGCTCGGCCATTCCATGTACCGGGTCGAGCACCGTGACCTTGAGCAGATTCCGGACGAGGGCGCGGCCTTGCTGGTGTGCAACCACGTGTCGTTCGTCGACGCGTTGCTGATCGCCGGGGCCGTGCGCCGGCCGATCCGTTTCGTCATGTACTACAAGATCTACCGCCTGCCGGTGCTCAACTTCATTTTTCGCACCGCCGGCACCATCCCGATCGCCGGGCGCAATGAAGACATGGACATCTACGAGCAGTCCTTCAAGCGCATTGCCCGCTACCTGGCCGATGGCGAACTGGTGTGCATCTTCCCCGAGGGCAAGCTGACCACTGACGGCGAGATCAGCGGCTTCAAGGCCGGCATGAGCCGCATCCTCGAAGAAACCCCGGTGCCGGTGATCCCTATGGCCTTGCAGGGGCTGTGGGGCAGCTTCTTCAGCCGCGACCCGGACAAGGGCCTGCTGCGCCGTCTGTGGTCGCGGGTGGTGCTGGTCGCCGGTGCGCCGATCACCGCCGACCTGGCCAAGCCTGTGGATGTGCGCGAACACGTCAAGCGGCTGCGCGGCGACCAGCGCTGAGGCGTGTCACGCCCGCACGATTGACACATGGCGCTTCTTGCCCAGGCTGACTTGCCACTGTGATCCGTCGGGGTCCAGTGGCAGGTCCGGGTCATCCAGCCGCTCGCCGTTCAGGCGCAGGCCGCCACCCTTGGCCAGCCGACGCACAGCACTGAGCGACGGCTCCAGCCCGGCTTCGACCAGCAGGGCGGCCACCGATACGCCAGCCTGCAAGGCTTCACGGCTCACCGGAATCTTCGGCAGATCAGCCAGGCTGTACTCGCTGAAGATGGCCTGCGCCGCCTGACAGGCCTGCTCGGCCGCTGCCTCGCCATGGGCCAGGGCCGTGACCTGGTTGGCCAGCACGATCTTGGCCTGGTTGAGCGCCGCGCCACCCTCGGCTGTGAGGTGCTCGATCTCTGTCAGGGGCAGTTCGGTAAACAGCTTGAGAAAGCGCGCCACATCGCGGTCGTCGCAGTTGCGCCAGAACTGCCAGAAATCGAACGGCGTGAGCCGCTCGCCGGCCAGCCACACCGCACCGTTCAGCGACTTGCCCATCTTCTTGCCATCGCTGGTGGCCAGCAGCGGCATGGTCAGGCCGAACAGTTCACGGCTGTCACGCCGCCGCCCCAGCTCCACGCCATTGATGATATTGGCCCACTGGTCGGCGCCGCCCAACTGCACCGTGCAGTCGACGCGCCGCGCCAGCTCGGTGAAGTCATGGGCCTGCAGCAGGGTGTAGCCGAACTCCAGGAATGACAGCGAATGCTCGCGATCCAGGCGCTGGCGCACGGCATCGAAGGTCAACAGGCGATTGATCGAAAAGTAACGCCCCACCTCGCTGAGAAACTGCAGATAGCCAATGCCGTCGAGCCACTGGGCGTTATCGACCACCCGCCCTGCGCCGTCACCCAGCACCACGTAACGGGCGAAGGTGGCGCAGATACCGGCGATATTGGCGTCGATCTGTGCCTGCGACAGCAGCGGGCGGCTCTCATCGCGAAAGCTCGGGTCACCGATGCGGGTGGTCGCGCCGCCGATCAGCATCACCGGCCGGTGTCCGGCCTTCTGCAGCCAGCGCATCAGCATCAGGCCCTGCAAATGGCCGACATGCAGGCTGTCGGCGGTGGCATCGAAACCCAGGTAGATCGTACGCGGCGCCTGGGACAGGTGCTGGCGCAGGCCTTCAAGATCGGTGGCTTGATGAATGAAGCCGCGCTGTTGCAGGGTATCGAGGATGTCAGATGTCATGAGGTTCAGCCTGCCAGGAATTCATGCGAGCAATAGGTTGAAATTTGCACAACCTACCGATAGGTAGCTTTCGCAATCATAGGCAAGCGCTGCCTGCCAGGCAACTGCTGATTGGGTGGGGGCGTAGCAAACAGCGTGAGTGAGCCGGCTTTTCAAACCGGGTCACTCACGGCTCGTTTCACGTTTTTATGCTTTCGAATCAAGCGTCCCGGTTGGCGCTTGTTCATCCGGCATTTTGCGGAAGTACGTCGACAGCAAGGCGCCGGAAATATTGTGCCAGACGCTGAACAGCGCGCTGGGCACCGCCGCCAGTGGCGAGAAGTGCGCTGCGGCCAACGCGGCGCCCAGGCCGGAGTTCTGCATGCCGACTTCCAGCGACAGCGACTTGCGTTGTGGCAGGGGCAGCTTGAACAGTTTGCCGGTGAAATACCCCAGCAGGTAGCCGAAGCTGTTGTGCAGGATGACCAGTGCCATGATCAGCAGGCCCGACTCGGCAATCTTCGCCTGGCTGGCGGCGACCACGGCGCAGACGATCAGCACGATACTGACCACCGACACCAGCGGCAGCACCTGCACGGCATAACTGACCCGTGCGCCCAGCAAGCGCTGGACAACCACGCCCAGCACGATCGGCAGAATCACCATCTGCACGATCGACAGGAACATGTCGCCGAACGACACCGGCAACCAGGCCGAAGCCAAAAACCAGATCAGGGCCGGGGTCAGCAGCGGGGCGAGCAGGGTGGTGACCGAGGAAATCGCCACGGCCAGCGCCAGGTCACCCTTGGCCAGCCAGGTCATGACATTGGACGAGGTGCCGCTCGGGCAGCAGCCGACCAGAATCACACCGACCGCAATTTCCGGCGGCAGGGCAAAGACCTGGCACAACAGCCAGGCGACGCTGGGCATGATCACGAACTGTGCGGCCACCCCCAGGGCCACGCGCCACGGATGGCGGGCGACCTCGGAAAAGTCCTCGACCTTGAGGGTCAGACCCATGCCGAACATGACCAGGCCCAGCAACGGCACGATCCAGCCCTTCAGGCCAATGAACACCTGTGGGAACAGGAACGCCAGTACCGCAAACAGCAAGACCCAATACGCAAAGGTGTTGCCGACAAAACGACTCAAGGCTGCCAGTGCACGCATGGCCCTTTCCTTTTCTTATGTTCTTGTTCAATGAAAAGCGCCGCCTCAAGGGCGGCGCCGGATAACGGTGCAGCTTAGATCCCTTGTGGAATCTCCTCACCGCCCAGGGCTTCGAACAGCTCGGGCAAAAACTCGCCGAAGGTCAGCATCATCAGCGTGAAGCTGGCGTCCAGTTGGCCCAGGGCTTCGTCGCCACCGTCCTGTTCGGCCTGGTCCTGCAGCAGTTCTTCGAACTTCAGGCGCTTGATCACCAGCTTGTCGTCGAGCACGAACGACAGCTTGTCCTGCCAGGCCAGCGAGAGCTGGGTGACGATCTTGCCGGTGTTCAGGTGCAGCTGGATCTCGTCGCCGGTCAGGTCCTGACGCTTGCAGCGCACGATGCCGCCATCTTCATGGGTGTCACGCAGTTCACATTCGTCCAGCACGAAGAAGTTGTCGGCGGCTTTCTGAGTCTTGACCCAGTCGGTCAGCGTGGCGCTTGGTGCGACTTTCACGGTCAGCGGACGCACCGGCAGCGAGCCGATCACTTCACGCAGGGTCGACAGCAGGTCTTCGGCACGCTTGGGGCTCGAGGCGTTGACCAGGATCAGGCCTTGTTTAGGCGCGATGGCGGCGAAGGTCGCCGAGCGACGAATAAAGGCGCGTGGCAGGAAGGCCTGGATGATTTCATCCTTGATCTGATCGCGTTCCTTTTTGTAGACCTTGCGCATCTGCTCGGCCTCGATCTCGTCGATCTTCTCTTTGACGGCATCGCGCACCACGCTGCCGGGCAGGATGCGTTCTTCCTTGCGCGCGGCAATCAGCAGAAAATCCTGGCTGACATGCACCAGGGGCGCGTCTTCACCTTTGCCGAACGGTGCCACGAAGCCGTAAGTGGTCAACTCCTGGCTGGCACAGGCCCGCGCAGGCTTGGTGGCGAGGGCGGTTTCCAGCGCCTCGGCATCGAACGGCACGTCCTGGGTAAGGCGATAGACAAGCAGGTTTTTGAACCACATGGGGTGAGTCTCTCTTTCCATTGCAAAGGGGGCATTATTCGCTGCCTGGACCCTCTGGGCCAACCCTGAGCTAAGTCTTTGGAAAATTTATAAATTTTTTTGATTAAGTGCTTGCCAGCCATAAGGTGTGTCCGTAGAATGCGCGCCACACCGAGAGACAAAGGGTGATTAGCTCAGCTGGGAGAGCATCTGCCTTACAAGCAGAGGGTCGGCGGTTCGATCCCGTCATCACCCACCATCTCAGTGTATGCGCAGCGGTAGTTCAGTCGGTTAGAATACCGGCCTGTCACGCCGGGGGTCGCGGGTTCGAGTCCCGTCCGCTGCGCCATCTTCAGCCTGGGTTCACTGAACGATCCGGGCTAACAAAAAAGCGACCTTCGGGTCGCTTTTTTCGTTTCTGGTGCTCCTGAACGGCCTCTTGAGCCACGGCTGACCGTGGCTTTTCCTGTTGGCTATTTTTTAGCGGGTAAACCGATGACCCGGCCGAGCAGGGCGGGCCTTGGCAGCCCGGCCTGCCCGGCGCTGATCGCGGCGAGTCGTTCCAGGGTGGCCTCGGTAAATGGCGCCGAATGCGGCCCGGCCAGGTCAACGTGCAGCAGCATCTGCTCATTGCCGGCCAGTTCCCTGGCCTCTCCAACCCGATGCAGGCTGTGATAAAGGTGCAGGCGCTTGGTGTCGTGGGCGATCAGTTGGGTGTGCACCTCGACCTCGGCACCCAGTTTGACTTCATGCAGGTAATTGAGGTGCAGCTCCAGGGTGAACAGTGAATGGCCGCAGGCTTCACGGTGATCGCTGTCCAGGCCCAGGGTATCCATCAGTGCGTCGGTGGCGTAGCTGAAGATCAGCAGGTAGAACGCGTCGCGCAGGTGGCCGTTATAGTCGACCCAATCAGGCTGGATGCGGGTTGCGTAGGTGGTCAGTGCAGGCATGGGCGGTACTCGGCTTGGCATGGGTCAGTCGGCGAAGTTCATACCGTGCCTGGCCTTGGTGGTCTTCACGGCCTCCAGTACGGCAAGCAGGCAATCATCACGGTAACGCTCCAGGGCTGAAATGCTGTGGGTGCCCAACTGCTCGGTGGTGCCCTCGACCACATCGTCAATCAACCGGTCGGTCAGCTCCGGTGCCGGCAGATAGGTCCACGGCAACTGCAGCGCCGGGCCGAACTGCGCCATGAAGTGCCGCATACCGGCATCGCCACCGGCCAGGGTGTAGGTCAGGAAAGTGCCCATGAACGACCAGCGCAGACCGGCGCCAAAGCGAATCGCGTCATCGATTTCGCCGGTGGTCGCCACGCCGTCATTCACCAGGTGCAGTGCCTCACGCCACAGTGCTTCCAGCAGGCGGTCAGCGATAAAGCCGGGGACCTCCTTGCGCACATGCAGCGGGCGCATGCCGAGCGATTCATACACCGTGATCGCCGCCTGGATCGCCTCGGGTGCGGTGTGCTTGCCGCCGACCACTTCCACCAGCGGCAGCAGGTACACCGGGTTGAACGGGTGCCCGACCACGCAGCGCTCTGGATGGGTGGCGCTTTCATAGAATTCACTTGGCAGCAGCCCGGAAGTGCTTGAACCGATCAGCGCCTCGGGTTTGGCGGCTGCGCTGATCTGACGGTGCAATTGCAGCTTCAATTCCAGGCGTTCCGGCGCGCTTTCCTGGATAAAGTCGGCGTCTTTCACGCATTCTTCAATGGTGTCGACAACGCGCAGGCGGTCCTGGGAGGCGCCCGCTGCCAGGCCCTGTTGCTCCAGGGCGCCCCAGGCATTGGCGACGCGTTGGCGCAGTGCGGCTTCGGCGCCGGGCGCCGGGTCCCAGGCGACCACATCCAGGCCGTGGGCAAGGGCGCGAGACACCCAGCCGCTGCCGATAACGCCGCTGCCCAGGGCGGCGAAGGTTTTGATCTCAGTGATAAAGCGCATGACGATTTCCTGAAAGGGGTGGGTAATCTGTTGTGGCGACGGGCCGGCCATCGTCCACGGTCCTGATGCCGGTTTCGGCCACCGGTCAACCTCGCTGCGCAAGGCCCATCTTCACGCGGCCTTCAGCCGGGGTCAGCACGCGTGCGCCCAGGCGGCTGAGGATTTCGCCGGCGCGTTCTACCAGTTGGCCATTGGTCGCCAGCACGCCCTTGTCCAGCCACAGGTTGTCTTCCAGGCCGACGCGCACATTGCCGCCCAGCAGCACCGCTTGCGCCGTCATCGGCATCTGCATGCGGCCGATGCCGAAGCCGGCCCACACGGCATCGGCCGGCAGGTTGTCGACCATGGCCTTCATGGTGGTGGTGTCGGCCGGTGCGCCCCACGGGATGCCGAGGCACAGCTGGAACAGCGGGTTGTCGAGCAGGCCTTCCTTGATCATCTGCCTGGCAAACCACAGGTGGCCGGTGTCGAAGATTTCCAGCTCGGCCTTTACCCCCAGTGCCTGAATGCGTCTGGCCCCGGCGCGCAGTTGCGCCGGGGTGGACACGTAAATGGTGTCGCCGTCGCCGAAGTTCAGGGTGCCGCAGTCCAGGGTGCAGATTTCCGGCAGCAGTTCTTCGACATGGGCCAGGCGGGTCAGCGGGCCGACCAGGTCAGTGCCCGGGCCGAAGGCCATCGGGTTCTCCCCCGCGCCGATCTCCAGGTCGCCGCCCATGCCGGCGGTAAGGTTGACGATAATGTCAATGTCGGCCTCGCGGATGCGCTCCATGACTTCGCGGTACAACGCCACATCGCGGCTGAACCGGCCGGTCTCGGGGTCACGCACATGGCAATGCACCACGGTGGCGCCGGCCTTGGCGGCTTCCACGGCGGCTGCGGCGATCTGCTTGGGGGTGACCGGCACGTGGGGGCTTCTGGCGGTCGTGTCGCCAGCACCGGTGAGTGCGCAGGTGATGATGACGTCATGGTTCATGAGGCAATTCCTTAGGGCGTGTTAATGCTGTTCGCAGCCTTTCACAGCGGCGAAGCGGTGATTGAACAGGGATTATTTGCCGGTCAGTTGCAGGTTGGCGGCCGCCGGTTTGCCGTCAAAGGTGGTCACGCCTTCCAGCCAGCGAGCCTGGTCCTGCGGGTGATCCTTGAGCCACTGCCTGGCCGATTCCAGCGGATCCTTGTGATCCAGCAGCGGCTGCATCATCCGGCTCTCGTCGGCGGCGGTGAACGTCAGGTTGGTCAGCAGCTTGTGCACGTTGGGGCACTGCTGGGCGTAGGTGGGCGACGTCACCGTCCAGACGGTGGCCATGCCTTCGTTCGGGCCCAGGGCATCTTCGCTGCCGGTGAGGTAGGTCATGGCGACGTTGATGTTCATCGGGTGCGGTGCCCAGCCGAAGAACACCACGGCTTCCTTGCGGCGTACAGCGCGGTCGACGGTGGCGAGCATGCCGGCTTCGCTGGACTCCACCAGCTGGAACTTGCCCAGGCCGAACTGGTTTTTGGTAATCATCGCCTTGATCTGGGTATTGGCCCCCGAGCCTGGCTCGATGCCATAGAGCTTGCCACCCAGTTCTTTTTCGAACCGGGCGATGTCGGCAAAGGTTTTCAGGCCCTTGTCTGCCAGGTAGGTCGGCACGGCGAGGGTGGCACGGGCGTCCTGCAGGCTGGGTTTGTCGAGGACCTTGACTTGCCCGGCGTCGACGAACGGGGTAATGGTCTGGGTCATCAGCGGGTTCCAGTAGCCCAAGAACAGGTCCAGGCGCTGGTCGCGGATGCCGGCAAAGATGATCTGTTGGGACGCACTGGTCTGTTTGGTCTTGTAGCCAAGGCCATCAAGCAACACTTGGGTCATGGCACTGGTGGCGATGACATCGGTCCAGTTCACCACGCCCATGCGCACGTTCTGGCAGGACGCGGCATCCGCTGCCATCACCTGTGTGCTCAGGATGGCGCTGGCGCCGAGTGTGAACACGCAGCGGCTGATCAGTCGGTTCATGGTGGAGCCCTCGGCAGTCGTTATTGTGGGGAGGCGGCGTCTTTGTGCACCGTGACGCCACGTTACGGACCTTCGAGGCTGACAAAGCGTACGGTGGCGACCGGCGTTTGCACTGTGGCGACCTGGCCCCTTGAATCTGCCCATGAACGGGAGTATCACAGTGCCACGCTGCCCGTCCTTCGAGAGCGCCATCGTGGTCCAGAACTTCTACTTTTTGCTGATGCCGGGGTTTTCGGCCATTGGTTTCATCTCCGCGCTGGAACCGTTGCGGGTGGCCAACCGCTTTCGTGGCGAGTTGTATCGCTGGCAGGTGTTGAGCGCCGACGGCGGTGCGGTACTGGCGAGCAATGGCATGTCGGTCAACGCCGATGCCGCGCTGGAACCGTTGAAAAAAGGCGCGACCCTGCTGGTGGTTGCCGGTTTCGAACCCTTGCAGTCCGTCACGCCTGCGCTACAGCACTGGCTGCGTCGCCTCGATCACGAGGGCGTGACCCTCGGTGCCATTGACACCGGCGCCTGTGTACTGGCCGAGGCGGGCCTGCTCGACGGCCATCGCCTGACCTTGCACTGGGAAGCCATCGACGCCTTCAAGGAATCCTACCCACAGCTGACGGTGACCCAGGAACTGTTCGAGATCGACCGCCGCCGTATCACCTGTGCCGGTGGCACCGCGTCCATCGACCTGATGCTCGACCTGATCGCCCAGGCGCATGGCCCGGACCTGGCCATCCAGGTCTCCGAACAGTTCGTGCTCGGCCGCATCCGTCCGCGCAAGGATCACCAGCGCATGCAGATCGCCACGCGCTACGGCATCAACAACAAGAAACTGGTGCAGGTGATCGGCGAGATGGAGCAACACACCGAACCCCCGCTGAGCACCCTGGTGCTGGCCGAGACGATCAAGGTCACCCGGCGCCAGCTGGAGCGCTTGTTCCGCTTGCACCTGAACGACACACCGAGCAATTTCTACCTGGGGCTGCGCCTGGAAAAAGCCCGGCAATTGCTGCGCCAGAGCGACATGAGCGTGCTGGAGGTCAGCATTGCCTGCGGGTTTGAATCGCCGTCGTATTTCACCCGCCGTTACCGGGCGCGGTTTGCCAGATGCCCCAGGGAGGATCGGCGACGCGAAGTGGCTTGAGCGTCGCTTTTGCGGCGCCGCCCAAGGCTCGGCGGCAACCGCACCGTTGAACAAAACCGCCATCAACTGCCGCGTTGTATCTGTTCCAGGATCAGGCTGTCGGTGATGTTCATGTCGTCCAGCAACAGGAACAGCTTGCTCAGCACCTCGGCCATTTTCTGGTCGGTGTCGGCGAACGGCAGGTAGAGCGCCGTGGGCTGGCTGCCGGCGGGCACGATGCACAAATAGTTGCCCGGCTCGATATGGATGACCGCGCTGCCCAGGTGAAGGCGGTAATTCGCACGCTGGCCGGTAATGTGCAGGAAATGCCCCTCGCACCGGACGTTTTGCAGCCCCAGCCCGGCAATCAGTTCACCGACCAGTTCGGCGCGTCGTTGCAGGGTTTCCTGGCTGGTGCTGTAGCCGTCGGCGGCGTGGGCCACCGACACCAGCAGGTCGGCGTCACGCATGACTTCCGAGAACAGCAGCGGCGGGACCTGCTCAAGCGGCAGGGCGTCGCCGTTGCGCTGGAATGCAATGGTGTCGAAGACAAGGTGTTCGGTTTCCGAGAGGTAATGGCCGGTCTCCAGAAAGTCGAACCGGGCCTCGATACCGTGTTGCTTGCTCGAATAATGGACATCCTCGACGTTTGAGGTCGACCAGTGGCGCGCCTGCAACAACCGGGCGGCGACCTTGCCTTTGAGGCGGTGGCCGGCAAACCGGCTGGACCACAGGGCGGTATCGCGCTCGGCCGGGGTCAGCAGGTACAGCTCGCGAAAGGCCTGCTTGAACGGTTGTACGCGACGGTGGCTGACCACCTCTTTCTGCCAGGCCGACAGCTGTCCTGCCGTGAACAGGTGAAACGGGTGGGCAATGCGCAGCTGCTGTTCAATGACGTGCTGGCGGCCTTCGAGGTCAGTCACCGCCAGCGTGGTGGCATCGAGCCAGCCCAGCACCGTGTCGTCGGCCTGCACGATCAGTTGTTCCAGCAGCAGGCGAACGGCAGGCAGGTTCAACAGCGGCTCAAGGTCGACCAGGGCCAGGGCTTCGCCGCTGCTCATCATCGCTTCCAGGGTGCGGCAGAAGCGGGCGATCTGTTCCTTGAGCTGGCTCTGCTGCGTTTTCAAGGCCATGAAGTCGACGTTTTTGCGCAGCGCAGGCGGTGCGCTCTTGAGCGTTTTTCCCGCTTTGCTGATGTGCAGCGTCGGCGACAGACCGTCGATCACCAACGTGACGTCATAGCCCTCCAGAGTGGCGGCGGTCACGGCTGATTCAGCGATCTGCGATTCCATCGCCCATTCCAGGCGAATGGCCGAAGGGTAACCGGCGACACGCGCCAGGTTTTCCAGACCGGCCTGTATGGCCGCATGGGAATTGGCCTGTCGTTCGGCACCGTACTTGCACACCTCCTTGTGCAGTTTTTTCAGCATCAGGTAGCGCTGACGAACGTCGTCCACATCGGTGGCGGGCAGCACGCCATAAATGCGCATGGCCGCCTGGGCATGACGGGCCAGCTTTTTTTCCAGCGCCGGTCGGCCGATTCCCCGGTAGGCGTCGAGCAGCAGGCGTGTCTGGGGAAACGCCCAGGGCGAGGGTTCGAGTGCTGCCAGGTAAGCGCGCAGATGGTCCGGGTCGGCGTCGGCCAGTGCCTGGTCCAGCCGGTCACGATCCACCACCCCCACGGTTTCATCCAGTGTATTGGGCAGGTCAGTGCCCCAGCCGGAGCGGGGCGCCAGGGCAATCTCCAGGTATTGCTGCTGAAAGGCTTGCAGGTCATTCCAGCCGAGCGCGTCGAGCAGCACCGGGCTGGCCTTGCCGGCGTAGGGCAGTGCGGTCAGCAGGGTATTTCTGGAAAAGTCGCTCAGTGCTGTAAGCAGTTCTGCTGACGGGCTACCGGGCAATTGCTCAAGCCGCAGGAAGCGCTCAAGCACCGCGGCTGTATCACCGAAGCTGTCATGGAAGTGATCCGGCGTCATGCCCATACGTTCGATAACTGCCAGCGCCTGCAGCAGCCAGCGCGGCTGGAACACCTCTACCAAACGGAAGGTGTCTGCCAGCCTTGCGGCGTTATCGGGCAAGGCGGCCAGGGCCGCCTCGACATAGCGAACGGTGAAATCAATCAGTTCCGGTGGCACGGCCGTGGTGGCTTCAGCGGCAGAGGCATCCTGTTGTGGCGGTTGATCATCAATGTCTTCGTCGGTGGGGTGTTCATCATCGTCCTCCTCGCATGCCTCATCGGCATACCGATCCAGGTCAACGTCGTCGCTGGCCAGCCCGGTGTCGTCCGAACAGGCCATCATGGCGCGGCCCCAGGTGTCGGCGGCCCGCACAAAACGCGGGTAATCAAGGCCGCCGGCTTGCAGCAGGGCCGCCGCGATGCGGCCGATGTCCTGGTAGGCGTAGACATAGGCGTCGGCGATTTTCCGGGGTGCGTCATGGGGTGAGGACAGCGGCTGCTCGCGGTTCCAGCGGCCGTCCAGCAACCATCCGGCCAGGGTCTGCCAGGCCGGGGTGGGCGGGTAATGACTCAGGCGCCTGATACAGTCCTCGACATCAGGAAAGGCCCAGGCCTGGTCGTGGCGCCGGCGGTAACAGGCCGGGCCGTCTTCGTCCGTGGGCAATGGATAATCACTGTCCTCGAACGCGTATTGCAGCATGTGCTGCAATCGAGCGCCGATCTGCTCTTGCGCATAGGCATCCGGGTGGGCGGTGATCCAGGCATCGCAGAGTCGGTACTGCAGCTCATGACGCTGTTGATCGCGGCGATCCTCCAGATCGTCCCAGACGGTGGGAAAGACAAAACCCTCTGTCAGTGCCCTGGGGCCTTCCCCGGGCTGCTGCCTGACCCAGTCAGTGGCGATGCGCAGCAAATCGACGCCGTTCCAGAAGCCGGGCTCGCCGTTGTCATGGCCTGCGAGTTCGGGGTCATTATCCAGCGCGTGTTCGCAGAAGGCGCGCAGCGCTGCAAGGCGTGTGGCTTGTTCAGGCACGGGACGGCGTGATTGCATGAGGGCATCCGGGAAAGAGAACGATGAGAATCAGCCGCCCATCAGCGGCACCAGGCGGATAAAGGCAAGCGTGGAGGTCGGGCTCAGCTCGATTGACTCATCGAGCCGTTGCAGCATGACGCCGTTGTGCAGAATGCGAAAAGCGCGGGTTTCAAAGCCCTTCAAGGCACGTCTGATTTCAACGCTAACGTCCAGTGCTGGAGGGAGGCTTGCCTGGGGCATGGCAATCACGCCTTCACCGGCTTGCTGAACGATGTCCCGCTCGCTCAGGTACTGGCGGTCAAGTACTTCACGCAGCGAGGCTTGTTGCGCGACATGTTGGGCTGACAGCAAGGTGATCTGTTCGGCAACGGCCAGGCCGATAAGCTCGGTCACCGTCAAGGTCGATGAGGCGGGGCTCAGGCTGACAGAAGGCAGCAAAGGCTCCTGGCGTGCGCCTCTGAGGCAATAGCTATGAACCACCAGCTTCATGGGGTCTTCCTCGCAAGCCAGGCCGGGTTGATGAGTGTATCCCGGCGGGTCGCTTGTCTGCATGCGGCCCGTCTTTTATCAAATACCCGATAACGTGCAGATTCATCGTGCTATGGATTAGCCGCTTGTCATGGATTCGCTCTATACCGGCCCCTTGGGCGCTGTGTCCGCAACAATACGTAAACGTTGATGTTACAAAAGCTTGCTATTGCCGCCAGCACGCCATAGAATGCGCGCCGCACCGAGAGACAAAGGGTGATTAGCTCAGCCGGGAGAGCATCTGCCTTACAAGCAGAGGGTCGGCGGTTCGATCCCGTCATCACCCACCAATCTCAGTGCAATGCGCAGCGGTAGTTCAGTCGGTTAGAATACCGGCCTGTCACGCCGGGGGTCGCGGGTTCGAGTCCCGTCCGCTGCGCCATCTTCAGCTCAGGTTCACTGAACGATCTGAGCCAAACAAGAAAGCGACCTTAGGGTCGCTTTTTTGCTTTCTGCAGGGTGAAGACGGCTTGTTTGCCGTCATTCATCCCTTCACCAGATCCTATACCTGGCTGTTTATACCTTCGGTGAATCCAGGGCGCAGGTTTAGATAAGTTTTATTCATATTTGGATATAGCCAAATAGAATTATCTGACCGTTATAAATTCCGTTATGTTTGCTTTCAACAGCCTACCCCCGCACCCAGGATGGTCCCAATGTGAAGAAGCGCCTGCATCGCAGACCTTCGCATCCCAGGCCAGACGCCTGAGGCTGTGCAGGTTGCCAGGGTGATCCCACAGGATCCCTGAGCAGGAATGTTGGAAGGGAATCTCCCCATGTCGCACACCCAGTCCTGCGATCTGCATAGCCTGCGCCGTCTGCCCACACGGCCTGTCCAGAAGTACCCGCCCACGCCCTTTTGTCTTGCGCCGCCCGGCCTGAACGGCTGAGGTCTGCCTGCGCGTGTCTTGCCGTCCACGGCGGCGCGCAGCACGGCCATCTGTCTCCTCCTTTTTATAACGCGTCATCCCGATGATGGCGTACGTACCCGACTGCGCCGTCTGGCGACACGGATGGCGCATGCCATTCGTTCTGGAGTGACCATGGAGCCTGTGATTCAAGGCAAAGGTGCGCAAGAAAGCCGCCCTACATTCGCACCCGTCCCGTTGGGGCTGGCCATTGCCGGGCTGTTTTGGGCCGGTGCCGTGCAGGCCGATGACCCGGCACTTGCGCCCCGTAGCCAGGCCGACACCCTGTCGACCGTGGTGGTGACCGGCAACCGCGGTGCTGAGCAGCGCACGGTGACCAGCAGCCCGGTGCCGATTGATGTAGTGGGCGCCAGGCAATTGCAGGAAACCGGCAAGCCCGGCCTGATGGAAGCCCTGAGTGCGGTAATCCCGTCGCTGACCCTGCCGGAAAAGACCGGCTCCGATGCCAGCGGCATGGTCAAGGCCCCCAACCTGCGCGGCCTGCCGGCCTCCGAGGTGCTGGTGCTGGTCAACGGCAAGCGCCGCCACACCAGCGCGACGTTGAACATCAACGGTATCAACACCGGCGCAGCGCCCGCGGACCTTGACCTGATCCCCATCAGCGCCATCGACCACGTCGAGGTGCTGCGCGACGGTGCCGCGGCGCAATATGGCTCGGACGCGATTGCCGGGGTGATCAATATCATCCTCAAGGCCGACACCAGCGGTACGTCCATCACCCATGCCGGCATCGGCTACGACGGCAAGAAGCAGACCGTGCAGCAGAGCCTGAACAAGGGCTTCGAGATGGGTAGCGGCGGTATCCTGCAACTGGCCCTTGATGCGCGCAGCCAGAACGACGACAACAAGGCCAGCGACAATGGCTACACCTATGCGCAGGCCTATGACCTGGCGGGCAAATCGACCTATGGCGGTTACGGCACGCCGAAGAACAACCTGCTCAACCTGGCCTACAACGCCGAACTGCCGGTTGGCGACGACCTGACCCTGTACTCGTTCAGCACCTGGTCCCGGCGCAAATACGAGCAAGGCCAGAATTTTCGCCTGCCGACCATCGTCAACACCATTCGCACTGGCCCCAATGGTTACCCGGGCGGCTACACGCCCACCTGGTACATCGACGAAGAAGACTTCCAGGCCGCTTTCGGCGGCAAGGGCCAGGTCGGTGCCTGGGACTGGGATTTGTCGACCACCTATGGCCGTAACGATGCCGAACAGGGCACCTGGCACAACCAGAACCCGTCGCTGGGCGAGGCCACGCCCAATTCATTCAAGTCCGGCACCTGGATCGCCAGCGAGCTGACTACCAACCTGGATTTCAAACGCGGTTTCGATGTCGGCCTGAGCAAGCCGCTGGATGTGTCGCTGGGGTTCGAGCATCGCCGTGATGGCTATGAGGTCGAGGAGGGCGACTGGGCGTCCTGGGCCAACGGTGGTTATTGCCTGGCGGCGGGCAACTGCGCGGCCTCCGGCGCGCAGGTCACCAACGGTATTGCCCCCGACCAGACCGACAAGGCTACCCGCAACAGCCTGGCCAGCTACATCGACGTAGGGTTCAACCCGTTGCCGCAGTGGTACGTAGGCACGGCGCTGCGCTACGAGCATTACAACCAGGGCGTGGGCGCCACCCGCAGCGGCAAGCTGACCACCCGCTATGAATTCACGCCACAGTTTGCCGTACGTGCCACGGTGAGCAACGGCTTTCGGGCGCCGTCCCTGGCCAACAGCCTGTTCAGTGCCCGCTCGACCACCTATGGCGTGGTCGATGGCGTCTACCAGTCGATCAACTATGGCGTGCTGCCGGTGGATTCGGGCGCGGCCAAGGCGCTGGGCGCCGAATCGCTCAAGCCGGAGCGCTCGACCAACTTCAGCCTGGGCTTTGCCTTGACGCCCAGCGAGCGCCTGAGCCTGACCGTCGATGCCTATGTGATCAACCTGCGTGACCGCATCACCCTGACCAACACCTTGCTGGGCAGCGAAGTCACCCAGGTGCTGCTGGGCAATGGCATCGATTCGACCTCGGGCGGGCAGTACTTCATCAATGGCGCCGACACCCGCACCCAAGGCGTCGACCTGGTCGGCAACTACCTCCAGGACCTCGACGGCTTCGGCTCGCTGCGCTGGACGGCGGCGTTCAACTACAACGACACCGAGATCCTCAACTACAAGAACTCCACCACCATCCTGGGCACCGACTACGCGCTGATGGACCGCAAGGCGCGCAACGTGATCGACGGCGTGCAGCCCGCCACCAAGTTCATCCTCAGCGGCGACTGGAAGATCGACCGCTTCAACGTCAACCTGACCCTGACTCGCTACGGCAAGTACACCGAGGTCAATACCGCCAGCGACCGCTCGCTGGATCGCACCTACCAGGCCCGCTGGATCACCGACCTGGACGTGGGCTACGACATTACCCGCGACCTGAACCTGGCCATCGGCGCCAAGAACCTGTTCGACCTTTATCCCGAAAAACAAGGTGTGCCCAGCAGCACCATGGTCAGCAGCTACGGCACCTATTCGCCGTACGGCTTTACCGGTGGCTACTACTACACGCGCCTGAGCTACGCCTTCTGACCCGCCCGTGCGGTTGATCACGACACACGTCTCTGCCTGCAAGGAATATCACATGCCGACCATCGCCAAACCCTTCGATCTGCACCACGAGGTCAAGGATTACACCACCGCCACCGCCCCGCGTCGGCAGGCGCCTGTCCAGGTGCTGCGGGTAGTGCCGACGCGCCATCCGTGGCGCTGGGTCGGCACCGCGTTCGCCGTCCTGGTGCTGCTGACCCTGGGTCATTCGCTGCTGACCAACCCACGCTGGGAGTGGGGCGTGTTCGCCGAATGGTTCCTGGCGCCGTCGGTGCTGCGCGGCCTGGGCCAGACCTTGCTGTTGACCCTGCTGGGCACGGTGTTCAGCATTGTGCTCGGCACTGCGCTGGCGCTGGCGCGGTTGTCGAAATCGCCGCTGCTGGCGTCGCTGGCCTGGGGCTATATCTGGTTCTTTCGGTCGCTGCCGGCGCTGCTGGTGCTGATCATCCTCTACAACTTCGCCTACCTCTACGACCACATCGTGCTCGGTGTGCCGTTCACCGGTTGGGTCCTGGCCGAATGGTCAACGGTGGATGTACTCAGCCAGTTCACCGTGGCGGTGCTGGGCCTGTCATTGATGCAGGCGGCCTACACCGCCGAGATCATTCGCGGCGGCATCCTGGGTGTCGACCAGGGTCAGCATGAAGCCGCCGCCGCGCTGGGTTTGCCGACCCACCGACGCATCGTGCGCATCATCCTGCCGCAGGCGCTGCGTTCGATCCTGCCGTCGGGTTTCAACGAGATCATCGGCCTGGTCAAGGGCACCTCGATCGTCTACGTGCTGGCACTGCCCGAGCTGTTCTACACCGTGCAGGTCATCTACAACCGCACCCAGGCCGTGATCCCGCTGCTGATCGTGGCCACGGTCTGGTACCTGATCATCACCAGTGTGCTGACCCTCCTGCAGTACTACGTCGAGCGTTATTTCGCCCGCGGTACCAGCCGGGTCTTGCCACCGACACCGCTGCAGCGCGTGCAGCACTGGATCGAGGTGCGTCGTCATGGCTGAAGCCAATGCTGCACGGCCGGCAGGCCATATCCGTATCCAGGGCGTGGGCAAGCGTTACGGCCAGCATGAGGTGCTCAAGGGCATCGACCTGGACATCGAGCCGGGCAAGGTCACGGTCATTCTCGGGCCTTCCGGCTCGGGCAAGTCAACCCTGCTGCGCACCATCAACCACCTGGAAAAGATCGACCACGGGCTGATCACCATCGATGGCGAGTACGTTGGCTACCGACGCAAGGGCGAGCTTCTGTACGAACTCAAGGAGCGTGAAGTCCTCAAGCGCCGGGCCGAGGTGGGCTTTGTGTTCCAGAACTTCAACCTGTTCCCGCACCTGACCGCTGCGCAAAACATCGCCGAGGCGCCGCTGGCCCACAAGCGCTGGAGCAAGCCACAGGCAGCGGGCAGGGCGCTGGAGCTGCTGGCCCGTGTGGGCCTGGCCGACAAGGCGGATGCCTACCCCCGGGAATTGTCCGGTGGCCAGCAACAGCGCGTGGCGATTGCCCGGGCCCTGGCGCTGGAGCCCAAGGTCCTGCTGTTCGACGAGCCGACCTCGGCCCTGGACCCCGAGTTGGTCGGAGAAGTGCTGGACGTGATCAAGGGCCTGGCCCGACTGGGCGTGACCCTGGTGGTGGTGACCCACGAGATCGGTTTCGCCCGTGAAGTGGCCGACCATGTGGTGTTCCTGTGCGAAGGCCGGCTGGTCGAGCAGGGGCCGCCGCAGCAGATTTTCAACCATCCGCGCCACCCGCGCACCGCCGCGTTTTTCGGCAAGGTCTTATGAATCCGGATGCACAGGGAGTCCATCGATGATGCTTGTTAATACCACCCGTATCACTTTGCTGGCGCTGGCCGTCAGCCTCGGCCAGTTGGCCGTGGCTGACCCAGGCCCGGCCGATGTCAAGGTTGTGAAGTTCGACCTCAGCGCCGAGCGTGAGCGCATTCGTGCGCCGCGCAACGAGGCGGCCATCGCGCAGATCCCGGCCGGTTTCAGGTTCGCCCAGCCGGGCAAGTTCACCGTGGCGGTGTCTGGCGCCTCCAACCCGCCACTGGCGTTGCTGGCCAGTGACGACAAGACCACCATCGGCAGCGAGGCCGACACTGCGCAATTGATCGCTGACAGTCTGGGCCTGCAGCTCAATGTCGTGCAAAGCAGTTGGGAGGACTGGCCGCTGGGCGTCAGCTCCGGCAAGTACGACGTCGTGATCAGCAACGTGACCGTCACCGAGGCGCGCAAGAAGCGTTTCGATTTCGCCACCTACCGCCAGGACGTGCTGGGGTTCTACGTCAAGAGCACCAGCCCGATCCAGGCCATCAACGCAGCCCCCGATATTGCGGGGCTGAAGATCATCGTCGGCTCCGGCACCAATCAGGAGAAGGTCCTGCTGGCCTGGAACCAGGCCAATGAAAAGGCCGGGCTCAAGCCGGCCTTGCTGCAGTACTACGACGACAACGCCTCGGCGCAACTGGCGGTGCAGTCCGGGCGTTCCGATGCCACCTTCGGGCCCAACGCCACCGCAGCCTATGCCGCCGCCCTGACCGGCGGCACACGTCGGGTCGGGGTGGTCAACGGCGGCTGGCCCTTGCAGGCCGACATCGCCGTGACCACCCGCAAGGACAACGGCCTGATCACGCCCGTTCATACCGCCCTGCAAGGGGTGATCGAGGGCGGTCAATACACCCAGGTGCTGCAGCGCTGGGGGCTGGATGTCGAGCGCATCGCCCGCTCGCAGATCAACCCACCGGGCCTGCCGGACTGACCCAGGAGAACGGACATGACACTGACACGACGTGAAGCCCTGTCGACCCTCGCCACCGTTGGCGGCGAGGGCGCAGTGACCGGGGCGCTGGCCGCACTGGGCCTTGGGCCTTCTGCACACCGTCGCCCGCAACCGCTCAAGCTGGCCGCCAACACCGGGCAGGGCGCCAGCGTGCTGGTTCTGGGCGCTGGTATCGCCGGGCTGGTCTCGGCACTGGAACTGACCCGCGCAGGGTTCAAGGTGCAGGTGCTGGAGGCCCGCCAGCGCGTGGGTGGGCGGACCTGGACGCTGCGCGATGGCGACCGGGTCGACTACCTCGACGGTCGCAGCCAGACCGCGCGGCTTGACCCTGGCTTATATTTCAATGCCGGGCCTGCGCGTATTCCCAGCCAGCATCGCACCTTGCTCGACTATTGCAGCGAGCTGGGCGTACCGCTGGAAGTGCTGGTCAACAGCAGCCATGGCGCCCAGGTCAGGCCGGACCTGCAACAGCCGGCGTTCACCGTCGGCCAGGCCGTCAACGACACCCGTGGGCACCTGGCCGGCCTGCTGGCCACGGCGGTCAGGCGCGATGCGCTGGATGATGTATTGAGCCACGAGGAGCGCACCCGGTTGCTGGCGTTTCTACAGGTCTACGGTGACCTGTCCCAGGAACTGGCCTATGAAGGCAGCCTGCGCGCCGGTCACCGGGAGTCGCAGCGGCACCCCGGTGCCTTGCCGGGCAGCCTGACGCCGTTAAGCCTTGACCGGTTACTGCATCCGGAGTTGTGGGGCGCCTTGCTGCACAGTGAGTTTCCCGAGTTCTCGGCGACCATGTTCCAGCCGGTCGGCGGTATGGACCGGATCACTGATGCCTTCTACCAGCGGGTTCGCGATCATGTGCAGCTGGGCGCCGAGGTGCGCAGCCTGCGCCAGCGCGACGACGGCGTGGCGGTGACCTATCACGACCACGCCTGCGGTCTGGAGCAGGTGGTGCGTGCCGACTACCTGATTTCCACCGTGCCGCTGCCGCTGCTGGCGCGGCTTGATACCGACTTCAGCGAGCCGGTCAAGGCCGCCTTGCAGCGTGTCCCCAATGGCCAGGCCACCAAGGTGGCCTGGCAGTCACCGCGTTTCTGGGAAAGCGACTACCGCATTTATGGCGGCCTGTCCTGGGTCGAGCACCCGGCGCGACTGCTCTGGTACCCGAGCAACGACTTGAACACCCGCAACGGCCTGCTGGTGGCCGGTTACCTCACCAGCGACGACGCCCGCGAATTTGGCCGGCAGCCACTGGCGACGCAATACCAGGCCTCCAGAGACGCGGTCGAGCTGTTGCACCCTGGCTATTCGCAGTACCTGCGCCACCCGCTGGCCGTGTCGTGGGAGCAGATACGGTTCAGTGAAGGGCCGTGGCTGGCGCGTGATCGTTTTCCCGCCCTCGACAGCGCCTTGCTCGAAAAACCT
Organism: Pseudomonas ovata; assembly: GCF_003131185.1. Taxonomy (GTDB): domain Bacteria; phylum Pseudomonadota; class Gammaproteobacteria; order Pseudomonadales; family Pseudomonadaceae; genus Aquipseudomonas; species Aquipseudomonas ovata. The sequence continues at coordinate 25,248 of NZ_QFFU01000026.1, read as the reverse complement.
CACGGCCGGGTGTATTTGGCCGGCGACGGGCTGGTGCAAAGCGGTGTCGGCATCTGGCAGGAATCGGCGGCCAACTCGGCGCGCCATGTGATCGGCCTGCTGGCCGAGCAGATCATCGCCCAGCGTCAGGCGGTCCAGGCTGGCCTTTGCACTGCACCCCTCAACCGAACGCCGTGATGCGGCGCGACTTTCAAGGAACATCACCATGAGCGACAGCATTCAACGCACCCGCGCAGGAACCTTTCCCATCTCGCAAACCGTGACCGTGCCGGCCTCGACCAGCCTGGTGTTCATCAGCGGCACCTTGCCGGATGTGGCCGACCCGAGCGCGCCGCCCGGGACGCAGGCGGCTTATGGCAACACCGAGGTGCAGACGGTTTCGGTGTTCAACAAACTGCGCGCCATCCTGCGCCAGCAAGACCTGGACCTGGGCGATATCGTGTCGCTGAAGGTTTTCCTGCTGGGCACCGAGGCCACCGGCGGCCGCCTGGACTTTGCCGGCCTGCAGGCTGGCTACACGCAATTTTTCGGCACTGAACAACAGCCCGAAACACCGACGCGCACCGCCTTGCAGGTGGCTGGCCTGCCATTGCCCGGTGCGCTGATCGAAGTCGAGGCCATTGCCGCCAGGACCGCCTGACGCGATCGGCTGAACGGCGGCCTTGGCGCCGCTGACCATTTTCTCAACCTCATTAATTTGGACTCCGGGACGCTGGCCTGCACTGGCCGCTGTCCCGGCACGGGTTCGTGCGCCCGCGAAAAGCCGATAAGGACGAACGATGAACACCGCAATACAGACCAGGTTCTGGTTGGGCAATCTGTTATGGCTGGGCCTGAGCGCTGAAACAGCCTGGGCCGAAGACGTGCAAAGACGCACCGATCCGCAACTGCAAAAAGTCCAGGTGGTCGGTGCCCGGGTGACCGAGGCCGATGAGGCCATTGGCACCGACCGGATCAGCAATACGGTGTCTATCTCGCACCAGGCACTGCTTTCAGCACCGGCCGGCACCTCCGGGCTGAAAATGCTCGAATCACTGCCGGGCTTCAACGTGCAGGTCAATGACGCGCTGGGGTTATATGAGTTCGGCAACTCAGTGTTCGTACGGGCCTTCAATTTTCAGCAGATCGGCTTTTCCATCGACGGCGTGCCACTGGGGCGCAGCGACCAATTCGGCGGCAGCCCCATCTATCGCTACGTCGACAACGAAAACACCGAGCGGGTGACCGCCTCGACCGGGGCTGGCGATGTCTCGCAGCCTGGCTACACCTCGCTGGGTCCGTACGTGGATTATGTGTCGGTCAATCCCGGCCAGAAGGCGGGTATCAGCACGTCCTACACGTTGGGCAGCGACAGCCTGCGACGCAGTTTCTTCAAGGTCAACACCGGTGAGTACAACGGCCTGTCGGCCTATTTCAGCCGCTCCAAGATCGACGGCGACTTGTGGCGCGGACCGGGCACCATTGACCGCGAGCACCTGGAAGGCAAGGTGCGTTATCAATTTGGCGACGATAACGACCTCCAGTTTCGTGTGGTGCATAACGATTTCTTCGACTACGACTCGCCCTCGATCACTCAGGTCCAGTACCAGGGTATGGCAGGGGATGCCTTTGGCCGCTCGGGACGTGACTTTGCCTACCTCGGCACAGTGCCGGATCTGACCCCCACGGTCGCCGGGGTGCAATACAGTAACGCCGGCTACAACCAGTTCTACAAGACCGCGATCAATCAGCGCCGCGACACGCTGTACAGCCTGAGCGGGCGCTTTGCGCTCAATGACAACCTGGACAACACCACCAGCGTTTATTACGAAGACAAGCAAGGCTTTGGTGTGTCGCCTGAGGCCTACGGCACCTCGTTGGCCTTGCACACCGCCCAGGTGGCCACCGTGCCCGGCCTGAGCGCACCGCGCGGCATCCAGTATGGGTTGTCCGCCCTGAGCGGGCATCGCTACGGCGCCACCACGAACTTCACCTGGCGCGTCGGCCAGCACGCCATCGAAGCCGGCATCTGGGCCGAAAAGGACGTGTTCAATCGCTTGCAGGCCCGTTACAACCTGACCGATGGCAGCCCGGCCGGTTATCGTCTACTCAACGAGCCGGTGCATCTGCAAGGCGACTTCAGCTCGACCCGCGACTCGCTGCAACTGCATCTCAAGGACACCTGGACACTGCTGGACGACCGCCTGCGCCTGCAGTTCGGTGTCAAGCGCCTGGACCTTGATTATGAAGTGCAAGGCTACCGCAACGCCGGCGACTACATTGCCAACCGCCAGCCGAAGCTGGGCACGAACTGGCGCGATAACTTCTTGCCCCAGGCCGGCCTGGTCTATGACTTGACCGGCGACTCACAGCTGTTTGCCTCCTATTCGGAAAACCTCGCCCTGCCGCGCGGCGCCGATGACGTCTACCGGGCAGCCAGCCCCAACGTGCCGGCCCCGGCTGCCGAGACCTCGAAGAACTACGAAATCGGCTACCGCTTCAACCGGCCGACGTTCAACGCCGCCTGGGCGCTGTACCGCACCGAGTTCGACAACCGCCTGCAAGCGTTCGCCGCCATGGTGCCCGGCAGCAGCACCACCGAGACCTTCTACCAGAACGTCGGCAAGGCCTCGGCCTACGGCTCGGAGCTGAGCGGGCAATGGAAGCCGCCGATCCTGGCCAACAAGGTCGTGCTCAACGGCAGTGTCAGCTACAACGTGGCGCGTTTCGACGATGATGCGGCAGGCTTTGCCCTCAAGGACAACGAAATCCCCGACAGCCCGCGCTGGCTGGCCCAGGCCGGCGTGACTTACGAGTTCAGCCCCTGGGCGGTGCTGAACGTCTCGGCCCGGCATATCGGTTCGCGCTACAGCAACTTCACCAATACCGAATCGGTGCCCGGCTACACGTTGTACAACGCCTACCTCGATTTGGGCGGCGACGCGCTGCATTACGGCCCGCTCAAGAGCGTCAAGCTGCGTTTCAACATCGACAACCTGTTCGACAAGGACTACTTGGGCTACATGCTCAGCACCGTCAGTGGCCCGGCATCCTACCGGCCCGGTTCGCCGCGTACCTTCCAGACCACCCTGAGCGCGGAGTTCTAAGCCATGCCCCCACTCAAGCGTTCAGTTCTGCTCGCCCTGGCTCTGACCTCTTTCCAGGCGCAGGCCGACGAGCAGGTCAGCCCTGCGACCCAGGCCTTGCATCAGCGCCTTCTGGTGCTCGACAGCCACTTGGATACTCCGATGAATTTCCTGCGCCCCGGCTGGGACATGCTAGTGCGTCATACCTGCAAGGACGACGGCAGCCAGGTCGACTTGCCGCGCATGCGCGAGGGCGGGCTCGATGGCGGCTTCTGGGTGATCTACACCCCGCCAGGCCCGCGCACCGAAGCCGGGCGCGCCTACGCCAGTCACTACGGACTGTCGGTGCTGGCGCGCATCAAGGACCTGATCAGCCGTGCCCCGGATCAATTCGAGTTGGCGCTGACACCGGCCGATGCCCGGCGCATCGCCAGTGCCGGCAAGCGCGTGGTGTTCATCAGCATGGAAAACGCCGACCCGCTGGGTTCGGATCCGGCGCTGTTGCAGACCTACTACCGTCAGGGCCTGCGCATGCTTGGCCTGGTGCACTTCAGCACCAACGAGATGGCCGACTCGGCCACGGCCTTGCCGGAGTGGCACGGTCTGAGTCCCAAGGGGCGTGACCTGGTGGTGGCGGCCAACCGCGCGGGCATCCTGCTGGATGTGTCGCACGCTTCCGATGCGGTGTTCGATCAGGTGCTGGCGCTGTCGACGGCACCGGTCATCGCCTCGCACAGCAGCGCCAAGGCGATCAGCCCACACCCGCGCAACCTGGACGACGAGCGCCTGCGCCGGTTGGCGGCCAAGGGCGGGGTGGTGCAGGTCAACAGTTATGGCGACTACCTGATCCCGCTCAAGCCCAACCCGCAGCGGCAAAAGGCCCTGGCACCGCTGTACGCCCGCTACCACGACCTGGCGGCCCTGAACCCGGTCGAGGTCAAGGCGTTGCAGGGCGAGATCGCAGCGGTCAAGCAACGCTATCCGCAACCCCGGCCGGACCTGGACGTGTTCATGCAGCACCTGTTGCACATCCTTGCCGTTGTCGGCCCCGAGCACGTTGGTATCGGCGCCGATTGGGACGGTGGTGGCGGAGTCGCGGGGCTCGAAGACGTCAGCCTGCTGCCGCGCATCAGCGAGCGGCTGCTGCGGGCGGGCTACAGCGAGCAGGACCTGGCCAATATCTGGGGCGAAAACCTGCTGCGGGTGCTGCAGGCCGCCCAGGATCGGCGCGACGGGCCGGCGCCTTTGTAGGACCCGCTTCAGCCGGGAAGCAGGCGTCGTTTCTGCGTCGTGGCCTTCGCCGCTGAAGCGGCGCCTACGGTCAGCCTGGGCGCCCGGCTGGTCAACCGCACCACCCGCTCCATGAGCCTGACCACCGAGGGTGAACTGTATTTCAGCCATGCAGCACGCATCCTGACCCAGATCGATGAGGTCGAGCAGTTGGTCAGCAAGGCACAGGCCACACCGCAGGGGCTGATCCGGGTCAATGCCTCGCTGGGTTTTGGCCGACGGCACATCGGGCCGGCGCTGGCCGCCTTTTTCAGCCAGTACCCGCAGGTGCAGGTGCAACTGGAGATCAGTGACCACCCGCTGGACCTGACCGCCCATGGCTTTGACCTGGGTATTCGCTTCGGCACGCTGCCCGATGCTGCCTTTCATGCGCGCAAGATCGCCTCCAACCGCCGGCTGCTGTGTGCTTCACCGCTGTACCTGGAAAAGCACGGTACGCCGCAACGCCTTGGCGATCTGGCGCAGCATAACTGTATCTTTCTGCGTCAGAACGAAACCCCGCATGGCGTGTGGAGCTTCACGCACGGCGGCCGAACGCAGAACATCAAGGTGCAAGGCGCATTGGGCTGCAACGATGGCGAAGTGGCGCTGAACCGGGCGCTGGAAGGTTATGGCATCTTGTTGCGCGCCGAATGGGACATCGCCAAATATGTGCGCAGCGGCCGGCTGCGCCTGGTGCTGGAGGACCAGACACCGACTCGCGCGGACGTCTACGCCGTGTATCCACAGCAATTGCACCTCTCGGCGCGGGTGCGGTGCCTGATCGACTTTCTGGTGGCGCGTTTCGCCAGGCTCGATCAAGTGGCGGTCAGTACATCGCCAGACAACATCTGAACCGGCCCTGAACGGCATGCAGCCGATCCGGGAATACCTTTGTTTACCTGAACTTATCGGGGTTTTCGGTCTCTGATCCCGGTAGCCATTGATCGCGGCGGCCTGATAAGCTCGCGGCTTTACTCGTTTGCCCTTTCGGCGCATGAACAAGGAAACAGCATGAAACAGCATCGGTTGGCAGCGGCGATTGCCCTGGTTGGTCTGGTACTCGCAGGTTGTGACAAGCAGGCCAGCACTGTCGAGCTGAAATCCCCGGCCCAGAAAGCGTCCTACGGCATCGGCCTGAACATGGGCAAGAGCCTGGCGCAGGAAGGTATGGACGACCTGGACTCCAAGGCCGTTGCCCTGGGCATCGAAGACGCCATCGGCAAGAAAGACCAGAAGCTCAAGGACGAAGAACTGATCGAAGCCTTCGCCGCGCTGCAAAAGCGTGCCGAAGAGCGTCTGGCCAAGCAGAGCGAAGAAGCCGCCGCTGCCGGCAAGAAATTCCTGGCCGACAACGCCAAGAAGTCCGGCGTCACCACCACCGCTTCCGGTCTGCAGTACGAAGTCATCAAGAAAGCCGACGGCGCGCAACCCAAGCCGTCTGATGTCGTGACCGTTCACTATGAAGGCAAGCTGATCGACGGCAAGGTCTTCGACAGCTCCGTCGAGCGTGGCAGCCCGATCGACCTGCCGGTCGGCGGCGTGATTCCAGGCTGGGTCGAAGGCCTGCAACTGATGCACGTGGGTGAGAAGGTCAAGCTCTACATCCCGAGCGAGCTGGCCTACGGTGCCCAGAGCCCGAGCCCGCTGATTCCGGCCAACTCGGTTCTGGTCTTTGACCTGGAACTGCTGGGCATCAAGGATCCAGCTGCGGTGCCTGCACCTGGTATGCCAGGCGCCATGGACGAGGAAGAAGAAGCAGAGCCGGCCCAGGCACCTGCCAAGAAGTAACACGCCAGAACGCACATCTAGCGCTTTGACCCGAACGCCCTGTCCCGACAGGGCGTTCTTGTATCCGGTCGAACGCATTGGCGTTCATACAGTCCCAGTATCATGAAACCTGCACCTGTAGGTCCGGCAAACGTGCCAACGGCACGATGGAGCGCCTCAAGCGCTCTAAGTCAACGATTTCACAGGATTTTTCAGGTGAGTAAAAAATGCCCGATTTAAGCGCGCGCCCCGTAAACCGGGGGGCTCAGGCGTGAAAACGGCGGCTGTTCACAAGGTTATCCACAATTTATGTGGATAACATGACGGCCATTGACCTTCATATCCGGACAGCGCGGACATACGGCAAGGGCCGTATCTGAGCGCGTCCATTGGGGACTGATGATGAAAGCACCCTGGACCTTCATTCGATTTCTGCCCGGCGCCCGTCGTCTGCTGGCGGCCGGGCGCCTGCCGGCCTTGCTGTTTGCCGTGGCCCGCAAGGGTTCCAGCGAGGGCAGCCGGCTGGGGCGTATCAAGGATGACCTGCGCCTGCTGCAGTCCTTGTGCCTGGCCTACTGGCGCGGTGAATACCGCAGCATCAGCCCCAAGTCGATCCTTTTTATCGTCGCCGGCCTGATGTATTTCCTGAGTCCGCTGGACGCCATTCCCGACTTCATTCCGGGGTTGGGCATGTTCGATGACATTGCCGTCCTGGCCTGGGTCATGAAACAAGTGACCGATGAACTGGACGCTTTCCGTGCCTGGCGCGAGCAGCAGGCCCCTGAAAAACTGGCGATTGTCGAGCGTCTGCCACCGACCGAGGCCTTGCTGGAGCAGGAAAAAGCCAAAAACTGAGGACGCCCAAGCGAGTGGCGCTGCACCGCACCCTTGCAGGTGGGCAATCTGTGTTCATCCGCTGTTAAGATGTCGGTCATTATTCCTGCTCGACATGAGCCCACATCCTACAGAGGGGGTCGTATGGATCTTCAGGTCATCTCCCGTGACGGCGAACCCGAGTACGCTGTGCTGCCTTGGGCCCAATATCAGGCGTTGTTGAATGCCGCCGGCCTCAAGGAGAAACAACCGGCCGCTGCCGCCCAGGCGCAACCGATGCCTGAGGAGTTTCCAGGCTTTGACCAATTGGGTGCGCTGCGCCAGGCCAAGGGCCTGGAGCTGACGGGTCTCGCCCGTTCAGTGGGCATCAGCCCGGCTTACCTTGAATTGATTGAAAGCGGTACGCGCGAGCCGGATGCAGCCATCAAGCGCAGCCTGGCCTGGAACCTGGGGGTGCCAGGCTGGCGGGCTGAGTCATGAGCGTGCGTATCAGCCGGCAGCAGTGGCAGAGCCTGCTCAACGAACTGGATATGGCGCGCCGGCAGCGTCATCTGCTGACTTATCGCGCCTTGCTGGAGCGCCTGCAACTGCCCACGCCGGCGATGCAGACCCTGACCGCTGCCCTGGAATACCTCGCGGTACTGGACGCCCGCGCCGAGCAGCCGCTGCGCAGCTCGCTGGTCATCAGCCAGGGCGCCAGCCGATTGCCGCGCACCGGGTTTTTCGAGTGTGTAACGCGGCTTGGGCGTTTCAATGGCCCTTCCGATGGCACGGCCGCGGCGGCCTGGCATGCTTCGGAAGTGGTGCGGGTGTTTGAGTTTGCCTATCCGGTCGAGGAAGAAAAACAGCAGGTGGGGTAGGGTGTGTAGGAGCGCGCTTGCCGGTATGCCGGACCACCGCGACCGAGTGCGTAGCGCTCGCAAAATTGATGAAACGCCACAAATTTACGATCTGAAAATCTATGAAACGCTGCAAATTTACGACTGCTACGCAGCCGGTCGCGGGCAAGCGCGCTCCTACAAAGCCTTGGCGGTGTGACAGGACTGTGTCAGCGCTGTATCGATCAGGTGGATGCTGGCGCCGCTGATGTCCTTGGCGTAGTGCTTGGCCTGGGATGCCAGGTCGGCCACCTGGCTGGCATCGACCCGTTCACAAGCGTCGCTGCGCAGATGGACCACGCCGATCGACAGCGACAGCAGCGCAAACTCCTGGCGCTGGCCCTGGCGATTCAGGGCGGTGAAACACCCGGCTTCCAGATGCTCGGCGCGGTAGAAGCGCCGGCACTGGTTCTGGAAGTCCTCAAGCAGCGTCTGAATGCGCCTTTCCCACTCATCCGGGCCCAGCACCATCAGAAAGTCGTCGCCGCCAATGTGCCCGACAAAATCACGGCTGGGATCAATCCGGTCGTTCAGGCACTGCGCCAGGCACAGCAGCACCTCGTCGCCGCGGGCGTAGCCATAGATGTCGTTGAAGGGTTTGAAGCTGTCGATGTCGACGTAGCACACCATCGACTCGCGCTGTTGTTGCAACACTCGGGTCAGGCATTGCTGAATCGGCACATTGCCAGGCAGCAGGGTCAGCGGGTTGGCATAACGGGCCTGCTGGATTTTCAGCTCGGTGATCAGCTTGAGCACATCGATCACCCGGCCCAGGCCCACATAGACGCCGTTGCTGGTAATAATGAAATCTTCCTCGATGCGCTGGCGCGCACGGCTGGTCAGCAAGCGGCTGACCTGTTGCAGTGACTGGTTCAACTCGACGGCCAGAAAATCATCGCTCATCAACCGGCTGATCGGCTTGCGCGCAAACAGCTCGGTGCCGAAGGGCTTGAGCAGCGCCTCGGACAACGAATGGCGATGCACGATGCCACAAGGGCGTGACTGCTCGTCCAGCACCGCCACCGAGTTGAGATTGGCTTGCAGGCGAAAGGCTTCGAGGACCTGAGCGGTGTGGGTGCTCTGGCTGATCGCCGGCTGCGGATTGAGCAGGGCACTCAGGTCGGCGGCTTCCTCGCTCAAGGGCAGGCTGATGCTTTCGGCCTTGGGCAGCATGCTGCTGATGTCGCGGGGCGGGCGCTCCTGCGGGCGCGCCAGCAGATAGCCCTGGACCAGGTCGACACCCATTTCCAGCAACACTTCCAGCTCTTCGGCCAGCTCGATGCCTTCGGCGATCACAATGGCCCGTGAAGCCTTGGCCATGTGCAGCATGGACCCTACGAACTCGCGCTTGACCGCGTCCTGGTGAATGCCATCGATGAAGTGCCGGTCGATCTTGACATAGTCCGGGCGCAGCTCAGACCACAGGCGCAGGCTTGAGTAGCCCGCACCCAGGTCGTCCAGCGCAATCGAAAAGCCCATGTCGCGGTAATGGTGCAGCGCCTTGTACAGCAGTTCAAAATCGTCGGTGGGGGTCTGTTCGGTCAACTCGATCACCACATCCTGAGGCGCAATGCCATAGCGTTGCAGCATCTCCAGGGTACGGCCCGGCGGGTGTGAGACTTCGAGCAATGATTCGGGCGAGACATTGAGAAACAGTTTGCCTGGCAGTTTCTGCTGGCTGAAGCGTCGACAGGCGCTGTCGCGACAGGCCAGCTCCAGCTCACTGAGACGCCCGCTCTGGCGGGCCACGGCAAACAGGCTGACAGGTGAATGCAAAGGGCTGTTGGAGGGGCCGCGGGTCAAAGCTTCATAGCCCAGGATGCGGCGTTGCGAGAGCATGACGATGGGCTGGAACAAGCTGTGCAGGTCACTGCGAGCCAGAATGGAGCTCAGTGCGCTCAGTTGTTCGGTCACGGTCATGGCGGTCTCTACGGCAAAAAGAAGGGCCAGGACGGTGAAGCCGTCCTGGCCCTATTGCACGACAGAATCATGACTGTTTAATGACAATATGGGCAGTTTGCCATTGTCATTGGCAGGTCATTTTTTCGCGACCGAAGTGCTCAGCCCCAGGTAGTCGAGCAGAATGCGCCCGGTCTCGGCCAGGTAGGCGTCGTCTTCGGGCTTGGTCTTCTCGTCTTCCACCGGCAACGCTTCTTCGTCTTCCTTTTTCAGCTCCTTGAGCGGCTCTTCACCCTTGGCCTTGCGACGGGTGTTTTCCAGCGCCAGTTGCTTGTTTTCGATGGCCGTGTGCTCGGCACGACGGTCCGCTTCATTGAGGCTGACGGTTTTCTCGTTCATCAACTGACGGGCAAGGGCCAGGCGATCTTCGATGAACACGAACTCGGCATCCTTGACCTTGCGCTGGTCATGCCGGGCCTGCAGTTGGGCCAGGAACGGCTTGAACGGATCGCTCGCCGGGCGAATGGCCGGACGAATGCTGTCCCACGGCATGGCTTCGGGCAGGGCGCTTTCACCGATTTCCTTGGTGTCGATCAGCGACGGGTAGGCGATGTCAGGCACTACGCCCTGATGCTGGGTGCTCTGGCCGGAAACCCGGTAGAACTTGGCCAGGGTCAGTTTCAGCTCGCCATGATTGAGCGGCTGGATGGTCTGCACCGTGCCCTTGCCAAAGGTCTGGCCGCCCACGATCAAGGCGCGGTGGTAGTCCTGCATGGCGCCGGCGAAAATCTCCGAGGCCGAGGCCGACAGGCGGTTGACCAGCACGGCCATCGGGCCCTTGTAGAACACGCTCTTGGCTTCGTCCTCGAGCACATCGACCTTGCCGTCGGCATTGCGCACCAGCACGGTCGGGCCTTTCTCGATGAACAGGCTGGTGAGTTCGGTGGCTTCCTGCAACGAGCCGCCGCCGTTGTTGCGCAGGTCCAGCACCAGGCCGTCGACTTTCTCGGCCTGCAACTCGGTGAGCAGTTTCTTCACGTCGCGCGTAGTGCTCTTGTACTCCGGATCACCCGCCTTGTAGGCCTTGAAGTCCAGGTAGAACGCCGGAATCTCGATCACGCCCAGCTTGTAGTCGCGACCGTCCTGGTTCAGGTGCAGGATCGACTTCTTGGCGGCCTGCTCTTCGAGCTTGACCGCTTCACGGGTGATCGACACCACCTTGCTGGTCTGGTCGTTCGGAGCGTTGCTGGCCGGGATGACCTCAAGGCGCACCACCGAGCCCTTCGGCCCGCGGATCAGCTTGACCACTTCGTCCAGGCGCCAGCCGATCACGTCGACCATTTCCTTGTCGCCCTGGGCCACACCGACGATCTTGTCGGCCGGCGCTACCTGCTTGGTCTTGGCCGCAGGGCCTGCCGGTACCAGGCGCACGACCTTGACGTTGTCGTTGTCGCTTTGCAGCACCGCGCCAATGCCTTCGAGCGACAGGCTCATGTTGATGTCGAAGTTTTCCGCGCTGTCGGGCGACAGGTAGTTGGTGTGCGGGTCATACGACATGGCGAAGGAGTTCAGGTACGCCTGGAAGATGTCCTCGGCGCGGGTCTGGTTCAGGCGACCCAACTGATTCTTGTAACGCTTGGTGAGCAGTTCCTGGATCTTGGCGGGCTCTTTGCCAGCGATCTTCAGGCGCAGGACTTCATCCTTGACGCGCTTGCGCCACAGGTCGTCCAGCTCGGCCTGGTTCTTGGCCCAGGGGGCTTCCTTGCGATCAACCAGCAAGGTTTCCTTGTCGGTGAAGCTCAGCTTGTCGACGCCCTTGGCCAGTTCGGCGAGGACGAAGTCCATGCGCGCCTTGCTGCGATCCAGGTAGCGTTTATAGATGGTAAAGCCGGCGTTCAGGTCGCCGCTCTTGAGAAAGTCGTCGAACTGGGTCTGCCACTTGTCGAACTCGGCGATATCGCTGGCCGTGAAGTAGCTGCGAGCCGGGTCGAGCAGCTTGAGGTAGCTGTTGTAGATGATGACCGAGCGCTTGTCGTCCAGCGGCGGCTTGCTGTAGTGGTGACGCTTGAGCAGTTCGACGACATTGAGGCTGGCAACCACCTCGTCGCGATCGGGCTGAAGCTTGTCCCAGCTGTTGGCGGCAAAGGTGCAGGCCGACATCGGCACAATGCTGAAGCCGATGAGCAGGGCGAGGGCGGTGCTTGGGAAGAAATGCTTCATGCTGATTCGACGCGGAGACAATTGATCACGCATATTAGGCCGTCTTAGAGATCGCCGGTTCCATGGACCCGGTCGCATAATGCAAAAGCCCGGGGCAGCAGCCGCGGGCTCAGTCCTGACTCACTATGGAGGCACCGTGAAGGCATTGCAAGGCGTTAACGGACATGTGGAATGGGTCCAGACACAGAGCCTGGCTCTGGATGTCGGCCAGGTTCGTATCAAGGTGGCAGCGGCGGGACTCAACCGCGCCGACCTGTTGCAGCGTGCGGGCCAGTATGCGCCGCCGCCGGGGGCGAGTGAATTTCTGGGCCTGGAGTGCTCGGGTGTGATCGTCGAGGTCGGGCCCGGCACCGCCTGGAAAGAGGGCGACAGGGTCTGCGCCCTGCTGGCGGGCGGCGGTATGGCTGAAGAAGTGGTGGTCGATGCCCGGCATGTGTTGCCGGTGCCCGAGGGCCTGTCGCTGCAGCAGGCCGCCGCGATTCCCGAGGTGTACGCCACCGCCTGGTTGAACCTGTTTCAACTGGCCGGCCTCAAGCCTGGAGAAAAGGTCTTGCTGCATGCCGGGGCAAGTGGCGTTGGTTCAGCCGCCATTCAGCTCTGCAAGGCCTTTGGCAGCCCGGTCTGGGTCAGCGTCGGCTCTGCCGAGCGCCTGGCGTACTGCACCGAACTGGGTGCCCAGGGCGGAGTGGTGCGCAGCGACAACCTCGAAACGCTCAAGGACTTTGCCCCCTTCGATGTGGTACTCGATCCGGTCGGCGGCAACGACTACGCCGCGCTCAACCTCAAACTGCTGGGCCAGGACGGCCGCTGGGTGCTGATTGGCCTGATGGGCGGGCGCCAGGCCGGGATCGACCTGGCACAGGTGCTGGGCAAGCGTATCCAGTTGCTGGGCTCGACCCTGCGCAGCCGCGACGATCAGTTCAAGGCCGACCTGCTCAGCGACCTGGGCCAGCATGTATGGCCGCTGTTCAGCGAAGGCCGTCTCAACCCGCAACTGGCCCGTACCTTCCCGATGGACCAGGCCAGTGAGGCTTATGAGACGCTGGAGGGCAATCAGGTCAACGGCAAGCTGGTGGTGGTCATCGACGCCAGCCTGGCCTGACCCTTCACTGGCCGGTCACTTCCAGCGATGCACCGGCCATCCGGCCTGCTCGGCATGCGCCAGCAACACCGGATCAGGGTTGACCACCTGCGGATGATCAACCTTGAGCAGCAGCGGCAGGTCGTTGCGTGAATCGGAGTAGAAGCTGGCGCCTTCGAGGTTTTCGCCTTCGGCGTCCAGCCATTCCAGCAGACGGGCCACCTTGCCCTGCTGGTAGGTCAGCACGCCGACCGTAGCGCCGCTGTACACCCCGTGTTGCACGTCCAGATCGATGGCCAGCACTTCATCGATGCCCAGGCGCTCGGCGATCGGGCGCACCAGGTGCTCGCCGGAAGCCGAGATCACCAGGATCCGGTCGCCCTTGGCGCGGTGTTCGGCGATGGCCTTGCAGGCATCGCTGAAAATGATCGGCTCGATCACATCCTCGACCCAGGGGCCGACCAGGTGTTCGATTTCTTCCGGGGTGCGCCCGATCATGGGCTCCAGGCTGAAGGCCATATAGTCTTCCATGGCCAGCTCGCCGGCACTGTAGGCGGTCATCAGTTCATCGTTGCGTTGCATGAACCACGCCGTGTCGACCCAGCCCAGCCGCCCCATCTGCTCGCACCACAAGGTGGCGCAGTCGCCATCGATCAGGGTTTCGTCCAGGTCGAAAATTGCTACGGGCATGCGTGCCTCCCAAGGCGTTTGAGCGAAGCGGTCATGGTGAGGGCACGCAACGGCTCGTTTCAAGGGGTAAGTCACAAGCCGCAAGCTGCAAGTGAAAGCAAAAGCCATGCGATCAACTTGCCGCTTGCCACGTCTTTAGCTTACGGGGCAGAGGGCCGTTGGTTCGATCTTCAGGCTGACCAGGCTGCCCTCGGCGCGCAGGTCGTCGGCCGAGCGGTTCAGGACGTCGACCACAAGGTCCACGCCGTTGGCCTCGACCCGATAGCGGATCACGTTGCCCAGCAGGCTGTGGCTGCGAATCCGTCCCTGCAGCGTGCCCTCGGCATGCAATTCGATGGCCTCCGGGCGGATGGCGATGCGGCTGGCGACCGGGCGCTGCAGCAGGCGACTGGCCACGTCGGCCTCCAGCAGGTTGTAGTTGCCGATGAAGCCGGCCGCAAAGGCATCCACCGGGGCGGTGTAGAGGGTCTCGGCATCACCGCTCTGGACAATGCGCCCTTTGTTCATCAGGAAGATGCGGTCTGACATCGTCAGGGCCTCTTCCTGGTCGTGGGTCACGAAGATAGTGGTCAGGCCCAGTTCGCGCTGGATGGCGCGGATCTGTTCGCGCAGGTGCTTGCGGATCCGGGCATCGAGTGCCGACAGCGGCTCATCGAGCAGCAGCAGACGTGGGCGGGTGACCAGCGAGCGGGCCAGGGCCACGCGCTGGCATTGCCCGCCGGACAACTGGTGCGGGTAGCGCTTGGCAAAGTCCTGCAGCTCGACCAGCCTGAGCATCTCATCGACCCGTTGCTGGCTGTCGGCCGCACTGACCTTCTGCATGCGCAGGCCGAAGGCGACGTTTTGTGCCACGGTCATGTTGGGAAACAGCGCGTAGCTCTGGAATACCATGCCGATCTGGCGTTTCTGCGGGCTTAAAGGAACCAGGTCCTGGCCATCGAGCAGGATGCGTCCCTGGTCCACCGGGGTCAGGCCGGCAATGCAGCGTAGCAAGGTCGACTTGCCACAGCCGGACGGGCCCAGCAGGGTGATGAATTCGCCCTTGGCGATATGGCACTGGATGTCACTGAACACCGGGGTGCCGCTGTAGGTCTTTTGCAGGTTTTCGATACTGATAAAGCTCATCTCAGTCTTTGTCCTTGTTCAGTCGATTGGCGACCCAGGTCAGTACCAGTACGAAGAGAAAATAGGAGATCACCAGTGCACTGTTGAAGTGGCCGCTGCTGTTGCGCATGTTGTTCAGGTACACCTGCAAGGTCTCGTAACGGGTGCCGACCAGCAGGTTGGCGAACACGAACTCGCCGAACAGGAACGAAAACGACAGCAGCAAGGCGACCATCAGGCCCTTGCGCAGGTTGGGCAGCACCACCAGGAACGCGGCTTGCCAGGTGCTGGCGCCCAGCAGGCGGGCGGCGTCCATCAGGTCGACGAGATTGATGGCCTGCAGGTTGTTGGTGATGGCGCGGTACATGAACGGCAGGGCCACGGTGAAGTAGCAACCGATCAGGATCCACGGTGTGCCGACCATCGCCATGGGCCCGGAACCGTAGAGCTGCAACAGGCCCACCGAAGACACCACCGGCGGCACCGCGAAGGGCAGCAGGATCAGGATGTTCATCAGCCCGTCCAGGCGCGGGAAGTGGTAATGCACCACGAACAACAAGGGCAGGATCAGCACCACGGCCAGCAACAGGGCCCCCACGCACACCAGCAGCGACTGGCCGAAGGCGCTGAGAAAGCGCGCATCGCTCCACAGGGCCAGGTACCACTTGAAGGTCAGCCCGCTGGGCAGCACGGTGGCCGACCAACTGGTGGAAAGTGAATACAGCAGGGTGCCGACCAGCGGCAGCAGCAGGATGGCAAACAGCAGCCAGACCACCAGCCGGTGATAGAGCGGGGCAGGGCGGCGTTCAGCGCGCGACATGGTAGCTCCTCTTGAGCAGCCACTGATGCACCACGGTCACCAGGGTCATGAGCCCGACCAGGATCATTGCCAGGGCGCTGGCCATGTTCGGGTCCAGGGTGATGTCGCCGGACACCATGGCTGCAATGCGGATCGGCAGGACGTTGAAGTTGCCGGTGGTCAGCGCGTACACCGTGGCATAGGCGCCCAATGCGTTGGCCAGCAGGATGACAAAGGTGCCCAGCAGCGCCGGTGTCAGCACCGGCAGGCCGATGTGCCGCCAGAACTGCCAGGGGCTGGCGCCCAGCAAGGCGGCGGACTCCGCCCAGTCGTCGCGCAAGGCGTCGAAGGCCGGGTACAGCAGCAATACACCGAGCGGAATCTGGAAATAGGTGTAGACCAGGATCAGTCCGGTCTTGGAGTACAGGTTGAAGTCATCGATGATCCCGGCCTGCTTGAGGATCAGGGTCAGGGCGCCGTTGAAGCCCAGCAGGATGATGAAGGCAAACGCCAGCGGCACCCCGGAAAAATTGCTGGTCATGTTGGCGAACGCGCTGACGAAGTCGCGCAGCCGTGAATCGACCTGATGCAGCGACCAGGCGCCCAGGGTGGCGATGAGGATACCGAACAGGCTCGACCAGAAACTGATCTCCAGGCTGAACTGCATGGCCTGGCGATAGAAACGCGAGTTGAATGCCTTGGCAAAGTTGTCCAGGCCCCAGCCGTTGTCGGACTGCAGGCTGTGAATCGCCACCCAGGCCAGCGGTGCGATCTGGAACACGATGAAAAACAGCGTAAAGGGCAGCAGGCACAACAGGGCCAGCCATTGACCGCGGGAAAGAGGTTTCACATGAATGGCTCGCAGGCAGTGGATGGATGGCATGGGCGCGCCTGGCCAGGACCAGGCGTGCCCATGTCAACGGGTAATCCCGTTTACCGCATCGGGATCAGTTCATCTCGATGATGACTTGCTCGTTCCATTTCTGCGGCAGGGCCTTGGCGGTTTTTTCCCAGGCATCGGCGTTCTTGATCGGGGTCACGTGCTTGTATTGCTCGTTGGGCAGCAGCCTGGCCTTCACGTCGTCCGGCAAGGTCACATGCTCGGCGCGGATCGGCCGGGCGTTGCCGCGGGCCAGGTTGATCTGCCCGGCGTCGCTGAAGATGTACTCACGCGCCAGCTTGGCCGCGTTGGGGTGCTTGGCGTACTTGTTGATGATGGTGGTGTAGCCGGAGATCACCGAGCCATCGGAAGGAATCAGCACCACGAAATCATCGGGCTTGGCCATCTTGGCCTTGTAGCTCAAGCCGTTGAAATCCCAGACCACGCCGACTTCCACTTCACCTTTTTCGATGGTCTGGATGGTCGGGTTGGCCAGCGACAGGCGTTTCTGCTTTGCAATTTCGGTGAACAACTGCAGGCCGGGCTCGATATTGGTTTCGTCGCCCTTGAAGGCCATGGCCGCTGCCAGCACGCCATTGGAGGCCTGGGCGGCGGTGCTGACATCGCCGATGGAGACCTTGTACTTACCGGTTTTCAGGTCGGCCCAGCTTTTTGGAATGTCCGAACCGTGCAGCAGGTTCTTGTTGACGATAAAGGCGATGGTGCCGGTGTAGGCCAGCGCCCAATGGCCATCCTTGTCCTTGGCCCACTCCGGAACCTGCTCCCAGGTGCTGGGCTTGTACGGCTGGGTTACGCCCTTGGCGGTGGCGATGGGGCCGAAGGCGGCGCCCACGTCACCGATGTCGGCGCTGGCATTGTCTTTTTCGGCGTCGAACTTGGCGACTTCCTGCGCCGACGACATGTCGGTGTCCATGTGCTTGAGGCCATATTTGGCCGTCAGATCGGACCAGGTGCCTTTCCAGTTTGCCCAGTCATCCGGCATGCCAACACTGTTGACCGCGCCTTCGGCACGGGCAGCGTCTTCCAGGGTCTTGAGGTCGGTTTCAGCCGCAAAAGCCAGGTTGCTCATGGCAATGGCCGAACCGAGCAGTGATGCCAACAAAAGGTGTTTCATTCGAAGCTCCTTGAATACGCTGCGGCAAAAAGTGTTGGTTGCACAAGATGTGGTCTAGATCAGCAATACCTGAGCCAAGTTAAGCGCCTTGCATGACATTTTCGTGTCGATGCATGTACAAGCGTTTGTTCAGGTTGTGCTGGAATACAAGCGTAGACCAAGGCAAAAGGCTTGCCGGGCAGGGTATTCACTCCGGCATGAGCTAGTCTTGGCAGGGCGTGAAAGCGTGTGTGTCACAGCACAGTCATGGAGGATGTCTAGGCTGGGCACCTTGAATCATGGCTGCAGGATGTGTCGATCATGCCCGTTTATGGCGCTGGTCTAGACCAAATGGGTAACACAATGCGCGACGATGAACCACGAGCCTTCACCCTTATCTGCAACGCCCTGCAAGAGCAGATCGAGCGTGGCCTGTTGCTGCCGGGCAGCAAGCTGCCGGCCGAGCGCCGGCTCAGCGAAGTGTTCGCCACCACGCGCATTACCTTGCGTGAAGCGCTGGTGCAGCTTGAAGCGCAAGGCTTGATCTATCGCGAAGAGCGCCGTGGCTGGTTCATTTCACCGCCGCGCCTGGCGTATGACCTCAACAGCCGCAGTCATTTCCACGCCATGGTCCAGGCCCAGGGCCGCCAGGCACACACCGAGCTGTTGTCAGCGCGCCTGCAGCCGGCGTCGGCTGCCATCTGCCAGCGTCTGCAACTGCCGGCATTGTCCAGCGTGATCCAGATCTGTCGGGCACGACGCATCGACCAGCGGCTGGTGCTGTATGTGGAGCACTACCTCAAGGCCGACTATTTTGCGGGGATTCTCGATTGCGATCTCAGCCAGTCGCTGACCGAGCTCTACAGCCAGCGTTATGACGTCCATTACGGGCAAGTGAGCTTCGAGATACAGCCGACAGCCCTGCACGCACAGGCGGCCGTGGCGCTGAAAGTGTCAACGGGCACCCCGGGCCTGCGCATTGCCCGGGTCAATCACGACCGCCAAGGGCGGCTGATCGATTGTGACCTGGAGTACTGGCGCCACGACGCGATTGATATCAGCGCCGTGGTGCGAGGGTAACTTCCTGCAATCAGGGCAATTCGACGCTGGCGTAGAACGCCCCCAGCACCTTGACCAGATGTCCCAGGTCCTGGCTGCCGGCCAGTTCGCGAATCGAGTGCATGGCGAAGGTCGGCAGGCCGATGTCCACGGTGCGGATGCCCAGGTGGCTGGCGGTGATCGGACCGATGGTCGATCCGCAGCCCATGTCGCTGCGCACCACGAAGCTTTGCACCGGCACTTCTTCAGCCATGCACAGGTGGCGGAAAAACCCGGCCGTTTCGCTGTTGGTGGCGTAGCGCTGGTTGCTGTTGACCTTGATCACAGGACCCGCATTGAGCTTGGGGCCATGATTGCTGTCGTGCTTGTCGGCGTAGTTGGGGTGTACGCCGTGGGCGTTGTCGGCCGAGATCAGCAGCGAGCGCTGGATGCTGCGCACGTAGGTTTCATGTTCGGGCAGCAGGCGTTGCAGGGTCTGCTCCAGCATCGGGCCGTCGGCGCCGCAGGCCGAGGATGAACCGATCTCCTCGTGGTCGGTGCAGACCAGCAGGCAGGTTTCTTCGCTGCTGGTGTTGAGCAGCGCTTGCAGGCCGGCATAGCACGACAGCAGGTTGTCGAGCCGGGCGCCGGCGATGAAGTCACCATTGAGGCCCACCACGGCAGCACTCTGGGTGTCGTAGAAGCTCAACTCGTAATCGAGTACCACGTCGGCGATCAGGTCGTGCTCACGGGCCAGTTGCTCGGTGAGCAGGGCGCGGAAGTCAGGACGCTCGTCGCCGGCCACTTGCGCAACGATCGGCGGCAGTTCGAGCTGGGCGTTGATCGGCCAGCCTTCGTTGGCTGTGCGATTGAGGTGAATCGCCAGGTTGGGAATCACGGCAATGGGCAGCTTGAAGTCGATCAGCTGGCTTTCGACCTTGCCGTCACGGCGAAAGGTCACGCGCCCGGCCAGCGACAGGTCGCGGTCGAACCAGGGCGCGAGTAATGCGCCGCCATAGACTTCCACGCCCAGTTGCCAGAAGCCCTGGCGTTGCAGTTCAGGCTGTGGCTTGACGCGCAGGCAGGGGCTGTCGGTATGGGCGCCGACCATGCGGATGCCGCCGATCAAGGGCGAGTGGCGACCCATGCGAAAGGCAATGATGGAGGAATCGTTGCGGGTGACGTAATAACGCCCGCCCGACTCGACACTCCAGGTATCACGCTCATCCAGACGCTGGAAGCCACCGGCTTCCAGGTGTTGCACCAATGTGGCAGTGGCATGGAACGGGGTAGGCGAGGCCTTGAGGAAGTCGATCAGGCCCTTGTTCAACTCTTCACGCATAAGTCACTCCAGACAGCAATGGCGCGAGTTTAACGCATTGGCTGGCAAGATGGGGGTCATGCGTTGCGGCGATTCAGAAGGGCGCCGGACACTCGAAACGCAGGCGTTCGCCGCTGAGCGGGTGGGTGAAGCTCAGCATACTGGCATGCAGGCACAACCGCGCGCAGGCGGCCAGCGCTTCGGGGTGCGCATACAGGCCGTCGCCCAGAAGCGGATGACCGATCGACAGCATATGCACACGCAACTGGTGTGAGCGTCCGGTGATGGGGGTCAGTTCCACACGGCAATGATCGGCGTGGCGTTCGATGACCTTCCAGAAGGTCAGGGCGTGCTTGCCCGCCTCATGGTCGACCACATGGCGCGGCTTGGTCGGCGGGTCGTAGCGCAACGGCAGGTCAATGCTGCCGCTGTCCAGTGCCGGCTGGCCCCAGCACAGGGCGGTGTAGGCCTTCTCGGTTTCCCGGTCATGAAACTGACGTGACAGTTCGCGGTGGCTGTCGGCGTCACGGGCCAGCAGAATGATGCCGGAGGTTTCCCAGTCCAGGCGATGAACGATACGCGCCTCGGGATAGCCGTTTTCCTGCAGGCGGGTGATCAGACAGTCCTTGTTGTCGTCGGCGCGTCCCGGCACAGACAGCAGGAACGTGGGTTTGTCGATGACCAGGACGGCGCTGTCCTGATGAAGAATGCGGATGTTGGACAGCGGCATGCGGGTAGGCGGCCTTGATTCACGGTTGAGAAAACGCCAGCGGCGCAACACACGGCTCTGTGATCGCAAAGCCGTGTGTTGCGCCGCTGGCGACTGCCGGATCAGCGATCGGGCAGGGTGACGTTGAGTTCCAGAATCGAAAAGCTGCCCTGGTTTTCCAGAGCGACCTGGACTTGATCGGACTCGATATTGACGTATTTGCGGATCACTTCCACCAGCTCCTGCTGCAGGGCAGGCAGGTAGTCAGGTGTCTGTAAACCGCGTTGACCGCGCTCGTGCGCCACAATGATCTGCAGACGCTCTTTCGCAACCGAAGCGCTGTTGGCTTTCTTGCGGTCACGAAAGAAGTCGAAAATATTCATGCGTCAACCCCCGAACAGACGTTCAAAGAATCCTTTCTTTTGCACATCCAGGAACCGATGTTCCCGGTCTTTGCCCAGCAGGCGGTCGACGGCATCGCTGTACGCCTGGCCGGCGTCGCTCTGTTCGTCGAGAATGACCGGGATACCCTGGTTGGATGCCTTGAGTACGGCCTGGGACTCGGGGATCACGCCCAGCAGGGTCACTGCCAGGATGTCCTTGACGTCTTCCACACCGAGCATTTCGCCCTTGCTGACGCGCTCCGGATTGTAGCGGGTCAGCAGCAGGTGTTCCTTGATCGGGTCTTCGCCGTTCTCGGCGCGACGCGATTTGCTGGCCAGCAGGCCCAGCATGCGGTCGGAGTCACGCACCGAGGAGACCTCGGGGTTGGTGACCACGATGGCTTCGTCAGCGAAGTACATGGCCAGGTGCGCACCGGTCTCGATGCCGGCCGGCGAGTCGCAGACGATGTATTCGAATGTTTCGCGCAGCTCGTTGAGCACCCGCTCCACGCCATCCTTGGTCAACGCTTCCTTGTCGCGGGTCTGGCTGGCGGCCAGTACGAACAGGTGTTCGATCTTCTTGTCCTTGATCAGCGCCTGTTGCAGATTGGCCTCGCCATTGACGACGTTGACGAAGTCATACACCACGCGGCGTTCGCAGCCCATGATCAGGTCGAGGTTACGCAGACCGACGTCGAAGTCGACGATCACTGTCTTGTGGCCACGCAGAGCGAGGCCGGTACCGATGGCAGCGCTGGTGGTGGTCTTGCCCACACCACCCTTGCCGGATGTCACTACGAGAATCTTGGCCAAGGTGTTTCACCCCTAGAGCAAACGGACTTGTTCAGTCCTGAAGAGCGTCTCTTGAAGCGGCGTCAGTAGAGCAATCTGGAAATCTAAGGAAGTTATAGGCTTGTCAGGCAGCCCACTAAGGCGCCTCTAAGGCATAAAGTTCTCTGAATTTCCTAAAGCCTGTGCTACTTGTTCGCGACCACTCAGAGATGCTTTGATAAATGGCGGCAGTATCCGTTAAAGCCTAATGATGTTCAACACATCGCCTGACAGGCTGATCTGCACTCCGGTGCCCCACAGTGGATCACGGCGCAGGTCTTCGGACACCTTGTATTGACCTGCAATCGAAATCAGCTCGGCCCCCATCTGCTGGCAAAAGATCCGTGCCTTGGTATCGCCTTTGATACCGGCCAGTGCCCTGCCGCGCAATGGACCATAGACATGGATGTTTCCATCGGCCAGAAGTTCCGCACCGGGGCTTACCGGAGCGACGATCACCAGGTCACTGCCCTGGGCATAAATCTGCTGGCCGCCGCGTACAGGCGAGGTGACGATACGGGTTGGCCTGATGAGCGGCTCGGGTGGTTTTTCCGGAATTTTCTTAATTGCCAGGGGCTCGGCCTCGGCCGGATCCAGTGGCCGTTCCCGGGCGCCGGAAGGTGGCAGTACCGGCAGGTCGATGGCAATGGCTGCCGCGATGTCCTCGATGCGGCTGGCACGGATTGCCAGGGTGCGCAGGCCGTGCTGGCGGCACAGGCGGATCAGGGCCGGCAAGTCCACCGCCCCTTCATGCGGCGCAAGTTTGTCCAGGGCCAGGATGAGCGGTGTATTGCTGAAGAAATTTGGCGCCTGGGCAACCTTGGCCGCCAATTGGCGATCCAGCGCATCAAGGTCAGCGCGCGCCAGTTCCATCACGGTGATGGCCAGCATGCTGCCCTTGAGCTGGAACACGGGGTCGGTGTATTGCGATTCGGTCTGGCTCATGGTCGACATAGACAACGGCTTGTCACTAAAAGTGCCGTGACTTATAACGAGAACCTCCGCAAGCCGCAAGCCATGACGAACCGATGTAGAATGCGCGGCCACTGTCCTGACGGAAGCTTAAATGGATCGCCCGCGTTTTCGACTGTATTTCCTGCACCCGCGTTTCTGGGCGCTCTGGCTGGGGCTGGGGCTGCTGTGGCTGATCGTGCAGTTGCCGTTTCGCGCGCTGCTGTTCATTGGTCGTCTGCTGGGGGCGGTAATGTACCGGTTCGCCGCTGATCGAAAAGCCATTGCCGCACGTAACCTGCAATTGTGTTTCCCGCACCTGTCCGACGCTGAACGCAAGAAACTGCTCAAGGCCAACTTCGCCTCCACCGGCATCGCCTTTTTCGAAATGGCCATGAGCTGGTGGTGGTCGCCCCGGCGCCTGGCAAAGCTGGCCCGGATCGAAGGCCTGGAGCATCTGCGCGAAGCCCATCGGCAAGGGGAGGGGGTGATTCTCATGGCCCTGCACTTCACCACGCTCGAAATTGGCGCGGCGCTGCTCGGCCAGCAACACACCATCGACGGCATGTACCGTGAGCACAAGAACCCGCTGTTCGATTTCGTCCAGCGCCGTGGTCGTGAACGGCACAACCTCGACTCGCTGGCGGTCGAGCGCGAGGACGTGCGTGGCATGCTCAAGCTGCTGCGCAGTGGTCGGGCCATCTGGTATGCGCCCGACCAGGACTATGGCGCCAAACAGAGTGTGTTCGTGCCGCTGTTCGGGATTCAGGCTGCCACCGTCACGGCCACCAGCAAGTTTGCCAGGCTGGGCCGTGCCCGGGTGATGCCATTCACTCAGCAGCGCCTGGCCGATGGCAGCGGTTACCGGCTGGTGATTCACCCGCCGCTGGATGATTTTCCCGGGCAAAATGATGAAGAAGATTGCTTGCGCATCAATCAATGGGTAGAAAAGGCCATTACCGAATGCCCTGCGCAATACCTGTGGGCGCATCGGCGTTTCAAAAGCCGGCCACCCGGTGAACCCAGGCTGTACGCAAAACGAAAATAAAAATAGCGATCACTGAGGTTCCTGTGGATGTCCGAACCCGCCGTAGTGACAAACCCTTGCAGCGATGCCGAACCGGTCACCGGTCTGATTCTGTCCGGCGGCGGTGCCCGTGCGGCTTATCAGGTCGGCGTGCTGGCCGGTATTGCTGAATTATTGCCCTATGGCGCGCCCAACCCGTTCCCGGTGATTGTCGGCACCTCGGCCGGGGCCATCAACGCCGTGAAACTGGCCAGCGATGCCTTGCACTTTCGTGCGGCCATTCACCAATTGACCCTGTTCTGGCAGAACTTTCGCAGTCATCAGGTGCTGCGCAGCGACTGGCCTGGCGTGATTCGCCAGGCCGGACGCTTCATGGGCAAGAGCCTGCTGGGGCTGGGTTCCCAGGTGCCAGTGGCGCTGCTCAACAGTGCGCCGCTGCGCGACCTGCTCACCGAGCGCATGGATTTTTCCGGCATCGAACAGGCCATCGAAGCCCGGCAGTTGCGCGCCGTTGCCGTGACCGCCTTTGGCTACGAGTCCGGACAGGCTGTGACCTTTTATCAGGGGCGGGGCACCATTGATCCATGGCTGCGCCATCGTCGCGTCGGTTTGCCGACCCGATTGACGGTGGATCATCTGCTGGCCAGTTCGGCGATCCCGCTGTTGTTCGCTCCGGTCATGGTCGAGCAGGAGTACTTTGGCGACGGCGCGGTGCGCCAGTCGGCCCCGATCAGCCCGGCCCTGCACCTGGGCGCCAACCGGGTGCTGGTGATCGGCGTCAGCGGCAACCCACGCGGCGTGAAGGCCCAGGTGCCGGTGCACCGGGTCACCAGCGGCCAGCAACCCAGCCTGGCCCAGATCAGCGGCCATTTGCTCAACAGCACCTTCATTGACAGCCTGGAGAGCGATATCGAGCTGCTGGAGCGTCTCAACGCCCTCAGCGCCCTGTTACCCGACCCGCAAGCGCGCTGCCAGCCGGGCATGGCCCCGGTGGACGTGCTGGTCATTTCGCCCAGCCGCCCGCTGGACGAAATCGCCGCCCGCCACCGTCACGAACTGCCACCGGCGCTGCGCACCTTTCTGCGTGGTCCTGGCGCAACCAAGACCAGCGGTGCCAGTGTATTGAGCTACCTGTTGTTCGAGGCCGGCTATTGCAGCGAACTGATCGAACTGGGCCGGCACGATGCCAAGGCACAAAGCGAAGACCTCCAGCGTTTTCTGCGCATTACTCCGTAGGCATGATGCCGCCCAGAATATCGGGCCTGACACCGGACTGATCTGACCCCAAAAAGTTGGACAGTCTATTGCCATACGCCTACAGAGCGAGTCCTGAACTCCACAGGACTCAATCCACCAAGCTTTACTTTTATCCGGTCATGATTGTA
>NZ_QFFU01000025.1 GCF_003131185.1 Pseudomonas ovata | reverse complement strand
TAATCAGTTGACTCTCAGTCTGACACCGCAAGCACCCACACGAATTGCTTGATTCAATTGTTAAAGAGCGGTTGGTTGAGCTGTTCGCTTCAACCGAGGCGCGCATTCTACAGCGCCTGCGTAACATGTCAAGTGATTATTTTCGGAAGTTTTCAGATTTTCTCTTTCAACTTCAACCACTTGCGCTTCAGATCTCTCGTCAGCGGGAGGCGAATAATACAGTATTCAAAACCTCCGTCAACCCCCATCCCAAACTTTCTTCAGAAGCAGGCTGTTCTTTATATAGGATGCGCTCACGCAGCCTCTACCGATTACTTGTCACGTTGTAGGAAGCGTCTGATTCCGTAGCGCTTGCTTGTGGCGCCCCTCAAGCATGACTAAGGTTTTTCACCGGCGCAGCGCCTGATAAAACCAGACATCGCCCCCTCTGGCCGACGGTGCAAACGGCCTTGATCCCGACAAAGAGGACACAGCATGATCCTGCCGCCCCAAGACACGCCCCGCCTGAGTAACCTTTTTGATCCAGACGAGATCATGGTCAGCCCAGGCCTGAACTTCAGGGAGGCATTGATAAAGGCCTCCAGGCACCTTAACCGGGCAGCCATCAATGCCTATAAAGTGGCCAATCCTTACTCCACAACCGGACCACGTCCATCGGGTCGCCTGGTGGCGCATCAGTTGGATACGGCTCACGCGCTGATAGAGGCCTCCATCATCAGGCTGACCACACTGAAAAACTCGGCCAACGACGCTTGAGAACCCGCAGACATGCGCCTGTGCCTACGCCCGACAAGACCCTGTCGCAGAGTTTCAGATGGTTCATGATTACCTGAGAAGGATTGCCGAGGTGCACCTTTATGCCTTTCTTGTGCATGGCCCTCAGCAGAATGGCCTGCTCCAGCACCCGGCGCGCAGGTGAATAGACCGTAAAGCTGCCAAAGGAATTGCGACAGGGCCTTTAATTCAACAAGTCGCCAGATTCGATCAACGGCTGCTGCCAGAAATCACGCATGGCTTCACGGGCACCGAACTGCAGCAGGTCAGACAGGTGACCCGGCATGGGCACGCATTCGGGGGCACTCACGCATCAAGGACAGCTCAGGCGAAAGAGTGCGCAGCCTGTCCGGCGCTACATAACCAAGCCGCGGATGAGGCTGCAGAAGAATCGTTTTCATGAGTCAGATAACGTATTTATCATCGAGAACACCCGGCACTTTCACAACCACAATAACGGCATCGGACAGCGCCTTAAAGGCGGTGATGTCACCGGGTTCAAGGACGACGATATCGCCAGCACTCCAGATGTGGCCACGCATGCTGACGCTACCCGAGAGCAGTACCGTTATTTCAGTGGCGACTCTGTGATAGTAAGCGGCCTTTTCATCGCCTGCCTTGTAATGCTTGATCCCGACCTCGCAAGCCGGCGTATTGAATGCAGCAGGCTCAAAATCACCAATGAACCAACCTTTAACCATATCCTTGAGCTGTGCTTGTTTCATCGCATGTTCCCTGTGTCGAATGCTTGAGGCTGATTCTGGGCTTTCAGCGGGTGGTGCCGTGCAGGCTCGATGCGACATGTGCAGATTCGGCCCCTACGCAACACCCGTTCATTGAGAGTGGACGAGATGTTGACCATGCAGGTCGATGAACGCCTTTAAAAAGAGCCTTGATCGATGACCCGCCCCTGCTCGAGGGTCAGGTAGCGCTGGCAGAACTGCCGGCCTTCGTCGCTTGAATGAGTCACCAGGATCAGCGCCATTCCTTCGTCCTGCATGTCACGGATACGCTGGCGACATTTGTTCCTGAAAGCCTCATCACCCACGGCCAGGACTTCATCGGCCAACAGGATCTGTGGCTCGACATGAACGGCAACGGAAAACCCCAGACGCATGTACATGCCCGACGAGTAATGCTTGACCGGCTGATCGATAAAGCTCCCCAACCCGGAAAAGTCGGCGATGTCATTGAAGCGCGCGCGTGTCTGTCGATTGCTCAGGCCAAACAGGCTGGCGTTAAGGTAGATATTTTCTTCACCAGTCAAGTCGGGATGAAAACCCACACCCAGTTCGATCAAGGGTGCGACGCGGCCACAGGTCTTGAGCATGCCGCTGCTGGGCACGAGAATGCCGGACAGCAACTGCAGCAAGGTACTTTTGCCCGACCCGTTATGCCCGACCAGGGCCAGCGACTCACCCTTGCGCAAGGTCAGCGACACGTCGTTCAAGGCCGTGAATGTCTCGACCTGCTCGCGATGCCGAGACTGGAACAGTCCCAGGAACCGTTGTTTCAAACCGCCCCGGTTATGGCGCAGGGTGAAGTGCTTGGTAAGGTTTTGTGCCTCGATGACAATGCTGCTCATAAGTATTCGACCCGACTGTCAACGTTTCTGAATACCAGAAGCCCGATCACCAGCGACACCGCGCCCAGTGCCACGCACAGCAGCAGATCACTGGCGGGCGGGGCGACGCCCTCATGAAGGATGGCCTTGAAGCTGTTGAAATACGGCGCCACCGGATTGAGCGCGACCACCCGTGCAATCTCGGCTGGCAACGAAGAGGTGACCCAGACAATGGGCGTCATCCAGAACATCAACGGCACCAGTACGTCGATCAGGTGCTTGATGTCGCGCATCGTGACCTGCATGACGCTGATGGCCAGGCCGGCCCCCATTAGAAAGGCCATGAACGACACCAGCACCAGCGGATAGAACCACAGGGCCGGGGTCACGACACCGCCCAACAGCGAGAACAGCGCCACGTACACCACCATGACGCCACTCCAGAACACGAGGATGGTCAAGCCCCCCGAAAGCGGCAACAACAGACGCGGAAAGCGCAGCTTGCGGATCAGATTGCCGTTATGGATCAGCCATTCACCACTTTGCGAAAGCAATTGGGCCAGTAACATCCAGTGCACCAGGCCCGTCACCAGGTGCAGGGCAAAACGGTCCTGGGTACTGGGCAGAATATAAGTAAAGACCAGGTAATACGTCAGGGTCACGGCCAGCGGGTTGCCCAGTGACCAGATGAAACCCAGGGTGGCGCCCATGTAGCGGACCTTGATGTCCTTGGCGACAAGATTGATGACCAGGTCACGCCATCGGGCGATACCGGGGAAATTTGATAACAACATGATAAGGCCCAGCCAGTTGGGGGAATGAACGCCTGTAACGCCGGATATCCGCACGCCTGCCGCACTCGGCAAGCAAGACAGGAGGATGTTTATAGGAGCACGATCGAGGCGGACTGCAGGACTTGATGACCGGTTGTGAACAGCGCGTATGATCGATATTTTGTGCAGGAAAAGGCTATCAGCCGTTTCCTCATAACTTGTAGGAAAACACTACAGAGAAACGCAGGCATTCATGTCCCGAACCCAAGGGCCATTTTCCCCTGTCATGCCTTTGCCCTGTCCGGGTCAGGCATACCGCCTGAACAGCCAGCCACCTGACGCTTACGGGAGTGACGATCAAGCGGACGAAAACATGCCCCGGAACAAGGATCACTCCGGAGCATGGGTTGAGACACGGGGAGATGTTCGAATTTCAGAGGGGGCAACCGGTGATTACCGGTGCGAGGACACGGCCACGATCACCGACAGCGTGGTGCCGGTGATCGCTTTCAGGTCAACTGACCGCCGCGATTACATCAATTGGCATTGATCCAGATGGTCTTGATTTCCGTGTATTGATCATGCGCCCAGATGGACTTGTCACGACCGCCAAAACCCGACTCTCCATAGCCACCGAATGGCGTCGAGGCATCGCCTTCACCGAAGCAGTTCACGGTCACGATCCCGGCACGAATCTCGCGAGACAGACGCAGCGCATTGCGCAGGCTGCTGGTATAGGCCGAAGCCGCCAAACCGTAGACGGTGTCGTTGGCCAGGGCGATGGCCTCATCAAGCGTAGTGAAGGTGGTGACGCTCAGCACCGGGCCGAAGATCTCTTCGACGAACAGACGACTGCCCGGCGCCACGTTATCGACGATGGTCGGCTCGATGAACACGCCATCATGGGTCTTGCCACCCTCGACGACATTGAGCTGCTGCTCGACGGCATACTCCAGGTACGAACGAACCTTCTCGAAGTGAGACTTGCTGACCATCGCGCCCAAACGGTTGGCCGGGTCCAGCGGGTCGCCCAGTTGCCAATCGCGTACATGCACCTTGATGCGCGCCAGCAGTGCGTCCTTGACATCGGCGTGCACGATCAGGCGCGAAGACGCCGAGCAGTTCTCACCCATGTTCCAGAACGCACCAGCCACCAGGTACTGGGCCACTTCGTCGATGTCCTCGACGTCGTTCATGACCACGGCCGGGTTCTTGCCGCCCAGTTCCAGCACGATGCGCTTGAGGTTCGACTCGGCCGCGTACTTGAGAAACAGACGCCCCGTGTCGGTGGAGCCGGTGAAACTTACGCCGGCGATATCGGGGTGACGGCCGATCGGCTCACCCACCTCGCGGCCACCGCCGGTAACAATGTTGAACACCCCGGCCGGAACACCGGCCTGATGCGCCAGCTCGGCGACACGCAGGGCGGTCAGGGTGGTTTCCTTGGCCGGCTTGACCACGATCGAGCAACCGGCGGCCAGCGACGGGCCGATTTTCCAGGCCAGCATCAAGAGCGGGAAGTTCCACGGCAGCACCAGGCCGACCACACCGATGGCCTCGCGCACCACCATGCTCACGGCGGCCGAACCGGTCGGGGCCGTGGCGTCGTAGATCTTGTCGATCAACTCGGCGTGCCAGCGCAGGGTGTGGATGGTTTCCGGCACATCGACGTTCTGGCATTCCTGGATCGGCTTGCCGCTGTCCAGGCTTTCCAGCACCGCCAGCTCATGAGCGTTGTCTTCGAGCAACTGGGCGAACGCCAGCAGGATGTGCTTGCGCTGACCGGGCGACAGCTTGCTCCAGCGGCCATCGTCAAAGGCACGCTTGGCTGCAGCCACGGCCAGGTCGACGTCTTCACTGGCACCGGCGGCGATATTGGCCAGCAGTTCGCCGGTGGCCGGGTTGGTGGTCGGGAATGTCTTGCCCGACAACGCATCGCGGAACCCGCCATCGATGAACGACTGGGTCGGGAACGTCAGGCCAGCGGCAATCGCGGCGTACTGTTCTTTACTCAAGAGCTCGGCCATGTTCATGCACCTCCGGTGATTTGCGCGATATTGCGCTTGAGCACGGTAATGACCTCTCTGAAGGTCTGTTTCTCTTCGTCGGTCAGGCCCTGCAGCGGCGCACGCACGCCACCGGTGTACAGGCCGCTCAGCTCGCTGCCGTACTTGATGGTCTGGACAAACTTGCCGGTTTCCAGGAAGTCCATCAGCGGCATCATCTCGGCCATGATGCGGCGGCCCTTGGCGAAGTCTTTCTCGATCACGCAGGCTTCATACAGTGCCACGTGCTCGCGCGGGATGAAGTTGGAGCCGGCACACACCCAGCTCTGCGCGCCCCAGGCGAAAAACTCCAGCGCCTGGTCATCCCAGCCACACGACAGCGCGACGTTCGGGTACGTCACGGCCATGCGGTGCAGGCGGTTCATGTCGCCTGTGCTTTCCTTGATGGCCACGATGTTCTGCACGTCGGCCACGGCATCGAAGAACTCGTCGCCCATGGCCACGCCCATGCGGCCCGGGTAGTTGTAGAGCATGATCGGCAAGCCGGCCGCGCGGTCCACGGCTTTGACGTGAAGGGCGATTTCCTGCTGGGTCGGCAGCGCGTAGGGCGGCGTACCCACCAGCAGCGCGTCAGCCTTGATCGACTTGGCATGCTCGGCAAACGCCACCGCGTCTTCAGTGCGGATGGCGCCGGTGCCGATGATCAGCGGCAGGCGGCCGTTGATCACATCGCGGGCCTGGGCGGCCAGGTCGAAGCGCTCTTGAGCGGTGTGCGCGTAGTACTCGCCGGTCGAGCCGCCGATGATGATGCCGTGCACCTTCTGCTCGATCAGGTATTCAAGGACCTGGGTAAACGCCGGTGCGTCGATCGCGCCGTCTGCCTTGAGGGGGGTGATGGCCGGGGTATAGATGCCTTCGAATTTCACAGGGTGACCTCCAGTGGAGCAGCAGAACAATAAAATGGAAGCCACGCTCAAACGACGTGGCTGTTTTTCGTCACGTCAGGGATGCAGCCTGTTGCAGGTTCAGCGAGCGGGTTTCCGGGGCCAGCGCCACGGCAAACACCAGCCCGACCAGAGTCACGACGGCGGCGGCGTACAGGGTTGTGCCAATGCCGAAGCTGTCCAGCGACATCGGCACCAGCCAGGTGCCGATGGCCGCACCGATGCGCGACAACGAGGTGCCGACACCGACGGCGCACGCGCGAATGTCGGTCGGGAACAGCTCATTGGGGTAAACCAGCTGCAGCACTTGTGCGCCGCCAATGAACAGCGCGTAGGCACCGAACAGGGCCAGCACCAGGATTTCGGATCCATCGTGAAAGGTCGCCAGCCCCAGCAGCGCCAGGCCCGAAAACAGGAAGCTGTTGATCAGCATGCTGCGCCGGCCCATGGTATTGATCAGATTGGTGGCGACCACACAGCCCACCACGAACAGGAATGTGATCGCCACCGAGCCGAACGAAGCCCAGTCACCTTCAAGGTTCAGCGCCGCCAGCACCTTGGGCGCGAAGGCGTACACGGCAAACACCGGGATCACCGAGCAGCTCCAGAACATGGTGACGAACAACATGCGCTTGCCGTAGCCCGAGTGCAGCAGGCTGAGTACCGAAAGCTTTTTCTCCTCGGGCTGTTCGGGCAGGTTCTGCAACGAAAACCCAGGGCCGTAGACCGCCTTGATGACGCGCTCTGCTTCGCCGGCCCGGCCTTTGCCGAGCAACCAGCGCGGCGACTCCGGGGTCCCCAGGCGAATCAGGAACAGGGCCGCGCCAATGACCGCCGCGCTGGCCAGCACCAGGCGCCAGGCATCCTCGCCGCCATGACGCAGAATGAAATCACCCGCCAGGTAGGCGGTGGCCGCCCCGGCAAACCACAAGATGGTCAGGGTTGCCAGGCGTGGGCCACGGTATTTTTTCGGCAGGAACTCCACCAGCAGCGAGGTGGCCACCGGGTATTCAATGCCCACGGCAATGCCGATCATGAACCGCAGCAGGAACAGTACTTCGCCCGACTCGACCCAGAACTGAGCGACCGAACACAGCATGAACAGGAGCGGACCGACAAAGAAAATGCGCTGGCGCCCGAACCGGTCGGTCAGCCAGCCGCCCAGGAAGCCGCCAAAGAAAATCCCGATCAGGGCCGACGCCGCAATCATGCCTTGCCAGAAACTGCTCAGGCCCAGCGCCGCGGTCATTTGCACCATGCACACGCCAATGATGCTCAGCACATAGCCATCGACAAACGAGCCACCGCCGCTGCGCACGGTCAACAGCTTGTGAAAGCCATTGAGCGGTACATCTTCGATCGAGGTAGAGAGCGTTGTCATTATTATCTCCAGTCTTCAGAAAATCGGGCCGAGCACGCCCGCAGGGCCAAACTCATGTTCAATCCCGAAGCCTCTCAAACCTGTAACCAGTGCCTTGCGACCCCTCAGCTTTCCCGGCCGGCCCGGTGCTGTCCCCACATCAGGTTGATGTTCACGCCCATGGACAGGAACGGCTCGGGCGGGTTGCCGTTGGGGCCTGCAGAGCCCAGCAGGAAATCGGTCAATTCATTGCGCTGGCCGGCCAGCCAGTTGGCCAGCAGCGTGCCGGTCACGGTGCCGCGGGTAATGCCCAGCCCGTTGCAGCACAGCGCGCCATAGACATTCGGCGCCAGCTCGCCGAAATGCCCCGCGTGGTTGCGCGACAACGCCAGCGCACCGCCCCAGGTGTATTGAAAATCGACCTGCGGCAACATCGGAAAGCGGGCCGCAAACGATGCGCGATGGCGGCTCACGAAGCGCTCCAGGTACTTGGGGTTGCTGCGCCCGTCCGGATTGAAGCTGAAGCTGTTGCGAATCAGCAGGCGGTTGTCTGGCGTGCGGCGCACCGTGGTGCCGAACGTGTCGGCCGGAATCACGCCCCAGTACGGTTTGCCGCCCAGGCGCTGCTGCTCTTGGTCAGTGAGTGGCCGGGTAAGGCTGGCGTAGGTGAACACCGGCAGCATCTTGCCCTTGAGAAAGCCGAAGCTCATACCGAAGGCATTGTTGGTCAGCACCAGTTTGTCGGCGGTGATGGTGCCGTTGGCATGGCCCAGCACGACCTTGTCGCCATAGTCGACGCGGGTGATCGGCGTGTGCTCGTACAGCGTGACATTGGCCGGCAGCGTGTCGGCCAGGCCCTTGACCAGCGCCGAAGGCTGGACCAGCACCGTGCCCGGCGTGAACAGTGCCTTGCGGTAGAAATGCGTGCCGATGTGCTCGGGAATCTCGGCCGCTTCGATCACCTGATAAGGCTGGCCCAGCTTGTCCAGCCCGCGCCGGTAGGCGTCGAGAATCGCAATGCCGCGATCCTCGATGGCGGCTTGGTACTTGCCGCACGCCTTCATCTGGCAGTCGATGCCGTGACGCTCGACCACTTCGCGCAGCAGCGACTGGCCAGCGAGGTTGAGCTTCATGTTGATGTTGGCGGTGGCCAGGTCGCCGATGTAGTCCTCGGCGCCGATGTCGTGCGGCAGGTCGATGGCAAAGCCTGCGTTGCGCCCGGAGGTGCCGAACCCCACTTCCTGCGCCTCGACCAGCACGATCTCGTCATCAGGGAAATTGAGCGCCAGTTGCCGCGCCGCCGCCAGGCCGGTAAACCCGGCCCCGACCACCACCCAGCGGGCGGCACTCTTGCCGTAATGAGCAGGCTTTGGCTGCCGGGCTCGACTGAGGTGATACCAGCCACAGGAAGCATCGTCGGCGGGCAAATGGGTGATTTTCGTCATTTCAGGAACCTGAGTTTTATTGTTCGACTTGCCTGGCCAATGCACGATCGGACCCTGTCGCGGACACTTGCCTGCCCGAACCCCGAGGGCTGGCAGAGCATTTCCCGAATAACTCCGGATGACTCGACCCCGAGAACAACCAGCTATGTCTACAATCTGTATAACGACTATAAATTTACGTTAGACAATGTGTCTACAGGTTTTTTTAGCGTGTCGTTTTCAGACATGAGGAGGCTGTTTCAGGCATAAGCCCTGCCTTTTGTCAGACGGCAATGCGCAGGGTCAATGTCGGTCAGGCAAGAAGAAGCGGCCGATGCCTGCTGGAGGGGGCTCTTGTGGGCGGGGGCTTGCCGGCGATGGCTATGGGACAGGCGCAGCAGGTGTATGGGTCTTGCTGGCCGATTCAGCGCCTGACGGCGCCAAACACTTTTTCAAAGCGCTCATCGCCGGCCTTGAGCAGTCCGGCCTGCACCAGTAAAGGTGTCAGTGCCGCCTGCGGCGTGACCTGCCCGCTCACCCGAATACCGCCACCGTCGGTCTCGAGCCGGGCCTGCAGATGGTGTTCGCCTTCGCGCTGCACGTCAGCCAGCCCTTGCAGCCCTTGCTGACATTCCACATTCAAGCGCACCTCGCCCACGGCCAGGGTCCAGGGCGTCAGCAGGCCGACGTCATGCCCTTGCACCTGACCCGAGGCACCGACACAACGCGCACCGCGCCCGTCAATTTGTAACCGGCCTTGCCACTGCCCGCCGATCAGATAAGGGCTGTTCACCCCCGCCACTGCGGCGCCCGGTAGCAATTGCGCCTGCCAATGCCAAGGCCAGCCACTGACCGTCAGCGTCCAGTGCTGCTGCGCCAACCCCGTCTCCAGCCGTGCGCGCCACGGGCGCAGTTGCCAGGCCAGCGGCCCCAATGCACCGGCCTGCTGCGCGTGGCCGTTCCACACCGAGCCGCTGACCTGCGCGGGCTGCCAGCCGGGTGGCCAGTCGATCAGCCGCAAGGCCCAGGCCGCCGGCAAGTTGAGCAGCAAGGTCAGACCGAAGACCAGCCCCCCGGCCAGCCATAGCCGACGGCTCAAGGTTGCCCTCCGTGGCGGCTGACATCCAGATTGAACACCAGGCCTGCACCACGGCGCTCCAGGCTCCAGCGCAAGGGCCGGGCGCCCTGCTCTTCAATGCTGCGCATCAGGTGCGCCAGGCTGTCGGCCCGGGCCACTTCACCCTGCAATTGCCAGACATCGCCGCGTGGCTCGACGCCGGTCAGGGTCACACCATGGGCACCGGCCAGTGCCTGCCAGCGGGCGTTGTCGAACTCGCCGGCCGGCTTGAGCACCTGGGCCTGCGCGGCCAGACGCTGCCATTGGCGCAGGTCCTTGCCATAGTCGATCAACGGCCGGCCGATCAGCACCAGGATCAGGGTCAGGACCACCACCCAGCCGCCCAGCAACAGGTAACGACGCGACGCGGGCAAGGCCGCATAGCCATGGGAAAAACGCACGAACAATGCATTCATGGCACCGCCCCCAGGTCAAAACGTACGGTAAGTTGCGCGCCGTTCTCGCTCGGCTCGGCACTGGCCGTTGCGCCGGCGGTCTGCGCCAGATCCTGCCAGTTCGAAGCGGGTGGCGGCGCGACCTGGCTGCCCGCATGACCGCCCAGCACCAGGCGCCAGGTACGCCCATCGAAATGACTGCCCGCGACGCCCCAGTCCTGTTGCGCACCCAACCAGCGGTCCAGGCCCTGCTCCAGCACCACCAGTTGTTCCTGGCGCACGCGCCAGTCAGCCTGTTCAGCCTGCATCCGCGCCAGGCTGCGCGTGGCCTGCTGCACCGTCGACACCGGCCCCGCCAGCGCCTGGACCTGTGCCTTCCAGACCGGCACCTGATTGACGAACTGCACCAGTGCCAACGTGGCCCAGCACAGCCCCAACAGCGCAGCGCACCCCGTCAGCCGGCGCTGCAAGGGCGTGAGCCAGCCGCCAGGCCGTATCCGGGTGCGACGAGGTTCGAGCAGATTCGGCAAACGCTCCAGTGCCGCCCAACGCTGTGGCCACACACCGCTGAAGGCCTCGGCGTCGGTTCGCCAGTCCTCGGGCACATCGCCCAGTGCCGTCGGCCAGACCAGCCACTGCTGCCGGCCCTCGGCATCGCCACGCACCAGGCAGGTTTCTTCACCACAATGCCAGGCCAGCACCTCGCCGGCTTCGGCCGGTGGCATCAGTTGCATCTGCGCCCACACCACCTCGGGCTCGATACCCAGTGCCTGCGCATCGGCCAGCCAGCCCTGGACCCTGGCATGCTCGACCACCAGCAACTGCAAGTGCCCGGCCACGCGCGCCAAGGCAAACACCTGAACCTGCTCGCTGGGCTGTTGCAACTGATCGTCCAGCAACAGGGGCCATTCATGACGCTTGAGGCCCGGCGGTGCGGCCACCAGAAAGTGGCTGCACCGGGCGGCCGGCAGCACCAGTGCCACCCGATCGCGCTGCGCATGACCGGCCGGCGGCGGCCAGTCGCCCGCCTCCTCACCCGGCCAGCGTCGCCACTGCCAGGGCCGATCAGGCGCAAGGCCCGGGCGTACCAGCAGCCAGCCACGGGTGTCGCGCCGGCGCAGGGACCAACGCTCAGACATCGCGTGCCCCCGGCTCATGGTCGGGTGTCGGGCAGATTGAAGGTGCACACATAAGGGGCTCCGTGGTAGTTGAATTCCAGCCGCACCCCGCGGGTCGGCAGGCTGGCGACGGTGGAGGGAAACGCCAGCCAGCGATTGCCCTGATAGAAACCGAACTGCACCTGGCTGACTTCCTCCAGTTGTTCGCGGCGCTGCCAGTTCGGCGCGCCGACCGCATACACATCGGCGGACGTTTGCAGGCTCAGGCGTCGTTCACGGGCATCGAACGTCAAGCGCTGACGCTCCAGCCTGGATGTGCCGCCCGCCTGCGGCCAGGCGCTCAGGGCCACCCAGGCCAATTGCGGTGTCGCGGGTTGCCAGTCGAGCCAGCGCTGCGGCAACGGCAGGCGCTGCTCATACAACTGGCGCAGCACCAGGCTGTCGAACCGCCGCTCCAGCGCCAGGCAGAATTCCAGCACCCGGGGTTGATCGTCCTGCTCGTTCAGCTGTTCGCGTACCTTGACCCAGCCGTTGACCAAGGCCGCCAGCAACACCCCGAGCACCGCCGTCAGGGCCAGTGCCACCAGGAGCTCGATCAGGGTCAGGCCGCGTTGAGGCCTCACTGCGGACGCACCAGAAACACGGTGAAATGCCCCAGCGGCTCACGCTCGTCACGGGCGGCAAACAGCGCCAGCTCGCCACGGCGCAGATCCTTGACCCCACGGGTCATGGCCAGGTCCAGGCGCCAATGGCAAGTGTTCACCCCCTGGCGCAGTTCGCCCCGCACCTGCTTGGCCGCTGGCCAGTACTGCTCGACGCCGAAGCGCGCCTCCAGCTCGCGCGCGCACAAGCTGCCAAGCCGGTGCTGCTGCACCGCCTGGTGCACCGCGATACGCTGACGCAATAACTGGCTGATCATCACCGTCATCATCGCGGCGATGCCCAGCGCGACCATGACTTCCAGCAAGGTGAACCCACGCTGGCGCTTCATGGCC
Source organism: Pseudomonas ovata (assembly GCF_003131185.1). Taxonomy (GTDB): domain Bacteria; phylum Pseudomonadota; class Gammaproteobacteria; order Pseudomonadales; family Pseudomonadaceae; genus Aquipseudomonas; species Aquipseudomonas ovata. Next base: position 84,995 of record NZ_QFFU01000025.1, on the reverse strand, counting down.
CATCAATCCGCACCAGACGATCATTGACCAACCATTGCCAGCGCTGGCGGCCTTCGGCCCATTGCCATTCCAGGCTTGCCGCACTCGCCACGCCATGGGCGGTAAAGACCACCTGTGGCATCTGGCTGGCCGGCCAACTGGCTGACAGCTGGGTCGGCCAGGATTCGGCGCGCCACGGCTGGGCCACCCAACGCTGCTGCTCGAAACGCACGAACTCCGGCTGCTTGCCGGTCCAGCGCAGCCCCATCGGTTGCCCGCTGTGCCGGGCCAGGGCGGCCTGGTGTTGCGCCTGCGCGGCCAGTTGTTCCAGCGCCTGCACGGCCGGCGCCGGCGCGCCGTTGAGCCAGGCCACGCTCAAGCCACTGAACAGGCCGATGATCAGCATCACCACCAGCAGTTCAAGCAGCGTAAAGCCGCGCGCGCGGTTCACCTCACAGGCTCCAGTTACCGATATCGCTGTCGGTGCCCTCGCCGCCGTCGATGCCATCGGCACCCAGCGAATAGATGTCGATGCGCCCGTGCTCACCCGGCGCGCGGTAGCGATAGGCGTTGCCCCACGGATCGTCCGGCAGCCGGCGAATGTAGCCATCGGCGCGCCAGGCCCGGGCCAGCGGCTCGGCCGTCGGTGCCTTGACCAGCGCGCCCAGGCCCTGCTCGGTGGTCGGGTAGCGCAGGTTGTCCAGGCGGTACATGTCCAGCGCCTGCTCCAGCGTCGACAGGTCGGCCAGCACCTTCTGGCGCATGGCCTTGTCCTGATTGCCGAGCACGCTGGGCGCGACCACCGCGATCAGCAGGCCGATGATGAAAATCACCACCATGATTTCCATCAGGGTAAAACCGCGCTGGTTGCGCAAACGAGGCATAGATCGCTTCTCCATATCAGAAAGACAGACCCTGGTTGAGCTGCATGATCGGCAGCAGCACCGCGAGCACGATGAACAACACCACCGCGCCCATCACCAGAATCATCAGGGGTTCGAACAGGGCCATGAGCGTGTCCACCTGACGGGTGAAGCCACGCTCCTGGTTATCAGCCACCCGCTCGAGCATGTCGGGCAAGGTGCCGCTGGCCTCGCCACTGGCCACCATGTTCAACAGCAACGGCGGAAAGTGCCCGGCACCGCTCAGGGCACGGTGCAGGCTGACGCCGCCCTCGACCTGCTCGCGCACGGTCTGCAGGGCGCGGTGCACCTCGCGGTTGCCGACCGTGGCGGTGGCCACCTGCAGGGCTTCGAGCAAGGGCACGCCGCTGCCGGCCAGGATCGCCAGGCTGCGCGCCAGCCGGGCGCTTTCCAGCACGCTCAGCAAGGCACCGACTTTCGGCCAGCCCAGCAAGGCGCGGTCGCGGCGCAGGCGCCAATGCGCCTTGCGCAGCAGCACGCCGGCGCCCATGCCACCCAGCACCACTAGCGCCAGTAACCAGGGCCCGACCAGCAATAGTCCGTCGCTGAGGCCGATCAACACCCGGGTGACCAGCGGCAGGGTTTGCCCGCTGTGGCTGAACTGCTCGGTCAGTTTTGGCACTACAAAGGTCATCAGGCCGATCACCACGACCAGCGACACCAGCATCAGCACTGCCGGGTAGATCATCGCGGTACGGGCTTTGTGCCGCTGACGCTGCACCTGTTCAAGGTGATCGGCAAGGCGCTCCAGCACCGGCGCCAGCTTGCCGGAACGCTCACCGGCCTCGACCAGCGCGCAATACAGATCATCGAACAGCCCGCCCTGGCGACGCAGACTCTGCGCCAGACTATGGCCCTCACCCAGCGTGCCACGCACTGCCACCAGCAGGTTGCGGATTGCCGGCTGCGCCAGTTGCCGCTCCAGCGTTGCCAGGGCGTCGACCAGAGGAATACCGGCGCTGGCCAGGGTCGCCAGTTGCCGGGTCAGTTCGCACAACTGACTATGGTTAAGGCGCTGGTTGCGCGGTAACCGCGTGGTGGTGTCCTGCACTTGCAGGCTGCGGGCAAACAAGCCCTGCTCGCGCAGCAGTTGCCGGGCATGGCGTTCGTTCTCGGCCTGCAGGCTGGCCTTGCGGCTGCGCCCGGCCTGGTCCAGGGCGTGATAAGCGTAGGTCGGCATCAATCAGCCCCGCACCGCACGCAGCACTTCGGCCAGGCTGGTCTCGCCGCGTCGCAGGCAATCGCAGGCCATGTCCGCCAGGCTCTGGCGTTTGTCCTTGAGGTAGTCATGCATCACCACTTCGCTGGCGCCGTCGTAGAGCAGGCGGATCAGCCCGTCGTCCAGCTCGATGAATTCATACAGGCCGATGCGCCCCTCGTAGCCACTGCCGTGGCAGCGTTCGCAGCCTTGCGGGTGAAAGCTTTCGCTCAGTTCGCCCAACTCCGGCCACAGCGCCCGCTCGGCAGCTTGCAAGGGTTGCGGCACTGCGCATGCACACAGGCGGCGCACCAGCCGCTGGGCCAGCACGCCCTTGAGGCTGGAGGCGATCAGAAACGGTTCAACCCCCATGTCGCGCAAGCGCGTGACGGCGCCCACGGCGCTGTTGGTGTGCAGGGTCGACAGCACCAGGTGCCCGGTCAGGCTGGCTTGCACCGCAATCTGCGCGGTCTCGCGGTCGCGGATCTCGCCGAGCATGATCACATCCGGGTCCTGGCGCAGGATGGCGCGCAGGCCACTGGCAAAGGTCAGGCCGGCCTTGGGATTGATCGCGGTCTGGCCGATGCCGGTGATCGCGTATTCCACCGGGTCTTCGACGGTCAGAATGTTGCACGAGCCATCGTTGAGGCTGTTGAGGCTGGCATACAAGGTAGTAGTCTTGCCCGAGCCGGTCGGCCCGGTGCTGAGCACGATGCCGTTAGGCCGCGCCAGGCAGGCACGCAGGCCGCGCTGCACCGCCTCGGGCATGCCGAGGTTGGCCAGGTTCAACAGGCTGGCTTGCTTGTCGAGCACACGCATCACCACCCGCTCGCCATGAATGCCGGGCAGGGTCGACACCCGGATGTCCACCTCACGGCCACCGGCACGCAAGGTGATCCGGCCGTCCTGGGGCTGGCGCTTCTCGGCAATGTCCAGGCGCGCCATGACCTTGATGCGCGACACCAGCATCGCCGACAGCGCCCGCGGCGGACGCAGCACTTCACGCAAATGACCGTCGACGCGCAGGCGGATCACCAGGCTGGCTTCGAAGGTCTCGACATGAATGTCCGAGGCCTGCACCCGCAGCGCCTCGCCGAACAGGCCGTTGATCAAGCGGATCACCGGGGCGTCGTTGTCGTTTTCCAGCAGGTCTTCGATCCGGGGCAGCTCGCTCATCAGGCTGTCGAGGTCAACCCGCTCGCCGATGCCTTCGATCAGCGCCGCGGTGGCCGACTCGCCGGCCTGGTACAGCGTGCCCAGGCGCTGGTCATAGTCCGCCACGCTCAGGTGCTCGACCGCTGTGGGCCGGCCATGCACGCGCAGCACTTCCTGAATGATGTCGGTGTCGGCCCCGGCGCGCAGCCACAACTGCCAGCCCGGCTCGGCCGGCACTCGTGCGACACCGGCCTGGCGTGCCAGGCGATAGGGCAGCAAGCCACTCACCAGGCCACCGCCCCCAGCCGCTCGCGGCTCGACGGAAACAGCTGCAACAAGGTGTCGCCGGCGGCCTGCTCGGGCAAAGCCAGGTTGGTGCTGGTCTTGAGGTTGCGGTACTTCTCGCTGCTCAACTGGGCCAGGGTCTGGTCGTCACGCACGATGCGCGGACGGATGAACACCATCAGGTTCTGCTTGACCCGCTGCGTGGCGCTGGAGCGAAACAGCCGGCCGACCCCGGGAATGTCACCGAGAAACGGCACGCGCTGATCGCTGTCGGTGCTCTCGTCGCCGATCAACCCGCCCAGCACCACCAGGCCGTTGTCGGCGACCATGACCTTGGTCTTGATCTCGCGCTTGTTGGTGATCACATCGCTGGCCGAGGCGCTGTCAGCAATCGATGAGACTTCCTGGACGATGTCCATGCGCACCGTGTTGTCGATGTTGATCTGCGGCTTGATGCGCAGCTTCACACCGACCTCCTTGCGCTCAATGGTCTGGTACGGGTTGGCGTTGTTCTGGGTCACGGAGCCGGTCACGAACGGCACTTCCTGGCCGACCAGGATCGAGGCCTCGGCGTTGTCCAGGGTCAGCAGGGTCGGGGTCGACAACAGGTTGAAGCCGCTCTGGCCCTTGAGCGCATTGATCAGCGCCAGGAAATTCAGGCCGCCGCCGCTGAGGTTGCCAATCCCGGCCGTGGCGCCCTGCACGCCGGCCAGCAATTCAGCCAGCGCGCCGTTGTCGCCGTTCTGCGCCAGGGCACCGACGGCGGCGACGCTGGCGGCATTGTTGCCGGGAAAGTTGAAGGCACCGCCGCCCAGGCTGTCGTGCTGGAACAGCCACTGCACGCCCAGCTCCTGCACGCGGGTGTCGGACACTTCGGCAATGATCGCCTCGACCACCACCTGGGCGCGGCGAATGTCCAGTTGCTCGACGATGCTGCGGTAGGCCGCCAGCTCGCTGTCGGGTCCGACCATCACCACCGCGTTGGTGCCCTCTTCATACTCCATGCGCACGCCACTGGTGCTGACCATTGGCGGCTTCTCGCCCTCGGGCGCGGTGCTTTCGGGCATGGCGGCCTGTTCCTGGCCCAGGCCACGCAGCACCTTGACCACCTCGGCGGCGTTGGCATGGCGCAGGTACATGACCACGGTGTTGCTGCTGTGCAAGGCATCGCGCGGTTTGTCGAGCTGGCTGAGCAAGGCGCGCACGCGCTGGCGACTGTCGGTGCTGCCACGCACCAGCAGGGCGTTGCTGCGCGGGTCGGCGACCACTTGCGCGCTGTCGGCGCCCTGTTCGCGGGCCAGCAGGCGGGTGACCAGCAGCGCGGTGTCGTTGGCGCTGGCGTTCTTGAGCGGCATGACTTCCAGCGGCTCCTGGCTGACTTGATCAAGTTGCCCGAGCAAGGTGTCGATGCGGTCCAGGTTGCTGCGCCAGTCAGTGATCACCAGCAGGTTGGCCGACGGGTACGGGGTAATGACGCCGACACGCGGATCAATCAACGGCTTGAGGATATTGAGCATCTGCTCGCTGGCCGCATTGCGCACGTTGAACACCCGGGTGGCCATGCCGTCATTGGCCTGGCCGGTCTTGTACTGACGGGTGCTGCGGCCCGATTCCACCGGCACCGGCTCCAGCCGCGCGGCTTCGTCGGGCACGATCTTCACGCTGCCGTTGGGCAGGTCCACGGCGGCAAAGCCCTGGGCGCGCAGTTGCGACAGGAAGATGGCGTAGATCTCGTCGCTGCCGAGCATCTCGATGCTGCGCACCGTCACCTTGCCCTTGACCCGCGGGTCGATGATGAAGGTGGTGTTGGTGATGCGCGAAACGCTGTCGATGAACTCGGACAATTCGGTGTCGACGAAGTTGACCTCGTACACCGGGTCCTCTTCGGCCTGCACGGTGCCCAGGCCCAGACCCAGGGCACAGAGCAAAAGGGCGAGACGCAATGGTGGCTTGCAGCGGTCGTAAATCATGCTTATCCCTGTTGCCGGATGCCGAAAGGTGGACGTTGTGCCGGCCACGGCAGGCGCTCGCGCTGGCCATGGTTATCGAAGATCAGGCCGCGCTCGTCGATGTCCTGCAGGACGATGCCGGGGGCCAGGCGCTGGCCGCGGCTCAGGGTGCGCTGGCGTTGTTCGTAGCGCAGCACCACCACCGTGGCCGCCAGGTCACGCGCCTTGAGGCTGCCGATGTATTCGATGGGCAGACGGGTCAGCGGCAGCTCGCCGGTATTCACCGCCTCGCGGTGCCAGTGCGCGCCGAGCAATTGCGGCGCAGGTGCCAGAAGCGCTGGTGCCACGGCCGTCGGCGCATGGCCATGCCAGAGTTGCACCACGCATTGCGCTGCCAGCCAGCCGCACAAGACGACCAGCAGCAGATGGCTCAGCGCGGTCAGCCGGCTCAACGGGACAGCTCGCGTGGGTGCCAGCCTGGATGGCCTTGCACATAGCGCATCTGCGGCAACGGCAGGCTCGCCAGCTGCCAGCCTTGGGGTTGCTCACGCAGCCACTGTTCCAGGTGCTGCCACAGCGGCTGGCCGGCCTGCGCCTCGAAGCCCAGGCCAAAGGTGCGGCATTGCCCGAGTGGCTCGCCGACACCGCTGATGCGCTTGCCGCTGGCGCTGTAGATCACTTGCCAGTCCTGACCGAACCAGCGTGGCAGATCCTGGCTGTTGTCCAGCAACAGCGGCTCACCGAACAGTTGCTCGGCAGCATTTTCCAGTACGTTGGGCACCTGTCTGGCAGCCACGTCAACCACCGGCGCCGGGTAGCTGCCGGTCAGGCTGAGCAGGTGTTCGCGGGTGATGGTCTGTCCGCGCTCCAGGGGATAGTCGTAGCGCAAGCCCGGCAACAGCACGGCACCGCCTGATGGCCCGGCCAGTGCCTGATGCAGCAGGCGGTCCCAACTGCCGCCGCGCACATCGCGGCGCCACAGGTTTTCCGGGGCCTGCGCCAAGGGCTGGTCGAGCCAGCCGGCATGCGCGGCGCGTTGCTGCTGCGCCAATTGACGAATACGTTGCGCAGGGACCTGATCGCTGACACTCAAGGCACTGTCCAGCGCCGGTTGAAACTGCGCCGCGAACTGCCAGTTGCCGGCCACCTGCTGGCAGCGAATGCGAAATGCACCGCTGGCCCGCACGCCACCGAGCACCACCGGCACGCGCTTGCCCGATGCCTGCAAGGCTTCGATCGGTTGCGGCCAGAAATCCTGGCCCCGGGCGCCGAGCATGATGTCGATCTGGCTGATGCGTTCGGCCAGCCACAGCGCGGGGCCGGTGCCGACATCAGCCAGGGCGATGACCAGATCGGCCTCGCTGCGGGCCTGCTCGAACACCGGTTGCAGGCTGTCCAGCCAGTGTTTGAGGGAAGCTTTCTGGTCACGGGCATACGGGTCGGTCACCCCGACCACGGCGATGCGCACGCCGCTGCGCTTGAACAGGGTCAGCGCTTGCGTGCCCAGGCGCTGGGCCGCTTCGCTGCCAAGCCCGGCGCCCAGCACCGGGTGCTGGTACTGGCGATAAAGACCGGCACAGGCGTGGGGCCAGAGCAGGCGTTCATCGCTGCTGACCCGCACTTCGGTGCCCAGCAGCGCACTGCCCTGCACGCCCGACACGCCCTGGGTCAGGTAGGCCAGGCCGCTGCCGTTCCAGCACTGGCCATTTTCCAGGGTCAGGCTGTTGCCTTCCCCGGCCTCAAGGCGCATGCGCTGCAACAGCGCCCCCAGCACCGGATAGCCCCCGGTCTGTAAGGGGCCGGTCAGGTGGGCGTCAAGCAGGCTGTCGAGGGTGCGATTGCCCGGGTTGGCGGCGCGGGCATTGGGACCGCTGATCCATGGCGCCTGGCCGATGCGCGTGGCCGGGCCCAGACGGGTGGCCGGGACCACAGGCTTGCCGGGCTGGCGGGCATCCAGGGTGTCGGCGACATACAACAGGTCGACCTGCCCGCCACTGCCCGACGGTCCGGCCAACGACGAGCAGGCCGACAGCCACGGTGCCACGGCACCGACCGTCATCCACCCCAATACATCGCGTCGCACCATCGAAACCATTTGTTTACGCACCCTGGGACTGTCTCAGTACAGGGGCGGCATATTGGCGATGGCAAATGACAGTTTGATGGCAGTTTTGCAACTACCTCGCCATCATTTGTGCCATCAGTGGTCACTGAAAGCCCCTGTTCACACCTGCAATAAGGCCAGTGCGCTTGCAAGTGCCCTCTGGACGTCGCACAGGCGCCTGCTCTGGCACGCCTATCGTCTGAATAAAGGGTAAAGCCCTTTTAATCAGCAGGTTGCGGGGCACACGAGCGCGCAGGAAGGGGCCCTGTAAAAAGCACAAAGAAGCCCCCGCCAAGAAACAAATTGAAACAAACACAGATGAACCTGTGTAACAACTTAACCAAACTGCCAATAAATCATCACACTTGGCTCCTAAAGTTCGCGGCTCCTTACTTATTCCTGCTTTCATAAAAGGACCTGATGAATGAGTCGTGACACCGGCGATAACCTGAACCGCAACCTGAGCGTCAATGAGCCGATGGAATCGGTGATCGACACCTTCCTGAGCCGGCGCAGCGTGGTGCGCGGTGGCCTGGGGGCTGCAATCGCCCTGATTGCCGGCACCGGCCTGACCGGCTGCTTCGACAGCGGTGGCGGTTCCGATGACGACGATGTCGCCGAGCCGGTGACCCCGACCCCGGAAGTGCCCAAGCTCAAGCTGGGCTTCAACTCGATTCCAGGTTCACGCACCGATGCCTGCACCGTGGCTGCCGGCTACGTCGCCCACGTCCTGGCCCCGTGGGGCACGCCGTTCAACAGCCGCGCCAATGCCTGGAAAAGCGACGGCACCAACACCTCCGCCGACCAGGCCAACGCCGCCGGCATGCACCACGACGGCATTCATTACTTCCCCATCAATGGCAGCTCGACCGAAGGCATCATTGCCATCAACTACGAGTACATCGATGAGAAAGCCCTGCACCCCAAAGGCCCGACCCTGGTCGCCGGCAAGCGCCCGGCCGAGGAAGTGCGCAAGGAAATCAACGCCCATGGCGCCGGCGTGTTCCGCGTTCGCAAGGTCGGCAGCCGCTGGCAGATCGTCGACAATGACCCGCTCAACCGTCGCCTGACCACCGATTCGGTGATGAACATCGCAGGCCCCCTCAAGGGCACCGCGCACGTCAAGACCAAGTTCTCGCCGGACGGCACCCGTACCCGCGGCACCAACAACAACTGTGGCAACGGCTACACGCCATGGGGCACTTACCTGACGTGCGAAGAAAACTGGCCAGGCATCTTCCTCAACAAGGGCACTGTCCCGGCCGACCAGAAGCGCATCGGCGTGGCCACCTCCAGCACCAACTATGACTGGGAAACCGCGGCCGGCGACAGCAGCGAAGTCAACGACGAATTCAGCCGCTTCAACATCACCCCGCGCGGTGCCAGTGCCACTGACGACTACCGCAACGAAGCCAGCACCTACGGCTACATTGTCGAGATCGACCCGTACAGCGCCACCAGCGTCGCCACCAAGCGCACGGCGCTGGGCCGCTTCCGTCACGAAGGCTGCTGGCCGGGCCTGCTGACCGAGGGCAAGCCGGTGGTGTTCTACATGGGCGACGACTCGCAGAACGAATACCTCTACAAGTTCGTCTCCACCGCCCTGTGGACCGCCGCCGACGCCAACCCGACCGACCGCCTGGCCACTGGCGCCAAGTACATGGACAGCGGCAAGCTGTACGTGGCCCGCTTCAACGCTGACGGCACCGGCACCTGGCTGCTGCTCGAAGCCACCACCGCCACCACCGACGGCAGCACCCTGGGCGCCAAGTTCACCGACCTGCCGGGCATCATCCTCAACACCCGCGGTGCCGCCGACGCCGTGGGCGCCACACCGATGGACCGCCCGGAATGGACGGCCGTGAACCCGGTCAACGGCGACGTGTACCTGACCCTGACCAACAACACCAGCCGCACCACCGCCAACGCCGCCAACCCGCGCGTCAACAACAAGCACGGCCACGTGATCCGCTGGCATGACGCCGACAACCAGACCTCGTTCACCTGGGACATCTTCGTCTTCGGCGCCAACGCTGCCGGCACCGCCGACCTCAACCGCTCGGGCCTGACCGAACTCAACCAGTTCGCCAGCCCCGACGGCATGACTTTCGACAGCCGTGGCATCCTGTGGATCCAGACCGACAACGGCGAGTCGACCCTGACCAGCTACACCAACGACCAGATGCTGGCCGTGATTCCGAGCAACATGGTCGACGCCGCCGGCAAGCAGGTTCCGGTCAATGCCAGCAACCAGGGCGACCTGCGCCGCTTCTTCGTCGGCCCCAATGGCTCGGAAGTGACCGGCGTGACCTTCACCCCGGACAACAAGACCATGTTCATCAACATCCAGCACCCGGGCAACTGGCCGTCCACCGACGTGGCCACCGACGTCACCGTTGGCACCGTACGTCCACGGGCCTCGACCGTGGTGATCCAGCGCGCCGACGGGGGTGAACTGGGCGTCTGATATCACCCGTTTCAACCCGCAAGACCGGCCGGGCGGCGATCCGCTTCAGCCCGTAGGACCGGCTTCAGCCGGGAAGCAGGCACCGCAGATCTGCGGTGCTACCCTTCGCTGCTGAAGCAGCTCCTACGGGATCCAGACCGCATCCCACAACGGATAGTCACCTACGCGCTGTACCAATCCGGCGCGTATCGGATTGGCGATCACATAGCGCGCCATTTTCAATACATCCTCATCACGCCTGGCGGCATGGTCGTGATAGCCCTTCTGCCCGCACAGCATCTTGTTACCGAAATGCTTGTTGATCACATACGCGCTGCGCCCTTTGAGCCGTTGCATCAACTGGCTCAAAGAACCGGACCTGACCTCAAACAGCCAGTGCACGTGATCAGGCATAACCACCCAAGCCAGCGACCGCACGTAGCCTGCCACATGCAGGCTACGCATCTCAGTCACCCGTCGACGACCTATCCATAAATTGGAAAACACAGCGTCGCGATTGCGTACAACACACGTCACCAGATAAATCTGTCCATGAATAGAATGGCGACCGAGACGCAGATAATGGGCGTGATGATGAACAGGCATTCCATTGCCCCCCAGAGAAAAGGAAGGCAAAGATAGGATCTGCCTCTCGAAGAAGCGGCAGTAACGTGGTGCAAAAGGTTTCAGACGTGCAGGCGTAAATCGGTGGTGACTGTGTTCCCGGCTAAAGCCGGCCCTACGCAGCCCCTAGAGTTCCCGTCCCCGCACCACCATCTGTTGCGCCGGCACCCGGCTGTGCCATTTCACCACCCCGCGGGCCTGGACCCGGTACTGGCTGCGAAACGCCTGGCCGTCCAGCGTGGTTTCGATCTGCAGCAAAAAGTGATCACCGTTGAGCAGCAAGCCTTCGCTCAATCGGGCAAAGGCTTCGTCGTCCATTGCGCCCATGGCGCTGCGCAGGTCACTGGCGTCCTTGTAGCCGCCAGGCGGGCGGCCGGTGATCAGGCGGGTCAGTTGCGCGCGCGGGATCTCGCCTTCATAGAGGGCCTCCAGCAACGGCAAATGCTCCAGATTCAGAGCATTGGCGTTGAGCTGCCAGCCTTCGCTGTCCGGCAGCACACACAGCGAGCCGGTGGCGCGGGCGCCGGGCACGGCCATCAGGTTCATCTCGCTGATGTCGGCCATTGGCTGATTGCCCGCCATGCGCGCCGGTGACTGGCGTGAATACTCCGGGTTTTCCGCCCCGTGCAGGCGCGCCTGATGGTTGGCGTCCAGCCAGTCGATCAGGCTGTCGGCCAGGCGCTCGGCCGCCATGTCATCACCCAGCAGGTACAACAACTGGTTGCGCGCCCGGTCCGCTTGCGGGCCGATCAGGCTGTTGACGTTGAAGCAGGTGTGCAGGTCGACAATGCGGATACTGGACTTCCCGCCCGCGAAGTCATAGCTCAACGGCTGGCCGCGCAAGGCCTGCCAGAACATCGGGCTGGCGCGCCACAGCGGGTCCTTGAGCGCCTGCTCGGTAAACGCCAGCGCGGCCTTTTCCACCGCCCGCGCCTGGATGCGCTGTTGCACCAGGCGTACACCGTCGACCTGCTGGCGCCCCTGCGCCACCAGCCAGGTCAGCCCGCCGGCCAGCATCGCCAGGGCCACCAGTACCATCAATAACGCCGCGCCCTGCTGTTGCCTGCGCATGACTCCTACCTGCTTTCAAACCTGCGGACCGACAGTCAACACCGGCAATGTTGCAACCGGGTAACAGGCTCATGAAAACCACGCAAAAATGTCACAGCCTCGTCACATGGCCTCGGCAAGATGCCTGTTCATTTTCATAATCAATGACTTGGAGTGCGTTTCATGGGTGGTATCGGAATCTGGCAACTGCTGATCGTTCTCGTGCTGGTCTTCATGCTGTTTGGCACCAAGCGTTTGCGCACCCTGGGCGCGGACCTGGGCGAAACCATCAAGGGCTTTCGCAGCTCCATGGGCCATGACGAAACCAAGGGCGACGACACCCTGGCAAGCAAAGGCAGCCTGAACGATGCCAGCCGCACCGCCGCGCACCAAGCCGACAGCAAGCACTGATGTTCGAGATCGGCTTTACCGAACTGCTGCTGGTCGGCACCGTCGCCCTGCTGGTGCTGGGGCCTGAGCGCCTGCCCAAGGCCGCCAGTACCGCCGGGCGCTGGATGGGCCAGACCAAGCGCGCGCTCAATGGCATCAAGCGGCAGATGGAACGCGAACTGGATGCCGAGCAACTGCGCCAGTCGCTCGACCAGGCACCCCTGATCGCGCTGGAACAGGAACTGCGTGAAGGCATCCGCCTCGACCCGCCGGCCGGCACGCCTCACGCCAGCAACGGACAATCGACCTCATGAATGCCCTGGAACATCACGCTCCCATCGCGGTAGTCAGTCACCTGCGTCAGTTGCGCAGCCGCCTGCTGCGTTGCCTGCTGGCGATTGTCTTGCTGTTCATCGGCCTGTTTCCTTTCGCCCAGACCCTGTACACCGCCATCTCGGCCCCGCTGCGTGCCTTTCTGCCCGCCGGCGCCAGCATGATCGCCACCAGCGTGACCTCGCCCTTGATGGCGCCGTTCAAGCTGACCCTGATGCTGGCGCTGTTCGTGGCCATGCCACTGATCCTGCACCAGGTCTGGGGCATGGTCGCGCCGGTGGTGTATCGCCGGGAGCGCCGCATCGCCATCGCCTTGCTGGTGGCCAGCGTGACCCTGTTCTACGCCGGCATGGCCTTCGCGTTCTTTTTGGTGTTCCCGATGATGTTCGGCTTTTTCGCCAGCGTCACGCCCGAGGGCGTGGAAATGATGACCGACATCGCGCTGTACCTGGACTTCATCCTGGCGCTGTTCCTGGCCTTCGGCCTGGCGTTCCAGATTCCGGTGGCGACCTTCCTGGTGGTATGGGCCGGCATGATCGATGTGCAGACCCTGAGCAAAAGCCGGGCCTATGTGATCGTCGGCTGCTTTGTGGTGGGCATGATCCTTACCCCGCCGGACGTGTTCTCGCAAACGATGCTGGCGGTGCCGATGTGGCTGCTGTTCGAGGTCGGCCTGGTGGCCAGCCGGATGGTGAGCCGGCCGCACGCTTTGTAGAAGCACCTGAGCGGTCCTGCGCTACCATGACGGCCTGTCCCTCTATGCTGCGGAGCCTGCCATGCCTTCATCCCGAGATCCCCGTGCGGCCACCGCACTGACCCAGCGCGGGCGCAGCGCGGCCAGCGGTCCGGGATTACCGGTCAACCCGCCGGTGGTGCGCATGAGCACCGTCTTGTTCGACAGCCTCGCCAGCCTGCGCGAGGCCGAGGCGCAGCGGGCGCACAGCGAGCGCTCGCTGACCTACGCCGCCAACGGCAACCCCACCGCCTTTGCCCTGGAAGACCTGATCAACACACTCGAAGGCGCCCACGGCACCTGCCTGTACCCCACAGGTTTGAATGCGGTGGCCCAGGTGTTCCAGGCCTTTCTGCGCCCCGGTCAGCATGTGCTGATCACCGACGCGGTATACGCCCCGGTGCGACGCCTGGCGCGTACGCTGCTGACGGCATTCGGTATCGAGTTCGATTATTACGCCGCCAACGGCAGTGATATCGAAGCGCTGATCAAGCCCAACACCCGGATGATCTACGCCGAAGTGCCCGGTTCACAGACTTTCGCCATGACCGACCTGCCGGCCCTGGCCGCGCTGTGCAAGGCCCGCGACCTGTTACTGGCGGTAGACAACTCCTGGGGCTCGGGTGTGCTGTGCAAGCCGCTGGCACTGGGCGCCGACATTTCGCTGATGGCCCTGACCAAATACGTGGCCGGGCACTCGGACGTGATGATGGGCAGCATCAGCACCACCGAGGCGCATTTCGGCACCTTGAAAACGATGCAGATTGCCACCGGCAGTACCGTCAGCCCCGACGATGCCTACCTGGTGCTACGCGGCGCTCGCAGCCTGGCCGCACGTCTGGCCCTGCATGAGCAGCACGCCCTGCGCATCGCTCAGTGGTTGCAGGCCCAGCCACAGGTGGCGCGCGTCATGCACCCGGCGCTGCCTGAACATCCGGGTCATGACCTCTGGAAACGTGACTTTCATGGCTGCAACGGCTTGCTCAGCTTTGAATTCAAAAGCGCTGCACCGGGCACCACTGACCGCTTCGTCAGTGCCTTGCAGTTGTTCGGCATTGGTTACTCATGGGGCGGCTACGAGAGCCTGGTGAGCGAAGTGGGCGTGTTTGCCGAAGGCCGCGCGCGGCAAGTGCTGCGCTTGCAGATCGGCCTGGAGAATCCCGAAGACCTGCTGGTCGATCTGCAAGCGGGCTTTGCAGCGCTGTAGTGCGGCCTGGGCCGTACAGACAGGCGCCTACGGGCCGACGCGCCTGGACAGGTAGGCCAGGACACGCACCGAGTTCCACAGCGTTTGCCGGTATTGCTGCTCGAAGAATGCCTGCAGCTCGGCTTCGCTTTTACACCCCGGGTTGACCGGGCCGAGGGCGAAGGTACAAGTCCCGTACTCGCCCCAGCCCTTGGCCGCTTCGTCAGGGTCGCGCGCAGGCCAGGCCCAGTAGCGCTGCCATGCGTTTTCAGCCATTTCAGGGCCGGACGGTCTTTGGCCGATCGCCCGCAAGGTCGACTCGGCAGCCTCATTGAGCAGTGTGTGCAAATAGGCCGGGGCCGTTGCCGTTTCTGCTTTTAATTGCTGACACTCATCCAGGCTCAGGCTGAAGGCCGGCAGGCTTTCGCGGCGTTTGAAGCTGTCGAAAGGGTCCGCGCTGCCAGCGACATGAAAGACCGGCACCACATGGGCCGGCACGCTCATGTCCTGGATATAGTGCAGAACCCGGCCGGCCTGCTCATACACCTCGGTAATCGGCGGCCGCTTCTGCTGGAGCAACTGCTCCAGTGCTTCGACACGAAGGGCGAAGATCCGGTCAATGTTACGGTCGATGAACCAGAACGGCAGCAGCTTGCCGTCACGGTTGTAGAAGTGCCAATGGGTAAGCCGCTGCCAGGCCGTCAGCACACCGGTATCCTCGGCATCGGTGCCGGCGGCCAATGCTGCGCCGACCTCAGGTAGCAGGCTGGCGCAACCGGCCCAGGCGGCAACAGCCTGCCGGGTATAGGCACGGTGCAGCTCAGGGTCGAAAGCCCATGCAGCCTGGGCGCCCATGAGCAACAGCACTGACAGGCCCGACACGGGTAACAGGGTCATGCACTCGATCTCTTGAAATGGCTTGCGGATCAAACCACAGGTGCAACCCGACCTGCCAGCGCAGGCCTTGGCACGTGCGGAACATCACCACGGCCCAAGGGCCGCGTAAATCTTTCGCTGAGCCGCCCTCTGGGCAACATTCAAAGCAGCCAGTCGCCATTTGCCCCGGTGGCGCTGCTCTGCTAGTGTCGCCCGGTTAAATCTCTACCGGAACCGCCCTCATGGCCCGCAAGAAAGCTGCACTGGATTTCGAACAGTCCCTCGCCGATCTGCAAACACTGGTAGAGCGCCTGGAAAACGGTGAACTGTCACTGGAAGACTCGCTGACCGCCTTCGAACAAGGCGTGCGCCTGACCCGCGACTGCCAGAGTGCCCTGGCCCAGGCCGAGCAAAAGGTCCAGGTGCTGCTCGAGCGCGACGGTGAACTGGCCGAAGTGCCTTTCGATGCGGATCAAGCCGAATGATTGCGACCTACCAGGCGCTGTGCCAGAAACGTGTCGACACGGCCCTTGAACCGCTGTTCCAGGCCCCGGCCGCTGAACTCGACCGCGTGTACGCCGCCATGCGCTACAGCGTGATGAACGGCGGCAAGCGGGTCCGCCCCTTGCTGGCCTATGCCGCGTGCGAGGCCCTGGGCGGCGTGGCCGAGGACGCCAATGGCGCGGCCTGCGCCGTGGAGTTGATCCATGCCTACTCGCTGGTGCATGACGACCTGCCGGCCATGGATGACGACGATCTGCGCCGTGGCCAGCCCACCACCCACAAGGCTTTCGATGAAGCCTGCGCGATCCTGGCCGGTGACGGCCTGCAGAGCCTGGCATTTACCGCACTTACTGACCCACGCCTGAACACCCGTGATGCCGAGACCCGCCTGCAGATGGTCCAGACCCTGGCGCAGGCCGCAGGGCCCGCCGGCATGGTCGGTGGCCAGGCCATCGACCTGGGCTCGGTGGGCCTGAAGCTGGATCAGGCGGCGCTGGAAAACATGCACCGGCACAAGACCGGCGCGCTGATCGAAGCCAGCGTGCGCCTCGGCGCCCTGGCCAGCGGTCATGGCGATGCCGCGCGCCTCGATGCCTTGCAGGTCTACGCCCGCGCCGTCGGCCTGGCATTTCAGGTGCAGGACGATATTCTCGACGTCGAAAGTGATACAGCGACGCTGGGCAAACGCCAGGGCGCCGACATCGCCCGTGACAAGCCGACTTACCCGGCATTGCTGGGCCTGGACGCGGCCAAGGCGTATGCCTTGCAACTGCGCGACCAGGCGCTTGAAGCGCTGCAGCCCTTCGATAACGCCGCCGAGCCCTTGCGGCTGCTGGCGCGCTATATCGTCGAGCGGCGCAACTGAATCGCACCGCACGTCGCGCTGTGGCGAATCAATACAGATTTGCCACGTCCAACGTTTCAGCCCTGATCATCCACCTCGACGCACTTCATGGGCAGCCTGCAACGCATAGGGTAAACTGCCGCGTCCTCTACTATAACGATCCGCCTGATGCCCAAGACGTTCAAAGACATTCCCCGCGAGCGCCCCGTCACGTCGTTGCTCGATCGAGTCGATACACCGGACGCACTGCGCCGCCTGGGTGAAGCCGAGCTGGAAACCCTGGCCGATGAACTGCGCCTTGAACTGCTTTACAGCGTAGGCCAGACCGGCGGCCACTTTGGCGCAGGCCTTGGCGTCATCGAGCTGACCATCGCCCTGCATTATGTATTCGACACCCCTGACGACCGCCTGGTCTGGGACGTCGGCCATCAGGCCTATCCGCACAAGATCCTGACCGGGCGCCGCCTGCGCATGTCGACCCTGCGCCAGAAGGACGGCATTGCCGCCTTCCCGCGGCGCAGCGAGAGCGAGTACGACACCTTTGGCGTCGGCCACTCCAGCACCTCGATCAGCGCCGCGCTGGGCATGGCGCTGGCCGCCCGCCAGCAGGGCGTCGAGCGCAAGTCCATCGCTGTCATCGGTGACGGCGCGCTGACCGCCGGCATGGCATTCGAGGCGCTGAACCACGCGCCGGAAGTCAACGCCGACATGCTGGTGATCCTCAACGACAACGACATGTCGATCTCGCGCAATGTCGGTGGCCTGTCCAACTACCTGGCCAAGATCCTGTCCAGCCGCACCTACACCAGCATGCGCGAAGGGAGCAAGAAAGTGCTGTCGCGCCTGCCCGGTGCCTGGGAAATTGCCCGGCGCACCGAAGAGTATGCCAAGGGCATGCTGGTGCCCGGCACGCTGTTCGAGGAACTGGGCTGGAACTACATCGGCCCGATCGACGGCCACGACCTGCCGACCCTGATCGCCACCCTGCGCAACATGCGTGACCTCAAGGGTCCGCAGTTCCTGCACGTGGTGACCAAGAAGGGCAAGGGCTTTGCCCCGGCCGAAGTCGACCCCATCGGCTACCATGCGATCACCAAGCTCGACCCGCTCGACGCCCCCGCCGTAGCGCCCAAAAAGGCCTCTGGCCCCAAGTATTCCGGCGTGTTCGGCCAGTGGATCTGCGACATGGCAGAGCACGACCCACGCCTGGTCGGCATCACTCCGGCGATGAAAGAAGGCTCGGACCTGGTGGCGTTCAGCGAGCGCTTCCCGTCGCGCTACTTCGACGTGGCCATCGCCGAGCAACATGCGGTGACCCTGGCCGCCGGCATGGCCTGTGAAGGCAGCAAGCCGGTGGTGGCGATCTACTCGACCTTCCTGCAACGCGGCTATGACCAACTGGTGCATGACGTGGCGGTGCAGAACCTCGACGTGTTGTTCGCCATCGACCGCGCCGGCCTGGTCGGCGAAGACGGTCCGACCCACGCCGGCAGCTTCGACCTGTCGTACCTGCGCTGCATCCCCGGCATGCTGATCATGACGCCCAGCGACGAAAACGAACTGCGCAAGCTGCTCAGCACCGGCTACCTGCACACCGGTCCCGCCGCCGTGCGCTACCCGCGTGGCACCGGCCCGAATACCCCGATAGAAGCCAGCCTCGAGCCGGTAGAGATCGGCAAGGGTGTGGTCCGTCGTCGGGGCCAGGGCGTTGCTATCCTGGCCTTCGGCGTGCAACTGACCGAAGCCCTGCAGGTGGCAGAAAAACTCGATGCCACGGTCATCGACATGCGCTTCGTCAAGCCGCTGGACGAAGCCCTGGTGCGCGAAGCCGCCGCCGGTCATGAGCTGCTGGTCACGCTTGAGGAAAACGCGATCATGGGCGGCGCCGGCTCGGCCGTCAGCGAATGCCTGGCCCGGGCCAATATCCTCAAGTCGGTCCTGCACCTGGGCCTGCCGGATGCCTATGTCGAACACGCCAAGCCGGCGCAGATGCTGGCCGAGTGCGGACTGGACGCCGCCGGTATCGAAACGGCCATCCGTGAGCGCCTGGCGCTGATCTGCAAGGCCTGAAGCAAGCCCTTACCGGTACGCTTGATGCACCAAAGCCCCGACTCGCAAGAGCCGGGGCTTTTTCGTCCGGGTGCGCAAACCATTGCTCACCGGGCGGTGGATAACGGTGTGGGCACCTTCCCCTGCCCCGCGCATCATGAAGCCTGCAGACGAATGCGCAACGGCTTGCACAGGCCTGGCAAGGTATTGCGCGCTTTCATCTTTAAAATCGATCAAGAAACGATCAATCACTTTGTATTGAATACTTAACCATTTGATTTAAAGAGAAAATTAAACAAGGGCACGGTTCTTGTTATATCCAGACTCAGTGTCTGGCGATGGCGTCTGCCTCCCGGGCTGTCGTGGCAGACATCATCACAAGGAGACCGCCCCATGGCCGATAAGCTCGGAACCCCTCGGCAGCACCGCGCCACTCTCTTCGACAAGACTCCCGCCACTGGCACCAGCCTGTGCCCGTTCAAAGGTCCGCACATCGCCATCGTCCCGGTGCGCTATGCCCTGGACCGCTCGCGCTACGACCCCAACCCCACGGTCTTCAAGCCGCTGCTCAAGGGCGGCAACTGGCCGCGCCTGCCGGCACTGAAAAGCCGCCGCTATACGTTGCGCCAGCTCTACGACGGTTATGTCTATGTATTCGACGAAACCGCCGGGACATTGCACGAATACACCTACTCGGCCACCGATGCCGGCCTGCGACGTATTGTCTGGCGCGAGGCCCAGTTGGGTCAGGACACCCGCGTGGGCAGCGACACTGACGAGGCGCAGCTCTACCTGCTCTACCCGCGCAAGCACGTCCTGCACATTGCCTATTCGCCCCTGCAATGGACCTGGCGGACCTGCGAACACCTGCGCTCCCACGATGGCAGCCGGGCGGCACGCATGAAACGCCTGGACCTGGCGAGCTACTGCGTCACCATGAACGAGCCCGGCACCTTGCCACTGCGCAACATCGCCGAAGCCGTGGCCGACATCGATTATTACCAGGTCAATGAAGACCTGCGCTTCTATGACTCGGCCATTCCCAGCACCCAACCGCCTTTCAATCCGTCGTCGGGCAAGGCCGCCTGGGTCCCGCTGGGGGCTGATGTCTGCTGGCTGGGCAGCGTGCCGGACAAGGACAGCGCCCTGCTGATCGCCCTGGATGACCCGCTGGCCGTTCTCAATGACCTGGGCCTGCAACTGGCAGCCGATCAGGTGGCTTATCAGGACTGGCAGGGCACGCATGAACATCGCTCACAGATGGCGACCCTTGTGACCCATCTGTGCGGCATGCCCGACCAGCCAGCCACCGGCCTGCCGGACGCGGTACGCGGCGATCCGGTGAGGACGCACACGTACCTGCTGGAGCTGGAAGCGTATCTGGAGCAATACGAGCTTGAAGAACGCATCCTCGAAGAAAACGCCACCGCCGCGCCGGAAATCCACTTTGTGTCACGCGCCAGGAGCGACGCCCTGCGTGAGGCGCTTTTCAAGCGCTATGGCGTCACCCCGCCGGCCCGGGACATCGAGTCATGGCTGCAGCGCAGCAAGTGGCGCCGTGAAGTGAACCTTGAAGGCGCACGCACCCACCTGAGGCAACAGCAACCCGCCCAACAGCGCCTGCTGCAACAGATCAAGGACACGCTGGCCGACTTCGAACGCTGGGCCGTGCACATCGGCAATGACCCTGAAGCGCTGTTTGTCGACATCGCCAATACCGACTCCCTGCACTACCTGATGACGACGCTGGAAAACCTGCTGGCCCTCTACCCTCAGGACCTGCATGGCAGCGACTGGCTGCAAGAACAGGAAGACACCAACAGCAGCTTGTTCGGCACCGCGCGCTACGGTTTTTCGCCAGGCCTGAAAGAAGCCCTGCACACCCAGGCCAACAAGCTGCTCAACGGTCTCAATGACATGACCAACCTGGCCACGCGCGCGGGCGAACTGAACGCCGTGCTCAACCATCCCGGCTTTGCCGATGCACCGTGGATGAAAGCGCTGAAGCAACCGGTGCAGGACGGCTTCAAGGCCCTGCGAGCCTTGGTCAGCGGGGCTGGCAAGCAGGCCGCCGAAGGTCTGGTCATGGCGTTTGCTGCGGCGGACAGCCGCCTGGCCACCGGCAAGCAACAGAGCCTGGTGGCGCTGATACGTAATCTCCTGATTAACCTGGTCATCACTAACTCGCCGGGAAAACCCGAAATCGACGCGAATATCGGCCACAAGGTCCAGCAATGGAAAAGTACATTGGCCTCCCTGGAGCGACAGCTTACGCAACTGAAACGTCAATGGGCCTATCCGGAGCGTCCCTACGTCCGGCGCAGCCGCATGCAGGCCCTGCGCACCATGAACGCGCGCCTGCGCGCCCATGAAGCCAGCCGGCCCGCGCTGCTGGACTACCAGAACAATCAATATGCCCGCCTGCTGCAGGAAGACATTCGTGCCTTCATACAATCGGGCAAGCACACGCTCAAGGACTGGCAAAAACACATGCAGGCCTGGAGCAAACACCTGGGCGTTCATGGCGCCAGCATCAGCTGGGGGGTGATCATCCTCAACTTCATCAACACCGCCTTCATATGGCGGGACCTGAGCCGCGATGGAACCCTGACGCAAAAGGACCTGGCCAAGGTGGCGTACAGCCTGGCGTGGAGCCTCAACCTGTTGACGGCGTTGTATCTGGAATCGCCGTGGTCGGTGGTGAGGGGCGCGAAGCCGGTGGTTATACGCGGAAAGGATATCTCTATACTGGATCATTCAGCGGCTTATTGGAGAGCTCGGGGAAATCCGGTGTGGGCTGACGCGGTTCGTAACTTCAGGACACGGTTACTAGGGACGGGACTGTTCGCAATAGCAGCTGCCGCATTGGAAATCTGGGATCTGCGAGATGATCGAGAAAACGCCAAAACGGACGAGGAAAAAGTATTTACGACTGTAAAGATTTATTCCGTACTTGCTATGGGAAGTAGTGGAGCTTTACAAATAGCAGCACTTTTTAACGCAAGGCTGGCCACTTTTGTCATGGGTCCCTGGTTCGCCTTCGGCCTGATGATCGTAGGAGGCATTTATCTTTTTATGACAACGCTCATCAACTATCTGAAACAAGACAGCATCGGCTCATGGCTGAGAAAGTGCTGCTGGTCCCACACGCCTAAGTACCGCTACCCCGACACACTGGAGGGCCAGATTGAAGAAAAGCGCGCCTTCATGGAAATAGAGCTGAGCCCTGAGGTGCTGGTCAAGAGTACCGAGCACTATTACGACATGAACATTGGCAAAGGCGATTCCATCCCCGTCGCTGAAAAGAACGGTGCCTGGGTACAAATCCGTTTCCCTAATGCCCTGCGTGATCAAGTCATAGGCTTCGATGCCATCATCAGCAAGAGAGCCTATGGCCTGCTGGGGGCGGAAAAGATGGCGTTCCCGATCAAGGAAAGTTTTCTTGACAAAGGCACTTATAGAAACCCGGCAAAATGGGGAGACATCAATAATCAAAGGCCTCCGTCGGAATACATCATCCCCTTCGGAGCAACCCTGGACAAGGATGACGGTGTCATCTGGCAAACCTGGATACCCGTCGAGCCGGATGCCGACTTTCTGGAACTGCAGATCTGGTACCCCGATAACATCCTGAAAGCCGCACCGCAGGACATTGGTTACCTTTATCAAATTGCGCTGAATCGTAAGGGCAGTCGTGCAATCAATGGTGCCGAGAACACTGAACTGCAAGTCAGGAACGAGACCCGCGAGGGCGCGTGGGAAATCTACCTGATTTCATGATTGACAATGAAGTCTTTCAAGACAGCCTCTCAGCCCGACCGGGCTGGGAGCAAATCGTCAACCGCCTTGCCGATTTCCTTGTATGGCACTCTCAAAATCAAAACGGACAAGATGATGAGCCCTGACAACTCAACGGCAGAACAGATTACCGATAAAGAAGCTTCAACACTGATGACATGGTCAATCAAGGCAATCGATCAATCGCCTAGCGACAGAAGATTTCTCGCACTGTTTTCTTTTGGTGCACCTGGCGCTTTCCTGGCCTACATACTCTGGCTGACTGATCTCAGCACCGTCGAGAGCTATGGATTCCCGATTTCAATCACCGTCAGTATGCTTTTAGCCTCCTTCGGAATTCTGGCCATGGTCCGCCAGAAAACCCTCTTCAACTACCGGGTTTACCCTGACCACATAGAAAGTGACGACTGCCTCTATTACCCCGACTACACCGAAGACCTGTTCAAGGGCATCGTCATTGTGTTTGTTCTGGCGGTCATGTTCCTGGGTATCTTTACCGGCTCGGCATTACTGACCGTTTTCGGCCCGGTGTTCATTCTGGTGGGCACCGGAGGGGCCTTGATGTCGTGGCAACGTCCCGAGCCCAGGCATCATCCAGGCCTGCCTTGGGACGAGTTTCACTTTGTCACGGTGGACCGCAAATACCGCATCATCGTCCATCACTGCACGGATGTACCGCAGGGCTTTGATGTCCGCTTTCCTGATGATGATCTGCTGGAGCAGTATCTGGCTTTTTTACATACCGTTCTGCGGCCTACCGTGAAGTACACCGAGAGGGTCTGGCAGGGCAATTATGAATAACCTTACCCGCCGACGGCACCCGCTAAAACACACAAAACTGCAAACGAATACAGACCCGCAAGCCGCGCCTCGGGACATTGGTCATCTCTATAAAGTCGCACTGAATCATGAGGGCAGTCACGCAATCAATGGCGCAGAGAACACTGAACTGCAAGTCAGAAACGAGACCCGTGAGGGCGCGTGGAAGATCTACCTGATTTCATGATTGACAACGAAGTCTTCAAGACAGCCTCTCAGCCCGAGCGGGCCGTGAGAGCGTCTTGGCAACAGCATTGCCGACACCATCAAAAATTTCAAATGGATGAGATGATGAGCCCTGACAACTCAACGGCAGAACAGATTACCGATAAAGAAGCTTCAACACTGATGACGTGGTCAATCAAGACAATCGATCAATCGCCTCGCGACAGAAAGTTTCTCGCACTGGTGTCTTTTGGCGCGCCCGGAATATTCCTGATCTACACACTTTGGCTTATCAACCCTAGCGCTGCCGAGGGCTATGGCACTCCAATCTTCTTCATCGTCAGCTCGCTTCTAATGTCCCTCGCAATCCTGGCCATGGTCCGCCAGAAAACCCTCTTCAACTACCGGGTTTACCCTGACCACATAGAAAGCGACGACTGCCTCTATTACCCCGACTACACCGAAGACCTGTTCAAGGGCATCGTCATTGTGTTTGTTCTGGCGGTCATGTTCCTGGGTATCTTTACCGGCTCGGCATTACTGACCGTTTTCGGCCCGGTGTTCATTCTGGTGGGCACCGGCGGGGCCTTGATGTCGTGGCAACGCCCCGAGCCCAGGCATCATCCAGGCCTACCCTGGGACGAATTCCACTTCGTCACGGTGGACCGCAAGTACCGCATCATCGTCCATCACTGCACGGATGTACCGCAGGGCTTTGATGTCCGCTTTCCTGATGATGATCTGCTGGAGCAGTATCTGGCTTTTTTGCATACCGTTTTGCGGCCTACCGTGAAATACACCGAAAAGGTCTGGCAGGGCAATTATGAATAACCCTTCAAGCCACCGGCGGCACCGGCACCAATGGCGGGATACGGTACAGCAGCAACAGTCCCAGGCTGGCCAGCGCCAGCAGCACCACCGGCACGGCGTGCAGGCTGAACAGCACGCCGACGGCGGCGAACCAGGCCGGCAGGCTGGCGGCCAGGAAGGCGGTGCGGCGTACGGCGGCGAGCCTGAGCCAGGCGGCGGGTTCGGCGGAGGTGTCGAGGGCAGCGCGGGTCAGGTCGAGTGCCCGCTTGTAGGCGCCGTACAGCTTGAAGCTGATCAACAACGAGCCGACACCGGCTATAAAGAGCAACAGCGCCAGGATGCCGGGCTCCGAGACGGTGAAGAACACGCAGGCCAGCAGCAACGGCGCCAGGGTCAGGCCCAGTTGCCGCCACCAGGCCAGCTCCAGGCGCTGGTAGACCTGGCCGCGCGTCACGCCGGGTCGACCTCGCTCTGGTGTTCGTTGCCCATCATGTGCCCCAGCTTGCCGGCCTTGGTGGCCAGGTACAGCTTGTTGTGCGGGTTATGGCCAGTGTGCAGCGGCACACGCTCGGCCACCTTGATGCCCATGTCGGTCAGGGCCTTGACCTTGCGCGGGTTGTTGGTCATCAGGCGCAGCGACTCGACGCCCAGGTGCTGGAGCATCGGCAGGCAGATGGCGTATTCGCGCTGGTCGGCGGCAAAGCCCAAGCGCTCGTTGGCTTCGACCGTGTCGGCCCCGCCATCTTGCAGTTCATAGGCGCGGATCTTGTTCATCAGGCCGATGCCGCGCCCTTCCTGGCGCAGGTACAGCAGCACGCCACGGCCTTCGCTGGCGATGGCCCGCAGGGCCGCTTCCAGTTGGGAGCCACAGTCGCAACGCTGGCTGAACAAGGCGTCGCCGGTCAGGCATTCGGAATGCACGCGCCCCAGCACCGGCGCACCGTCGGCGATGTCGCCCAGGCTCAGGACAACGTGCTCGCGCCCGGTGGCCGACTCAAGAAAGCCATGCATGGTGAATTGCGCGAAAGGCGTGGGCAGCTTGGAAGCGGCGACAAAAACGACGGGCACCGTGTGCTCCTAAATGTGAGAACTGGCAAGGGCCGCATTGTAACAGCAGGTACTAAGCGACGCTTATGCCGAATATTCGTACGTTAAGATCGAAACGCTAGATCAGATCGACGATCCACACCAGCCCTTGCCGTGACAACCAGGCCTGCACAGGCCCGGCGACCCGGTTGATGGGCCGGGGTTGTCATTAACTAAGACGCTCGAAAATGTTGGTAGCCGCGCACCGCCGGGGTGATGTCCCGGCCATCGGCATCGATCAGGGCCACACCCTCGCCTGCCACGACCCGGCCAATGATCTGCACCGCCCCACCTTCGGCCTGCAAAGCCTGCAGGTGTTCAGCCGGCAGGGTGAAGGCCAGCACGTAGTCGTCGCCGCCGCTGAGGGCCGCCTCGTACGCGGCATCCGCGCCCAGCAAGCCAAGCACGGCGGTCGACAGCGGCACCTGCTCGCGCTCGACCAGCAGGCGCACACCGGAAGCCTTGGCGATATGCCCACAGTCGGCCAGCAGGCCGTCGGAGATGTCCAGCGCCGCCGTGGCCTTGCCGCGCAGCGCCTGGCCCAGGGCCAGTTGCGGCTGCGGCGACCAGTAGCGCGCCAGCAGCGGCAAGGCCAGCGCCGGCTCCGCCGTACGCTCGCCCACTACCAGCGGCAAGGCGCCGGCGGCGTCGCCCAGCGCGCCCCCCACACACAACAGATCGCCCACTTGGGCACCGCTGCGGGTCAGGGCCAGGCCTGTCGGCACGCCACCGAATACGGTCAGGGTCAGGCTCAGGGGGCCGCGGGTGGTGTCGCCGCCAATCAACCGCAGGTCACAGCCTTCAGCCATGCGGTTCAGGCCCTGGGCAAAGGCTTGCAGCCAGTCGGCATTGAAATCGGCAACGGTCAGGGCCAGGGTGAAACCGATCGGGCGGGCGCCCATCGCGGCCAGGTCGCTGGCCGATACGCCCAGGGCGCGCTGGCCGAGCAGGAAAGGATCGCAGACCGCCGGAAAATGCACGCCGGCCACCAGCGTGTCGGTGGACACCGCCAGCTGCTCGCCCGGCGCCAGGCTCAGCAGCGCGCAGTCATCACCAATGCCCAACACCACTGAATCGCCGGCCCGCGCACAGGGCGCGGCGGCGAAGTAATGACGGATCAGTTCGAACTCACCCATGGGCACCTTTAAAAACTACCTGCGTTGCCATCGCTGCGTTAAAGCCCCCCATAGCGCTACAGGCGCTGATCAGCGCTTGTAAGCCTGCACTTCAGCCGCGCGCAGGCTCGGCGCCAGCTTGTCCAGCACACCGTTGACGAACTTGTGGCCATCGGTGGAGCCGTAGACCTTGGCCAGTTCGATGCCTTCGTTGATCACCACGCGATAGGGCACGTCGATGCGCTTGAGCAGCTCGAAGGTCGACAGGCGCAGCACGGCCAGTTCGACCGGGTCGAGTTCATCGATGGTCAGGTCCAGGCAAGGCTTGAGCACGGCGTCGATTTCGGTCTTGTTGGTCGCCACGCCGTGCAACAGCTCACGGAAATAGCCACCGTCGACGTTGCTGAAATCGTTGTCGACGCGAAATTGCGCTTCGATTTCGTTCAGCGAATGACCCGCCATCTGCCACTGGTACAGGGCCTGGGTTGCCATCTGCCGGGCTTCGCGACGCTTGGCGCTCTTGCTTTTGGCGGCATCGGGCGACTTGGGTTCGCGCGGGTTGAACTGATCGGTGTCGTCGGAAATCACTTGGCCTCCAACTGCGACAGCAGGCTGACCATTTCCAGCGCCGAGAGGGCCGCTTCAGCGCCCTTGTTGCCGGCCTTGGTGCCGGAGCGCTCGATGGCCTGTTCGATGGTGTCGACGGTCAGCACGCCGAAGGCGACAGGCAGGCCGAATTCCATCGAGACCTGGGACAGGCCCTTGACGCATTCGCCAGCCACGTATTCGAAATGCGGTGTACCGCCACGGATAACGGCGCCCAGGGCCACGATGGCCGCGAACTCACCGCGCTGGGCAACTTTCTGCACCACCAGCGGGATTTCGAAGGCACCCGGGGCACGGATGATGGTGATGTCGCTTTCGCTGACGCCGTGGCGAACCAGCGCATCGACGGCACCGCTCACCAGGCTTTCCACGACAAAGCTGTTGAAGCGGCCCACAACCAAGGCGTAGCGGCCTTTCGGGGCGATGAAGGTACCTTCGATGGTCTTCAGGGTCATTCGGCTGGGTCTCGTATTAAAGAGCAAGCCCGCCCAGATGGCGGACTTTGAAAAAGGTGACGTCAGAAATGGCCAATGACCGACGCAAACCCTGCAAAAACCGAAGCTTTTACCGGGTCCGCGCGGCGGTTGTCATTCAGAAGGGACGTATTCTACAACTTCCAGATCGAAACCGGATATTGCATTGAACTTCATTGGCGAACTCATCAGGCGCATCTTGCGCACGCCCAGGTCACGCAGGATCTGGGAGCCGGCGCCCACGGTGCTGTAGGTGCTCGGCATTTTGATCGTCTGCTGGCCGGTGGCTTCACGAATGTGCGCCAGCAGCACGTCGCCATCGAGCGGGTGACCGAGCAGCAACACCACGCCGCTGCCGGCCTCGGCCACCGCCGTCATGGCGGCGCGCAGGCTCCAGCGGCCGGGCTGTTTGACCAGCATCAGGTCACGCAGCGGGTCCATGTTGTGCACCCGCACCAGGGTCGCTTCTTCGGCGCAGATCTTGCCCAGGGTCAGCGCCAGGTGGACGTCGCCTTCGACCGAGTCACGGTAGGTGACCAGGTTGAAATGACCCAGCTCGCTGTCCAGCGGCTGCTCGGAAATCCGCTGAACGGTACGTTCGTGGGTCATCCGGTAATGGATCAGGTCGGCGATGGTGCCGATCTTGATGTTGTGTTCCAGCGCGAAGGTTTCAAGCTCGGCGCGACGCGACATGGTGCCGTCGTCGTTCATCACCTCGCAGATCACCCCACTGGGCTCGAAACCGGCCATGCGCGCCAGGTCACAGGCCGCTTCGGTGTGCCCGGCACGCGCCAGGGTGCCGCCGGCCTGGGCCATCAGCGGGAAGATATGGCCAGGGCTGACGATGTCTTCGGCCTTGGCGTCCCGGGCAGCGGCGGCCTGTACGGTGCGGGCACGGTCGGCAGCGGAGATGCCGGTGGTCACGCCCTCGGCAGCCTCGATCGACACCGTGAACTTGGTGCCGAAGCCGGAGCCGTTGCGCGGCGCCATCAGCGGCAGCTTGAGCAGTTCGCAGCGCTCGCGGGTCATGGGCATGCAGATCAGGCCGCGCGCGTAGCGGGCCATGAAGTTGATGTGCTCGGCCTTGACGCATTCGGCGGCCATGATCAGGTCGCCTTCGTTCTCGCGGTCTTCGTCATCCATGAGGATGACCATCTTGCCCTGACGAATGTCTTCGATCAGTTCTTCAATCGTGTTGAGCGCCACGCGGCACCCCCTTAATTCAGGACTTCAGGTAGCCGTTGGCGGCCAGAAAGCTTTCAGTGATGCCGCCATGGCCAGGCTCTGCGGCCTTGTCGCCCAGCAGCAGGCGTTCCAGGTAGCGGGCCAGCAGGTCGACTTCCAGATTGACCTTACGGCCCGGGCGGTAGTCGGCCATGATGGTTTCGGTCAGCGTGTGCGGCACGATGGTCAGTTCGAACTCGGCGCCGTGCACGGCGTTGACCGTCAGGCTGGTGCCGTCGACGGTAATCGAGCCCTTGTGGGCAATGTACTTGGCCAGCTCTTTGGGCGCACGTACACGGAACTGGATGGCGCGGGCATTTTCTTCGCGCGAGACGATTTCGCCCACGCCGTCGACATGGCCGCTGACCAGGTGCCCGCCCAGGCGCGAACTTGGCGTCAGGGCTTTTTCCAGGTTGACCCGGCTACCGGTCTTGAGATCGACGAACGCGGTGACGGTCAGGGTCTCGCGGCTGACATCGGCCCAGAAGCCGTCGCCGGGCAACTCGACGGCGGTCAGGCACACGCCATTGACAGCGATGCTGTCGCCCAGCTTGACGTCGCCCAGGTCGAGCTTGCCGGTTTCGACGTAGACGCGAACGTCACCGCCCTTGGGGGTCAGGGCACGGATGCTGCCGATGGATTCAATGATGCCGGTAAACATGGAGGTCCTCCGCAAAACGGGCTGCACGCCGAGGGGCGTCCGGGCAAGGCCGGAAATTATACGCTGCGTCTCGGCGCCGGGTAAGCGATGACGCGCCAGTCATTGCCGACGGCGCGTATGTCAGTGATGTTCAGTTCCAGCGCTTCGCTCATCTGCACCAGCGGCAGGTCGAGCAGGGGCCGGGCCGAGGAGCCGAGGAACTTGCCGGCGATGAAGATCTGGAACTCGTCGACCAGCCCGAGGCGGGCAAAGGCACCGGCCAGTCGCGAGCCGGCCTCGACCAGCACCTCGTTGGCACCGCGCGCGCCCAGCTCGACCAGCAGGCCTTGCAGGTCGACATGCCCGCCGCTGCCCGGCAGGTTCAACAATTCATGGCCTTGCTCGCGGTACTCGGGTACGGACGCTTCGGTCGCGCAGGCCGCGACCAGCGCCGGGCCGGCCGCAAAGAAGCTGGCGGTCAGGGGCACGCGCAGGCGGCCATCGATCAACACTCGCAGGGGCGGACGGGCCACAGCCAGGGCCGTGACGTCGGGCCCCAGGCCCAGTTCATCGGGACGCACGGTCAGGCGGGCATTATCGATCAATACCGTGTCGGCGCCGGTCAGCACCACGCTCGACTGCGCGCGCAGGCGCTGCACGGCGGCGCGCGCGTCGGGGCCGGTGATCCACTGGCTTTCGCCGCTGGCCATGGCAGTACGCCCGTCCAGGCTCATCGCCAGTTTGACCCGCACGTACGGCAGACCGGTTTCCATGCGTTTGATGAAACCCAGGTTGAGCGTCCGCGCTTCGTTTTCCAGCACACCGCTGTGCACGGCGATGCCTGCACCTTGCAGCCGTTGCAGGCCACGGCCGGCCACTTGCGGATTGGGGTCCTGCATCGCCGCGACCACACGGCCGACGGCGGCATTGACCAGTGCATCGGCGCACGGCGGGGTACGGCCATGGTGGCTGCACGGTTCAAGCGTCACATAGGCGGTGGCACCACGGGCCCGTTCGCCGGCTCCACGCAAGGCATGCACTTCGGCATGCGGCTCGCCGGCACGCACGTGCCAGCCCTCGCCGACCACCTGGCCATCGCGAACGATGACGCAGCCGACCCGCGGGTTGGGATGAGTCGAATACAGCCCTCGGCGCGCCAGCTCCAGCGCGCGCGCCATGTAATGGGCGTCGAGAACGGCCTGTTCGGGGGTCATTCCTTGCTCGGCTCACGAGCCAGCCGCTCGATTTCTTCGCGAAATTCGTTGAGGTCCTGGAAGCGCCGGTACACCGAGGCGAAACGAATGTAGGCGACCTCATCGAGCTTTTGCAGCTCGGCCATGACCAGCTCACCGACCACCAGCGACTTGACCTCGCGCTCACCGGTCGCGCGCAGCTTGTGCTTGATGTGCGCCAGCGCCGCTTCCAGGCGCTCGACGCTCACCGGGCGCTTTTCCAAGGCACGCTGCATGCCGGCGCGCAGTTTGTCTTCGTCGAAGGGCTGGCGCCGGCCGTCCTGCTTGATCAGGCGGGGCAGGACCAGTTCGGCGGTCTCGAAGGTGGTGAAACGCTCGCCGCAGGCCAGGCATTCGCGGCGGCGGCGGACCTGCTCGCCTTCGGCAACCAGGCGCGAATCGATGACCTTGGTGTCATTGGCGGCGCAGAACGGACAATGCATGGTGGCAAGCCACTGGATAAAGAGGAGCGACATGGTAGCGCATCCCGCTGGCAAGACAAGCCATCGACAGATGCATCAAGGGATGGACACGCAGGCACGGCAATATGAAACTGCCGCTATTGATCCCACTGCCTGCCAGAGCGGTTGCCCGTTCCCTTATCGTTTCGCCGGAGCCTTCATGACCCCCACACGTATTTTGCTGCTCGGTTTTGCCGTCCTGCTGGCGGCCTGCAGCAGCAACGATGCCCCACAACAAACGGCGGCACGCCCGGCAACCGTGCCGGTTATAAAGACCCCGGAAGGCCCAGGCCCCTTGCAGGCCTACCAGCGTGAGCTCAGCGGCCAACTGCTCGGCGTACCGGCGGGTGCCGAGGTCGAGCTGGCCATGCTGGTCATCGACGAGCGTGGCCGTCCGCAAAAACTGCTGACCAACACCCAGCTCAAGGGCAACGGCCAGTCCCTGCCCTTCCAGTTACGCTTCAACCCCGAGGCCTTTCCGGCCGGCGCCCGCGTCGAACTGCGCGGGCGCGCCAGCCAGTCGGGGCAGTTGATCCTGCATCTGCCGTCGCTGCGCATCGACCAGCCGGCCACCCAGGCGTTGGGGCCGTTGCAGTTCGTCAAGGCGCCGTGAAGCCGCTGCAGGCGGCGCTGAGTGCGTTGCTCGGCGACGCGCAACTGGTGGCCACACCGTTGCCGGGCACCGACCTGCGCCTGTGGCTGATTGATGCCGATAACATGAACCGTGCGTTCAGCCCTGAAGAAACCCGGCGCATCCTCGACGAGCCGCCCTACTGGAGCTTCTGCTGGGCCAGCGGCCTGGCCCTGGCGCGCTTTCTGGCGGCACATCCCGAATGGGTAGCCGGCAAGCGGGTGCTGGATTTTGGCGCGGGCTCCGGGGTGGCGGCGATTGCAGCGGCCAGGGCCGGGGCTCTGGAAGTGGTCGCCTGCGACCTGGATCCGCTGGCGCTGGCGGCCTGCCGCGCCAATGCCGCGCTTAACGGTGTGGAACTGGGCTATTCGGCGGACTTTTTTGCCGAGGCCAATCGCTTCGACCTGATCCTGGTGGCGGACGTGCTGTACGACCGCGCCAACCTGCCACTGCTCGATCAGTTCTTGAGCCGTGGCCGCGAAGCACTGGTGGCCGACTCGCGGGTGCGCGACTTTCAGCATCCGGCCTATCAACGGCTGGCCAGCCTGCAGGCCCTGACCTTGCCGGACCTGGCCGAGCCACACGAGTTTCGGCAGGTGAGCCTGTATCACGCGCGTCGTACTACAAGAGCCTGATATCAATCAGCCAAGCCAGTTTTTGCAAGCATTCAGGCCGGCGCTGAATGCTTGATCTGCAGCCCTGACTGATCGGCTTCAGCCGGGAACACAGATCGCCGCCCGGCCGGCTTTGCCCGCCAGGGCGGCGTGCCGCTTCCGGCAAGGCCTTGTGACCTTTATAGTTGGCGGCATTACGATTTCGCGAGGCGCGCAATGAACCAGGACACTTCCTACATCTACGACGTCACCGTCGCCACCTTCGATCAGCAGGTGATCGAGAAGTCTTTCGAGCAACCGGTGCTGGTCGATTTCTGGGCCGAGTGGTGTGCGCCGTGCAAGGTGCTGATGCCGTTGCTGGCGCAGATCGCCGAGAGCTACCAGGGCAATCTGATTCTGGCCAAGGTCAACTGCGACACCGAGCAGGATATTGTCGGCCGCTTCGGCATCCGCAGCCTGCCGACCGTGGTGCTGTTCAAGGATGGCCAGCCGGTGGACGGTTTTGCCGGTGCGCAGCCGGAGTCGGAAATCCGCAAGTTGCTGGAGCCGCACGTGGCCCTGCCGGCGCCGGTCAGCGCCGACCCGTTCAAGCAGGCCCAGGCCCTGTTTGCCGAAAGCCGCTTCGCCGAGGCCGAGGCGCAGCTCAAGGCGCTGCTGGCTGAAGACAATACCCATGCGCTGGCTTTGATCCTGTATGCACGTTGCCTGGCTGAACGCGGCGAACTGGACGAAGCGCGCACCGTGCTCGACGCCGTCAAGAGCGAAGACGCTCACAAGGCCGAACTGGCCGGCGCCAAGGCTCAGTTGACCTTTCTCGCCCAAGCCAGGCAACTGCCCGAAAGCGCCGAGCTCAAGAGCCGCCTGGCGCAGAACCCGCAGGATGATGAAGCCGCCTATCAACTGGCGATCCAGCAACTGTCCCGCCAACAGTACGAAGCGGCACTGGAGGGCCTGCTCAAGCTGTTCATGCGTAACCGCAGCTACAGCGAAGGCCTGCCGCACAAGACGCTGTTGCAGGTGTTCGAGCTGCTGGGCAACGACCACCCGCTGGTCACCACCTACCGGCGTAAGCTGTTTGCCGCGTTGTATTGATTACGGACAATCACCGACCCAGCGGTACAGCGGCGCATCTGCGCCGCTTTCGACCTTGACATGAGCGCTGTGACGCAGGCGCACCAACAGACGCTTGCCGGCGACCGCGCTGCCGGTCAAGGCTTCCAGTTGCGCCAGCAGGTCGGGGCCGTTCAGAGCGCCAGCGTGTTGCAGCCGTTGCTGCGCGTCCTGCCAGAGTCGATCATCCTGGGTCGCCGGGCTGCGCGGCGCTTCAGGTGCTGCGGGCGTGCTCGCCTTGAGTCCGCCCCCCAGCTGCGCAGCCAACTGCGCCCAGTCGCTGTCATCCAGTTCAAGGGTCAGATCAACCGGCCACTGACCAATGCTTCCACGAATCCGTACCATACCCTGCCCCTTTGACAATCAGACGCCTATGCTCCCACATCTTTCCCAGGCGTGCTGATGGCTGGCGTTTGGCAAGCGTTCAGAAAAAAGCCGGCACCCCGCCAAACTATTGTTATAAGATCACATTACATCCAAGTCGCCCCACCCGGAGTCCCTTATGCGCCGTCTGTTGCTCGCCCTGCCGTTTGCCCTGCTGCCCCTGACCTTTGCTCAGGCCGCGCCTGAGCACGATCACGACCATGATCACGAGCACGGCAGCCTGGGTGCGCATGAGCACGGCATCGGGCGCCTGGACGTGGTGCTGGAAGGCAAGACCCTGGAATTGCAATTCGACAGCCCGGCCATGAACATCGTCGGCTTCGAACACGCCCCGGCCAGCGACGCAGACAAGGCCGCCGTGGCCAAGGCCCGTGAGCTGTTGCTCAAGCCCAATGCCCTGTTCAGCATTGCCGAGGCGGCTCAATGCTCGGCACAGTCGGTCAAGCTGGAAAGCCCGCTGTTCGGCGACAAGGACGATGATCATGACCATGACGAACCCGCCAAGGCCGGCGAGCCTGCACACGAGCACGAACACAGCGAGATCCACGGCAAATACATTTTTACCTGCGATGCGCCGGCCATTCTGAAAAAGCTCGACCTGAGCCAGGTGTTCAAGACCTTCCCGGCCACCAAGAAACTGCAAGTACAGCTGATTTCGCCGGGCGGCCAGTCCGGCGCCGAAGTAATTGCCGCCAACCCGAGCGTCAAGTTCTGACGCGGTTGATGGGTCCTGCGACCGGGCCTGCCCGGTCGTTTCGTTTTATCTTCATCCGAGTACGAGTCGGGCCATGAGCCAAGCATTGATCGAGCTGTCGGACCTGAGCTTCAACTGGCCGGGCCAGCCACCCCTGCTGGAGATTCCGGCCTTTCGCCTGGAGGCGGGTGAAACACTGTTTCTCAAAGGCCCCAGCGGCAGTGGCAAGACCACCCTGTTGGGCCTGCTGGGCGGCGTGCAGACCGCTGGCAGCGGCAGCATCCGCCTGCTGGGCCAGGAATTGAAAGGCTTGTCGGCCAGCGCCCGGGATCGCTTCCGCGTCGATCACACCGGCTATATCTTCCAGCAGTTCAACCTGCTGCCCTTCCTGTCGGTGCGTGAGAACGTCGAGCTGCCGTGTCATTTTTCCAGGGTCCGTGCCGCGCGTGCCCGGGATCGCCATGGCTCGGTGGACAACGCCGCCGTCGCCCTGCTTGATCACCTGGGCCTGAAAGATCCGGCCCTGCTGGCGCGTCGCGCCGATTCGCTGTCCATCGGCCAGCAGCAGCGGGTCGCGGCCGCCCGGGCCCTGATCGGCCAGCCGGAACTGGTGATTGCCGACGAGCCGACCTCGGCACTGGACGCTGATGCACGCGAAGCGTTCCTGCACTTGCTGTTCAGCGAATGCCGCGACGCCGGGGCGAGCCTGCTGTTCGTCAGCCATGACCAGAGCCTGGCGCCGTTGTTCGACCGCAACCTGTCGCTGGCCGAGCTCAATCGCGCCACCGTCGTCGTGGAGAATTGAGATGTATCTGTTTCGTCTGGCGCTTGCCAGCCTGGCCAACCGCCGCTTCACCGCGTTCCTGACCGCCTTTGCCATCGCCTTGTCGGTGTGCCTGCTGTTGGCGGTGGAGCGGGTGCGCACCGAGGCGCGCACCAGTTTCGCCAGCACGGTCAGCGGCACCGACCTGATCGTCGGCGCACGCTCAGGCTCGGTCAATCTGCTGCTGTATTCGGTGTTTCGCATCGGCAATGCCACCAACAATATTCGCTGGGAGAGCTTCGAGCACTTCGCCCAGCATCGCCAGGTGAAGTGGGCCATTCCCATTTCACTGGGGGATTCGCATCGTGGCTACCGGGTGATGGGCACCAACGAGAGCTACTTCGAGCACTACCGTTATGGGCGCCAGCAGCCGCTGGAACTGGCCCAGGGCCGACCGTTCCAGAGCGACCCGTTCGAGGTCGTGCTCGGTGCCGAAGTGGCCGAGGCACTGCATTACAAGCTCGGTGACAAGCTGGTGCTGGCCCATGGCGTGGCGGCGATCAGCCTGGTCAAGCATGACGACAAGCCGTTCACGGTGGTGGGTATCTTCAAGCGCACCGGCACCCCGGTGGACCGCACGCTGCACATCAGCCTGGGCGGCATGGAGGCGATCCACATCGACTGGCACAACGGGGCACCCGCCCGTGGCAACGAGCGCGTCTCTGCCGATCAGGCCCGCAACATGGACCTGACACCCACGGCCATCACTGCCGTCATGCTGGGCCTGAACAGCAAGATCTCGACCTTTGCCCTGCAGCGCGAGATCAACGAGTACCGGGGCGAGCCGCTGCTGGCGATTCTGCCGGGGGTGGCACTGCAGGAGCTGTGGAGCCTGATGGGTACTGCCGAGAAAGCGTTGTTCGTGATCTCGCTGTTCGTGGTGCTGACCGGCCTGATCGGTATGTTGACCGCGATCCTCACCAGCCTGAATGAACGACGCCGGGAAATGGCCATTCTACGTTCGGTGGGGGCCCGCCCCTGGCATGTCGCCAGCCTGTTGATCCTGGAGGCTTTCGCCCTGGCCCTGATCGGCGTACTGGCCGGGGTGGCGCTGCTGTACCTGGGCATCGCCCTGGCGCAAGGCTACGTACAGTCGGAATACGGCCTGTACCTGCCGCTTTCCTGGCCGAGCCAATATGAATGGACGCTGCTTGCTGGCATTCTTGGCGCTGCGCTGGTGATGGGGGTGATCCCTGCCTGGCGTGCCTATCGGCAGTCCCTGGCCGATGGGCTGTCGATTCGCTTATGAGGACGTTGACCATGCGGCGCCTGCTTTCCCTGCTGCCTGCCCTGCTGCTGTGCCTGCCCTTGTCGTCCTGGGCCGCCGAGCCGCGCGTGCTGACCTGGGCCGAAATGATTCCGCCGGATGCACCGGTGGTGGCGCCGGTGACCCAGCCGCTGCATGACATGTCCAAGCTGTCCGATGCCCTGGCCATGGAGGCCGCGCCCGCCGCCAGCCAGGTGGCGCCCGATGCGCCGGTGGTCAAGGCGCTGGACGGCAAGCAGGTGCGCCTGCCGGGATACATCGTGCCGCTGGAGGTCAGCGAGGAAGGCCGGGTGACCGAGTTCCTCCTGGTGCCATACTTCGGCGCCTGCATCCATGTTCCGCCACCGCCGGCCAACCAGATCGTGCATGTCACCAGCGAGTTGGGGGTCAAGGTCGAAGAGCTGTACCAGCCGTACTGGATCGAGGGGCCGATGCAGGCCAGGCACTCGACCAGCGAGCTGGCCGAAGCCGGTTACCAGATGGTCGCCGACAAGATCTTTGTTTATGAGTTGTCGGATTCCTGACCGGTTGCAGGCTTCATTACGATTTCATTGAGCTGCGTCAAAGCCGCGTCCCAGACGCGTGCTTACCATGACACCAGACTTTTTAAACGCTATGGAGCCTCAATGAACACCTCCTTGCTGCGCGCCTCGCTGTGCGCACTCGCCCTCGCCATCCCTGCCGCCGCACAGGCCTACCAACCGGGTGATTTCATCGTCCGCGCCGGCGTCGCTCACGTTGATCCGCATGAAGACAGCAGCGAACTGAGCCTGGATGGCAGCAAGGTTTCGGGCACCAAGGCCTCGCTTGACGGTGAAAACCAGTTGGGCCTGACCTTCGCCTACATGCTGACCGACCATGTGGGCCTTGAGCTGCTGGCCGCCACGCCGTTCAGCCACACTGTTTCGGTCAGCGGCCTGGGTGCCGGCCTGGATGGCAAGCTGGCGGACATCAAGCAATTGCCACCGACCCTGTCGTTGCAGTATTACCCGATGGCGCCCTCCTCGGCCTTGCAGCCGTATGTCGGCGTGGGCATCAACTACACGAAATTCTTCGACACCGACCTGACCGGCAACCGCAAGGACCAGGGCTTCAGCAACCTCAAGCTCAAGGACTCGGTGGGCCTGGCCGGGCAGATCGGCGTGGATTACCTGCTGACCGATAACTTTTTGCTCAACGCCTCGGTCTGGTACGTGGACATCGACACCAAGGCCACGGTTGACGGGCCTTCGGCGCTGAGCATCGGCAAGACCAAGGTCGATGTGGATATCGACCCGTGGGTGTACATGGTAGGCGTGGGTTACAAGTTCTGAGTCAATACAGGGCACTTCTAAAAACTACCTGCGTGTCATTGCCGCGTTTTTAGAAGCGCCCGACAGGCCGTTGCAAATGCCCTGCACACGCTTTTGGGTCGTGCGGGGCATCTGGTTTCAGCCCGCACTCAAGCCGATGCGGTGTCACCGGCCGTCTCACTGGCAAGCGCAAAACCAAACGTATCGGGCGCTGTTGCAGTGACCACCAAGGGCTCCTCACAATAATGGCCACAGGACATTTTGATGCGCCAGGCCTTTAGCAGGTACTCCTCGGCACCCAGGGCAGGATCGGCCCCTTTCTGGCCGATCCAGGCGCCAATGGTGATCAGGAAGAACCCCAGGGTCATGAGCGGGCCAGGGAAGAGCTGGATCAGTTGAATGAAGGTCAGACCGCCTGGCCCGACCTGAATCGTCGAGGGTCCGCCAAGACCTACAAGCCCCACCAACGCCAGCAGAACGCCAATGATTTGCAGAAGGGTGCCCAGGTTCTTGCTGGACTGTTCATCTTCCCTGGCCGTTTCCAGATAGGCCGTGTAATGCTCGGTAAAACATGCAACTTCATGTTCACACGGCAATGCGGCAAGCACCACATCGCCATGATAGCCGCGTATATATTTATCTGACATGAGCGTATCCCTTTTGATAAGGGGCGGAAATATCAGAGTATTTAAATGCACTTTCAAGCCGCTATCAGCTTTAAAGAAAAGTCCTACATAAAATTCTCAAAAAGAGCACAACACTGCTTTCTTGCGGATTACGCCCATAAAGAAATTGCAGTATTCAAGCCCTGCACTCAACGACCCAGCAGTCTGGCCAGGCCTTCGCCCAGAGGCGTCGGCGTGTCCACTGCGAAGCGCTCCAGCAGGCGCTGGTTATTGGCTCGGGAGTGGCGAATATCGCCCTGGCGTGGCGCCTGGTAGGACACTGGCGGCAGCTTGCCGACTACGCCTTCAAGCGCGGCCAGCAACTGGTTGAGCGAAGTGGTGCGGTTCAGGCCGACATTGATCGCGCCTTGTTGTGGGGCCGGTTGCTCCAGGGCCTGGAGCAGCAGCTTGACCAGATCGGCGATGTAGAAAAAGTCGCGGGTCTGCTCGCCATCGCCAAACACCGTGATCGGCAGCCCTTGGCTGGCGTATTGCGCAAAGATGCTGATGACGCCGGAATACGGCGAGGACGGGTCCTGGCGCGGGCCGAAGATATTGAAGAACCGGAACACCACCGGCTCCAGGCCGTGCTCGCGCCGATAAAAGTCCAGGTACTGCTCACTGGCCAGCTTGTCGACGGCATACGGGGTCAGCGGTGCCTTGGTCGTGTCTTCGCTGATCGGTTCACCTTCGCCGTTGTTGCCATACACCGCCGCACTGGACGCGAACAGCACGCGCTTGATGCCAGCTTGGCGCATGGCCTCGCAGACATTCAGGGTGCCGACGAAGTTGCTCTGGTGAGTGGACACCGGATCGTCCACCGACGCCTGCACCGAGGCCACTGCGGCAAGGTGCACCACGGCCTGACAGCCTTGGGCGACACGCGCCAGCAAGGCGGCATCGGCCACATTGCCTTCGATCAGTTCCAGGCGCGGATTGTCCAGCGCCAGGTTACTGCGCTTGCCGGTGGACAGGTCGTCGACAATGCGCACCGCATGCCCCTTGTCCAGCAACGCATCGGCCAGGTGCGAGCCGATGAAGCCGGCACCGCCTGTGATGAGAATGGGTGCATCAGACATGTCGATAATACCGGTCGAGCAGAACAGGCAACCCGGCGCGCCAGGCACGGGGCTTGATGCCAAAGGTGTGAAGGATTTTCTTGCAGGCCAGCACGGCGTGCTGGGGCTCTTCGTTGGCGTCGGCTTGCGCGGCATGGGCCTGCGGGGTCGGCGACTCGATGGCCAGCGCGTGCAGCAGTCGCGCTTCGGTCAGTACGGCCTGGCCCAGCGCCAGCGGCGTGGTGGCCTCGTGACCGGCATAGTGATAAGTACCCCACAGTGGCGCTTCACAGTCCAGTTGCTTGAGCACCGAGAGCAGCACCCGCGCGGCATCGTCGACCGGTGTCGGGTTACCGCGCCGGTCATCGGCCAGCAACAGTTCCTGCGGCGTTTCGGCGCGCTTGAGGAAACGCCCCAGCACCCCGTCGCTGCTGTCGTCGAGCAGCCAGCCGAAGCGCACCAGCACATGCTGCGGGCAGGCCGCACGCACGCTCTGTTCGATGCGCCACAACGCCTGGCCACGCAGGCCCAGCGGCACCGGTTCGTCCTTTTCGCTGTAGGCCGTGGCCCGCGAGCCGTCAAAGACCCGGTAGCTGGACGGCTGCAGCAGCATGATGTTGTGGTGCTGGCACAGTTCGGCCAGGCGCTCGACCGAGCGTTCCTGGGCGTTCAGGCGTGTTTCGCTCACGGTCCCGGCCTGGAACCAGTCGAAGTAATAGGCCAGGTTGATCAAGGCATCGGGGCGGGTGTCGTCGAGCAGTTGCGTGAGGCTGGCAGCGTCCCAGCCCTCTTGCGGCGGACGCGGTGCAAGGAAGCCAATGTCTTCCTCGGCACCCAGACGTATCAGCGCCTGCCCGAGGGCATTCCCGCCGCCCAACAGCATAAGGCGCATTCGCATAAAGTCAGCAGGCTCGGTATCGAATTCATCAGGTCATTGGAATAGAAACGTCTGCAAACATATCACGTTGCCCGGCCAGGCCCAACAGTTGCAAGGTGCCTGCGCCCGACAAGCCGGGCACAGGCGTGCAGGTCAAGTGGCGGCTGGCGCCGGCGGACCTTCCAGTGCAGGCGGCGTCGGGCTGGCATGGGCCGCCCCAGGACTCATGACCACCTGTGGATAGGTTTGCGCGAAGCTGACCTTCGGATGCTGGTCGACCCGCTTCTTGAGGCGCTCGTTGAAGGCCCGGCCGACGCTGTACTGGCCACCGGACGAAGTGCGGAACTGCGCGGTGAGCACGACGCCATTGAGGTCCATGCGGTCCACGCCGAACACTTCCAGCGGGCCTTGCAGGTTGTGCTTGAGCAGAATGTCTTCGCTGATCGAGTGACCGGTTTCGCGGATCAGCGCCAGCGCTTCGTCGATGTCGGTGTCGTAGGTGAACTGCACCGAGAAGAACGCATAGGCGAACTGCCTTGACTGGTTGGTCACCGCCTTGATCTGCCCGAACGGCACCGAATGTACAAAACCCTTGCCGTCGCGCAGGCGCACGGTACGGATCGTCAGGCTTTCGACGGTGCCGGAGTGGCCGGTGCTGAGCACCACCCAATCGCCAATCGAAAAGGTGTCCTCGATGATGATGAACAGGCCGGTGATCACGTCTTGCACCAGTTGCTGGGAACCGAAACCGATCGCCAGGCCCACGACACCGGCACCGGCCAGCAGCGGCGCCACGTTGATGCCCAGGTTGGCCATGGTGGTGATGGCGCAGATCACCACCAGGATGATTTTGATCGCGTTGCGCAGCAGCGGCAGGATGGTCTTGGTGCGGGTGCTGGGCTGGCGGCCCGAGCGCTGGTTGACCGGCGGCTTGAGCGCTTCCTGGATGGCGGTGTCGAGCACCACCCAGAGCAGCCAGGTCACCAGAAAGATCAGGCCGATGCTGCTCAGCGAGTCGCTGATCGCCCGGCCCAGTGTGTTGCGCTGGGCGAATTCGAACAGCGAGAACCCCCAGATCCGGCCAAGGATTTCAATGAAGGTGATTGCCAGGCCGATGCGCAGGCAGGCATGCAGCAGGCTGAGCAGACGGGCCTTGTAGGCATGGGTGTTGCGCCCACCCGTGTCGGCGGGCGCCCTGAAGAAATGCTGGAAGACGGTACTGAGAAACACTGTGGCAATCAGCAGCAGCGTGGTGAACAGCGCACACCGCAGGGTTTCCTGGCTGTCTTCGCCCGCGCCAATCAGGTTGATGGCCGACACCAGGATCATCAGCAGGATCGGCAAGTGCCACAGGCTGGAAAAGACCTTGAGCGATTGCTGCAGGGCTGGTTGCTGGATACGGCTGGTCAACGAGCGGTTGCGGATCAGGTGCGCGACCGGACGGCGCATGCGGATTACCAGCAGGCAGAACACGGCCGAGGCAACCAGGCCGGTGAACACCGCCACGCTGGTGGTGACGTTACTGCCGAACTGCCGGGCAATCTGCGGACTGGTCAGGGCATCGCTCAGCGCGGCCAGAAAACCGATGATGAACAATGGTCGCGGGCTGTACTGGCGGATGATGTGCACCGCCGTGCGCTTGTGACCGCCATTGAACATCACG
The DNA here is from genome assembly GCF_003131185.1 of Pseudomonas ovata. Taxonomy (GTDB): domain Bacteria; phylum Pseudomonadota; class Gammaproteobacteria; order Pseudomonadales; family Pseudomonadaceae; genus Aquipseudomonas; species Aquipseudomonas ovata. The sequence goes on along the minus strand of NZ_QFFU01000025.1, from coordinate 42,860 downwards.
ATCACGCACAACAGCACGGAGGTGGAAAAGATACCGCTGCTGGTGGCGTAGGCAAAGCACAGCGCCAGCGCCCGCCCGACCGAGGACGGCAGCATCTGGCTGATGTACAGGGTCAGCGGCAGGCAGATGACCGCCGGCAACGTAAACGGCAGGATGTAACGCAACAGCGCCTGGATGCGCACGCGCGTGCTCATGAATGCGCGTCGATTGAGACGACGGGCCAGAAAGCGTCCTACCACGAACAGAATCGCAAAGGCGCCCATCCACACCAGCGACAGCAGCAGGAAATCACCGACCATTTCCCAGGCGCTGCGCTCGGACGGCTTCTTGACCAGGCGTCCCAGTTCGTTGGCGGCACGGTCGGCCCTGACACGCCAGGTATCGTAGAGGTTTTCATCGAGGTTCAGGGCCTGCTGCACATCCTCGATGCTGCTGCTCAGGGCCCCGAGCAAGCCACCCTGAAGCAGGATTTCCGGTTGCGCCGGCTCCCCCTCGGCGGGTTTTTCCGCTGCCGCCTTTTTTTCCTGTTGCTCCTGCCGTTCCTGAGCGGCTTCTTTCTTTTCTTGCGCTGCCTCTTTCTTTTCCTGTGCAGCTTCTCTTTTTTCCTGCGCCGCGTCTTTCTCGGCAGGCCCCGAGGCGGCCTTGTCGTCAGGCTGGTCGGCCGCAGCGCCCATCGGCAGGGACGGCACCTCGGCCGCCTGTAACGGCAGACTGCCGGCAAACGACAACACCAACAGCAGAATCAAGGTCTTCAACTGAGCCGCCACGCCACTCCTCCTGCACCGACATTCAAGGGATGGGCCTTCGCCCACCAGAAACTGATTACCATTCGTCCCGCAAAGTTCGCAGACCCGGGAAGATTTCATGCGGCATAGATGCCTTGCGATGGCTTGAATATCGTCGATCAAGGTTACATTCCAGCAGTCTGGCGACACCTGTAACAACCGTGCAGGACCTTGCAGAGCGTGGCTTGTAGCCATGACCCGCCCTTGAACAGGATCCTGCTCAAGGGCACGACAACCGCTCGCATTCAGGGTGCATTCGGCAACAGCACGTAATACAAAAGCGCCATCGGCGCCGCTTTCAATGGACGGGTTCAAACAATGGCGCTATGAGTGACAGGTCTTTCCAAGAGCCTGACGCATGAACAGCACACCTCCGTCGAGTCTGGTCGAGCCACCCGCCATGACCGACACGACAGCCTCAGCGCTGCGGCATCCGCCGATCTGGGAGGACCGCGACGACACGGTCAGATTGAGCTCGCTCGGCACCATGCTGTACATCGTGGCGTTGTTACTGGCCTTTCCGCTGTACGTGGCCGTGGTGATCTCCATTCACTTGCTCTATCCCGGACAAGGCCTGGTGACCGCGCATATCGACCTGATCGATTCGGCTGTGACCTGCATGGTGGTACCGCTGGCTGTCATGCTGGCCGGCTGGATGCTGTACTGGCTGAACGGTGAGCCCGAAGGGTTGGGCTTCTGTTTCGATGCGCCGCAACAGCGCTTCACCTTCACCCAGCAGCGACCTGCCCGGGCGCCGACGGCGGGCAGTGTGCCCTACAGCAACATCCTCGGTGTCGCCCCCTACAAGATGACCGCCTTTAGCGCCATCTCTCATATCGTGGTGTGCTTTGACGATGCCGATGGCAAACGGGTCTGGCTGCGGTTCTGGGTGCATATCCAGGACAAGGACATGGCGTTTCATACCGCCTGGCTGCGCGAATCACTTGGCGACAAGGTGGATGACGTCTGTGATCTGGATAAGTGAAGGCTTCAGAGACCCTGCGCGAACGTGGCCATGAATATGTCAGTGAAAAGCCTGTGCCACGACCTTTTCTTCCTGCTGCTGTTGATTTCGGCGGGTGGCGCGAAGGCGCAACCGCACTGCGGGGATTTCCTCGCGCAACTGAGCAACAAGCCTGAATTTGTCGTGTTGCTGGAATGCACCCAGCACAACGATATCCAGGAAAAACCCTTCGTGGCGCGTTACCGCGTGAAAGGCTCGGATGCGCATGAGGCTGAACGGTACATGCGCCAGGCCTTCGGCTTGCCTGCGCTCCGGTTCATGTGCTGCGACTGGGACTCGACCCTTCATTTTTACCGTGATGAACAAACACGCCGGCCTTACATGATCGGCATGGGGTCCGAGGAAACGCTGGTGAACACGCGGGATGGGTGGCCTGTGATCGCGTTCTTCTATATCAGCGTCTCTTTGTTTACTGAAGACCCTTGAACGCGCTTGCGCCCATGTCAATGTCATACGTGCGGACAGCAAAAAGCGAAGCCGGATCAATGGCTTCGCTTCTTGTTGTTACAGCCCTGAAATGCGGCGCTTAGAACGGAATATCGTCATCGAAGCTGTCGAAATCCGCAGCCGGCTGCGGTGCCTGCTGGGGCGCAGGACGCGACTCGCGCTGCGGTGGCTGGCCGTACGACTGTGGCTGCTGCTGAGGCGCAGGCGCCGGGCGCGACTGCTGTGGGCGCGGTGCGGACTGGGCGTAGTTGTTACCGCCGCCGCCCTGGCCTTGCTGGGCATCACCCTGTGGACGGCCGCCCAACAGCTGCATGGTGCCCTGCATGTCGACGATGATCTCGGTGGTGTAGCGCTTGATACCGTCTTTTTCCCACTCGCGGGTCTGCAGCTTGCCCTCGATGTAGACCTGCGAACCCTTGCGCAGGTATTCGCCAGCGATCTCGGCGACCTTGCCGAACATCGACACGCGGTGCCATTCGGTCTTTTCGACCTTCTGGCCGCTCTGCTTGTCGGTCCACTGCTCGCTGGTCGCCAGACTCAGGTTGGTCACGGCGTTGCCGTTAGGCAGGTAACGGACTTCGGGATCCTGGCCGCATGTACCGACCAATATGACTTTGTTAACCCCACGGGCCATAACGTTCTCCTAGGCTTCGCACGTTTGAGCGGCTGGATTGTTGACCAGCCTTTCGAGCGACGCACGATCCAATAGTTTTGCATCAAGTTTGATATAGATAGCTGCTTCTTCGGTCACGACCACTGCATCGGTCACGCCGGGTACGGACATCAGGCGTTGTGCCAGGCCCGCTTCGCGTTGCGCCTGGTCCGACAGCGGCAGGCGCAGGCTGGTCACGTAGGGCGGCTCGCGCATGGTCATGGCGACGATCAGCCAGACGCCGGCCATGGCGGCACACCCGAGGAATACCACGTCCAGGCCACCTTGCTGGTACAGCCAGCCGCCCAGGATGCCACCGAGCGCCGAGCCGAGGAACTGACTGGTGGAATACACCCCCATGGCCGTGCCCTTGCCGCCTGCTGGCGCCACTTTGCTGATCAGTGAAGGCAGCGTGGCTTCGAGCAGGTTGAACGCGGTGAAGAATACCACGCTGCCGATCACCAGAGTCCGCAGCGTGTCGCCAAAAGCCCAGAAGTATATTTCAGAGAGCATCAGAACCGCGACCGCGCCCAGCAGCACGCGCTTCATTCGGCGCTTCTTCTCGCCGTAGATGATGAACGGAATCATCGCGAAGAACGACACCAGCAGCGCGGTCAGGTACACCCACCAGTGCTGCTCCTTGGGCAGGCCGGCCCGTTCGACCAGCGCCAGCGGCAAGGCGACGAAGCTGGACATGAGCATGGCATGCAGCACGAAGATGCCCACGTCCAGGCGCAGCAGGTCCGGATGGCGCAGGGTCGCCCCCAGGGCCTGCTTGTCGACGCCCGACTCACGGTGCATCAAGGGGCCACCGGCCTTGGGCACGACGAAGGCAACGATCAGGATGCCCAGCAAGGCCATCCCGCCAGTGGCCAGGAACAGCCCCGACAGGCCGAAGGCGCTGGTGAGCAACGGACCGATGACCATGGCGATGGCGAACGACAGACCGATGGTCATGCCGATCATGGCCATGGCCTTGGTGCGGTGCTGCTCGCGGGTCAGGTCCGACAGCAGCGCCATCACGGCCGCCGAAATGGCGCCCGCCCCTTGCAGCACACGGCCCAGGATCACACCCTCGATCGAATGTGCGTTGGCGGCCACCACGCTGCCGATGGCAAAGATCAGCAAGCCCAGGTAGATCACCGGGCGCCGGCCAATGCGGTCGGAGATGAAGCCCAGCGGGATCTGCAGGATGGCCTGGGTCAAGCCATAGGCGCCGATGGCCAGGCCGATCAGCGCAGGCGTGGCGCCGGCCAGGTCCATGCCGTAGGTCGACAGGACCGGCAGGACCATGAACATGCCAAGCATACGGAACGCAAACACCAGCGCCAGCCCACCGGCGGCGCGGGTCTCGACGCCACTCATGCGTTCGCTATGGGGATCTTGCATGGAAAAACCTCGTGTGAACCGGCGGCGATTCTACCAGTCCCATCGTCATACAGCACATACGCGGCGCTTTGCCGCGCATTGCAGTGGAGCCGTATACTCCGTCGTTTATGCCCGCCAAGCGAGGCCGCAGTGGACAAAATCCTGATTCGTGGGGCTCGAACCCACAACCTGAAAAATATCGACCTGACCCTTCCTCGCGACAAGCTGATCGTCATTACCGGACTTTCAGGCTCGGGCAAGTCGTCGCTGGCATTCGACACGCTCTATGCCGAGGGGCAACGCCGCTACGTCGAGTCGCTGTCGGCTTATGCCCGACAGTTTCTGTCGATGATGGAAAAGCCTGACGTTGACACCATCGAAGGCCTGTCGCCGGCGATTTCCATCGAACAGAAATCGACCTCGCACAACCCGCGCTCTACCGTTGGCACCATCACCGAAATCTACGACTACCTGCGCCTGCTGTATGCGCGGGTCGGTCAGCCGCGCTGTCCGGATCACGATATTGCGCTGGAAGCCCAGACCGTCAGCCAGATGGTCGACCTGGTGCTGGCGCAACCCGAAGGCCGCCGGCTGATGCTGCTGGCCCCCGTGGTCCGCGAGCGCAAGGGCGAGCACCTGTCGGTGTTCGAGGAGCTGCGCGCCCAGGGCTTCGTGCGGGCCCGGATCAACGGCAAGCTGTACGAACTCGATGAAGTGCCGAAGCTGGATAAACAGAAGAAGCACTCCATTGATGTGGTGGTCGACCGCTTCAAGGTACGCAACGACCTGCAGCAGCGCCTGGCCGAGTCCTTCGAGACCGCCTTGCAACTGGCCGATGGCATTGCCTGGGTTGCGCCGATGGACGACGAGCCTGGCGAAGAAATGATTTTCTCTGCACGCTTCGCCTGCCCGATCTGCGGTCATGCGATCAGCGAGCTGGAGCCCAAGCTGTTTTCGTTCAACAACCCGGCCGGCGCCTGTCCGACCTGTGACGGTCTGGGCGTGAAGCAGTTCTTCGACGTCAAGCGGCTGGTCAATGCCGAGCTGACCCTGGCCGAGGGGGCGATACGCGGCTGGGACCGGCGCAACGTGTATTACTTCCAGATGCTTGGCTCACTGGCGCAACACTACAGCTTCAGCCTGGACGAGCCGTTCAAGCTGCTGCCCGCCGAGATCCAGAAGGTCCTGCTGCACGGCAGCGGCAGCCACAGCGTGGAATTTCGCTACCTCAACGACCGCGGCGACATCGTCAAGCGTGCGCATGCATTCGAAGGCATCGTGCCGAACCTGGAGCGCCGCTATCGTGAGACCGAGTCGGCCAGCGTGCGTGAAGAGCTGGCCAAGTTGCTCAGCACCCAGGCCTGCCCGGATTGCCGCGGCACTCGCCTGCGCCGTGAGGCGCGGCATGTATGGGTGGGCGAAAAGACCCTGCCGGCCGTTACCGGCATGCCGATCGGTGATGCCACCGAGTATTTTGCCGGCCTGACCCTGACCGGACGCCGCGGCGAGATTGCCGCCAAGATTCTCAAGGAGATCTGCGAGCGCCTGCAGTTTCTGGTCAACGTCGGGCTTGATTACCTGACCCTGGACCGCAGCGCCGACACCCTGTCGGGGGGCGAAGCCCAGCGGATTCGCCTGGCCAGCCAGATTGGCGCGGGCCTGGTGGGCGTCATGTACATCCTCGACGAGCCGTCCATCGGCCTGCACCAGCGCGACAACGATCGCCTGCTGGGCACGCTCAAGCACCTGCGTGACATCGGCAACACGGTGATCGTGGTCGAGCACGACGAAGACGCCATTCGCCTGGCCGACTACGTCGTGGACATCGGCCCTGGCGCCGGTGTGCATGGCGGGCAGATCGTGGCTGAGGGTACGCCTGATGAAGTCATGAATCATCCTGACTCGCTGACCGGCAAGTACTTGTCGGGCCGGGTGAAGATTGCCGTGCCGGCCAAGCGCACACCGCGCAACAAGAAGCTGTCGCTGACCCTCAAGGGCGCGCGCGGCAACAACCTGCGCAATGTGAACCTGGAAATCCCCATCGGCCTGCTGACCTGCGTGACCGGCGTATCCGGGTCGGGCAAGTCGACGCTGATCAACAACACATTGTTTCCGCTCAGCGCCACGGCCCTGAATGGTGCCACCACGCTGGAAGCCTCGGCGCATGACAGCATCAATGGCCTGCAGCACCTGGACAAGGTGGTGGACATCGATCAAAGCCCGATCGGCCGTACGCCCCGCTCCAATCCGGCGACTTATACCGGGCTGTTCACGCCGATCCGTGAGCTGTTTTCCGGAGTGCCGGAATCACGTTCACGCGGCTACGGGCCTGGGCGTTTTTCCTTCAACGTCAAGGGTGGGCGCTGCGAGGCGTGCCAGGGCGACGGTCTGATCAAGGTCGAAATGCACTTTCTGCCCGACATCTACGTGCCGTGCGATGTGTGCAAGAGCAAGCGCTACAACCGCGAGACGCTGGAGATCAAGTACAAGGGCAAGAACATCCACGAGGTGCTGGAAATGACCATCGAGGACGCCCGCGATTTCTTCGAGGCCGTACCGGCCCTGGCGCGCAAGCTGCAGACGCTGATGGATGTGGGGCTGTCGTACATCAAGCTGGGCCAGTCGGCGACCACGCTGTCGGGCGGTGAAGCGCAGCGGGTCAAGCTGTCACGCGAGCTGTCCAAGCGTGACACCGGCAAGACCCTGTACATCCTCGACGAGCCGACCACAGGTCTGCACTTTGCCGATATCCAGCAATTGCTCGACGTCTTGCATCGCCTGCGCGACCACGGCAATACGGTGGTGGTGATCGAGCACAACCTGGATGTGATCAAGACCGCCGACTGGCTCGTGGACCTGGGTCCTGAAGGCGGCTCACGCGGCGGGCAGATCATTGCCGTCGGCACGCCCGAACAGGTCGCCGGGATGGAGCAGTCCTATACCGGGCACTACCTCAAGCCGCTGCTGGAACGTGATCGCGCCTGATTCCGCGCCATGAAAAAAGCCCCTGACACAGAGCGTGCAGGGGCTTTTTCATGGGCGCTTGAATCAGAACTGCGATTGCAGGTAGTTCTGCAGGCCGATGGCCTTGATCAGGCCCATCTGCTGCTCCAGCCAGTAGGTGTGGTCTTCTTCGGTGTCGGCCAGCTGGGCGCGCAGGATGTCACGGCTGATGTAGTCGCCATGCTGCTCGCACAACGCGATGCCTTTGCACAGGGCGGCGCGCACCTTGTATTCCAGGCGCAAGTCGCTGGCGAGCATCTCCGGCACGGTGGTGCCGACGTCCAGGTCGTCCGGGCGCATGCGCGGCGTGCCTTCGAGCATCAGGATCCGACGGATCAGCGCGTCGGCGTGCTGGCCCTCTTCTTCCATCTCATGGTTGATGCGCTCGTAGAGCTTGGCGAAACCCCAATCTTCGTACATGCGCGAGTGGATGAAATATTGGTCGCGGGCAGCGAGCTCGCCGGTGAGCAACGTGTTGAGATAATCGATTACGTCTGGGTGGCCTTGCATCGCCGTCCATCTCCTACTGAAAGGCTGTATTTTGAACCAAGGCTTCTCCAAGGTCACGACCGTTGACGCAATAACTCGATAAAAAGCTGCGAAAATCGGACATCCAGATGCGAAAAACCGCCCAAATGCGGGCGGTTCTGTTTATCACTACGACTTAGCTCAAGGTTACGCCCAATGCGTTGGCAACACCTTGACCATAAGCGGCATCGGCCTTGAAGAAATGCTGCAACTGACGCTGCACCACATCGTCGCTGACGCCGGCCATGGCCCCGGCAATGTTGCTGATCAGCAGGGCTTTCTGCTCATCGTTCATCAGGTTGAACAGTTTGCCAGCGTGACTGTAGTAGTCGGTGTCTTCGCGATGATCATGACGATCAGCCGTGCCGCTGAGCGACAGGGCAGGTTCCGCGTAGCGAGGCGCCTGCTTGGGCGCATCGGCGTAGCTGTTGGGCTCGTAGTTCGGTGCGGCACCACCGTTGTCACCCAGGGCCATGGCACCGTCACGCTGATAGGTGTGCACAGGGCTCAGCGCAGCGTTGATTGGCAGGTGCTGGTGATTGGTACCGACACGGTAGCGATGCGCATCGGCATAGGCGAACACGCGACCTTGCAGCATACGGTCCGGCGACAGACCGACGCCAGGCACCATGTTGCTCGGACCGAAGGCGGCCTGCTCGACTTCGGCAAAGTAATTGAGCGGGTTACGGTTGAGTTCCAGCTCGCCCACTTCGATCAGCGGGAATTCCTTTTGCGACCAGGTCTTGGTCACATCGAACGGATTCTCGTAGTGATTGGCGGCCTGCTCTTCGGTCATGAGCTGGATGCACACCTGCCATTTCGGGAAGTCGCCGCGCTCGATGGCGCCAAACAGGTCACGCTGGGCGTAATCGGGGTCGGTACCGGCCAGACGTGCGGCTTCAGCCGGCGGCAGGTTCTTGATGCCCTGGCGGGTCTTGTAGTGCCACTTGACCCAATGACGCTCACCGGCGGCATTGATCAGGCTGTAGGTGTGGCTGCCGAAGCCGTGCATATGGCGGTAGCCGTCGGGGATGCCACGGTCCGAGAACAGGATGGTGACCTGGTGCAGCGCCTCGGGCGAATGCGACCAGAAATCCCACATCATCTGCGCACTTTTCAGGTTGCTTTGCGGCAGGCGCTTCTGGGTGTGGATAAAGTCGGGGAATTTCATCGGATCACGGATGAAAAACACCGGGGTGTTATTGCCGACGATGTCCCAATTGCCTTCTTCGGTATAGAACTTGAGCGCAAAGCCGCGCGGGTCGCGCTCGGTGTCTGCCGAGCCACGCTCGCCACCGACCGTGGAAAAGCGCAGGAAGATCGGCGTCTGTTTGCCGACCGCCTCAAACAGCCGGGCATGGCTGTATTGGGTGATGTCGCGCGTAACGGTAAAGGTGCCATGGGCACCCGAGCCTTTGGCGTGCACACGGCGCTCAGGGATATTTTCGCGATTGAAGTGGGCCAGCTTTTCGATCAGGTGAAAATCTTCAAGCAACAGAGGGCCACGCGGGCCTGCGGAACGAGAGTTCTGGTTATCCGCAACGGGTGCGCCGCTGGCGGTGGTAAGGGTTCTATTCTGGCTCATTATTTATATTCCTCAGGCTCGATGCAGCCGGCTAATCGGCATGAGGCAGAGTATCGTCCAGAATCGTTACAAGGGTAAATTGATTGATTGTTAAATGTTGATAGGCATAAGCAATAGCTATTCACAGGCCACAAAAAACCGGGCACAGGGCCCGGTTTCTTGTGATCAGACTGACGTCTTATTCAGCAGCTTCTACAGCGCCGCCAACAGGACGATCAACCAGCTCGACGTACGCCATAGGCGCGTTGTCGCCAGCGCGGAAACCGCACTTCAGGATACGCAGGTAGCCGCCCTGACGGGTGGCGTAGCGCTTACCCAGATCGTTGAACAGCTTGCCGACCATTTCTTTCGAACGGGTACGGTCAAAAGCCAGACGGCGATTGGCAACGCTGTCTACCTTGGCCAGAGTGATCAGCGGCTCGGCAACGCGGCGCAGTTCCTTGGCTTTCGGCAGGGTAGTCTTGATCAGCTCGTGCTCGAACAGCGACACCGCCATGTTCTGGAACATGGCTTTGCGGTGGGAGCTGGTACGGCTCAGGTGACGTCCACTTTTACGATGACGCATGGTTCATTCCTTACCAAACTCTCGTTCGGTGATTACGACGATCAGGCCGTGGCCTTGTCGTCCTTCTTAAGACTTGCCGGCGGCCAGTTGTCGAGGCGCATGCCGAGTGACAGACCACGGGAGGCCAATACGTCCTTGATCTCGGTCAGGGACTTCTTGCCCAGGTTCGGAGTTTTCAACAACTCTACTTCGGTGCGCTGAATCAGGTCGCCGATGTAGTAGATGTTCTCCGCCTTCAGGCAGTTGGCCGAACGTACAGTCAGTTCCAAATCGTCAACCGGACGAAGCAGGATCGGATCGATCTCGTCTTCCTGTTCGACTACCACTGGCTCACTGTCACCCTTGAGGTCGACGAACGCAGCCAACTGCTGTTGCAGGATGGTTGCAGCGCGGCGGATAGCCTCTTCAGGATCCAGGGTACCGTTGGTTTCCAGATCAATAACCAGCTTGTCCAGGTTGGTACGCTGCTCGACACGGGCGTTTTCCACCACGTAAGCGATACGACGTACCGGACTGAACGAAGAGTCAAGCTGCAAGCGACCAATGCTGCGGCTTTCGTCTTCATCGCTCTGACGCGAGTCTGCCGGCTCATAACCACGACCACGAGCTACGGTGAGCTTCATGTTCAGGACGCCGTTGGACGCCAGGTTAGCGATTACGTGATCGGGGTTGACGATCTCGACATCGTGATCCAGCTGAATATCGGCAGCGGTAACCACCCCCGAACCCTTTTTAGACAAGGTCAGCGTAACTTCGTCTCGACCGTGCAGCTTGATAGCCAGGCCCTTGAGGTTCAACAGGATTTCAATGACATCTTCCTGTACACCTTCGATCGCGCTGTACTCATGGAGTACACCGTCGATCTCGGCCTCGACTACTGCACAGCCGGGCATGGAGGACAACAGAATGCGACGCAGCGCGTTGCCCAGGGTGTGGCCAAAGCCACGCTCGAGAGGCTCGAGCGTGATCTTGGCGCGGGTTGGACTGACAACCTGCACATCAATATGGCGGGGTGTCAGGAACTCATTTACCGAACTCTGCATGGATGCACCTATTTTCTAGCCCTTACTTGGAGTAGAGCTCGACAATCAGGCTTTCGTTGATGTCGGCGGATAGATCACTGCGAGCAGGAACGCTTTTGAAAACGCCCGATTTCTTCTCAGTGTCTACGTCTACCCATTCTACGCGGCCACGTTGGGCACACAGATCCAGAGCCTGGACAATACGCAGTTGGTTCTTAGCTTTTTCACGTACAGCAACAACGTCACCAGCACGCACCTGATACGAAGGCACGTTGACGGTCTGACCGTTTACGCTGATGGACTTGTGCGAAACCAGCTGACGGGATTCGGCACGCGTCGAGCCGAAGCCCATACGGTATACGACGTTGTCCAGACGGCATTCGAGCAGTTGCAGCAGGTTTTCACCGGTTGCACCTTTCTTGCTCGCGGCTTGCTTGTAGTAGCCGCTGAACTGACGCTCGAGAACACCGTAGATACGACGTACTTTTTGCTTTTCACGCAGCTGGGTGCCGTAATCGGACTGACGACCGCGGCGCTGACCGTGGATGCCTGGAGCTGCTTCGATGTTGCACTTGGACTCGAGTGCGCGAACACCGCTCTTCAGAAAGAGGTCGGTGCCTTCACGGCGAGCAAGTTTGCATTTTGGACCAATGTAACGAGCCATTTCTTACAGTCTCCTGGATTACACGCGGCGCTTCTTCGGCGGACGGCACCCGTTGTGCGGGATTGGCGTCACGTCGGTGATGCTGGCGATCTTATAGCCACAGCCGTTCAATGCACGGACAGCGGACTCACGACCTGGGCCTGGACCCTTGACGTTAACGTCGAGGTTCTTCAGACCGTACTCCAGCGCGGCTTGACCAGCACGCTCGGCGGCTACTTGAGCTGCGAACGGGGTGGACTTACGCGAACCACGGAAACCCGAACCGCCGGAGGTAGCCCAAGACAGCGCGTTACCTTGACGATCGGTGATGGTGACGATGGTGTTGTTAAAAGACGCGTGGATGTGGGCGATGCCATCAACCACTGTCTTTTTGACTTTCTTACGAGGACGAGCAGCAGGTTTTGCCATGACTATATTCCTGTCGAAACGCTAAAACGATTACTTGCGGATCGGCTTACGCGGACCTTTGCGAGTACGTGCGTTGGTCTTGGTACGCTGACCGCGTACTGGCAGACCACGACGATGACGAAGACCGCGGTAGCAGCCCAGGTCCATCAAGCGTTTGATCTTCATGTTGATTTCGCGACGCAGGTCACCTTCAGTGGTGAGCTTCGCTACTTCGCCACGCAGTTGTTCGATCTGCTCGTCGCTCAGATCCTTGATCTTTGCGGCCGGGTTGACCCCGGAAACTGCACAGATTTTCTGCGCAGTGGTGCGACCAACACCGTAGATGTAGGTCAGCGAGATAACAGTATGCTTGTTATCCGGAATGTTAACGCCTGCAATACGGGCCATTCAGTGGAACTCCAGTTGACAGCTACCTACGCCCCGGAAGCCAAGAAATAGGGCGCGAGATAATATCGCTGTAGTAACAAATAATCAACCCAGCAGCGCACTAGCTGCTGGGCTTAAACACAGCTCACAATCAGCCTTGGCGCTGCTTATGACGTGGTTCCGCGCTGCAAATTACTCGAACGACACCTTCGCGGCGAATAATCTTGCAGTTGCGGCACAGCTTTTTCACCGATGCACGAACTTTCATCACCAACTCCTCGAACCTTATGGGTCTCTCAGCGCAGCATATTGCCGCCACCGTAGCCCTTCAGGTTGGCTTTCTTCATCAGGGATTCATACTGGTGCGAAACGAGGTGCGATTGTACTTGCGACATGAAGTCCATCACAACCACGACCACGATCAGCAACGAGGTCCCGCCAAGGTAGAACGGAACGTTGGCCGCGACCACCAGGAACTGGGGAAGCAGGCACACCGCCGTCATATAGAGAGCACCGAACAGGGTCAAACGGGTCAGCACGCCATCAATGTAGCGGGCCGACTGCTCACCTGGACGGATGCCCGGAATAAAGGCACCGGACTTTTTCAGGTTTTCCGCTACGTCTTTCGGATTGAACATCAACGCCGTATAGAAGAAGCAGAAGAAAATGATCCCTGCACTAAACAGCAGAATGTTCAACGGCTGACCAGGAGCGATCGACTGCGAGATGTCCTGCAACCAGCCCAGACCTTCGGACTGACCAAACCAGGACCCCAGCGAAGCCGGGAACAGCAGAATGCTGCTGGCGAAAATGGCCGGAATGACGCCTGCCATGTTCACCTTCAACGGCAAGTGGCTGGTCTGCGCAGCGAAGACCTTGCGGCCCTGCTGACGCTTGGCGTAATGCACAGCGATGCGACGCTGGCCACGCTCAATGAACACCACGAAACCGATGATCGCTACAGCCAGCAACCCGATGGCGACCAACGCGAAAATGTTGATATCGCCCTGACGTGCAGACTCGAAAGACTGCCCGATCGCCCTCGGAAGACCGGCAACAATACCTGCGAAAATTAACATCGAGATACCGTTGCCAACACCGCGCTCTGTAATCTGCTCGCCCAGCCACATCATGAACATCGCCCCCGCCACAAAGGTGGTGACGGCCACGAAGTGGAAACCGAAGTCTGCAGAGAACGCAACGCCCTGACCGGCCAAGCCGACGGACATGCCGACAGCTTGAACCAGGGCCAGGATGACGGTGAGATAGCGGGTGTATTGGCTGATCTTGCGACGACCAGCCTCACCTTCCTTCTTCAACTGCTCCAGTTGCGGACTGACGGCGGTCATCAGCTGCATGATGATCGATGCCGAGATGTACGGCATGATCCCCAGTGCAAAGATGCTCATCCGTTCCAGTGCACCACCGGAAAACATGTTGAACAAGCTAAGAATGGTCCCCTCATTCTGTCGAAACAGTTCGGCCAGCCGGTCCGGGTTGATACCTGGCACTGGGATATGCGCACCGATCCGATAGACGATAATCGCCATGAACAGGAAACGCAGTCGAGCCCAGAGTTCGGACAACCCGCCTTTGCTGAGCGCTGAGAGAGCACCTTGCTTAGCCATTTATTCCTCGAACTTGCCGCCAGCTGCTTCGATAGCCGCACGTGCACCTTTGGTGACGGCGATACCCTTGATGGTGACAGCGCGAGTCACTTCGCCCGACAGCATGATTTTCACACGCTGTACGTTCTGGTTGATCACGTTGGCATCTTTCAGGGACTGCACGGAAACGATGTCGCCTTCCACTTTGGCCAGCTCGGACAGACGCACTTCTGCGCGGTCCATGGCTTTCAGGGAAACGAAACCGAACTTCGGCAGACGACGATGCAGAGGCTGTTGGCCACCCTCGAAGCCCGGAGCGATGGTGCCACCGGAACGGGAGGTCTGACCTTTGTGGCCACGGCCACCGGTCTTGCCCAAACCGCTACCGATACCACGGCCCGGACGATGCTTCTCAGGACGGGATCCTGGAGCAGGACTCAGATCATTGAGTTTCATCGATTAACCCTCGACGCGCAGCAGGTAGTAGGCCTTGTTGATCATCCCGCGATTCTCGGGAGTATCAAGGACTTCTACGGTGTGACCGATGCGACGCAGACCCAGACCCTTAACGCACAGCTTGTGGTTAGGGAGACGGCCGGCGACGCTTTTGATCAACGTTACTTTAACGGTAGCCATGATCAGACGATCTCCTCAACACGCTTGCCACGTTTGGCAGCGATGGACTCAGGAGACTGCATGCTCTTCAGACCCTTGAAAGTGGCGTGAACCACGTTTACAGGGTTAGTCGAGCCGTAGCACTTGGCCAGAACGTTCTGGACACCAGCCACTTCCAGTACGGCACGCATGGCGCCGCCGGCGATGATACCGGTACCTTCGGAAGCAGGCTGCATGTACACCTTCGAGGCGCCGTGGGCGGACTTGATAGCGTACTGCAGGGTGGTGCCGTCCAGATCAACCTGGATCATGTTGCGACGAGCAGCTTCCATAGCTTTCTGGATAGCAGCAGGTACTTCGCGCGATTTACCGCGACCGAAGCCAACACGGCCTTTGCCATCACCTACCACGGTCAACGCGGTGAAGGTGAAAATACGACCGCCTTTGACGGTCTTGGCAACGCGGTTAACCTGGACGAGTTTCTCGATGTAACCTTCGTCGCGTTTTTGGTCGTTATTTGCCATAACTTAGAACTCCAGCCCGCCTTCACGAGCAGCATCAGCCAGCGCTTTGACACGGCCGTGGTACTTGAAGCCAGAACGGTCGAAAGCAACTTGCGATACGCCAGCGGCCTTAGCACGCTCAGCAACCAACTTGCCAACCTTAGTGGCCGCCTCGATGTTGCCGGTGGCAGCATCACGCAGTTCTTTGTCCAAGGTCGAGGCGCTTGCCAGGACCTTGCTGCCGTCGGCCGAGATGACCTGGGCATAAATGTGCTGCGAAGAGCGGTGCACGCAGAGGCGCACGACTTCGAGTTCGTGCATTTTCAGGCGTGCTTTGCGAGCGCGACGCAGTCGGGTAACTTTTTTGACGGTCATTTGCTATGCCCTACTTCTTCTTGGCTTCTTTACGACGGACGACTTCGTCCGCGTAGCGCACACCTTTGCCTTTGTAAGGCTCTGGACGGCGGAAGTCGCGGATCTCAGCGGCCACTTGACCAACCAACTGCTTGTCGATACCGCGAATCAGGATATCGGTCTGGCTGGGGGTCTCAGCGGTGATGCCATTTGGCAGTTCGTAATCCACCGGGTGCGAGAAGCCAAGTGCCAGGTTCAGGACCGAGCCTTTAACTTGCGCCTTGTAACCAACACCGACCAGCTGGAGCTTGCGCTCGAAGCCTTGGCTTACGCCTTGGACCATGTTGTTGACCAGGGCACGGGTGGTACCGGCCATTGCGCGAGTCTGTTGATCGCCGTTGCGAGCAGCGAAACGCAGCTCACCGGACTCTTCAACAACTTCAACGGACGAATGGACGTTCAGTTCAAGAGTACCCTTGGTACCCTTCACCGAAAGCTGCTGACCGACGAGTTTGACTTCGACGCCCGATGGCAGCTTGACGGGGTTCTTAGCTACGCGTGACATACCTATCCCCCCCTTAGAACACTGTGCAAAGCACTTCGCCACCGACACCGGCAGCGCGTGCAGCACGATCCGTCATCACACCTTTGTTGGTGGAGACGATAGACACACCGAGACCGCCACGAACTTTTGGCAGATCGTCGGAGGACTTGTACTGACGCAGGCCTGGACGGCTGACGCGTTTGACTTCCTCGATGACCGGACGGCCCTCGAAGTACTTCAGCTCGATAGACAGCGAAGGCTTGACTTCGCCGCTGACCTGGTAATCCGCAATGTAACCTTCGTCCTTCAGGACTTTGGCTACAGCCACCTTCAACGTGGAGGATGGCATGCTTACAACGGGCTTTTCGGCCATCTGGGCATTACGGATACGAGTTAGCATGTCCGCTAACGGGTCCTGCATACTCATGGGCTAGACGCTCCTGATACAAAAAATATTAGCCTTGCGGCTACAACGTATCGCCGAGCAACACCGGTTTATTGAAAAACACGGGCTCAGGCGAGCCGGCAATTCTAGACCTAGGCCAGAAATGAATCAAGCCCCAAAAGGGGCTTGATTCATTATCAGGCTTCGCACTGACCGACGGTTTGACCCGTCGGCCTGGCGACGCTAGACAGTTGTTACCAGCTGGCTTTGACCAGACCTGGTACGTCACCACGCATAGCAGCTTGACGCAGCATGTTACGGCCAAGGCCGAACTTGCGGTAAACACCGTGCGGACGACCCGTCAGGCGGCAACGGTTACGCAGGCGCGCAGCGCTTGCATCACGTGGTTGCTTCTGCAGAGCTACGGTCGCTTCCCAACGCGCTTCTGGACTTGCGTTCAGATCGACGATGATTGCTTTCAGCTCGGCACGCTTCTTGGCGTACTTGGCAACGGTGAGCTGACGCTTCAGCTCACGGTTCTTCATGCTCTTCTTGGCCATTAGTCCTACTCCAATCAGTTGCGGAACGGGAATTTGAAAGCACGCAGCAGCGCACGGCCTTCTTCATCGTTCTTGGCAGTGGTGGTCAGGGTAATGTCCAGACCGCGCAGAGCATCGATCTTGTCGTAATCGATTTCCGGGAAGATGATCTGCTCTTTCACGCCCATGCTGTAGTTGCCACGACCATCGAAGGACTTGGCATTCAGGCCGCGGAAGTCGCGGACCCGAGGCAGGGAGATCGACAGCAGACGATCCAGGAATTCGTACATACGATCACGGCGCAGAGTGACCTTGACGCCAATCGGCCAGCCCTCACGAACTTTGAAGCCCGCGATGGATTTACGAGCGTAAGTCACAATGGCTTTCTGACCGGTGATCTTTTCCAGATCAGCCACAGCGTGTTCGATGACTTTCTTGTCGCCGATCGCTTCGCCCAGACCCATGTTCAGGGTGATTTTGGTAACGCGCGGAACTTCCATCACGTTCGCCAGCTTAAGTTCATCCTTAAGCTTGGGAGCGATTTCCTTCCGATAAATCTCTTTCAGTCGTGCCATGGTCTTCTACCTAGCAGTGTTCAAGCATCAACCGCTTTTTGGGTCGACTTGAAGACACGAATTTTTTTGCCTTCTTCAACTTTGAAGCCTACGCGATCAGCCTTGCTGGTTTCGCTGTTGAAAATGGCTACGTTAGAAGCGTGCAATGGCGCTTCTTTCTCGACGATACCGCCCTGTACGCCCGACATCGGGTTAGGCTTGGTATGGCGCTTGACCAGGTTGATCCCACCCACGACCAGACGGTCGTCAGCGAGCACCTTCAGCACCTTACCGCGCTTACCTTTGTCTTTGCCGGCGATCACGATGATCTCGTCGTCACGACGAATCTTTTGCATGTCGGATCTCCTTACAGCACTTCAGGGGCGAGCGAGACGATCTTCATGAACTTCTCACCGCGAAGTTCACGTGTCACTGGCCCAAAGATACGGGTACCGATCGGCTCTTGCTTGTTGTTCAGCAGAACAGCAGCGTTACCATCGAAGCGAATGATCGAACCGTCGGCACGGCGAACGCCGTGACGGGTGCGGACTACAACAGCAGTCATCACCTGGCCTTTCTTCACTTTACCGCGAGGAATGGCTTCCTTGACGGTCACTTTGATGATGTCACCGATACCGGCGTAACGACGATGAGAACCGCCCAACACCTTGATGCACATCACACGGCGAGCGCCACTGTTGTCGGCCACATCGAGCATGGATTGAGTCTGAATCATAAAATTTCTCCGACCCCTAGCCCTTAGACTTCCACAGCACGTTCGAGGATCTCAACCAGGGCCCAAGACTTGGTCTTGGCTACCGGACGAGTTTCACGAATCGTGACCTTGTCGCCGATGTGGCACTGATTGGTTTCGTCGTGCGCGTGCAGCTTAGTCGAACGCTTAACGTATTTACCGTAGATCGGGTGCTTGACGCGACGCTCGATCAAAACGGTGATGGTCTTGTCCATTTTGTCGCTGACGACACGGCCGGTCAGCGTGCGGACGGTTTTTTCAGCTTCAGCCATGATCACTTACCTGCCTGCTGGTTGAGCACAGTTTTCACGCGAGCGATGTCACGCTTAACTTGCGAGAGCAGGTGCGACTGCCCCAACTGACCAGTTGCTTTCTGCATACGCAGATTGAACTGGTCGCGCAGCAGGCCGAGCAGTTGCTCGTTCAGCTGCTGTGCTGATTTCTCACGAAGTTCATTCGCTTTCATCACATCACCGTCCGCTTAACAAAGGAGGTGGCGAGTGGCAGCTTTGCAGCCGCCAAGGCAAATGCCTCACGCGCCAACTCTTCAGAAACACCTTCGATCTCGTACAGGACTTTGCCTGGCTGGATCTGGGCAACCCAGTATTCTACCGAACCCTTACCTTTACCCATCCGCACTTCGAGAGGCTTCTTGGTAACCGGCTTGTCCGGGAATACACGGATCCAGATCTTGCCGCCACGTTTTACGTGACGGGTCAGGGCACGACGTGCCGACTCGATCTGACGGGCGGTGAGACGACCGCGGGCAACAGCTTTCAGCGCGAATTCGCCGAAGCTGACCTTGCTACCGCGCAGTGCCAGACCACGGTTGTGGCCGGTCATCTGCTTGCGGAACTTCGTACGCTTTGGTTGCAACATTTGGCGTACCCCTTACTTGGCAGCTTTTTTACGAGGCGCTGGTGCTTGAGGTTTCAGCTCTTCCTGGCGACCACCAATTACTTCGCCTTTGAAGATCCAAACCTTTACACCGATCACACCGTAAGTGGTGTGAGCTTCGTAAGTGGCATAGTCGATGTCGGCACGCAGGGTGTGCAGTGGCACACGCCCTTCGCGATACCATTCAGTACGTGCGATTTCAGCACCGCCGAGACGACCGCTCACCTGGATCTTGATGCCTTTGGCACCAATGCGGATGGCGTTCTGTACGGCGCGCTTCATGGCGCGACGGAACATCACACGACGCTCCAGCTGCTGAGCAACGCTCTGGGCAACCAGCATACCGTCGAGTTCCGGCTTGCGGATCTCTTCGATATTGATGTGCACGGGCACACCCATTTGCTTGGTCAGGTCCTGACGCAGTTTTTCAACATCCTCACCCTTCTTGCCGATCACGATGCCGGGACGAGCGGTGTGGATGGTGATGCGTGCTGTCTGAGCCGGACGATGGATATCGATACGGCTTACGGACGCGCTTTTTAATTTGTCCTGGAGGTACTCACGCACTTTCAGATCTGCCAACAGGTAGTCTGCATAAGTGCGGCCGTCTGCGTACCAGACGGAGGTGTGCTCCTTGACGATTCCCAGGCGAATGCCAATGGGATGTACTTTCTGACCCATCTCTTCGACTCCGTTACTTGTCAGCAACCTTGACAGTGATATGGCAAGACCGCTTGACGATGCGATCAGCACGGCCTTTGGCACGTGGCATGATGCGCTTCAGCGAACGCCCTTCGTTGACGAAAACGGTGGAGACCTTCAGGTCATCAACGTCTGCGCCTTCGTTATGCTCGGCGTTGGCTACGGCCGACTCCAGCAATTTTTTCAGGATCTCAGCGGCTTTTTTGCTGCTGAAAGCCAACAGGTTGAGCGCCTCGCCCACCTTCTTCCCGCGAATCTGGTCGGCGACCAAGCGGGCTTTCTGGGCGGAGATTCGAGCGCCCGACAACTTAGCGGCTACTTCCATCGTTCCTTACCCCTTAACGCTTGGCTTTCTTGTCTGCCACGTGCCCGCGATAAGTACGGGTACCGGCAAACTCGCCCAGTTTATGGCCAACCATGTCTTCACTTACCAGAACTGGTACGTGTTGGCGGCCGTTGTGTACTGCGATGGTCAGACCGACCATTTGTGGCAGGATGATCGAACGACGAGACCAGGTCTTAACTGGTTTGCGATCGTTCTTCTCCGCCGCCACTTCGATCTTCTTCAGTAGGTGAAGATCAATAAAAGGACCTTTTTTCAGAGAACGTGGCACTGTCGTATCCCTCTATTTACTTGCGACGACGGACGATCATTTTGTCGGTACGCTTATTACCACGAGTCTTCGCACCCTTGGTTGGGAAGCCCCATGGCGATACCGGATGACGACCACCGGAGGTACGACCTTCACCACCACCATGTGGGTGGTCAACCGGGTTCATGGCAACACCACGAACGGTTGGGCGAACGCCACGCCAGCGTTTGGCACCAGCTTTACCCAGCGAACGCAGGCTGTGCTCGGAGTTCGAGACTTCACCCAGCGTTGCACGGCACTCAGCCAGTACTTTACGCATTTCGCCGGAGCGAAGACGCAGAGTCACGTAGACACCTTCACGAGCGATCAGCTGAGCGGATGCGCCAGCGGAACGTGCGATCTGAGCACCTTTACCAGGCTTGAGCTCGATAGCGTGAATGGTGCTACCGACCGGGATGCTGCGAAGCTGCAGAGTGTTACCAGGCTTGATTGGAGCCAGGGCACCGGAGATCAGCTGGTCGCCTGCACTCACGCCTTTAGGGGCGATGATGTAGCGACGCTCGCCGTCTGCATAACGCAGCAGGGCAATGTGAGCAGTACGGTTTGGATCGTATTCGATACGCTCAACGATGGCAGCGATGCCATCCTTGTCGTTGCGACGGAAGTCGACCAGACGGTAATGCTGCTTGTGACCACCACCAATGTGACGAGTAGTGATACGACCATTGTTGTTACGACCACCAGACTTCGATTTTTTCTCGAGCAGCGGTGCGTGAGGAGCGCCTTTATGCAGCTCCTTGTTGACCACCTTGACCACAAAACGGCGGCCAGGGGAAGTCGGTTTGCATTTAACGATTGCCATGATGCACCCCTTCCTTACTCAGCACTGCTGCTGAAATCGAGATCTTGGCCTGGCTGAAGGGAGATAACTGCCTTCTTCCAGTCATTACGCTTGCCCAGACCGCGAGCAGTACGCTTTGTCTTACCCAGAACATTCAGGGTCGTGACGCGCTCTACCTTCACGCTGAACAGCGCTTCGACAGCCTTCTTGATTTCAAGCTTGGTTGCATCGGTCGCAACCTTGAATACGAACTGACCTTTCTTGTCAGCCAGAACTGTGGCCTTCTCGGAAACATGCGGGCCAAGCAGAACTTTAAATACGCGTTCCTGGTTCATCCCAGCAGCTCCTCGAATTTCTTCACGGCCGACACGGTAATCAGAACCTTGTCGTATGCGATCAGACTGACCGGATCGGAACCTTGTACGTCACGTACGTCGACGTGCGGCAGGTTGCGAGCAGCCAGGTACAGATTCTGGTCAACGGCGTCAGAAACGATCAGGACGTCGGTGAGACCCATGTCGTTCAGCTTGCCCAGCAGGTCTTTGGTTTTCGGCGCTTCTACGGAGAAGTCCTGAACCACGACCAGGCGATCAGTACGTACCAGCTCAGCGAGGATGGAGCGCAGTGCTGCGCGATACATCTTCTTGTTGAGCTTCTGCGAGTGATCCTGAGGACGCGCTGCGAAAGTGGTGCCGCCGCCGCGCCAGATTGGGCTGCGGATAGTACCGGCACGAGCACGGCCAGTACCTTTCTGACGCCAAGGGCGCTTACCGCCACCGGATACGTCGGAACGGGTCTTTTGCTGCTTGCTGCCCTGACGACCGCCAGCCATGTAGGCCACGACTGCCTGGTGCACCAGCGTCTCGTTGAATTCGCCGCCAAATGTCAGTTCGGAAACTTCGATTGCCTGAGCGTCATTTA
Source organism: Pseudomonas ovata (assembly GCF_003131185.1). Lineage (GTDB taxonomy): Bacteria > Pseudomonadota > Gammaproteobacteria > Pseudomonadales > Pseudomonadaceae > Aquipseudomonas > Aquipseudomonas ovata. The sequence continues at coordinate 20,634 of NZ_QFFU01000025.1, read as the reverse complement.
CGTTTAATTGCATGTCAGCTTCCCCTTAACCGCGAGCCTTGGCTGCTGGACGTACAACCAGATTGCCGCCAGTAGCGCCAGGAACGGCACCCTTGACCAGCAGCAGGTTGCGTTCAGCGTCCACGCGCACTACTTCAAGGGACTGCACGGTCACGCGCTCAGCGCCCATATGACCGGACATTTTCTTGCCCTTGAATACACGACCAGGAGTCTGGCACTGGCCGATAGAGCCCGGGACGCGGTGGGAGACCGAGTTGCCGTGGGTGTTATCTTGGCCGCGGAAGTTCCAGCGCTTGATAGTACCCGCGAAGCCCTTACCCTTGGACTGACCGGTAACATCTACCAGTTGGCCTGCGGCAAAGATTTCGGCATTGATCAGATCGCCAGCCTTGTATTCGCCTTCTTCAAGACGGAATTCCAGGACGGTACGACCTGCAGCAACGTTGGCCTTGGCGAAGTGACCCGCCTGAGCTGCGGTCACACGCGAAGCACGACGCTCGCCGACAGTGACTTGCACTGCACGATAGCCATCGGTTTCTTCGGTTTTGAACTGAGTGACGCGATTCGGCTCGATCTCAATGACCGTGACCGGAATGGAGACACCTTCTTCGGTGAAAATGCGGGTCATCCCACACTTACGCCCGACTACACCAATAGTCATGTTATAAACCTCATGAGTGTACGGGGCTTTCACCCGCTATGGCCGCCCATTTCAGAGCGTTACACGACTAAGACCCAAGTCTTAGCCGAGGCTGATCTGTACTTCCACACCGGCCGCAAGATCCAGCTTCATAAGAGCGTCAACGGTTTTATCCGTTGGCTGGACGATATCCAGGACGCGCTTGTGAGTGCGGATTTCGTACTGGTCGCGCGCGTCTTTGTTGACGTGCGGGGAAACCAGAACGGTGAACCGCTCCTTACGGGTAGGCAGTGGAATAGGACCACGCACCTGTGCACCAGTACGTTTCGCGGTTTCCACGATTTCCTGGGTCGATTGGTCGATCAGGCGATGGTCGAAAGCCTTCAACCTGATACGGATTTGTTGATTTTGCATTGGATTCCAGACTCCGATTGCTATTCCCACCGAGCGCAATAGGCCCGATTAAAGGAGGCGCAATTCTATAGACGCCCTTGGACAGTGTCAACCAAATAAAAAAGCCCCCGCAAGGCGGGGGCTTTTTCTTCAAATCAACGCTTAGGCGATGATTTTGGCCACGACGCCGGCGCCGACGGTACGACCGCCTTCACGAATGGCGAAACGCAGACCGTCTTCCATAGCGATTGGCTTGATCAGGGTAACGGCAACTTTGACGTTATCACCTGGCATGACCATCTCTACGCCTTCCGGCAGTTCGCAGCTACCGGTTACGTCGGTAGTACGGAAGTAGAACTGTGGACGGTAGCCTTTGAAGAATGGCGTGTGACGGCCACCTTCTTCTTTGCTCAGAACATAGATTTCAGCTTCGAACTGAGTGTGCGGCTTGACGGTGCCTGGCTTGACCAGAACCTGGCCACGCTCAACGTCGTCACGCTTGGTGCCACGCAGCAGAACGCCGCAGTTCTCACCAGCACGACCTTCGTCCAGCAGCTTGCGGAACATCTCGACGCCAGTGCAAGTAGTCTTGGTGGTGTCACGCAGACCCACGATTTCCACTTCTTCCTGGATCTTGATGATGCCACGCTCAACACGACCGGTTACAACAGTACCGCGACCCGAGATCGAGAACACGTCTTCGATTGGCATCAGGAACGGCTTGTCGATCGCACGAACTGGCTCTGGGATGTAGCTGTCCAGAGTCTCGACCAGCTTCTTGACGGCCGAGGTACCCATTTCGTTGTCGTCCTGGCCGTTCAGAGCCATCAGAGCCGAACCGATGATGATTGGAGTGTCATCACCTGGGAAGTCGTAGGTGCTCAGCAGATCGCGAACTTCCATCTCGACCAGTTCCAGCAGCTCTGCGTCGTCAACCATGTCAGCCTTGTTCAGGAAGACAACGATGTACGGAACGCCAACCTGACGGGACAGCAGGATGTGCTCACGGGTTTGTGGCATCGGGCCATCGGCAGCCGAGCAAACCAGGATCGCGCCGTCCATCTGGGCAGCACCGGTGATCATGTTTTTTACGTAGTCGGCGTGACCTGGGCAGTCAACGTGCGCGTAGTGACGCACGGCCGAATCGTATTCCACGTGAGCGGTGTTGATGGTGATACCACGAGCTTTTTCTTCTGGCGCGCTGTCGATCTTGTCGAAGTCAACTTTTGCCGAACCGAAAACTTCGGAGCAAACGCGAGTCAGAGCAGCAGTCAGAGTGGTTTTACCGTGGTCGACGTGACCGATGGTGCCTACGTTGACGTGCGGTTTGTTACGTTGAAATTTTTCTTTAGCCACGACAGTGAACTCCTAGCCTAAAGGGGGATTAACTCAGCTAATCAGCCTTGTTTTTTGGTTACAGTTTCGACGATGTGCGACGGAGCTGTATTGTATTTTTTGAATTCCATAGAGTAGCTTGCGCGACCCTGAGACATGGAACGAACGTCGGTCGCATAACCGAACATTTCGCCCAACGGAACCTCGGCACGAATCACCTTGCCGGACACCGTATCTTCCATACCCAGAATCATGCCGCGACGACGGTTAAGGTCGCCCATGACATCACCCATATAGTCTTCAGGCGTAACAACCTCTACCGCCATGATCGGCTCAAGCAACTCACCACCGCCCTTCTGGGCCAGTTGCTTGGTCGCCATGGAGGCAGCCACCTTAAACGCCATCTCGTTCGAGTCGACGTCGTGGTAAGAACCATCAAACACAGTAGCCTTCAGGCCGATCAGCGGATAGCCGGCAACGACGCCGTTCTTCATCTGCTCTTCAATGCCCTTCTGGATAGCCGGGATGTATTCCTTAGGAACCACGCCACCCACGACCTCGTTCACGAATTGCAGACCTTCCTGACCTTCGTCAGCAGGTGCAAAACGGATCCAGCAGTGACCAAACTGGCCGCGACCACCGGACTGACGAACGAACTTGCCTTCGATTTCACAGTTCTTCGTGATGCGCTCACGATAGGAAACCTGAGGCTTACCGATGTTGGCTTCAACGTTGAACTCGCGGCGCATACGGTCGACCAGGATGTCCAGGTGCAACTCGCCCATGCCGGAGATGATCGTCTGACCAGTCTCTTCATCAGTCTTGACACGGAAAGAAGGGTCTTCCTGAGCAAGCTTGCCCAGTGCGATACCCATTTTTTCCTGGTCATCCTTGGTCTTTGGCTCAACGGCAACCGAAATAACCGGCTCCGGGAAGTCCATGCGAACCAGGATGATTGGCTTGTCAGCGTTGCACAAGGTTTCACCGGTGGTGACGTCCTTCATGCCGATCAGGGCCGCGATGTCGCCAGCGCGCACTTCCTTGATCTCTTCGCGGGCGTTTGCGTGCATTTGCACCATACGACCCACGCGCTCTTTCTTGCCTTTTACCGAGTTGATCACGCCGTCGCCGGAGGCCAACACGCCTGAGTAGACGCGGACGAAGGTCAGGGTACCCACGAATGGGTCGGTAGCGATCTTGAACGCCAAGGCCGAGAACGGCTCGTTGTCGTCTGCATGACGCTCCAGGTCCTTGGTCTCGTCATCCGGGTCAGTACCCTTGATGGCGGGAATGTCGACCGGGGCCGGCAGGTAGTCGATCACGGCGTCGAGAACCAGGGGAACACCCTTGTTCTTGAACGAAGAACCGCAGACAGCCAGAACGATCTCACCAGCGATGGTGCGCTGACGCAGAGCGAGCTTGATTTCTTCGTTGGTGAGCTCTTCACCTTCGAGGTACTTGTTCATCAGCTCTTCGTTGGCTTCGGCAGCGGCCTCGACCATGTTGCTGCGCCACTCTTCAGCCAGTTCCTGCAGTTCGGCCGGGATCGGCTCGCGACGTGGGACCATGCCCTTGTCGGAATCGTTCCAGTAGACCGCTTCCATGGACATCAGATCGATCTGACCCTGGAAGTTGTCTTCAGAACCGATAGCCAGCTGGATCGGCACCGGGGTGTGACCCAGGCGCTGCTTGATCTGACCGACTACGCGCAGGAAGTCAGCACCGGCACGGTCCATCTTGTTGACGTAAACAAGACGTGGAACACCGTACTTGTTGGCCTGACGCCATACGGTTTCGGACTGAGGCTCGACACCCGAAGTACCACAGAACACAACGACCGCGCCGTCGAGTACACGCAGGGAACGCTCAACTTCAATGGTGAAGTCTACGTGGCCCGGGGTGTCAATGACGTTGAAGCGGTATTGGTCCTTGTGTTGCTTCTCGGAACCCTGCCAGAAGGCGGTAATAGCAGCAGAAGTAATGGTAATACCACGCTCCTGCTCCTGCACCATCCAGTCTGTGGTCGCGGCGCCGTCATGCACCTCGCCCATTTTGTGGCTTTTGCCGGTGTAAAAAAGGACGCGCTCGGTGGTGGTGGTTTTACCAGCATCCACGTGAGCGACGATACCAATGTTACGGTAGCGGTTGATCGGTGTAGTACGAGCCATAAAGCCCTCGCAAAAATATTGATGCGGCGATTAGAAGCGGTAGTGCGAGAAAGCCTTGTTGGCTTCGGCCATACGGTGAACGTCTTCACGCTTCTTCACTGCAGCACCCTTGCCTTCGGCAGCGTCCAGCAGTTCGCCAGCCAGGCGCAGAGCCATAGACTTCTCGCCACGCTTACGGGCGAAGTCTACCAGCCAGCGCATTGCCAGCGCGTTACGGCGAGACGGACGAACTTCGACAGGAACCTGGTAGGTCGCACCGCCAACACGGCGCGACTTCACTTCGACCAGCGGAGCGATGGCGTCGAGAGCTTTCTCGAAGATTTCCAGGGGGTCGCTGTTCTTGCGCTCTTTAACCTTGTCCAGGGCGCCATAAACGATACGCTCGGCAACGGCTTTCTTGCCGCTTTCCATCACGTGGTTCATGAACTTGGCCAGGATCTGGCTTCCGTATTTTGGATCGTCAAGCACTTCGCGCTTGGCTGCTACGCGTCTTCTCGGCATGGATAAGCCCTCAAACGGTCTTCAGGTTAGCTCGGAACAGGCATTGGTTGATGAATGCGTCCGACCTTACTCTTATCGACTCAAAAAAATGAAATTCTGCAAAATCAATCAAAAACCCGAAGCACTTAGGCCTTAGGCTTTTTGGTACCGTATTTCGAACGGCCTTGGTTACGACCTTTGACGCCGGAAGTATCCAGGGAACCGCGAACGGTGTGGTAACGAACACCTGGCAAGTCTTTTACACGACCGCCACGGATCAGGACCACGCTGTGCTCTTGCAGGTTGTGACCTTCACCACCGATGTACGAGGAAACCTCGAAACCGTTGGTCAGGCGCACACGGCAGACTTTACGCAGTGCCGAGTTAGGTTTTTTCGGCGTAGTGGTGTACACGCGAGTGCACACGCCACGACGTTGCGGGCAGTTCTGCAGCGCAGGAACGTCGGATTTCTCGACGATACGCTTGCGCGGCTGACGTACCAGCTGGTTGATAGTTGCCATCTACTAGCTCCACTGTTGTCTTGCGACGCTATTGTCGACAAGAAAGCAAATGGCAGAGCTTCAAGCCCTGCCAAATTTAGGGGTACAAGAGTCTAAAGAGGATCGAGCCCCCAGTCAAGGCAAAGCCCCGACCTCTTCCTGCAATTCCCGACGACCATCAAGCGGTCGGAAATCACAGGAAACGATCGGGGCCTTATCTTCAGTTACCGCTGGAGTTCAACGCTTCGGTCAGGGCGGCTTCGACTTCGCTCGCGCTTACACGCTGAGGTTTGTCCATTTCACGACGACGCTTGCGCTCGCTGTGATAAGCCAGACCGGTACCGGCCGGGATCAGACGACCCACGACAACGTTTTCCTTCAGGCCGCGCAGGTAGTCGCGCTTGCCGGTGACGGCCGCTTCGGTCAGTACGCGGGTGGTCTCCTGGAAGGAGGCCGCGGAAATGAACGACTCGGTCGACAGCGACGCCTTGGTAATACCCAGCAATACACGGGCGTACTTGGCGACGAATTTATCTTCGCTCGACAGGCGCTCGTTCTCGACCAGTACGTGCGTGAGCTCGACCTGGTCGCCTTTGATGAAGCTGGAATCGCCGACTTCGCTCAGCTCAACCTTACGCAGCATCTGACGCAGAATCGTCTCGATGTGCTTGTCGTTGATCTTCACGCCCTGCAGACGGTAAACGTCCTGGATCTCGTTGACGATGTACTTGGCCAGCGCGCTCACACCCAGCAGACGCAGGATATCGTGCGGATCGCTCGGGCCGTCGGAGATGACTTCGCCGCGGTTGACCTGTTCGCCTTCGAACACGTTCAGGTGGCGCCACTTCGGAATCAGCTCTTCGTACGGCTCGCTGCCATCGACAGGGGTAATGACCAGACGGCGCTTGCCTTTGGTTTCCTTGCCGAACGCAATGGTACCGCTGACCTCAGCCAGGATCGACGCTTCTTTCGGGCGACGGGCTTCGAACAGGTCGGCAACACGCGGCAGACCACCGGTGATGTCACGGGTCTTCGACGTCTCTTGCGGGATACGCGCGATAACGTCACCGATCGCGATCTGGGCACCGTCAGCGACGTTGACCAGGGCGTTCGCCGGCAGGAAGTACTGGGCCGGTACATCAGTACCTGGCAGCAGCAGATCCTTGCCATCGAGGCCGACCATCTTGACCGCAGGACGGATGTCCTTGCCGGCTGCCGGACGGTCCTTGGCATCGAGTACTTCGATGTTGGTCATACCCGTCAATTCGTCGGTCTGACGCTTGATGGTGATGCCTTCTTCCATGCCCACGTAGGTCACGGTACCTTTCATTTCGGTAACGATCGGGTGGGTGTGCGGGTCCCACTTGGCCACGATGGAACCAGCGTCGACCTTGTCGCCTTCCTTCACGGAAATCACGGCACCGTATGGCAGCTTGTAGCGCTCGCGCTCACGACCGAAGTCATCAGCGATTGCCAGCTCACCGGAACGGGAAACCGCAACCAGGTGACCATCCACACGCTCTACGTGCTTGAGGTTGTGCAGACGAACGGTACCGCCGTTCTTGACCTGAACGCTGTCGGCAGCGGAAGTACGGCTGGCCGCACCACCGATGTGGAACGTACGCATGGTCAGCTGGGTACCCGGCTCACCGATGGACTGGGCAGCGATAACGCCGACCGCTTCACCGATGTTCACCTGGTGACCGCGAGCCAGGTCGCGACCGTAGCAGCTCGAGCAGATACCGAAACGGGTTTCACAGCTGATCGGCGAGCGAACGATCACTTCGTCGATGCTGTTGAGTTCGATGAACTCGACCCACTTCTCGTCGACCAGCGTACCGGCCGGAACGATGACTTCTTCAGTGCCAGGCTTGAACACGTCACGGGCAATGACACGACCCAGTACACGCTCACCCAACGGCTCGACCACGTCGCCGCCTTCAATGTGCGGCGTCATCAGCAGGCCGTGTTCGGTACCGCAATCGACTTCGGTCACGACCAGGTCTTGTGCCACGTCGACCAGACGACGGGTCAGGTAACCGGAGTTCGCCGTTTTCAGGGCGGTATCCGCAAGACCCTTACGAGCACCGTGCGTCGAGATGAAGTACTGCAGTACGCTCAGACCTTCGCGGAAGTTCGCGGTGATCGGCGTCTCGATGATCGAGCCGTCCGGCTTGGCCATCAGACCACGCATACCGGCCAGCTGACGAATCTGGGCCGCGGAACCCCGGGCGCCGGAGTCGGCCATCATGTACATCGAGTTGAACGATTCCTGGTCCACTTCAACGCCGTGACGGTCGATGACCTTCTCTTTCGAGAGGTTCGACATCATGGCCTTGGAGACCTCGTCGTTGGCCTTGGACCAGAGGTCGATCACCTTGTTGTACTTCTCGCCCTGGGTCACCAGACCCGAAGCGTACTGGCTTTCGATCTCTTTCACTTCATCGGTGGCGGCATCGATGATGCGCGCTTTTTCATCAGGGATAACGAAGTCGTTAACACCGATGGAAACACCCGAAATGGTCGAGTAGGCGAAACCGGTATACATCAGCTGGTCAGCGAAGATCACGGTCTCTTTCAAACCAACCACGCGGTAGCACTGGTTGATCAGCTTGGAGATCGCCTTCTTCTTCATCGGCTGGTTGACGACGTCATAGGACAGGCCCGGCGGCACGACCTGGAACAGCAGCGCACGGCCGACAGTGGTGTCGACGATACGGGTGTTCTTGACGCTGCCACCATCACGATCGTTCACGGTTTCGTTGATACGAACCTTGACCTTGGCGTGCAGCGCAGCTTCGCCGGCGCGGAATACGCGGTCGACTTCCTGCAGGTCGGCAAACACACGGCCTTCGCCCTTGACGTTGATCGCCTCACGGGTCATGTAGTACAGACCCAGTACAACGTCCTGGGAAGGAACGATGATCGGCTCACCGCTCGCAGGCGACAGGATGTTGTTGGTCGACATCATCAGCGCACGCGCTTCGAGCTGGGCTTCCAGCGTCAGCGGTACGTGAACGGCCATCTGGTCGCCGTCGAAGTCGGCGTTGTACGCCGCACAGACCAGCGGGTGCAGCTGGATCGCCTTGCCTTCGATGAGAACCGGCTCGAACGCCTGGATACCCAGACGGTGAAGCGTCGGCGCACGGTTGAGCAGTACGGGGTGTTCGCGAATCACTTCGGCGAGAACGTCCCACACTTCCGGCAGCTCGCGCTCGACCATCTTCTTGGCAGCCTTGATCGTCGTGGCCAGGCCACGCATTTCCAGCTTGCCGAAGATGAACGGCTTGAACAGCTCCAGGGCCATCTTCTTGGGAAGACCGCACTGGTGCAGGCGCAGGGTCGGGCCTACGGTAATAACCGAACGACCCGAGTAGTCAACACGCTTGCCGAGCAGGTTCTGACGGAAACGACCCTGCTTACCCTTGATCATGTCAGCCAGGGATTTCAGAGGACGCTTGTTGGAACCGGTGATGGCGCGACCGCGACGACCGTTATCGAGCAGCGCATCGACAGCTTCCTGCAGCATGCGCTTTTCGTTGCGCACGATGATGTCAGGGGCCGACAGATCCAGCAGGCGCTTCAGACGGTTGTTACGGTTGATGACGCGACGGTACAGATCGTTCAGATCGGAGGTCGCGAAACGGCCGCCGTCGAGCGGGACCAGTGGACGCAGGTCTGGCGGCAGAACCGGCAGAACGGTCAACACCATCCACTCAGGCAGGTTGCCGGAGCCCTGGAAGGCTTCCATCAACTTCAGGCGCTTGGACAGCTTCTTGATCTTGGTTTCGGAGTTGGTTTGCGGAATTTCTTCGCGCAGGCGGCCAATCTCGTGCTCCAGGTCAATAGCGTGCAGCAGCTCGCGAACAGCTTCGGCACCCATGCGGGCGTCGAAGTCGTCACCGAACTCTTCGAGGGCTTCGAAGTACTGCTCGTCGTTCAGCAGCTGGCCTTTTTCCAGGGTGGTCATGCCCGGGTCGATAACGACGTAGCTCTCGAAGTAGAGAACGCGCTCGATATCACGCAGGGTCATGTCCATCAGCAAACCGATACGGGACGGCAGCGATTTCAGGAACCAGATATGGGCAACCGGCGAAGCCAGCTCGATGTGCGCCATGCGCTCACGACGAACCTTGGCCAGGGCGACTTCAACGCCGCACTTCTCGCAGATCACACCACGGTGCTTCAGGCGCTTGTACTTGCCGCACAGGCACTCGTAATCCTTGACCGGGCCAAAGATCTTGGCGCAGAACAAGCCGTCACGCTCAGGCTTGAACGTACGGTAGTTGATGGTTTCCGGCTTTTTAACTTCGCCGAACGACCATGAGCGGATCATCTCAGGCGAGGCCAATCCGATACGGATGGCGTCGAACTCTTCGACTTGACCCTGGTTTTTCAGCAAATTCAGTAGGTCTTTCAAGGCCTTTCCTCCTGGCGGAGCAAGGAGCAGGCATTACCGCCCTGCCCCCATTCGCGTCACGTGTTATTCGGTTTCCAGATCGATATCGATACCGAGGGAACGAATCTCTTTGATCAACACGTTGAAAGACTCGGGCATGCCCGGCTCCATACGGTGATCGCCGTCCACGATGTTCTTGTACATCTTGGTCCGACCGTTCACATCGTCCGACTTGACTGTGAGCATTTCTTGCAGAGTGTACGCAGCGCCGTATGCTTCCAGCGCCCACACTTCCATCTCCCCGAAACGCTGACCACCGAACTGCGCCTTACCACCCAGCGGCTGCTGGGTAACCAGGCTGTAGGAACCAGTGGAACGCGCGTGCATCTTGTCGTCCACCAAGTGGTTCAGCTTCAGCATGTACATGTAGCCAACGGTCACATGGCGCTCGAACTTGTTGCCGGTGCGACCATCGAACAGTTGCATCTGGCCGCTTTCCGGCATGTCTGCCAGTTTGAGCATGGCCTTGATTTCGCTTTCCTTGGCACCGTCGAACACCGGGGTGGCCATTGGAACGCCGTTGCGCAGGTTCTTCGCCAGATCCAGGATTTCCTGGTCGGTGAATTCGTCCAGGCTTTCCTGACGACCGCCGATCTCGTTGTAGATCTCGGTCAGGAACTTGCGCAGCTCGATGACCTTGCGCTGCTCTTCGAGCATGCGGTTGATCTTCTCGCCCAGGCCCTTGGCCGCGAGGCCCAGGTGGGTTTCAAGGATCTGGCCGACGTTCATACGCGAAGGTACGCCCAACGGGTTCAGAACGATGTCGACCGGCGTACCGTTGGCATCGTGCGGCATGTCTTCGACCGGCATGATCACCGAGACGACACCCTTGTTACCGTGACGACCAGCCATCTTGTCGCCTGGCTGGATGCGACGACGGATGGCCAGGTAGACCTTGACGATCTTCAGCACGCCTGGAGCCAGGTCATCACCTTGCTGCAGCTTGCGCTTCTTGTCTTCGAACTTGTCATCGAGCAGACGGCGACGATCAACGATGTAGGCCTGGGCCTTTTCCAGCTGTTCGTTCAGCGCGTCTTCGGTCATGCGCAGTTTGAACCACTGACCATGCTCCAGACCGTTGAGGATCTCGTCGGTGATGTCCTGGCCTTTGCGCAGACCGGCACCGCCTTCGACAGTACGACCGACCAGCGCGGAACGCAGACGCTCGAAGGTTGCACCTTCGACGATGCGGAACTCTTCGTTGAGGTCCTTGCGGATCTCGTCGAGCTGGGACTTCTCGATCGACAGGGCGCGCGCGTCACGCTCGACGCCATCACGGGTGAAGACCTGTACGTCGATGACCGTACCCTTGGTGCCGGTTGGCACACGCAGGGAGGTGTCTTTGACGTCGCTGGCCTTCTCGCCGAAGATCGCACGCAGCAGTTTTTCTTCCGGTGTCAGCTGGGTCTCGCCTTTCGGAGTGACCTTGCCGACCAGGATGTCGCCGGCGCCGACTTCGGCACCTACGTAAACGATACCGGCTTCGTCCAGCTTGTTCAGTGCCGCTTCACCCACGTTCGGGATGTCGGCAGTGATTTCCTCTGGCCCAAGCTTGGTGTCACGCGCCACACAGGTCAGTTCCTGAATGTGGATCGTGGTGAAGCGGTCTTCCTGGACCACACGCTCGGACAGGCAGATGGAGTCTTCGAAGTTGAAGCCGTTCCACGCCATGAACGCGATGCGCATGTTCTGGCCCAGAGCCAGTTCACCCATGTCGGTGGACGGACCATCGGCCATGATGTCGTGACGCTTGACCACATCGCCGCGGCTCACCAGCGGACGCTGGTTGATGCAGGTGTTCTGGTTCGAACGGGTGTATTTGGTCAGGTTGTAGATATCTACACCTGCCTCACCGGTTTCGACTTCGTCATCGGCAACGCGTACCACGATACGGCTGGCATCGACGGAGTCGATCACACCGCCACGGCGTGCCACGACGCAAACGCCGGAGTCGCGCGCCACGTTGCGCTCCATGCCGGTACCGACCAGCGGCTTGTCAGCACGCAGTGTCGGAACAGCCTGACGCTGCATGTTCGAACCCATCAACGCACGGTTGGCGTCGTCGTGCTCGAGGAACGGAATCAGCGAGGCCGCCACCGAGACAACCTGCTTGGGCGATACGTCCATCAGGGTGACGTCGGCAGGTGCCTTGACGGTGAATTCGTTCAAGTGACGAACAGCCACCAGCTCGTCGATCAGGATCTTCTCGTCGTTCATTGCGGCAGAGGCCTGCGCAATGACGTGGTCAGCCTCTTCGATCGCCGACAGGAAGACGATCTCGTCGGTCACCAGCGCGTCCTTGACCACACGGTACGGGCTTTCCAGGAAGCCGTACTGGTTGGTGCGGGCGTAAGCGGCCAGCGAGTTGATCAGACCGATGTTCGGACCTTCAGGGGTCTCGATCGGGCAGACACGACCGTAGTGGGTCGGGTGCACGTCACGCACTTCGAAGCCGGCGCGCTCACGGGTCAGACCGCCAGGGCCGAGAGCCGAAACGCGACGCTTGTGCGTGATCTCGGACAGCGGGTTGTTCTGGTCCATGAACTGGGAAAGCTGGCTGGAGCCGAAGAACTCTTTCACCGCCGCCGCAACCGGCTTGGCGTTGATCAGGTCCTGTGGCATCAGGCCTTCGCTTTCGGCCATCGACAGACGTTCCTTGACCGCACGCTCGACACGCACCAGGCCTACACGGAACTGGTTCTCGGCCATCTCGCCAACGCAACGAACGCGGCGGTTACCCAAGTGGTCGATGTCGTCGACGATGCCTTTGCCGTTACGGATATCGACCAGCGTCTTGAGGACGGCAACGATATCTTCCTTGCACAGCACGCCCGAACCTTCGATTTCGGTACGACCGATACGACGGTTGAACTTCATGCGGCCCACGGCCGACAGGTCGTAGCGCTCGGCACTGAAGAACAGGTTGTTGAACAGCGTCTCGGCGGCATCCTTGGTTGGCGGCTCGCCAGGACGCATCATGCGATAGATCTCGACCAGCGCTTCGAGCTGGTTGCTCGTGGAGTCGATCTTCAATGTGTCGGAGACGAACGGACCGCAATCGATGTCGTTGGTGTACAACGTTTCGATGCGCACAACCTGGGCCTTGGCGATTTTCACCAGCAGGTCGGTGGTCAGCTCGGTGTTGCACTCGGCGATGATTTCGCCGGTAGCCGGATGCACGATGACCTTGGCGGTGGTGCGTCCCAGGACGTAGTCCAGAGGCACTTCCAGCTCTTTGATACCGGCTTTTTCCAGCTGGTTGATGTGACGGGCAGTGATACGGCGACCCTGCTCGACAATCACCTTGCCGTTTTCGTCCAGGATGTCCAGGGCAGCGACTTCACCGCGCAGGCGCTGAGGCACCAGCTCGAGGCTCAGGCCTTGGTCACGGACGTGGAAAACGTTGGTGGTGTAGAACGTATCGAGAACCTGCTCGGTGGTATAACCGAGCGCGCGCAGCAATACGGACGCCGGCAACTTGCGACGACGGTCGATACGGACGAATACGCAGTCCTTTGGATCGAACTCGAAGTCCAGCCAGGAGCCACGGTACGGAATGATGCGCGCGGAGTAGAGCAGCTTGCCGGAGCTGTGAGTCTTGCCACGGTCGTGGTCGAAGAACACACCAGGCGAACGGTGCAGCTGGGACACGATGACGCGCTCAGTACCGTTGATGACGAAGGTACCGTTTTCAGTCATCAGGGGAATTTCACCCATGTAGACTTCTTGCTCTTTGATGTCCTTGATCGCTTTGTTCGACGATTCTTTGTCGAAAATGATCAGACGGACCTTGACCCGCAGAGGTACAGCGTAAGTCACACCACGCAACACGCACTCTTTGACATCAAATGCCGGTTCGCCCAAGCGATAACCTACATACTCCAGCGCAGCATTGCCGGAGTAGCTGATGATCGGGAAAACGGATTTGAAGGCTGCGTGAAGACCGACGTCGCGGAACTGATCTTTGGTCGCTCCTGCTTGCAGGAATTCACGATAAGAATCCAGCTGGATGGCCAGGAGATACGGCACATCCATTACGTCCGGCAACTTGCTAAAGTCCTTGCGGATACGTTTTTTCTCAGTGTATGAGTAAGCCATCAGCGTTCCCCAGCTTGGTCACCTGCTTGTTTGGCTCCCTCCGACGGAAGCAGCCAGAAAATCGTGCAAACCCCTTGGTCTGCGCCACCCTTTTGGTGGTACCTGCACGCTATAGCGATGGCCTGGCCAGTCGTCTATAACGGAAAAAAGGCCGGTGGCAAGAGCCACCAGCCATCAGCCGTCTGCTTAACGCTTGGGCTGGACGTTCAAGGTCGATGCTTATTTCAGCTCGACTTTGGCGCCTGCTTCTTCCAGAGCAGCTTTGGCTTTGTCAGCTGCGTCTTTGGCAACAGCTTCCAGTACCATGGCTGGAGCGCCGTCAACGACTGCCTTGGCTTCTTTCAGGCCCAGACCGGTCAGTTCACGTACTGCCTTGATGACGTTAACTTTCTTCTCGCCAGCTTCCAGCAGCATGACGTTGAATTCGGTTTGCTCTTCAACAACGGCAGCAGCGGCAGCCGGGCCAGCAGCGGAAGCGGCAGCAGCGGTAACGCCGAACTTCTCTTCGAACGCCTTGATCAGTTCAACAACCTGCAGAACCGACATTTCAGCAACGGCGTTAAGGATATCTTCTTGAGAGATGGACATGACTCAATTTCCTGAATTGGGGGACGGCCTACGCGACCATCAAAATAAACACAAATACGCGAAAAGAATTGCTCAGCCTCAGGCTGCGGCAGCTTCTTTCTGGTCGCGAACAGCCGCCAGAGTACGAGCCAGCTTGCTGGTAGCGCCTTGGATCACGCTCATCAGCTGCGAAATGGCTTCGTCGCGGGTCGGCAAGGTTGCCAGTACATCGATCTGATTAGCTGCGAGGAACTTGCCCTCGAACGCAGCTGCCTTGATCTCGAACTTGTCCTGACCTTTGGCGAACTCTTTGAACAGGCGGGCAGCAGCGCCCGGATGTTCGTTGGAGAACGCGATCAAGGTCGGGCCGGTGAACGCATCGCTGAGGACACTGTAGTCAGTGTCAGCAACAGCGCGCTTGAGCAGGGTGTTACGTACGACACGCACGTATACGCCAGCTTCACGAGCCTCTTTACGGAGTCCGGTCATCGCGCCTACTGTTACACCACGGGCATCAGCCACGACAGCGGACAGAGCGACTTTGGCAGCCTCGTTGACTTCAGCGACGATGGCCTTCTTGTCTTCGAGTTTAATTGCCACGGGTTTAACTCCTGCTTGTTACCGTTTCATCCAACCGAGGCCGGATGTCGTTTTGGTGTCTGATTCGGTAAGGAACCGGGAGCACCATCTGCGTAGGCTTGAGGTTTAAGGCTTGCGCCGCCTACGGTCTTGGACAGCCCCCGCCAGGCAGGGACCCCAATATGTCGATGGCACGGCATGCCGCGCCATCTTTGTCTTACGCGTCGAGCGAGCTCTGATCGATGACCAGACCTGGGCCCATAGTGGTGCTCAGGGTAATGCGCTTGACGTAGATACCTTTCGAGGAAGCAGGCTTGATGCGCTTGAGGTCAGCGATCAGGGCTTCAACGTTTTCCTTCAGCTTGACAGCGTCGAAACCGACCTTGCCAACGGAAGTGTGGATGATGCCGTTCTTGTCGGTGCGGTAGCGAACCTGACCGGCCTTGGCATTACGCACAGCGTTGGCAACGTCAGGGCTGACAGTGCCGACCTTCGGGTTAGGCATCAGGCCACGAGGACCGAGGATCTGACCCAACTGACCTACAACGCGCATGGCATCCGGGGATGCGATGACCACGTCGTAGTTCAGGTCGCCGGCTTTCATTTCGGCAGCCAGGTCGTCCATGCCAACGCGATCGGCGCCGGCAGCCAGAGCGGCTTCAGCAGCCGGGCCCTGGGTGAACACGGCAACGCGAACGGTCTTGCCAGTGCCATGCGGCAGCACGGTAGCGCTACGTACGACCTGGTCGGACTTACGAGGATCGACGCCCAGGTTAACGGCAACGTCGAAAGACTCGTTGAATTTTACAGTCGACAGCTCGACCAGCAGGCCGGCAGCATCAACGAAATTGTAGACTTTGCCAGCTTCGAGCTTGCTGGCGATTGCCTTTTGACGCTTGGTCAACTTAGCCATTACACACCCTCCACGTTAAGGCCCATGCTACGAGCAGAACCGGCGATGGTACGCACGGCTGCATCGAGGTCAGCTGCAGTCAGATCGGCACTTTTGGTCTTGGCGATCTCTTCGAGCTGAGCACGGGTAACGGTGCCGACCTTGACGGTGTTCGGACGAGCCGAACCGCTGGTCAGGCCTGCAGCTTTCTTCAGCAGAACCGAAGCAGGGGTGCTTTTGGTTTCGAAAGTGAAGCTACGGTCGCTATAGACAGTGATGATCACTGGCGTCGGCAGGCCTGGCTCAAGACCCTGGGTACGGGCGTTGAAGGCTTTGCAGAATTCCATGATGTTCACGCCGTGCTGACCCAGAGCCGGACCAACAGGTGGGCTTGGGTTAGCCTGAGCGGCTTTCACTTGCAGCTTGATGTATGCAGTTATCTTCTTGGCCATGAGGCACTCCAGTTACGGGTACAAGCGCCAGTGAAGGCTCCCCGGTGTGTTACGTATATCCTAGTGACGAAAAAACCCCACAGCCTTGGGCTGCGGGGTATAGGACGCGGTTTGGTCAGACCTTTTCGACCTGACTAAACTCAAGCTCTACAGGCGTAGAGCGACCGAAAATGAGCACAGCCACTTGAATACGGCTCTTTTCGTAGTTAACTTCTTCGACAGTGCCGTTGAAGTCAGCGAACGGACCGTCCGTAACACGAACGACCTCGCCCGGCTCAAACAGGGTCTTGGGCTTCGGCTTGTCGCTACCGTCAGCAACACGACGCAGGATGGCTTCCGCTTCCTTGTCGGTAATGGGGGCAGGCTTGTCAGCCGTACCGCCAATGAAACCCATGACACGAGGGGTATCCTTGACCAAGTGCCAAGTGCCTTCGTTCATTTCCATCTGGACCAGCACATAGCCAGGGAAGAATTTACGCTCACTCTTGCGCTTCTGGCCATTGCGCATCTCGACCACTTCTTCAGTGGGGACCAGAATTTCGCCGAAGCCTTCTTCCATGCCTGCCAGCTTCACACGCTCGACCAACGAGCGCATGACATGCTTCTCGTAACCCGAGTAAGCATGCACTACGTACCAACGCTTAGCCACGGGACACCCTTAGCCAACTATCAAGGAAACAAGCCAACCGAGCAGGGAATCGAGCCCCCACAACAGCAGCGCCATAACCAGAACCACCGCCACAACAATGAGTGTGGTCTGGCCGGTTTCCTGGCGCGTAGGCCATACGACTTTACGGATCTCTGTACGAGCTTCTTTCGCGAGCGTAAAGAAAGCCTTGCCCTTGCTCGTCTGCAATGCGACAAACGCAGCAGCGGCAGCAATAACCAGGAGAACAAGAACGCGATACAGGATAGGCTGCGCCGAGTAATACTGATTACCGACGACACCCACGACCACCAGAAGGACTACCAGGAGCCACTTCAGCAAGTCAAAGCGAGAGTCTGATGCTTCAGCCTTGGGATTCATCTACGGAGACCCTGTGAAAAGAAAGCCAGATATCGAAGGAATCTGGCAGGTCAGGAGGGAATCGAACCCCCAACCTACGGTTTTGGAGACCGTCGCTCTGCCAATTGAGCTACTGACCTAAAAGCAAAATCAGGCCGACCATTATGCTGACCCGACGAGATTTTTACAACACCTTATTCGCAGCAATAATGCGCAAACCTCACGCACACCCCCGAATCAAGGCTTAAGCAACGACTCACAGGGGAGATCGATCGCTTAAAACAAAGGCAGATATTTGCATATCTGCCTCTGATATTGGAGCTCTTGAGCGGATTTGAACCGCTGACCTCACCCTTACCAAGGGTGTGCTCTACCAACTGAGCTACAAGAGCGAAACACGTTGCATTCACTGCAATTCTGGAGCGGGTGGCGGGAATCGAACCCGCATCATCAGCTTGGAAGGCTGAGGTTCTACCACTAAACTACACCCGCAGAACTTGCAATTTCAGCTAAATCTGGTGGAGGGAGAAGGATTCGAACCTTCGAAGTCGTAGACGTCAGATTTACAGTCTGATCCCTTTGGCCGCTCGGGAACCCCTCCTTGTGTGGCCGGCATTTTCAACTCTTGCCAACCTCTTGTCAACCATTTTCTCAATAAAATCTTGAGGTTACATGCATTGACCAGTTTTGCTTCACATTTCAGACTTGCGTCTCACTGTGGAGCGGGCGCCATTCTATGCAAACTACTCAGCGCCTGCAACCCCCTCGCACGACATTATTCTGTTTTTTAACTGCGGAAAGTCCTGGGTCAGTTGTGCCAGCAACCCTTCGCCGACCAGACGACGACTCTCCGGGGCCACACCCAACCAGTAAACGGTGCCGGCAGCCGATTGACGCGCATGAAAGCGCGAATGGATATCCAGGCTGTTCAAGCGTTGCTCGACCGCCCGGGCGTCCTCTACCCGTACAAGGCCGCCAAGGTACAGGCACTCGGCCCGCTCCTCTCGACCCGCCATCGCCTCCGACTCACTGAGCAGACGAATATCCTGCTGAGCAGGACGCGCCAATGACAGCGGCAAGATCTCCTTGGCCCGCAACGGAGCCTCTTGCTGATGCCACACGAAATAAAACACATTGAGCATCAACAGCAAAAGAAATAACCAACGCATACATACCTCAACGCAGGGGACAGGCCAACGCCAGGCCGATAAACACCAGATCAGGCACGACCCGAGCCCCGGGAATGACGCCCTCTACCAGGGCAGCATCACCACCGGTCACAAACACGACAAAATCATCATCCCAGCGCTCTTTGGCAATCTCCAGCTGGGCCTGGACAAATCCGCGCAACATCAATGAGCAGCCGCGCTCGACAGCCTCTGCAGTCGCGCGGCCAGGCTCGAAGCTGGTCAGCGCCCGAACCGCTGCATCAGCGTCATAGCGTATACGTCGCGTGTGGGTACGCAGCTGATTGCGCATGAGGGGCATACCAGGACATATAAAGCCGCCCAGGTGCTCACCTCCGGCATTGACGAAATCCGACGTCACCGCAGTGCCCAGATCGATGACCAGGCACGCCTTGCCCGCCAGATGATAGCCCGCGACCAAAGCCAACCAGCGGTCAAGCCCGAGACGCTCATGGTCTTCGTAGCCATTTGTCACGCCGGCCAACTGGTGGGCCGGCACTGCGCACACAGGGGACAATGAAAAAGCCTTTCGCAGGCCGGCAATGAGCTTTTCAGTCTCTTCAGCAGTACGCACACTGACCAGGCGGCAGTGATTCAACTCCAGCGCAGGCAGGCCAGCCAATTGTTCCAGCAATGCCTCATCCGACCCTACTACACCGCCCGCCCTGATCGAGTCTTCGCCTTTCTCTGTTACACGCCACTTGATGAAGCTATTGCCACAGTCGAGTTCAAGTATCATCACGCAACCTCAGGCTGAGCTCGCCACCACTAAAGCTTTTTTCCACGCCGTCGACCTCCATGCGTAAGGCGCCAAGCGCATCAATTCCCAGGACCCTGCCCTGCACGCTGTCCGAACCACTCAACAGCGACACCTCACGACCCTGCCACAAATGGTTTCGCTCCCAGGCTGACTGAAAGACTGAAAAGCCTTGTTGCTGGTGACGAAGCAAATAGGCTTCCAGTGTCCGCGCAAGTCTTGCCGCCATTTCATTGCGGTCACAGATCCGTCCCGTTTCCAGGCGCAGGGATGTCCAGGACTGATCAACTTCAGCGGCCACCTGCATATTGATATTGATCCCGACACCAATGACAACATGACAGACATCTGCCGGGTCGCCCATCAACTCAAGCAGGATGCCTGCAAGCTTGCGACGCCCTACAAGGACGTCATTGGGCCACTTGAGCCCCGCCCCCTTGATGCCCATCTCATGAAGAACATCGACGACAGCAAGGCCCACAAGCAAGCTCAGGCCCTCAAGTTGACGCATGCCGCCGTCGATACGCAGCAACAGACTGAAATACAGATTCTCACCGAAAGGGCTGACCCATTTTCTGCCACGTCGGCCTCTCCCTACTGTCTGGCGTTCGGCCACGACCAGAGCAGGAAGCGCAGTATCAGTCGAGATCAATCGCGCCGCTTCGGCATTGGTGGAGTCGACGCTTTCCAGCACGGTCACAGACCAGCCTGGCGGAAGTCCGCTGTCAATGATCGATTGGCGATCATGAAGGGAGACAGGGCTTGCAAGCCTGTAGCCGCGACCACGCACTTTGTGCACCTCAAGCCCCAGCTCAGATTCCAGTTGCTGGAGTTGCTTCCAGACAGCACTGCGACTGACACCCAGCACATCACCCAGGACCTGTCCGGAGTGGAAGCCACCATCAGCGAGAAGTCTTAGCAGCGTCAGCATGAACGTATCACCAGGCAAAGAGGCACGCATGATAGCCATGCGAACCCAGAGTGCATAGAAAACGAAAGGGTTTTTATTCCGCGCAAAGCAAAACCCCCGATCGCAAGGCGATCAGGGGTTCTGGGTTTGAATCTTGACGATGACCTACTCTCACATGGAGAAGCTCCACACTACCATCGGCGATGCATCG
>NZ_QFFU01000024.1 GCF_003131185.1 Pseudomonas ovata | reverse complement strand
TCGGCGCAAGGCCGAATGAGGATCAGAGGGGGCGAGCCGTACGGCTTTGAGCCGGCTCATGGCTGGACATCCTGACCAAGGTGGCCACCGAATTCAGCCTTGCATGAAGCAAAGGGGGTTGAGGAAATCATTTCCATTAGTCCGCGTATCTGCGGTGAGCTAACCGGCTTCACATTTTGCGGCTTGCAAGAGACCACAGTGAACGCCATAATCAGCTCACATTGATGTGTGTTGAACAGGTGTTATCCCGACGAAGGGCCTGTTCAAGATTTTCCAGAAAGCCCCGCCGGCAAGCGGGGCTTTTTGGTTTCTGCGTTTTGAAAATCTACATCGTGTATTTCTCGTAGATAAAGCTTCGCTGAATCCTACCACGGTCAAATTCCTCTGGCTCTCAAAATTACTGTATATAAATACAGCATTGCAAGCCCCGTCAGCAAAATGCTGAGGGGCTTTCAAGGACTTACACTAACTGCCAGGTGAAGCGGTAAGGGTCCATGAACGGAATTTCGTCGTCATAACTGTCGAAATCTGCAGCAGGCTGGGCGGCCTGTTGCGGGGCAGGGCGTGACTCTCGGGGCGGTTGTTGCTGAGGCGCAGACGCTGAACGCGCCTGTTGCGGACGCGGTACCGACTGGGTGTACTGCCCGCCCTGGTTCTGATTGTCGTTCTGAGGCCGTCCACCCAGCAGCTGCATCGTGCCCTGCATGTCGACGATGATTTCCGTTGTGTAACGCTTGACCCCGTCCTTTTCCCATTCGCGGGTTTGCAACTTGCCCTCAATGTAGACCTGCGAGCCCTTGCGCAGGTATTCGCCGGCAATTTCCGCCACCTTGCCGAACAGGGTCACGCGGTGCCATTCGGTTTTCTCGACCTTCTGGCCGCTCTGCTTGTCGGTCCATTGTTCGCTGGTTGCGAGGCTGAGGTTGGTCACGGCATTGCTATTAGGCAGGTACCGGACTTCTGGATCCTGACCGCAAGTGCCGACCAGGATGACTTTGTTTACGCCGCGTGCCATAGGGGTGACTCCGATGTGCTGGGGTAGTGTGCTCAGGCAGGAGCGTGCCTACGGGCCTGAGCAGGGTTTTGTGATGGATGAGGTTGTGGTGAGGCTTTGCTATTCGCCCCAGACAGGGCCAAACCGGTCGTCCGGGGCAGGTTGGTGCTGTGCAGCTCTGTGCTGGCCGTGCTTGTACTGAGTCGGCTTTTCTTCAGGGGCTTTCACATGCTGCGCGGCGTAGGCTTCCAGGCGCTGCCGGCCTACAGCCAGTTCATGCGCTTTGCTGACCTGAACCGTGTACCCCTTGCCTTTGACGGGAATCGAATTCAGCGCCGTGTGCCAGAGCAAGGTACTGCGCACTGCGGCACCTGGTTGGCGGCACCAGACCTGCTGCCACTCTTGCTGTAGATCGATCAAGGTGGCCAAGGCCGGGTCGATCAGCACCAGGTTGTGCAAATCGGTCTGTCCGGGCTTCACTTTCAAGGTGCGCAGGATCTGCTGGATGCGACCCGCACGCGGGTAGCTGCGCCGGACTTTCTCCGGTGCAGCGACCAGGAGCTCGTCCAGTTCGGGTGGTGTCACCTCAATGAAGCGGTTGATGCGGATGGCTTCTTTTGAAAGCTTGTCAGCATCCGCGATGTACATCGAGCTGCCACGAATGACTTCACCTTTGAACAAGGTGATGTTCTCTCCTTCCTGCAGTTGCTGGACTTCTTCAACGCTGACCTTCTGGTGCTCGCGCAGATTGAGTGAGTCGGAATCCTCCCAACTGCCCCCCAGCAATCCGCCCTGACGCACCATGCCGCTGACCTCAGGCTGGTATTCCTTGCCGGCCATGAGCTGCAGGATTTCCAGGGTGTCCTTGGGGTCCATGATCTTGCCGGTGATCCGGGTACCCATGTTGGCAATCAGGGTCCAGACCTTGTCGCCGGCAGCGGATTTGAGGCGCTGCGCCTCCTGGCCGGCCAGCAGCAGACAGATCCCAAGCGAACGTACCTGGGTGGCCAGCTCGCCCAGCTTGTCCGTATAGCAGGCACCTACTTCATCCGCGATCCACAGAAACGGGAATCGGTCCTTGTACTTGCGGATGACCATGATGTCTTCAGGCTTGCCTTCGAGCTTTTCGCCCAGGTCCTGGCTGAGGATCATGGCCAGCTGCGAGACGTACAGTCTACCCAGCGTGGCCGCCTCCGTGGATGACAGCTCCAATGCAGGAATCAGGACCATCAGCACGCGGTCGTTGTGCACCACATCCTTCAGATCGATGTCGCCGGCGTCGCGTGCGAACACATGTCCGTAGGTGTCGTTGAATAGGGCCAGCATGCGCGTGAACTGTCCGATCAGATAGCCGTGCTGATTCAGCGCCTCTGCAGCCCATTCATCAGGGGAGTCAACCTTGGTCAGGTCGAAACCGGCCAGGGTATTGAGATAGTTTTCCAGTGGCAGGCGCGCTTCCTCGTGCCATTCCTCTTCCACCGCCTGGATGTACAGCTTGGCCATCGCACGCAACGGCAGGTGCGCCTGGATCGTGCGCTGGGACATGACCTTGCCTTCACGCCGGCTTTTGTAGACCAGGGCGAAGACCAGGGCCTGGATCATGCCGCGAGCCTTCTCCTGCCACCCACCATCGTTGCCGGCCGGGGGCAGCATCGAGTCCATCAGGTTGATGATGTAGGTTTCCTCGGCAATGCCGAAGGCGTTGATGGTGTTGGTCTGCGGACGGCTCTTGTTGTCCTCGAGCAGCTCCTGGGCGCGTGAGCGCCCCCCGGTGATGAAGCTCATATGCCGGATGTCGTCTTCACGCCCGTAGAAGCGCGTCAGGGAAGCGATGGCCGCGGCCACGTCGTTCTGAGCCTTGGCATCGGAATAAATCAGGCCCTTCCCGAAACTAAGCTGACCCAGCACATAGCCCAGCAGCGCCTCGGTCTTGCCGGCGCCGGTGGTGCCGAACATCAGGATGTGCCGGGTCATGTCATCCATCGACAGCCACAGTTCGCGGCCTGCATCCTTACCGCGCAGATAGCCCATGTACAGTATGCCGGCAGCCTTATCCATTGATATGCGCATCACGGCAATGGGCAGAAACCCCCAAAGCTTGCCGGGCACCTGGCGTTGCGTCGACGGATCGAGCACGCCCATGTCCATCGGCATGCGCATGGGCATCTGCCAGGTGTTCCACAGCAACGACGGCGCCCATATCGTCGCGAGAGGTAGGCTCAGCCACAGTGATATAGGGTAGATAAGGCCACCCAGCACTGCGAGGATCAGCCCCAGGGCCAGACTGCCCGGCCCCATAAACCAGTCGGTCAAAAATGATTGGTTTACGCGACGGTTGACGCGAGCGCGGTCGACCGCGTGACTATTTGTCCGCATCGATCACCTCCGAGCCCTGCAGGAAGGCTTGCAGCAGCGCAGGATCCTGCAGCACGGCCTGGGAGACGTAGCGACCATCGTCAGCAATGACCCACGGGGTGCCAGGGATACGATACGTCTGGTACGCAACCTCGTTGACGCCCAAGGCCTGGCGGGCCACATCACAGTCTTCGGGCTTACCGGCCTGCTCCCCGGCGTCCTTCGGAGCAGGCTTGGCCTTGCCCAGGTTCATGACGTCGCCGGTCTTGTCGAACAGTGCGTCCCATGCGGCTTTACGTTGCTCGAAGGGCAGACACAGCACCGGGGCAACCGAGGCAATGGATTTCTCCTTGCCGATCACGGCCACCGGGAACACCACGACGTTGTATTGCCCGGCAGCGGCATTCAGTGCAGGTTCCAGGCGTTGGCAGTTCGGACACTCGGGATCAGCGAACACGTACAGCGTGCGGGCGTGGCCACTGGAGTACTGGATGGTGAACAGTTGGCGATCGGCAGCCAGACGGAGTTTTTCAGGCAGGCCTGCGCGTATCGGTGCTGGTAGTGGCCAGCCGTCGGCTGCCGGTGCCGTAGGCATGTCGTTGCGTGCCTGTACAGGAAGGGCCGTTTGAGGGCCTCCCAGGATCACTCCGTTGGCGGGCTTGTCCTGGGCCACATCCGGTCTTGATTGGGTAGCAGACAGGTAGCTCTCATGATTCGGCCCTGTGTAGAAGCCCATTCTGTCTGCAGGAAAAATGAGAGGCATAAAGCTGTTTGCCAAAAACACCACGCCAATGATGCCGGCCGTCCAGGAAAAGATCCGGTAGCGCCTGATCTTGGAGCGCTCCTTTCTCTCTAGCAGGTCTTGATGCAACGCTGCCCGAATCAAGGTCAGCAGCTCGGCCGGATCAGTCCCACCTGGTGCCAGGATTTCTAGATGGTGGCTGTAGCCTCTGATAGAGGTCATGAACTTGATGCTTCGATCATGAACCTGAAATGAATAAGGGGGCCTGATTTGAGCCACACAAAGCGTGCGGCGAACGCCTTGATCCAGATGCACCACAGTGAGCACCTGGCTCTCAACGAATACAGAAAAGGACGATGGAATAGAGGTCATAAAAGTCCTTATGCGCGTCAGACGCGCACGGCTTCGCCGTGACTGGGTATGCAGCCACGTTTGGGTAGGGAAGGGTTTATTGTTCGGTAGGCAGCGGAGCGGCGCTGTAGATCGCGTCCATCAGCGGTACGGCTTTTTCTGGTACGGCTTCGACCGGGGCAGTCTCGTAGGAGTGGACCAGGCCGATGCTTTCCAACTCGGCCTGCAGCCCGTCGACGGCTTTTTTGACCATTAACACATCACACGGCAAACCCAGCTTACGGGCCTGGCTTTCGGCGCGTGCCTGGGCCAGGACACCGGCCCCTTCGACAAACACTTTCATGGTGTCTGCCGAATGCAGGGCATACCACAGGGTACGATCCACGCCTTTTAGCCAGCGAAAACGAGCGGAAGGCAGGCGCAGATCCTGACCGTAAAGCCCTGCGAGAACGGTGCGTTTGGCTCGATGTGTAGTGAGCAGGTCTTTGAAACCCGTAGACGCTATCACTCGGGAGAATCCCGTGTCGGCCAGCGAATACAACGGCAGAAAATGCGGGTTGCTGCGACGAAGCAGCCCTTTGACAGCGCAGGAACGGTTCAGATCATCGAGCAGCTTGGTGGCGGCCTTGCGGTCATTGAGAAACACCTGCAGGCCGAAGACAGCCAGCAAGGCTTTTTCATGAGGTGACCAGCTATCAAGATAGCTATGGTTCGGGCCTATCTGAGCCTCAAATACCGATTGCGCAGCCTGCCGATTGAGCACCTTGCGCGTAATCAGTCCATGCAGCTCAGCGAACTCTTCAGGCTTTGCGGCCCATGCATTGATGGCCGAGGTGTCGTCTTTCAGGCCATTCGGGCCGTAGGCCGCCACGATGGGAATCACAGAAGGGGCAAAGCTACTGACCAGCTTGGGCAGGGTCTTGGCATTGACCAGGCGTTTGCTGCGAAACGGCAGCATCGGATGCTGGGCCAGGCTGATTGCGCTCATGAGCACGATCGGGCCGAGAAACAGGAACAAGATGCCTGAAGTTTGATTCATGACGCTCAGCCACGCGTCGAAGGTCGCGGTTTCAGCAGTCTGTGACAGTTTGACTAGGAGATTGGCTTTGCCTGCGACCCACGGGTGTAGGGGGCCAACGTCGATCATGATCCAGAGCCAGTACAGGATCCAACTGGTCCAGAACACGAAAATATCGAAGAACATCACGCACAGGATCAGGATACCGGCGAGGGCCATTAGCAATTGCGCCTGGTCGCCGTCCATAGAGCCAGCAGGTTGTCGATTTTGCATAAGAGTCTTCCACACAAAAGCACACCGGCTTTGGGGGCCGGTGTGCAGGGAGATTGAATCAGCGGAGGTCAGCGCCGGCCGAGTGTGGCCAGTGATGGCTTAATCCAGGACGGATCAGGCCAGTTTGGAGATTTGAACCTTGTTATCGCGCTCTAGTTGCTCGACGCGACTGTTAACGTAGTCCGAGAAACGCTGCGAGTGCTCGTAACGCTTGTACTCCATGGCACCCAAGGTGTCGTACCAGCGCTGAGCCCAGGGCGTTGAAAACTCAATGCGAGGCAGTTCGGGGAATTTAGTGTAAAGCCGCAGAATATTCCCCTCCAGCTCGCGCTGCGTCCAATCCCCCAGGTTCATACCGATGACGTCCATCTGGCCCTTACGAACCCGGTGAATGTACAGGATGGTGCCGTTCTTAATGTCGATTCCCAGGTATTTGCAATCACCCTCGTGGTACATCTCGTGGGTACTCTCAGGAGAGAAATACTCGGGCGACCGCAAACTGTTCACCACGCGCTTTAGGAATCTGGACTTATTGATCACTCGGAAGAAGAATATTCCGACGGGAATTATAACGCCCAACCAGAGTATAACAGTTGCCTCTAACCTGCCATCAGCACGGTATTCTGCCGGTGGCATTGAAAGAGCCATTAACGTACCCACTACAAGCAAGAAAGGAAGCGCTAAAAGTATATAAGCCAATTGCAGCAAGAAAAAAAACTGCTCTTTTCCGGTTCTAATCCTTCGAACACTCATGACAAACTCCTTCTAGAGGTATTCGCTTTAAAAAAGCATCAAGGAAGCATATACATAGTAGTACATACCAACAAAACTTTACAACATTATTTATCTACTACTGAAACTTATCACTTCACACCATCTCCTTCGGAGCCAGACTTGGAAGGTGCGTTTAATTTAACGCCTGGCGCTCGACCTGCACCCGATCCAGCAGCGCCAAACATGTTCTGTACGTTGTCGACCATGCCGCCCATCAGGTTAGCTCCATCACGGCCACCCAGGAACGATATGACGTAATCCGCCAGTGTGGCTTGCAGGCCGAATATACGGGTCACGCAGAAAGTCGCAATCCGGGCATAGATCATCAACCAGCCGATCATTTTGAATAGCCCGACGATTGAGTCGGCGTTGGCATTGGCCAGAGCCGAAGCAAAAAGCAAATTCAGCAACGTCCCGCCTGCAATCACGGATACCGAAGCGAAGAAAAAACCCAGCACCATGAGCGAGGGCCTGAGCATCATGTCGATCAGGAAAATATACCCGTAAGCACTACGACTTCCCTTGTCCTCTTCTGCACCTACGTGAGTGGCTCCCCACATGGAGCCTGCCGCCGTACTCACAAGCACACTGACGATCCAGTTAAATACCCCGATCATGGACGTGAGAAAAGGAACTGCGGGTAGGTAAACAGCCAACGTAAAGCCAATTGCCATAAGTGCAAACATGCAAAAAAAGAAGAGCGGTGCTAATGCGCCCATCACATCCTTGACGACAGCCCCTGTATCTACAAAAAATATTCTTGACGCCCACCCGACAGGTGAATTACTGGCCGCCGATGCCACTGCCCAAGTTCCTGCGTAAGCGGTTATCGCAAGCTCAGTGGCTCCTAGCGTGTAGTCTCCGACTTGCTGCATTTTTATCAGGGGATTCACTTGACTATTGAAACTAGCCGTTGAGCCAAGATTCCAAGTAGCTATTTCATTAGTCAAGTATTGCATTGGCTTATTGAAGAATTTTAGTAAAGATGCCTTGGGATCTGCTACTGAAGCGGCCTCAGTATCGTCCTTTGCAGTCTGTGTCCCTAGTGGTGGGGTATACGTGCTGTTCTGGACTTGTGAGCGATAAGCTGAAAATACCTGGTTGTAGAGGTCACCAGTCCCGGTTTCGCCCAGATGACTCTTGCCGGAGACCACGGGCGTTGCCTTGGCCACAGCGTCCGTCTTGCTGTTGGCCGTCGCAAACGTGTGATACCAGGCGCCCAGGGCCACCCAGCCATAGCTTTTTATCTGACTTGAGAGCTGACTCTGCAGGGTGTTTGTATAGTTGAGCTGGTTGATCGCCTGATTGACCGTCTGCTCATACGCCGCTGCCGCCGTCTGGATCTGCGTTTCAACATCCTGGAAGGTCCCGGTATCCTTGTCGCGCTTGCTCAGGAAGGCGTTTACAAACTGACTGGCTGCCCGGTCGAGCGAGGCCTGCATTGTGTCCAGAGACCGCTTTTGAGCACTCACCACGCTCGCCGTGTTCACCTTGCTATTGAAGATCGGCACCCATGTACTGATGCGCGGTGTTTCCGGAATCTTGGCTGATCCGCAGATCGCGCTGCCGTTGCTGGTGATGTATTGGCCGTTGCTGCCCCGCGTCTGCATCAACGCGGTTCGGGCGGTCCCGTCGACGTACAGTGAACGCAACTCCGAGTTGGTGGCGTACTTGCACAGGTTCATCTCGAAGATGCCGCGCGCCGCAGCTCGGGTCGACGGGGCCGTAGGCTGGACAACCATGGTGTACCCGCTGTTCATCATGTCCACTGCCTGGTTGGTCAGCAGGTTGGCGCTGCCGATCCCCATGATCGAGGTGGCCCAGAGCATGATCAATTGGGACATCGACCAACCCGAGGCCGTCGGCACGATCATCATGAAGCCGAAAAAGGTCATGATCGGGTGCATAAAGGTGCGCCCAGGGCCAAAAACCTGCCCCTCGTGACCCGCTTTGACGAAAGCCTTGACGGTTATGGTCAGGAACCAGGCCACAGCTACGGTGGCCAGGATGCCGTTGAGAATCGCAAACAGCGACCCGATGAGCGTCCTCTGTGAAGGCTTGAACGGGTTAAGCACCACGTCGCCAAAGATCATCACCAGTGCCTGGCGGGACAGATCAGTGTTTTTCTGTGCAGCCGCACTGATGGTTTGATAACTGACGGTGTTGGCCAGCGTTGGTAGTGAAAAAATCATCAGCAACAGGCCAACCCACCAAAAGCGTTTGATGAAGTTCATAGGGCATCCAGATAGGTGTGTGAGGCGGGTTAAACGAGGGGGAGTAGAACGAAAAATGGCTCACTTACTAACTTCTTAGCGTCACCAGTTGTAACCATATTTTGTTTTCTGCTTTGTAATGAGCAAACGTGCCGCCCTCATCAAGGCTGACGCGCTGATGGGTGAGCTGCCACAGCCTGTAGTTCGTCTTCAGCACCTTGGTCAGACTGACGGCAAAGACCGTGGTGAGAACGAACAGTGTGATGACAGCGCGGTGCATCGGCGTTTCAGGCAAGTCGAACCCGACCGCTACCAGCAACCCGAGTAACGTCAGCGACAGTCCCCCCGTCAGCATCATTACCGACCAGCTGAGATACCGGCTGCGCCGATAGCCGCGTGCAAGCTGCTCGACGGATTGCCCGGTACTCTCGACTGCCTGCGCCCAGGTCAAGGACGCTTGTGCCGCCTTTGGCCTGCGTAAACGCTCGCGCAAATCGCTCAGCCGACCCAAGGTGGGTTTCACACCGCCGTAAAGCACCTTCAGGTCTGAAAGTGGATTGAGCATATCCAGGCCGACCCGGCCAACCCGCTGCAAGGGTGTGGCCCGGCTTGGGCCAGCGGTGTTCTGGGGCGTTTCTGTTTTCGATTCTGTGGTCATTGCGCGCTGACTCCCGCACTCATTTTTCCGGACAGCTCCTGCAGCTGCGGCACGTACTTGGCGTCAGCCGCCAGAGCCAGCGCCTGGCCTGCGATGACGTTGGCCTGACGTTGCTCGTGCTTGATACTCAACTGCAGCCAGTTACCCAGGCTCTGCACCCGCACTACCTCGCGCAGCAGGTTGTCGCCACTCATCTGCTGCAGATCCGTTTCGTAGGCCGTGTTGGCATAGCGCCGTCCAACTTCGAAGGACTCGAATTCACGTTCGCTCATCTGACCTGTGCGCTGCGCTTCGCGGCTCGCTGTCGCGGTGAAGTATTGCGCTGCCGACGGGCTTCGCAGCGTTTCGGTCAGGGCGGCTTGCGTAGCCGGGTTGGCCTGGCTCGCCGCGATCATGTCCAGTTGCGGCTGACTGGCCGCACTCTGAATCCCTTTGTACTGGGTCATCAGCCCCTGGTACTCACGGCCCGTTGCGGTCTGGATCTCGCCTTTGCCTGGCACACGCCCGCCGTCATGCCGTGCCGTGTTCTTCATGTAGGCCATCGCGGCGTCGACCTGGTCCTGGTTGAACGTCAGATCGGGCGCCTTGCCGACCGCACCGGCGCCGTCGACCAGCGAGCGCATTTCGATGTCGCCACCCGGCAAGCTGGAGACAGCCGGGCATAGATCCGTGCCGCCGTACTGTTTGGCTTCGTCTGCGGTGCAGTAGGCCGCATGCATCGCGGCGCTGCGATAGCCACCCTGACGCGGGGCAACCGGCTGGGAGGCGACGGTTTTCTGCACCACCGCGTTGCTGACACCTTGGCCACCCGACAGGCGTGATGCGCCGGCGCGGCTGGTTTTGGCCACAGCGGTCGCCACCCCCGATGCCGATTCACTGCAGATGCTGTCCGGCACGCTATAGGTGTCTCGCGCACGCTCCAGGCGCTCGGTCTGTCGCCCGAAAATGTCAGCCTCACGTTGCGCCCGACCGACCTCACTGGCCGCTGCAATCTCCTTGTCGCTCGCTTGCACGATCGCTGTACCGATCTGCATTTCGGTACTCAAGATTTCGGCCAGCGTGGCTTGCATCCGGGTCAATGCCGGCACTACCGACACCGTAATCGGCAGACTGGACATCACCGCGACCGGCATCACGGACGCCAGGGCACACGGGCTCGCTAACGCGATGGCCACGGCCATCGCGATTCGATGTTGATTCATGGCTTTTTTCCTTAAATGTTGTAGCCACGCTGAGCGATCAGCTCACGGGCCAGCGTGCGGGTGACGTTGGTGGCATTGGTTTCCTGGGCCTGTCGCTGTCGCAATGCGATCAGTTTCTCGGCGGTGCCCTGGGCGAACTTGCTCGCCAGGATGGCCCGCGCCGTGGCGCCGCCGACTTCGTCGTACAGAATCCGGCGCAAAGCGCTGTTGCCCGGCGATGAGTTCAAGGCCCACAACTCAAGCGGCCCCATCGCGTTTTTAAGCACCCGAGCCAGCGTGCCGTCGCCCTTGACGCGAAAGACGCCGAGGAAGGGCACACCACTGCCGTCCTGGGCCGGCCCGGTGCCTTTGCTCTGAAAGGTGCGGATCGTGACCCTGGGCACTTTGAAATGATCGATCAGCAACTCTTCGTCCTGCGGATCCACTTCCATCATGAACAGCGAGTTGGCTGACGCCAGGATCGCTTTAGGAAAGTCACGTACATACTGCGAGGACAGCACGGTGCGAACACCGAACTTGCGCTGCTCGCGGTCCTGGGTTTCCAGACTCTCGAAGATGAAGGGCGCCTTGGCCGCGTTGTGCAGCTCGTCGTACACCTTGGTTTTCACCTCCTGGTCCAGCTGCTCGAGGCGCTCGTGGTGCAGCGGGTGATACAACGGCGAGACCGCATGGAACAGTTCGTCGCGGTACTGCGGCAATACGAAATCGCCTCCGGCCACATGTCCGGCAAACATGAACATGATTCCGGTCTTCAGGTGCCCGGATTTACTGTCGTCGCCCATGACGTTGTTCAGATCGATGGCAATCACGCGGGTCTGCGGGCTGATCACAAACTGGGTACGCCCGGCCAGCATGCGAAACTCAGAGCACGCATCGGTCATGCAGCGGCGCAGGTAGTCCACCAGAAACTCGCTGCTGTGATCACGTTGCACCTTGCCGAACGCAGACAGGATGTTTTCATGGTTCAAAAAGCTGGTCATGTCGGCCAGCTCCGGCACCGCCTGGAATTGGGCCTGCTGGGCTTCGCGCACAAAACCTTCGGCAAACAACAGATCCCGCACTTCGTACCAGGTCGCAGTGGCCCACCAATGGGCAGGATGCCGTTCACGCAGGCCACTGCTGCGCAGCGCCTGATCAACAGCCGGCACCAGGCCGGCATCATAGGCCCGAGGGCTGATTTCCGCGTTATTGGTGTAGGCCATCGTGATGACTCGATCCAGGATCTGCCGGGTATCTCGCGCATTGGGTGGATCACCGTCAGAGGGATCAATGCACATCGCGGTCAGCATGCTCATGATCCAGTTGCGCTCAGGCGCAATGGGATACTGGGAGCCCAACTGGATGTCGAACAGGTTGCGGCAGTGCGCCCGATCATTCTGCAAAACGATGCCGATCGCCTCATCCTTGCGGTGTTCCGGCAGCGAGTCGCGCAGCAAGGCGATTTGACCCTGCATCGAGAACCCCTTGTCGACGCCGGCAATGAACGGCAACTTCTGCTGGGCACTGGTGATCTGCACATTCCCCAGCTTGTTGAGCAACACCGACTTGCCCAAACCTGGCGAGCCACAAATGATATTGGTCAGCTTGTTCTGCTTGGTGGTGGCCAGGCCTACCGGGTACAGCTTGCCGTCCAGAGTCGGGAACAGCGCGTTGCCGTCGTCCTGCCATGCCGAGGCAGGACGGGTCAGCGGCAGCAGGTTCAGCGCCTCGGACAGAGGTGGGTATAACAGGTGCAGACCGCTGCCCTTGCTGGAGGCCACCAGGGTTGCCGCCCAGGCCCGTACCGGGTCGCCAAAAGTCTGGGTCACACCGCAAATCCCCCAGGCCTCGAAGGCCTGCTTGATCAGCGTAAGGTTGCGCGTGACGGCCTCCGGCGTGGTTCCCCAGGTCGAGGCCATGATGGTCATGACGCAGATCGGCTCTTCCTTATCCACCACCATCAGGTCCTCAATTGAAGACCACACCGGGCGCAGCGGCGGGACAAAGGCCATGAAGTCCAGCAAGTTTTTCTTCGTGCCCAACGCCGTCATGCCGCCCGGCATGATGTCCATACGCACCCGCCACGGCACGCTGCGGGGTATCAAATCCTTGAGCTTGGCAAAGCTGGCCGGGGCCTGTGGACCCAGTTCGACTGACAATGTGCCGTGCCACATGCCGTTGATGCACAGCTTGTTGCCTTGAGTCTGCACATCCTGATTGAGCAATTGGAAGTTTAACCAGGGCGCCAGAAACGGTGTGTGATCATCGCCCTTGCGCACCCCGTGCGGGATGATCGGATCGTCGGGTAACAGAGGCTGCCAGCCTGCAGGCGTTCCCAGCCGGTCGACCTGCTCACGTAAGGCGCGACCTGCCGCATGGGCATCCAGGCGCTCTAGCATCACGCCCTGACCGTTATCGCCAAAAGCGTCTTCCACCAAGGAGAGAAAGCTGTCATGACGAATTTTTAGACCGGCCATCTCGGCCAGGACCGGGTTTTGACCAAAGCGTGCATTCGGGCTTTTTTCGATCAGGTCGTTGAGACGCTTGTTCTCGTCGATCAGCTCATGCGCGGACAGGGCATTGCGCCCGGTGTAGCACACCAGGTAACAGCGCTCTCGCGAGACCCAGGGGGCCAGCTTGGCTCGCGTCTCGTCCAGAATCTCCTTCATGTTGATGCCGGTGCGCTCGATCGAACGGTACTGGGGGGCCAGCAGGGCATCGACCTCTTCAATGCCTCGATCAGGATCAGACTCGAAGACCAGGCTGACCTTGTGTCCGTGCCGGCGATACGTGGCCGTCAGCGAATTGGTCATGCGCTCCAGACGGCCTTGCCAGGAATAGGGTTGGTCCTTGGCGGCCTGCTCATCGGTGTCGCAGAAACTGCCAGCCACGGCATAGACGGTGCAGTAGTCGCCGTCATCGGTGACCATGATGTAAGGCGCCGTAAGCTCAGGGTGACGGACCCGGTCATCCTCCGTCAGGCGGATCACAGTCTGCAGGTCGCAGTAGTCGGGCAAGTCTCGGGAAACGGTAAAGCGCGACGCGGTGGTGATCAGGTTTTCAACCCAGCGCACAAGGCTCGACATGGATTTCACTCCGGGTATGGACCTGCCTGTTATGGGCGGTCAGCGGGAAGATCGTCAGGGGCTTGCTCATCTTCAGACTCAGATGAGGCCATTACAGGCTCGACGTACAAATCACTGCGGGTATAAGTGGCCCAGCTGTACGAGGTCAGCACGGACTCGACGGTTCTATTGGCTGGCAGTAGCAGAGACAGATCGCTGAACATGTCTGCCGGCAGCATCAGCACGCAGCCCGCCAGGCGCTGCTGCAGCTGGTTGCGCTTGCCGGGCGACAGGCGTTTCAGGGCATGGGCAATCTCGCCGGCACGCGCCGTGCCCCAGTTCACTTCCACCTCGCGAGCATGCTGGTTCATCCAGCTCCAGATGCGCTCGCCTTCTGCCTGTTGTTCTTCAGTGCCGCCCAGGATGGCCAGCAAAGCACGGCGCTGCAGGTGGATGGCGTTTTCCGGGGCCAGGCCCGGCAGGTAAGCCAGTTGCCCGTGCGCTGCCGTGGGGCTGTCCAGGTGGCCGGTGAGGTAGCACAGGGTGCAAACGGCGTGAGGTTCATCAAGACCGGTGCGTGCGCCCTGCCACAGTTTGTTTGTCTGCAGGCCACAGCAGGCACACTGGTTTCCAGGGACTGAAATGGGCACCGGAGATTCGGTTTCCCCACTGACATCCAGCTCCAGAGGCATCAGCGGCGCCTGATCCGGACGATCCTTGATTTCCCGTACGGCGACCATGGCCTTATCGACATCAACAACTGTTTTCAGCAGTGCCTGAGCCGGTTGGGGTGATCCTGCGTATTCAATGTGATCGTCGCCGGTGCCGCCGTTGTCATTGTGATTCTCGTAAGAGCCTAGATCGTCTTCCGGCTCGCAAAGCGACAGCGCATGGTAATCGCTATCGTATGCATAAGGCTCATACCCACTGGGCTCATAACTACCGCTCTCGAAATCAGCACCAGTTATCTCGACCCCATTATTTCCGATCAGAATGGCATCTCTTTCCATCTTTGAACCCTCCCTTCTGGAGGTGGCCGTGGCCACCTCCAGAAGTCCTGGTTAACCGACAGTGATTGGGGTCAGGCCCATCTGCGCTTGAGAGCGTTTGATGATCTCCGGGATCGCGATCAGCATGACGCCGAACGCGATGGCACCGGCGATGTGACTGACCTTGATCTGGGGGTTGTCCTTCTTGTTCTTGGCCGCGATCAGGCCGCCACCGACAAAGACCACGCCGATGAACTGGGCGATGGTCAGGACAGATTTGAGACCCGACTTACTGCCGACGGCGGCAGCGTTGGCCATCCCGGCAATGTCAGTAGCGGCGAAGGCAGTGACCGGCGAGACTGCCGCCATCACCGTGAGGCTCTTGACGCAGCGAGCAGCCAGTTTTTCTTTGAGCAGGGTTGCGCGCACGCAGGCAGACAGCAGCATGTTGTTTGGCATGGCCAGATTTCCTTGATTACGATTTGAGGTGAGGGGTACAGCGACGTGAGGGGGTGCAGCAAAAACAGGGGTGCGCATGAATGCGCAGGGCTCAGAGGCCCAGGGTTTTCTTCAATGCATCGAGCAGATAGGGATTACAGACACACAGCACGCCCAGGATGAACTTGATAGTGCCTTTGTTGACATCTTCACCGGCTG
This sequence comes from Pseudomonas ovata, assembly GCF_003131185.1. GTDB lineage: Bacteria > Pseudomonadota > Gammaproteobacteria > Pseudomonadales > Pseudomonadaceae > Aquipseudomonas > Aquipseudomonas ovata. Next base: position 87,976 of record NZ_QFFU01000024.1, on the reverse strand, counting down.
ACAGACCGGTGTGGCCGTCCTTGAGTGAGCGCCTCCAGCTGAGCAGGCCTTGCAGGGCAAACATCACCCCCAACATGCGCACCAGGGTGAGCATGGCGTTGGCCGCATCGGCCGCCACACCAAAGGTGCCCACGTTGACGTAGCTGATCGCGGTGAACGTGACCCCCTTCCAGCCCAGTTGCCGGGCACCGGCCTCGATCATCTGGTCCAGTCCGGCCAGGCCACCACACAGCAGCAGCCAGGCAATCACCTTGCCGCTGCCCTGCGTCTGACCAGGGGCTTTTTTCATACTGGCGTGTTGCGACAGGTAGATAACCGCTCCGACCACCGCAAACAGCGCGCCCAGGGAAAACATCAGCTGAACGAAAGCGCTCAGCAGGCCGTTGGCAAGGGCCACCAGGATTTGGATCGCGTCTTTTGAGCCGTTCATCGATCACCTCATTCCAGCAGGCCCGCACTGGTGCGGACCCGCCGCGACTTGGCATCAATGCCGGTGACTGTCACTGGCCCCAGGGTGTCACCCACCTGCACCGCCCAGGTTTTTTCCTGCCAGGTCACCCAGGCCATTCCGTTCTGGATGGCACTGACGCGCATACCGGCCAACGGTGAAGGAGTGCCTGCGGCGTTGGTGGTCCTCGACGGGTTTGTGCGATTAACCGCTCGCGCTGCGGGTCGAGCCGAGAGCAATGCGTTGTGCGCCTGCAGTTCGCTGATTTGCTGCTTGAGAGCCGCCTGTGATTCCGTCAGCGATTTCACCGTGGCAGCCAACTTTGTGATGGCATCACGGTTGGTTTCGGCGTAAGTGCGCACGCCCGTCACCATCGTCACCACCTGATCTTGTATCTGAGTGGGATTGGTATCAAAGCGGGGCATCGACATCGTGGGTTGATTGGCCACCATGTCCTGCTCGGCAAAGGCCAGGCTGTTTGTCGACGGAGAGCTTTCCGGCGCAAACAGGTACCAGCCTGCCGCTATAAGAACCACCGCGTACAAGGCCAGCCAGGGGGCTGATTGCCCCATCAGGACTGGCTTTGTCAGCCATTCGCTGGCCGGTCGCGACGATTGACGTGATGCCGGTGGCACTATCGGTTCAGGCACTGCCTGTGGGCTGAACTCACTCATTGATTGCGCTCCAGAAGCTGTTGCTGGGCCTGAATCTGCGAACGGGCCGCGGCCCGCCACTGCTCAGGCGTCGTTGGGTTGGCAGGGCTGGTTGTCGAATTGGCAGAGCCGGTTGAAGCACGAAGCGGTATTGAGGCCTTGACCGTGTCGCCGCCTTCACCCGGTGCAATGGCGTCACCCGAATACACGCCGCGCATGAACTGGATGGCGACCACCTGGCCCTTGGTGACCGTCACCTGCGTTGCCGGCACACGGGCGGCGTCTTCGCTCAGGACCTTCGCCGCCTGGCTGGCTGCCCCACCGGCCATGGATCCCAGCACCGCCGCACCATCCGGCAGACCGGGGCGCACTACCTCAGTGCTGAATCCATTGCTGATCACCTCGGTATTGGCCTGCGAGTACAGCTCCCCTACGCTGCCGATTCCGTTGAGTAAGGCCGGCAGCACGATGCGCGACATGTAGCGGTGATTCACATCGGAAGCCACGTTGGCCAACAGGCTGTCTTCCTGCAGCGCATAGGCATCGACCTTGTAGTTGACGCCCTTGTAGGCCATTTCGGTGAAGTGAATGACTACCCCCTCACCCGTCAGCTTGGCGCCGTCTGAGGCCTTGAGCACGATGCCGGCATGCTTGCCGGTGTTGATACGAGCCAGTACAGGCGTGGTGCTGTTATCCGAATCGATACCAATATCGATCTCGCCTGGACCCCGCCAGTACGGCGCGATGACTTCAACGGGCGCCGGTGAGTCCGCCCCGTATCCCGTGGCACCTGGCGCGCTGCCGGCAGTGTTCGCCGTCATCGCCGTGTTACGCCGTCCGCCGTTGAGGCTCTCGCTCCAGGCCAGGTAGCTGTCACCGGACTCACCCAGCAGACGCGCTGTCTGCAAACCCGTGCTTTCCAGCGCACGCTGATCTTCCAGGCGCTTGAGAAAATTGCTCAAGGCCTCCAGCTTTCGCTCGTCCAGTGGCGTGCTCGCCTGGGTTTGTTTGAGTGCCTCCTGCTCCGGATCCGGTAAGGGGGGAGGCTCCGACCTGGGCTGGATAACAATAGGCTCCTGGGCCATCGGCATGCTGGCAATGAAGCTTTCGTTTTGCGCTTGGGCCTGTTGCACGCCATTACGGTTGTACTGCTCCAAAAGCCCCCGGTACGCCGGGGTTTCTTCAGTGTCTGACTCAACCGTTCCAGCAACTCGCTCCAGGCTGATGTTGGATTCTGGAGCCGGGGGCTGAACGTACCAGCCCCATAGCGCGTAGCCCCCAATAGCCACACCCGCCACCAGGGCCACGCCTATACCCAGGGTAAGTTTGGTGGCCCGACCTGCATCCTCTTCAATCGCCATATCTACTCCAGTTCCACGTTGAGGGCTGAGGTGCGACCCATCACCGAAAACGAGACATACGGCGTCACCGGCAGCTTCCAGAGATGGGTGCCATCGGCGGACGACAGGGTGGCCTCGAACTCATCACGGATGTCTGCACGCGAACGGATGTACAGGTCGTCGCCCAATTGCCAGACAGTGGTGTCGGGCACTGCGCCCGAGGTCTTGAGCCGACGGGCCTCTTTGGGCGGTATGCCATCAAGAAACGCCTGCAACGTGCTGTCGTGCAGGCCGATGCGTGATTGCGGTGCAGCCCCGGCAATGGCTTGCGGGCCACGTCGTGGCACTCGCAGATCCAGGCGACTGTCCACGGCCCAGGTCTTGGCCGTGCTGTCCGATTCGCCGCTGGTGACGTTAAGCACGATCGGCACTGACAGGCCTTCGAGGTACACCGTGATGTTGCCGCTGACATAGGGCCGGGAGGCGTTCACTACCATGACCGGACTGTTGGGCAGCCAGTAGGCATTGAAGGCAGGATTTCCCACGACCGGCGCGGCCCCCAGGTTCCAGGGGGCTCCCGTACTGTCGATAAAGCTGATCGAGCTGGGGTAGTTCACCGCCGTACGCACCAGCGGCAAGCTGGCACCGGGGGCCAGGTCGACGGTCAGCGCGCTGATCTTCGGCACCACCGCCACCTGCGGCGCGATCATGGCCTGTTCGGTCTCGTTCATTCTGCTGCGCAGTTGCCGCACTTCTTCAGGGGTCAGTGGGGAAATGCTGTCCTGAGCCATGTTGTAAAGATCGGATGACGGCGGCGGCAATGGGTCATTGCCCGAGGGCGGCGGCAAGGATGACGCGGGAGTGCGTTGTGCAGCTGGACCTTGACCCGTTGGTTGATTGGGAGTGCCTGGAGCTGTTCCAGGTGCAGCTGTCGACAGCCAGCCCGTAGGGTTTTGGTCGGGTGAGGGCGGGCTGTCACTGTTTTCCGCTGCCCAGGCATAACTGCCCGTCACCAGCCAGAAGGCCAGTGCGATTGACGTTTTCATAGTGGGAATCCTTTGGTGTGCGGTAGGCCGACGGCTGCCGCTCAAGCCTTAGTTGGCGTTGCTGCTGATGACCTGCGTGACTTCCAGACCCTTGCTCTTGACCTGTACATCGGTGCGCTGGATGCGCAGCGTGAAAATGAAGCTTTGCGCAGGGCTACCGGTCTGTTGGCCATCGAGCCGCAGCGTGACCGGGTATTGATATTCCCAGGTGAATACATCGCCCAGTAGACCTTTGCTTCGGATGACGCCGGGGCCAACCTCGACCGACATATTCATCCGTCGCTTCTCTACCGAATCCAATACGTTGGACGCGACAAGCGCCTTGTAATAGTCCTGGTAGCCGATGTCCGAGTAGCGCCCGGTAAGCCGGGTGGTCTGGTTACGGAAGTTGACGAAGTCCAGCGTGAAGCTTTCCCGGATGGTATCGGCGCCAAACGCCGAGACATCCTGGTCACTGAACGCTGGCTTATCGGTCGACTGAATGGGCACGACCCGCCCGTTTTCCGTTGCGAAGTACTGGATTGGGGGATAAGCGACCTGCCAGCCTAAAAAGGCGATCAGCGCCAATGCCAGAACCAGTGCCATCGCCACCCAGATCAGGGCTTTCAGGCAGCGATGAGCAAACTCTGCGCCCAGTTCACGTTGTCGTTGTGCGGTGAGGGCATGCACATACGAGCGCTCCAACTGTTCGATAGTCTGATCGACGGCCTCTCTGTCAGCCTCGTTGTCTTCCTTTAGATTTTGCATCGATCATCCCCCTTCAAGGCATCTGATACTTCTGCCAGGGATCCATACTGTTAGGGATATGGCTGTTGATCTTGTCCACGGCGGCCTGACAAATCTTTTCCGACACCTGCGTCATGATGCTTTGCAGGCTGGGAAAGGAAGGCAAGCTGATGCTGGTGGTCTGAATACGCGACAGGCAGCCCTGCAACTGGTCGGAGACATTGCGCTCACGCTCAGCCCACGCCTCATCGGCCCGTTTGGCCTCGTCATAGCCGGCCTGACTGCCCACCTGGGCAGCCTGGGCAGCGCGACAGGTCGCCGCGTCTGCAATGGCCGGCAGACAACACACTGCCGTCAGCAACGCGATACGCGTGCTTTTCTTCAACATGATGTATCCCTCAGATCAGATGTTATGCAGGGCGCATTTCGTTGGGCTTGGCCGATGGTGCCGCTGCCGGCGCCGTGGACTTTGGGAGTGTGTTGTCATCCTTGTAGCGCTCGTTGAAACCTAGGCGGCTATGCAGGGTTGGTGGCAGTTGCGCGGGAAAGTCCAGTTTGGCCACACGGGTCGTCGCATCTCCTTCCAGCTTGAAGGCGACATGGTCGCGCTGTACCGGCTCACCACCTGAACGGTTGATGCCGTTACCAACGCCGATTGGGATCAGACCTTGCTCAGTGACCGAGTTGAACACCATGGGCGGGGCTTCGGAATGGCCTGGCAGGCTGACAAGCACATGTTGGTAACGGTCCTCCTGACGCACCACACCCTGCAGATAAGGTCCGTCACCCCGGAACAGGGCCATGTCAAGGTGCCCATCGCTCGACCAACTGCTCATGACTAGCTTTCCAGCGTTTTCGGCATCGACTTGCGGACGCGGCGCCGAAAGTTCGTCGCCCGTCTTGGCACTGCCCTGACCGTTCGGCGTCATCCAGAACAGGCCATCCTTGGGCAGTACAGGCGCCTCGATCGGCACATTGAGCTGAGACATGACCGAGTTCTGGATCATGGCAAAGCGTGTCGCGTCGTAAGCGCCCAGCTTCACGCCTTCATCCGTGCCGGTGCGCACGGCAGGGCCGTTGAGCAAGGCCAGCGACCACTGGTTGCGTTTGGCGTTTTTGTCTTCAAAGCGGACAGTCACGCCTTCATCATTTTTGACCGGCTTTTTGACAACAACATCGTTCTGACCAAGCCATTGCAGGGTCGCCATCTTGCCCGGCTGAATGCGCGTTTCGCGCAGCAATCCGGCCAGTTCCTTGCCCCAGAAAGTCTGTGTACCGGCCTTGGTACGCAGCTTGATGTGAATACTTTCAGCGTTGCTGGCCTCGAAACGAAACGGTGCAGGGCCGCAACTGATGACCTTGCCGGTGATGCCTTTTTCAGCGGCCTGTGGCGACTGATGAACAGCCGGATCGAGCAGCACTGCGGGTTTGGCAGGTACTGCAGCGACAGGCGCCGCGACCTGCGGTGCGATTGCCGTTGCGGCAGGAGCACTTGCCTCCGGTTTTTTTACCTCTACCGGGGGGGCAGGTTGAGCGGGCACCTGTTGTGTGGCCGGCGCCGGAATAACCGGCGCGGGTGGATCGTTGGCCACATTCGCTTTTTCCGGCGCAATGGGGGCCACCGTCCTGGGCTCATAAGGCGGTGGGGTGACGCCATGCACCGCCTCCGGCACCACCGGCTTCATGTCCAGGCGCTCACGCGCCTGCTCCAGCATCATCTGCTGCACCGGGTTTTTCATGGTGACGTTGATCTGGTGTTCGGCAATCAGGCCGATCGCCTTGGCCTTGAAAGCATCGCTGCCGGTCAGTTCGATCTGCCCCCGGTAGAACTGGGCAGCGGTGAGCAGCGCGGCCATCACCTTTTCATCACTCTGGCCGGCACCGGGCACCATCTCCAGACGCGATCCACGGTCATGAAAGGCCGGCTCTGCGTCGAGCTTGTACAGCACCGTGTCACCTTGCGGCTCGCGGGTAATGCGAGACAACAACGCGTCTTTATCGATATTGCCGGTCGGCTGCGGTACAGCCGGCGTGTCCTTACCAATGCGGGCACCGACGTGGATCGTGTCGGCAACAGTCTGCGCAGGCGCCTCGGTTTCCGTGACAGAACGACGTGGCCATTCCGGCAGGTCAAGCACCTCTGCCGGTTTTTCCTTGGCCACAGGTGGCGTAAGACCGGGTGCAGGCATCACTTCGATGGGCTCGGCGTAAACATCAGGGATGTCACGCTGCGGCCCGGTTGCTGCCTGCGTTTTCTCTGGAGCGGGCTGTGCATCAAGCGGTGCCGATACCACAACGGTATCAAGGAATGGCGGTGGCACATCCGGCCCAATAGGCGTCTGCGCACCCGGCGAACCTGGCAGCGGTGGTAGAGGGCTTGCCACAACATCAGGAAACGGTGGCGGCACATCCGGCCCAAGAGGCGTCTGCGCACCCGGCGAACCTGGCAGCGGTGGTAGAGGGCTTGCCACAGCATCAGGAAACGGTGGCGGCACATCCGGCCCTAGAGGCGGCTGCGCACCCGGCGAACCTGGCAGCGGTGGTAGAGGGCTTGCCACAGCATCAGGAAACGGTGGCGGCACATCCGGCCCTAGAGGCGGCTGCGCATCAGGTGAACCTGGCAACGGTGGTAAAGGGCTTGCCACAGCATCAGGAAACGGCGGTGGTACATCCGGCCCAAGAGGCGGCTGCGCATCAGGTGAACCTGGCAACGGTGGTAAAGGGCTTGCCACAGCATCAGGAAACGGTGGCGGCACATCCGGCCCTAGAGACGACTGCGCGCCCGGCGAGCCTGGCAGCGGGGGCTGACTGGATGTCTGTTGCGGAGCCACGATACCAAGCGCCTCTGCCAACTTCGCATCACCATTACGCATGTCTTCTGTGTGCAGGCCACGAGTCAGCAAATTCTGCTGGATGGCCTGGATCTGCGCCGGCTCCGCACCGGCTATCGCTTGCAGCACGTCCACCTGCGAAACCTGGCCAAGCTTGGGAGACTGGTAGAACGTCTCCTGTTGATCGAAGAACGATGCCGCCATACCACGACTGGAAACGCCGTTATCGTCGCGCAGAATGTAGGGTTCGTGCGCGAGTTCAGCCAGGATTTCATTATTACGCATGACCTGGTGCAAATCGCTATTCACCAGCTGCTCCGCGAACGCGGCAATGGCTGGGTTTTTGCTCTGGGTTATATCGGACAAACCATCGGTGTGTGATACCCGGAAATAGGTATTCAGCTTGTCTCCATCAGTCGAGTCGTGCCGTCCCACGACAATGGCAGCCTTTTCTTCAGCTGTGACTGGCAAAGAATGCTTGAACTCTTCCAGTGCCGCGAATGAGGCCCAGCCATCAAAACCGATCTTGGCCCCGTGGCGAATGCCTATCGCCTTGTTGATCGTAGGCGCGTCCAGGCTATTCAGCGCGAGCGTTTTAGAAACCTCGGCGCCGGCTGCAACGCCGTTTTCGGCGGATCGAAGGAAAGTCAGCGTTTCCAGAGCCCCGAGCCCTGGATTGTTCATTTCAGTGCGGGTCAGCAACTGTTCGGCTTGGGAGCGGTTCTGTTCTGTAATGGCAGTTGCCACGAGCCAGCCACCGTCGACAGGCCTGGCAAACTCGTCTGCGTTGAGACGACTTGCCAGGTCGAGTTGGACAACGACAGCGTCCGGCAATTTTACAGCCTTGTCCGGCGCGAAAAATGCGGTGTCGGACGTCAAGAGAGATTCGGGTGCGCCGTTTGCCTCTACAGCACTGTTGAGGCGTCCATAGACTGTAAATTCACGCCCTTCAAATGTGCCGTAAGCATGATCACTCACCGGATCTTGCAGTGTGAAATGCACCGATGCACGGGTAGTCATCCCTTGAGGCTTGCGGCCATCCATCTGTGAGTAATCGGGCTTCTGATCAAAACCGCCTGCGTTATGAAACGCACTGTTGATGTCCACACTGCCGTCGGAATTGACGGTGGGCATCCGGGGTGTCGCGTGTACCAGAACCAGCTCGGAATAGTTAACGCCGGCAAGTTTGATCTCTGACGGAGCACTCTGCGGTACGGCGTTGGCCGAATCGGTAACAGCTGCGTTGACCTGGTTGCGATCGGCTGACGCAGGAGCATCCTCTTTGAACGGCTCCAACGCTGGAGCCGGTCCTGCTGGCACATCGTCTTTGAACGGCTCCAGCACTGGAGCTGGTCCTACCGGCACATCGTCTTTGAACGGCTCCACCTCTGGAGCCGGACTTGCCGGCAGATCCTCTTTGAAAGGCTCAAACTGCGCTGTCGTCACCGGCACTACCTGGCCTGCCTGGTCGGCCACCGGGGTGTTGGTCGGCGCGACCGGGCTCTGATTGGCGCTGAGGGCTGCGTCAGGAATCTCAAGCGTGTTCTTGTCTTGCATGGAAGGCACCTCGTCATGCCGATAAATCAGCGACGCGGTCTGTTCGCGCACGGCGTCCAGGCCTCGGGACTGATGAAGGTCGTTGAAGTCGGTAAAGCCGCGAGCGATCTCGTCGGCGTTGAAAGCGGGGTAAAGGACTTGCCCGCCAACTTGCTCGGCGGCCTGGGTGGCCATGACCAACCCTTTGTTTTCTTTCTTGGCATGATCGAAATCGGCCATGAACAGGTGGCGACTTCCGGGGTAGCGCTCGTTCAGCACCTCAGCCACGGCCACCATGTTTCCCGCATCGATGGTCATCACCACCGGCAGGTCGGTGGCCAGGTTCAGGCTGCGCGCGGTGGCATAGCCTTCGGCATACAAGATTGGTTGTGCGGGGTTGAGCGGCCCTCCCACCACAAGAAAGTGCGTGTGCTTGGGAGCGTCCTTGAACAGGTATTTGTCGCCGGTTTCAGGGATGTACTGCAGGGTTTTGAACAATCCCTGGGCATTAAAAAACGGCACCACCAGGGCGCCGTTTCGTGTTTGACGAAGGTCGGGCGTAGGGGGGATTCCCTTACGCACCAGATAGGGGTGCGCGGGGTCGGCTCCGGGTAATTTGTCGTACAGCCGTTTGGCCGCTTGCGTGTTCTGCTCATGCAGAGCCGCACGCTCGCGAGCCGAGTCCTCCTGGGACTGTCTGGCTCCGGCACGGATGTGCAATGAGTTCAGCGGATCGGAATCACCACCTGTGGATACCCACTTGATGATGTCCTTGGCCGAATTGGCACGGTGGTAATTGATCATCCAGCCCGCAGCACGACCATCCAGAAAGCCACAGTACGCACCGCTTTTATTGCCGGGCTTGCCATCGACTGTCGACACCCGCTGCTTGGTGCCATCCATGATCGGCATGCCCTTGATCACAAGGCCCGCCTCGGTCAGTGCATCCAGGAACTGGGCTTCCGGATCACCTCCACCTGCGCGACGGCTGCGGTCAGGCAACCACTCATTGATACGATTGAGGTCGCAGCCCGGTTGGGCAAACCACAATCTGGCTTCTTGGTCGTAAACGATGGCCGGTCGACCATCTGGCAATAATCCAGCGCTCGAGCGCGCCTTATCGCGGTCATCGTGCGGCACAGCCAGCCAGACCGGGAATTCAGAGGTTTTCATGGGATGTTCCTGCTTGAACTGCGCAGAATCAGAGGATGGGAAGGTTTGTTGCGACCGGGACCGGTCATGAAAACCTTCAGCCACCATCGACGTGATATTGATCAAGTCGTCGTAGGTAAATGGTCGCTCGCGTGTAAGGCAGGCTTTCTCCAATGCCTGCATGCCTGGTGCATGACTGACCCGGCGATCTGGATCGATCGACTCACACGCAAACGCAAAGACTTCTTCAGCTTTACGCAGCTCACTGAGGCCAACATAAAGCTTGTCTACTTCATTCCAGATAATGCTCAAGCCGGGCGATTTTCGCCCAGCGCTTATTGCTCCTAGGACCGCTCGTTTTTCTCGTGGACTGAACGAGTTAATTCCATAATGTCCGAGTATTTCGTGCCTAAGAGTTCCCTTAAAGTCGTCTTCGTTACGAAAGTTGGAGACGGCGAAGGCGGCGTATCCTCGTCCAGGAAAATAGGCTCCGAGGATTCTTCCTGCTCGTTCAATGGTGGCTTTTGGTTCATCTAAAGCTTCCTCTTGAGTAACTCTGAGTTTGTATTGAATTTTGGCAGCGACGGGATAGGTTTTGCAGAACTCAGTGACGAGTCTTTTCGCATCCTGAATAGACAATGCCATTTTTTAGTCCTTCTCGGTGAACCGCCGATACCACCAGGGACGACCGGACAGCTTGTTGCCCCGGACCAGGTACACCAGTCGAGCAATCAAGACCTTGAGCGTCCAGCCAAAATGCGAGAGCACACGAAACCCGATGAGCACCCCGGTCACCACGTACACAGTGTTGAAAGTGGGAAATCGAAAGAACAGCATGTACAGCAGGAACAGCGGCGCCGGGACGCCATAAATGTTGAGTAGCCGTGAAGCGTTGCGCCAATAGCCAGCCTCAAGATCGGACTTCTTTCTGGTGTCCATGTAAAACACTCGCTGAAAAGTCGCCGGACACAGCCATACCGTCGTCTTGGCGACAACAGGATGTATCAGCGCAGATTTCGGGAAAGGTGGGGATCAGGCGTGTTTGCGCAGTTGCGGGAACTGCCTGGAAAACGAAGTGTTGCCCTGGCCGATCATCAGTAGTACCGCACTTTCGATGTCGTACTGCACAAGGCCTGATGCAAAGCAGTACATGGCCCACACCTGTTCGGGTGTGCTGCTGGCAACCAGTTCAACAATGTCCAGAAACGCCTTCTGATCACGCACGGTGCAGTTTTTAGAATGCTCGTACATCGGCTTTCCTCCGTGGAATGCGACTACACAAAATGCGTTAGGCGCTCTCGAACTCGCGCAACTGGTGACTGGTCATGGCTTCCTTCAGGTCTTTTTGCTCAATGTGTCCCTGCTGATAGAGCTGCCAGGCCTGATCTGCAATGCGTCGGCCCTCGACACGAATAATGCCGTCGATGTGCTGGCCCCATTGGGTATAAGGCATGTCGCCCAGCTTCCCGCGTAGGGGATCGTCGAAGATGATGTATTCACGCACCGCCTTGCGCTTTCCGTCTGTCGTGCGCAGCAGCTTCTGCACCACGATGTACTGCAGCACGCCTAGCAGGTCTCGGGCCGTAGACTCGCGCATTTCCGAGGGCACCATCGTCAGGCAGCGCGGGATGGCCTCACCTGGTGAGTGAATGTGCATCGTGGTCAAGTTGAAGTGCCCCAGTTGGCCGGCCAGCACACCGGCCTGGAAGGTTTCAAAGTCGCGCATTTCCCCGATGCCAATAATCGACGGTGCCCGGCGTAGATCCGCCCGGATGCCTTCGGCGTAGCCCCCTACATCACGCCCAATCTGTAGCTGCGTCGGCGGCAAAATGTCATCGGCCTGGCCCAGGACAAACTCGATCGGATCTTCCAGGGTAGTGATCTTGCGGTCCGGATCGGTGTCGAGGCAGTAGCGGTAGGCCGCAGCGGCCAGGGTGCTTTTGCCGGAGCCTGTAATCCCGCCCAGGATGCCCAGGCCATTGGGCGGTAACAGCGCATCGAATAGATCGGGCTCAAGGCCCATGCTGGTCAGCGGCGGAATATCCGAAGGAATAATCCGCATGGTCAGTGCCAACGTGCTGTCCAGCCGGCCTGCTGTGGCCTGCACAAAGTTGCAGCGAAAACGCAACCGCTCACCACGCTCAAGCCCGTAACGGCTGTACATGTCGCCATCCAGTTGCAAGGCACGGTCGACCGGGCGACCGCCGCGCACAGTCGCTCGGATCTCTGGGTTGAAAATCTCATCGACCACCTTGGACAACGAGTCGTCGGCCAGGACAAAGGCGCTGGCTCGGCGTTTGCGACCGTAACGGTCGACCACCAGGTTGTTGCCGCCCTGGATATGGATGTCGCTGATATTTTGTCGGGCACACCAGACAAAAAACTCACGCATCGAGGTGCCATTGACCCCGCCTTCAAAGGGGTAGGGGGTAAATTCAGTGGGTTCGGTCATGGCTTGTCCTTCCTGATCACAGGTTTCCATTGGGTCTTGTCTGGCACAAAGCCTGCGTTTTGCTTGATGGTGCGCACCCGATCCCCGGTCATCAGCTTCTGGCGGTCGCCGGTGACCGTCTGTTGCTGATCGCTCACCACCGGCAGCGTGATAAAGCCCTGCCTGAGCAGTTGCGAGTACAACAACATGCCCCGGTAGTCGCGGTTCAGGCGGTTGAAATTGGCTTCCAGGATACGGTCGGCACTCTCACGGCCTTCGGCCCAGCCCTTCTTGATCGAGGATTGCCACAGGTTTTTTTGCACGCTGTTTTCCGGCATGACCGACGACTCGGGTCCGTCCGGTCCCACCGTCGCCAGGCCTGCCAGTAGCCAGGTCCGCCATGACGGGGGGTTACTGACGAAGCGTTCCGGCACCACGATTTCGTACACCTGGTGCGATGTGCGGATCTGATTGGGCGTGATATGAGCCACGTCAATGGCCTCACTGATCACAGGCGGCAACCAACCCTGTTTGCTGATCAGGGTCTTGAAGTCATACAGGATCTCCAGCCGCCCAAAGCGCGCATCCAGCGTCTGCCGAAGCTCCCAGGCTCGCTCAGCCTTGCCGCCGCGAAAGCCCAGGGTATGCCCGGCTTCTTCAAGCAACTGGCGACGGGTATCGGAAACCTGCGAGGCATCGGGTCTGGAGGGGTTGAGGTAACTGTCCATGCCTTCCGGCGCATCCGGTGTGCGGGTTGTCTGCATCTGGGCACAGCCCATCAGACCTTGCAGCAAGGCCAGGATCAGGAGCGATCTTTTCATGGTTGCTCCGGGGCCTGCGCCGGCATGAAGGCAAGCGTCAGCTGGCTGGGCATTTGCTGCAGGTCAGCGCGCCAGGCCGTTTGCATGCGGATCATCTGCAGCAGGTTCTGGTAGGTAACACCGCGCACATGAATGTTGACCGGCAGCGGCAGGCGCACGCCTGTCCAGTTGAATCGGGCACCACGCTGCACCGCCAGATGCGACAGCAGCTCCACGGCATCACCGGACCAGTTGACCGACACCTGGTCGGTGTTGGCCTTAATCATATCGGCGGGCAGGGGTGAGACAGTGTTGATGACGCCTTCCTGCCACAGCACCTGTTGCTGGGCCACCAGACGCACCAGGGCGGGATCAGGGGTAGCGGGTTTCTGCGCCTGACAGCCAGCCAGCAGCAAGGCCACCGCAGGGGCAGTGAAAAGAAGATGCTTCATGAAATTCTCCCTACATCCCTGTCAGGACGCAGTTATTAGCGGATGGCCAGGTTGGCTGGGGGTGGGCTCTGCGTTTTGAGGCGGTCGTACAGCACTCGAACGCGCTGGGCATACCGCAGCCGTTTGGCTTCTTGCCCAGCGGTACTTTTAAAGCCGGCGTTGTAGGAGCCCAGGCAGCGCCAAGTGTTGCCGCACACCCGCAGGTGTTGGGCCAATACCCAGGCGCCGGCCTGGACGTTGAAACAGGCATTCCTTAGCAGGTCTTCGGGCTGGTTGATCAGGCCCATCCTGACCAGGCGGTTGGCATTGATCGTGTTGATCTGCATGACGCCGTAGTCAGTGCTGAGCAACTTGCCCTGGCGATCGTAATTCTTGTTCGTTGCGCCCTGCCGCAGACCGCTCTCCTGAATGCCGATGGCTTGAAGCAGGAGCGGGTCGACCTTGTAGCGTTGTCCGGCTTCCTTGAAACAGAAGGCCCCCGCCGACAGCGGCATCAGCAGGAGCAGGTACAGACATAGCGTTTTCATGGTGGTCCTCCAGCCTCAAGGTGCCGCGCGGGCCTGTTTCAGCACATAGCCCACATAGCCGTTGCGCACACCACGTTGGAAGTCGCCGGTGTTGTAAGCCGACAGGGCGGCTTGCAATGCAGCCTGTTCAGTGTCGAATTTCTTGCTGGCCTGCACGTAATTACGCGTCAGGACGACCCCGCCGGCATACACATTGGTGCAGGGATCAAAGGTCTGTTCAACGGTCAGTCCCAGGCCGCTCATGGTCTTGGAGTTGATCTGCATCAGCCCCATGTCGATGCTGGCTCCGGCCGCAATCAGGCGCCGTGCTTCACTGACCGCCGTCTGGTAGCTGTCCGGCTTCTTGAAACGGTGATTGCCGTTAACGCCAATCGCCCAGGGGTTGCCGCCAGACTCATGCTTCATGATCGCCATCATGGTGTTGCCGGAAACAAACGGTGCACACACAAGGACCAGCGACAACAGGTCCATCAGCGTGGCTCCGGTGCACTTACAAACCGGTCGGTCGCCATATTGGTCAGCCGGCAGAACTCGGTCAGGTCGTCTGCCGAAATGGCACATGACAACAAGTAGCCCTGCCAGGCATCGCAACCCAGCGCTTGCAGGCTGTTCATCTGTTCGTGTGTCTCCACACCTTCTGCCAATGTGCTCAGGTTGAACTCACGGGCAATGCCCAGGATGGCCCGCACAATGCGTCCATCAAACTCGCTAGGCGAGGTGCCGATGAACGAGCGGTCGATCTTCAGCGTGTCGACCGGAAAGTTCTTCAGGTAGTTGAGCGAAGACCACCCGGTGCCGAAGTCGTCCAGGGCCACCCTTACGCCCAGGTCGCGTAACGCATGCAGGATGCGCGCGGCCTTGTCGGTGTCCGTCACCAGAAAGCTTTCTGTCAGCTCCAACTCCAGCAATGAGGCCGGAAAGTCGAACTGGGTGAGCACCTCTTTGACCCGCTCGGGCAGGGCATCGACAAACTGCCGCCCCGACAGATTGACCGCGACCCGTAAATCAAGACCCATGTCTTTCCAGCGCCGGCCTTGCTGTACCGCTTCGCGAAGCACCCAGTCACCGATAGGGGTGATGAGGTTGGTTTCTTCCGCGACCTGGATGAAGCAAGACGGAGGCACCAGGCCACGTAGCGGGTGTTCCCAACGAATCAGCGCTTCAACCGCAACAATGCGGTTGGAGCGTGCACAAAACTGGGGCTGGTAGTGCAGGACAAAGTGACCGTCGTTCAGGGCCACCTTCAGCTCGGCTTCCATCAATGCACGAGCCTCGGCCTTGGCATTCATCTGCGCGTCATAGAAACGCAGCGTGTTGCGACCTTCGCCTTTGCTGCTGTACATGGCCATATCCGAATTGTGCAGCAACTCATCAACACTCGTGCCGTCGGTAGGCCATGCAGCGACACCCACGCTGGCACTGATCTGCAGCACGCTGTCACCGACCAGGATGGGACGGGCACAGGCATCCAGGATGCGCTGGGCCACAATCACGGTTTCCTGGGTATCGCGCAGATTACACACCAGAACCACGAACTCATCGCCGCCGAGTCTGGCCACCGTGTCGCTCTCACGTACGCAACTGCGCAGGCGCAGCGCAATCTCGACCAGGACGGCATCACCTGCAGCATGGCCGTAGGTGTCATTGATGTGCTTGAACCGGTCCAGATCGATGAACAACACGCCCAGGTAGGCTTGATCGAGGCGGCTCACCGTGTGAATGGCCTGGTGCATACGATCGCGCAACAGCTCGCGATTGGGCAGATCCGTCAGAGGATCGAACAGGGCAACGTGCCAGGGACCGGGAACACTATTGAGTGCCTCGTCCAGGCCCTGAATTAGATAGGCGATACCGTCAGTGATCGAGGAACGTCGTACTAAAGCGCGCTTGTGCGCCTGCTCTGCAGTTTTGAATGCAAACTCATCGGTGCCATCTTGCACAGCACCTGGGGCATTGAAGGCTTTGAACTGAACTCGCTGTTCCTCATCGGCCAGCAGGTCCTGGACGCTCAGGTTGGTCCAGTCGGTGAGTGAGAAAAAATCCATCGCTGCCAGGTTGGCATAGGTGATGTTGGCCTGATCGGACTGCACAAACAGCACGGCAGCCGGAAGTTTCGAAAGTAACTCTCGGTACATGGAAGACCTCGACACGCAAAGACACGGAGAGAGAAAGGGCCGACGGTCGTCAATCACCGAGAACAGCGGATTTTGACTGCCAGGAAAGCTTGCGGGGCTGCCCAATCGTGCGCAGTGCAGACGGTGCGCAGACACGTCCAGCCGCTACGGCACCTTCGCTGTAGGGCTGGCCGGCCAGTAGGCATACTTCCGGCGTGGCCAGCGGCTTGGGCAGTTTTTTCAGCTGCTCGGCATTCAACTGATTGAGCATCGACAGCTGGTCTTGCATGACCTGCAGATGGGTGTTGGTCAGATCTTGCTGCTTATGCGTCGCGCAGCCGGAAAGTGCTGCAACCACGGCAAGGCCGGCCAGGACGGTAATAATGGCTTTCATGAGAAACCTATAGGGGGAGGAATTTAGCGGGAGCAGGCAATATCAAGAACGGTATTGGGCTGGGAGTAATAAGGGTGTTCCTTGTTGTACCCAATTCTGTACTCGTTGATCAGGCCAAACTGATAGCCATAGACACGTGTGCAGTAGCGAACCGCGCAGGTTACTTGATACGTGAATGTGTCATAGAGCGGTGGGCTGGTCGGGTCGTTAACAATGCATTCCCGATTGACAGCTGCAACTGTCGTCCTGTCGAACCGATACGTACGCAGCCTGGCCCAGCGTCCGCTTTGGCAGGTCAATGCCAGCCCGCCGCTATCCAGTGCCATAGTGCGTGGTTGGCAAGTGCCGCCTTCCACGGCCACCCCGTCCAGTTGCAAAAACTCCCCTGACTTTAGGCGTCCCGTCGACGTTACCGTCTCCCCATTCACGGCACTTGAAGCAGTCACATTCACAGCATCGATGTCGTTGGCATTGGCGATGTCGTGCTTGGTGCCTGACGCATCTTGCAGGTTGAGCGTGCCAGTCATAGGCAAGCTGCCATCCCGGCGTAGAAATTCGAAAAAACCCTGGCTGTCATAGCCATTGGTCATGGCCACCAGACCCGCCACGCCGGTGGGGTTGCTGCCGATCACCGTGCCGCCGCTCGCAACAAAGACGTTGGGGTCACCCCCCATCGCGGCTGGCAGCGAAACGCCGGCATTGCCTGGACTGGCTGAATTGGCCGCGAGCGTAGCCCGTCGAGTATCAGGCGTGGTGCTGTCAGGCAGCCGCAACGGTGCCGAGGTGATAACCCGAAACACAAGACTGCAGGTGGGTATGCTGCAACCGCTCTGCGTGTTGACCTGCATGATGACGTTGTACTGGATCGACTGACCGTTATAGATGACCGGATTAATCGCGGTAGCCGGTAAAAACCCCAAGGCATTCAGATCGGCAGCGGTTGGATTGAGGATCCGCTGCGGGGGCAGCGTATAGCCGTTGCGCGTTATCGTCTGACCTTGCTGGATTTGCGTGAAGAAGGTGGTGGCATAGGTCTTGACCGCGTCACTGACGTTTGCCATCCGTTCACCGACCATCTTCGCCTTGTCATCGCGACCCTGATCGAGCGTGGCTTGCCAGTAACGGTTGCCGGCATAAGCCGTCAAAAGCGACCCGACCATTACAACAATGGCCAGTTGAGGTAACAAATAGCCCTTTTGTATACGCCGGCCAGGTGGCAAGCGCGCGCAGAGCAATGGTTGCGTCATAAAGAAATCCTAAAGATGACTGAATTGTGCGCGATCAACTTCTTGGTTGAGCGCGGTGTACTCGCCTCGGCTGATGTGTGCGATGACCTTGTTCTCACGCGGCAAAGCCGATACGACCAGACGGCCATTGGCGTCGAATCGCTGGTGAATGGCCAATTGCAGGCTGGTGGCCAGCAACTCGTTGGCATTGGCCTCACCGGCTGCCCGAGCCATTGCAGCCAGGCGTTCAAGCCCGGCTGGAATGGTCTTGGCATGCACCGTGGCCAGCACCAGGTGCCCATCGCTGGACAGGCGAAATAGCTGAGCAGCGGCATTGCTGCTCAGCACTTCGCCAAAACCCAGCATCGAAGCGTCCTTGGCCGGAAAGCAGCGCAGTGCGGCATGAATGGCCTGGTCAAAACCATCCAGTTCCGCCACATCGATCTGCTCGCAATACCCGCTGCCGTGTGCGCCTTCCAGAGGATCCTCGGGGGGATCCTCCAAGGTCAGCGCATAGCCACCGAACAACCGCAGCCGAGCCGCCACGGTGGCCGAAAAGGTCACGGTTTTTCCCGCGCCGGTCAGGCCGAAGATCAGGATCAGGCCACCGGTTTCACGCATCCGGGCGCCCAGCAGCAGCGCCAAGACCCACTGCGGAATACCCAGCGCCTCCAGATCCGGACAGTGATCACGCAAACGCCGTAAGGCATAGCGCCCCTGACGCATGCGCTGCACTCGCCAGGGACTGCCATCGTCCAGCAGGATCTTCTTTCGTTCCGGGTGTTGTCCGATGCCTGCAATCAACTGTTGTACCAGGTCATGATGCTCAAGTTGAGCGGGCAATTGACCGGGAAACATGATCGCGGGACCGCGACCATCGGTAGACAGGTGAACGTCGGTGATCAAGGGCATGCTCATCGCCGGCCCCTTGCTGTCAGGCACGCCCGAACGTGAAGGTAATGGTGTTGGTCGCCGTCGAGCTGCACTGCGTACCGATCACAGTCAGAGCAGTGCCGTTGACGCCTGTCTTGACCGCTGTGCCGTTGACCGTCGCGGCCAGGTATTGGTCAGCGGAGAAGGTATTGGCAATCTTGATGCATTCACGAGTCGGCACGTTGTTCAGGGTGCCCGTTACACGCGTGTTAGTGGCTGCCGTGACAAAGGTCATCGTGCCCCACTGGGTCACCAGGTTACCGGTCGGCACTCCATTGGTAACTTCAGTGAAGCCGCTGCCGATCCAGCCGTTTTGCGCGACCTGTGCGGTGGTCAGCCCGGCATAGGAGGTCTTGTTCTGGTAGGCCGTTTGAATCGCCGGGATGGCCAGGTTGAGCTCATCGGTGATTTTGGTAGCTCGAATGCTGGCAAAAATGCCTGGCAGGACCAACGAAGCCAAACCGGCCAGCAAGCTGACGAGCAGGACCACAATGGCGAACTCCATTAACCCGAAACCCCGCTGCTTGCGCTTTTTTAAGCCCAGCAGTACGCCGCTCGAAGTATTGACTTGAGTGTTTTGCATGACAGTTTCCTTGAGGTACGACAAAGATCCGACCAAATGGCCGGGAGGGTGGTGTTGCGAGGGGTGATGCTTAACGGATGTTCTGGATGTACGTTTCCAGCGCCTGGTTGAACTCGAAGTTCGCCCAGACGATTACGCCTATCACGGCAGCTACCAGGAGCATGGTCATGAAGCCGGTGATTACCGCGCGGCGGTCAGCCGCCTGAATCTGCTTGTCGCCGTGGTCGAAGGCCAGAATGCGTAGCGCCTTGGTGAAATCAGTTCGTTCGGCGTAGTCCTCGATCCGGTCCATCAATTGGATCGGAAACAACCCCGTATTCAGGGCCCGTGCCGGCTGATCCGGGGTACGCACCAGTTGCTTGAGCATCAGACTCAGATGCCAGCTCAGCCAGGGTGAAGCGAACTGACGCATGCGCTCCAACGCCTCTTTTGGACCGTGGTTGTTGGACTGCAGCAGGATGGCAAAGGCGACCAGGAACGTATTGGCCTCGCGTTCTCGGTAACCCCGCCAAGGCAACAACGGCACACGGTCGACCCAGGCACGCAGCCTGCCGCGCCACTGGCCTCGGCTCCACATCACCAGCCACACAGCGATCCCTAAACCGATGCCCAATGCCACGCCTCCGTTGACCAGCAGGTTGGAGAACGCATACAGCTGCCGGCTCACCTCCGGCCACTTGTCCAGTGGCAACGTCTGCAGGTTCTGAGGCGCGATGACCAGGGCATAGGCCAGAAAGAAGCTGAGCAAGATAGCCAGCGCAATCGCCGGCGAAATGAGCGACATGAAATAGGCATTTTTTATCTTGCTGGATAGGCGTATGGCCCGTCCCAAGTAATCCATCGCCTCACTCAAGCGCCCATCTTCCTCCGCTGCGGTCAGGACCATGACCTCATAGTCCGGCACCGTGTGCTGCAGCGCCCTGGCAAATGTCATCCGGCGCATCTTGCGTAGCCAGTGCTCATACAAAGGCGCCCAACCTGATTTGCGTTTCCGGGCCCTGGCCGCCATTTTTCCTAAACGATCAGCATCTGAAGCACCGTCGCGTAGGGCCGAGGCAAAGTCTTCATAGAATTCTTGCCGACTGACGTCAAACGCATTGAACAGCCATTTATAGAACTTGAAACCCAGGTTCATGAAGACGCCTCCACCAGCTCGTAGCCTTCCAGAGGTTCAAACTCTCGTTCCAGGTCACGGGGATCAATCAGCCCCTGCGACACCTTGTACAGCGCATGTTCGTAAGCCGTCTTGCCGGTCATGTCGGCCTCGTCATAGGCAGCACGGCGGCTTTTACGCCAGTAGTCTTCGGCCTGCTCATCCTTGCCTTCGGCAATGAACTGGCGGATGACCTTGTCGGGCGTAACGATCTCGGCCACCACTGTAGAGCCGATAACGCCTCGCTTCCGACACTGAGGGCAGCCGTCTTCGCTCGAGCAGCGCACCGCTTCAGGGTTGATACCGAACTTGCTCTGCAGCAGCTTCAACATGGACTCGGGCAGCACGTCTTTGGCCGGCACGCAGCAGTGTGGGCACAAGATCGGCAGCAGCCGCTGAAAAGCCACGGAGGAAATGAACTGTCGATCCGCCAGGATATGCCGATCAAGACCCAGGCGGTTCAAACGCAGCAGCGCGCCAAAGGCCGATGAGGTGTGCAGTGTGGTGTACAGCTTGTGCCCGGTCAGCACGAAGTCTCCCACGATGGATGCCGTTGCCCGATCGCGCGTTTCACCTACCAAAACTTCGTCCGGATCCGCCCGCAGAATGTCGCGTAGCGTACCGAGCAACGCGACGTTGCTGTCGTCTTCTTCCTCGTGATCACTACGCTGGATCGAGATTTGCGACACCATGAAGATTTTGTATTCCACTGGGTCTTCAACCGAGTAACGCTTGCGAAAACGACGGTTGGGATCGAACTCCATCGCCGCCTTGACCGTTGTGGACTTACCACTGCCGGTCGGGCCGGTGATCGCAATAAGGCCAATGGATCGCGCTGCACTCAGCTCTAACTGCCGAATTTGCGAAACCTCGTAGCCCAGCTCTTCAAAGGTCTTGCTGGGTAGGCCAGCCGTTTCTACGGCCAATACCCGGATGATCACGTCCCATCCATCGGCCAATCGGATGTACTTGTAGCGCAGCTTGTAATGCGTGCCGTTGACGACGGTCGGCACCATGCAACTCAGCGACTTGTTCTCCAGGGAGAATGTGCCAAGGCTGCGGGTACGCGAGTCGGCCATCTGTGTGTACAGGTAACCGGCAATCTGCTCGCAAGTGTCGACGTCATATTTGCGGTACGGATACATGCGGCTATGAACCCGAAACAGAGCCATTCCGCTGCCTTCACGACAGCACAGGTGGATGTCCGTGGCCTTGTCGTTAATGGCATCGCGCACCAGCTCTTCCACAACCGGGCGGGCATCGCTCGCCTTGTTATCGGCACCCTCGCGGTTGATGGCCCTGTTGATTTCAGCGATCAGCCCAACATCGGCCAGGCGCTCCAACGCCAGGGTGTAGCCAGCCTCAAGCACCCGCTTTCGCAGTTCCAGGTGCAGCCGTTGGCCCAGAGCATTTTCAGAGACCAGCAGCATGGCTTCCCGGTGGCCTCGGTCGACCACAGCCACCAGTGCTAAGTCGTTGCCAGTCACACCATGCGCCTGACTCATGACCGAGCGAAAGGCAGGCATTTCAGCGCGATTCTTGATGCGGCCTTCCCTACGGATTGAGGCCACCATTTTAGAAAGCTGTTGAGCAGCATCCTCTTGGGCAGGTGGTTTATCCCGGCGCTTGAAAAAACTCCAGGTCGAACGCGTTTGTGTGGACATGGCAACTCCAGGGCTAACGCATTGATGCAGGGTTCATGGCTGCAGGATTGATAGCGGGGGTAATCGGCGCTGACGGTGGGATAAAGGCGGGGACAGGTAAGGCATTGGAGATAATCGCCTGGCTACCTTGCCCACCCATCCAGTCCAGCATGATGGTTTTACGCTGCAGGACCTGGCGGCCTTCGGTGCGCACCAGTTGAATCTGGTACTGCTCAATGCTCTCCAACTTCCAGCCATCAACCTTGGAGATGAACGGCTCCTGCATCGACACCGGTACGCGGCGTCCCTTGTAGTTGATCTCGGCCACTTCCTTGCCCGCCAAGCCCCAGATGGCTTCAACGGTGGGCTCCAGCTCGTTGACCTCCTGCTTGGCACCAGGCAAGGGGTTGGCATTGCTCGGGATAGCCGCAGTGCCTTGGTTTTCGTTCTGGCGGATCCGCATGTCCATTTCCGAATCCAGCAGCTGAGCCTGTTTGGCCAGCAGCCGGCCAAACGTGTCGGTCGAATGGTCAATCGGAATCAGGTCATCGGCATGTGCCGCAAACGACAGGAACAACAGCAACAACGCCACTTTAGGGATTGGCATACACAGCTCCTTTCAATTCAAAGGTCAGGGGGTCATCAAGCTTGAACGTCACACTGGACACCCCACTGGTAGCCGGTAGACGTGTAGCCAGATTCTCAAGCAGCACCGCAGCCCCTGTGGCGTCGAAGCCGCCAATCATGGGTATCCAGTCTTCTTCGGGCAGCGGCATGGAGGCATCGCCGGCCACCCGCGCCCAGGACGACGGCAGCGTCAGGTTCAAGCCAAGCATTTTTGAAACCTGAGCCAGGTTGCCCAGCGCCTGGTTGACTGCATCGCGCGTCGGCAACCCTTCAAGGGTGTTCTGTGGACTGTCGGGCAGTTGCACGACGATGGGCTGAGTGACTTTTTCGATATTGCTATCGAACGTCGGGGCCGGCCATTCGTCGGGCTTGGCAGCCAGGTAGCCGGCCCAGGTGGCAAACGCCTGCGCTTGATAGGTCAGCGTGCAGCCTGATCCCGCGCATTCCAGACCGGTCAGTTTCCAGCCGGCCAGCGAGCGCTTTAGGTCACTGGTGGCCGCCAGGTAAGCCGGAATGGATACGCGCGCTGACGCCGTGGCGTTCAGTGCTGTATCCACTGCATTGCCCAGCTCCAGCTTGCGCTGCGCCACGGCGCGCTCTCGAATCAGCGAGGCATCACGCCGCGCCGTTTCCTCAACCTGCATCTGGTACAGGTAATAGGCCGCTCCCCCAGCAACCAGCACCGTAAACAGGAGGATAGGAATGACCGGCACCGAGGTGTGGCGACTGAACGCGGCTTTGGCCATGTCACGCTTGTTGATCGAGTGGCTCAGGATCTCCAACGAGAAAGGCCGCAGATCCAGCGTGTAAGGCAAGGCGGCCAGCCGATCTTGCTGATCGGTGTAGACCGGCAGTTTCGAGGGATCCTGAAAAGCGCTGAGCAGGTCCTTGAGCAGCAGCATCACTTCACTGAACGTGCCCACCAGGTCAGCACGTTTCATCGGCACATTGTCCTGCACCGCAAACAGCCAAAACCGATCTTCATCGACCTCAATCAAGGTCAAGTACAGATCCTCGGCAATGGCTGCGCGTATCAGGGCAGCGGCTGCCACCGGACGTTTCTTGCTCTGGCCTCGTGCGATGAACGCCACGCTGTCATCGACCTGGCCATGACCGGCCCATACATACTGCCAGCCAGCATCGACACCCCGGCCCAGCTGCCGAATCTCTTCGCGCTTGCCGTCCATGCCCTGCAGCGTCAACCAGTCCAGGCCCATCACCACCGTGCCGAAGCCCGGAATCTGTACCTGATTGAGCATTAGTTCACCCCTTCCATGATCTGTGGGGTGAGCAGTACCAGGACAGCCCGGCGCGACGTTGACGTGGCAATGCCACCGCCCAGCAACGGGGTCAGCTTGCCGTCGAACGACTTGTCGGTAGCCTGCTGCTGCGTGTTCTCCACCCCGGCCAGTACGGCGGTTTCACCGTTCACGATGCTGGTGTAGATCTGGTACTGGTTTGCCGTCGATTGCGGGTACTGCAGGGTGACGCCGTTGTTGACGAAGGTCACCGTATCGCCGCGCATCGAAGCGTCCATGCTGAACTGCACGATCACAGAGCCATTGGGCAGGATCGAGGAGCGCATATTCAGGAACGTACCAGTGGTGAGCTGGCCTGGATCGACGCCTGGCACGACAGTGGTGCTGTTGGTGTTGTTATTGGACGCTGACGAAGATCGAGCCGGATAGATGAAGTTCTCGGTGTTGGCCACTGACAGGGGCCGGTTGTTCATCATCGAGTACGTTTCATCCTTGCGGATGTTGACCTTGCCCACGGTGGCCAGCGCTTGCAGGAAGGTGCTGGTCGTCGAGGTGTCGCCATTGCGGATCACGCCGAGCTGGCCAAAGCCGGATGAGCCACCCGGTAAGCCGGCAGGCGAAAAGAACCTCACGTTCCACTTGGCCGTGGCCTCATTGATCAACCAGGACCAGTTCACCCCCATGTCATTGTTGGTGTTCGACGTCAGGTCGACGATCTGCACGCGCATACGCACCTGGCGACCGACCGACTTGTTTTCCGCGTTGATCAGTTCCTCCACCTGCTCCTGCACCTCACGGGTATCGGTGACAGTCACCACACCGGATGCGGAGATAGAGAGTTTGCCTACGCCATTCGGCGTCAAAGCGCCTTCGATGGCGGTTTTGAGACTGGCCACCACGTCCACCGAGGCGGCCATCTTCGCGGAGACATCCGCCGATGCTTCAACGCTGCCCGCCTGTGAGGTGCCGCCACTGCTACTGCCGCCGCCGCTTTCACTGCCGCCAGAGGAAGAGGTTTTGGCGATCGTGCTGTTGATCTCGTTGGTGTCGGTGATCGTCGCTAGCTGGTAGGTCCGAGTGACCAGACGAGAAATCAGGACCACACCGTCCTTGTAGTCCCAGCCCACGCCGTATTTGGCCGAGATTTGATCGAGCAGCTCACTGAGCGTGCCGCCAAACGGGCTGGCTTGATCGAGAAAGAAGGTGCGTGGCGCCACATAGCCTGTGCTCATGCTGGGCATGCCACTGCCATCCATACCTGCCAGAGACGTAATGCTTGGCACCGACTGACCGATCGGGCCACTCATGGGAACACTCATGTCCATAGGCGCCATAGGCATGGCAGAGCCGCCACCAGACGACCCCATGCGCTGCGCCGAGAACACATCGATCGGCACCAGGGCATCGGGGCTGACCCGTACCGACAGGCCGGCGATCTTGCTGATTCGGTCGGCAATGACGGTCAGCGTCGGTTTATCGGGAAACGCGAACCGGATCGGGTGACTGAATACAGGCGGCAGTTCGGCATCGCGCGACACCTTGACCGTCTTGCCGCCCAGCCACACGCCGTCGAACTCGCGTACCGCCGCGCCGCGCATCTGATCCTCCAGCCGCAACTGGGTCAGGCTGTCCTGCACTTTCTTGTTACCGTCGGCTGACGCACCGCGAATATCGTCACGCTCATTCACCGTGCCGCACCCGGCCAATGCCAAGGCAACGGCCACGGCAATGCTTCGTTTCAAGTACGAAGTCATGGGGTTTACTCCAGGAAGGGGGAGAGTTACTGAGCGCGGCGACCAGATTCGGTAACGCGCAGGACTCGGTTGCCGGCATAGAGCATGCCGTTGAGGTTTACATCAGCCGCTGAGAGCGACTGGAACAGGCGCTTGACCGCAGTGCGGAAGTCCCCTTCGAAGCTGGCCGTAACGTTGATTGGTACATCCACCGACGCTTCCCATACCAATTGCCAGCCGGCCTTGACGGCCCATTTGTTGAGGGCACGACGTAACGTGGTGTCGGACGCGGCAATCACCCATTGTTCCGGGGGCGGCTTGATCGGTTGGGTCGCCTTGGTCACCACGACGGGCGGCACTGGCGACACAGGGATCGCTTTGCCTGCCTGTAGAGGTACGGCGTTGGCTCCGAAGGCCGAGGCGGTCACCGCAGTCACCGGCTTGCGCGGGGCCATGCCGGCGACGATCTTTGCGGCAGGCATCGGTGCAGTAGGTGCCGGTTTGGCCTCAACAACCTTGGGTGCAGGAGCTGCCGTAGGTATCGCAGCGACAGCGCCCTGGGCTGGTACGGAGACCGCGGTAGAGCCAGGTGTTTTTACCGGTGTTGAACCCACCGGGATTGCTGCAGGGGCCGGGGTAGGGGGCGGACTGGTCTGGTGCAAGCGCAACTGAGCCTGGCTGAGCGTGGACGCGCTGAACGCGATCTGCTCATCAATCCAGTGCTCGGCAGGCACCTGCGTAGGGGGTGGGGCGGTTTTGCAACCTGAAACGAGTGCTATAGCTGCAGCAAGCAGCAGGGGATTTCGCATAGGTGCCTCTCAGCAGCGCCGATAAAATTTGGTGTGTAAGGATGTGAGAGAAAGAAGCATCTCAATCGACCACGCTGTTACAACCCGATTTGCATGGGAAATTCTCAACGTCGTGCCTGGGAACAAACGTCAGTTAAGAAAAAGCCAAAAAAGCATCCAGCTGGAAGGGGCTGTAGGTGTCGAGCAAGGGATGAATCGGAGGGGGATGAGGCAGTTGAGCGTATGGCAGGACCAGGGCCAGAACGGCACTGGAGGTGAGCATGGTCAGTCCTTGGGCTTGTTCACTTCCAACGTCTTCACCCAGTCTTCACGGGCAATAACGCTGTAATGGTCAATGAGGTGATTGGCAACCTGAGTGGGTGTGGTCTGAATGCGGATCTCGGCGCTGATGTCGATTGAAAGCTGCTTGAGCGCGTTGAAATACTCGTTGCCGATGTAAATATTCACACCGGGGACCAAGGCGTGCGGCTCAATGAGCAATTCTGCTGGCTGTGCTGGTGACTCTGCCAGCTTCTGCATCCAGTGGGTACGGGCCTGGACGCCATAGTGATCAAGCAAATGACGCATAAACATTGCTCGCGTGATGTGCTCGCGGGAGGCCGAACTCACATCAATGGCGAACTGGTGGATCTTGTTTACGCGCTCATTACCGACATGAACGTCCTTGCTCTCGTTGATGGGAGCGTTACTTTCTGTCATGGGAGGTACCAATGTTTCAGGTTAAAAGGACAAAACCAACTTGGTTCTTTTTCTTGCTTTTTCATTTGAATCTACATGCCGCATCAGCTCGTAAACGCCTGCACTTCGGGCCGCTGAGCTGTTCTCCTGAACCAGAAAGGCAATCGTGTTCTTAACCGTGTCTGCGCCGATCACGACAGGCCGCTTGTTATCGAGTTCTTTTTGGCGCTCGTCCAGGGCGGCCTTGATCTTGTCGATGACGTCATCAGGGACAACCATCGGGTCACTATCCCCAAACCGAACAAGCCCATAAGCACCATTGAACGCAGTGATGGCTGAAGGGTGGGTTTTCAGCCAATCGAAGCGCACAAAGAGGTATCCAGGGAAGAGCTGCACTTTGTACTTCTGGGGGGAAGGTCTGCCCCGGCGCGGCTGCAACGTGATCCGCTCGGGAGAGAACACCTCATCTACCCCCAAGCATTCAATATTGCTCACAAGGGACTTGCGGAAATTGCTGTCGTGGAAGAGTGCGTACCAGCTGGATTTGGTCATTTTCGTCCATTTCCCTATGTACAGGCGTGTTTTCGAAGTCCCATGTCCGCCAGAGGCAGGGGTTCGTACACGCTAGCGGTGGCTCCCGTTGCCAGCGCGAGTGGGTCGGGCCGGGAATGGGTAGGAGAAGAATAAACCTAGATGCGCCCAAGGTAAACACTTAAGTATCTATTAGACATCATGATGCCTTTTTTTTGAGCTAATGCCATGAAATCATTATGGTTTTGGAGCTTATGTGACGACATTGCGCGATGTTATAGGCTCCAGAATTCGGCTATTGAGAAAGGCTGCAAACCTAAGCCAAGCTGAACTGGCCGATCTGATTGGTACAGATCCCCCTCTCATTGGTAGATATGAGAGAGGCGTGACCATGCCAAGCATTGAGCAACTGATCAGGCTGTCGACGGCGTTAAAGGTTTCGCCGGCTGAAATTCTTCCTAGTCAGGAAGATGAAATCAGAGAGAAACTAATTTCTTTGAGACGTGAGATATCTGACATGATCATGCGTGTCGATTCGCCAGACCTGCTTGAGCAGGTTAAGAAAAATATTGAAGACATGAGTCACAACGTTGACTAACTCACAAAAGCTTTTGGGATATTTTCTCAACTAAAGCTTTGAACCTATCTGCTCGTTCTAGATGACAGCGTAGCGACCTCTCGTCTACAGGTAGTATCTTGTGTCCGACAAGTATCTTGTACATAAGCATCGATTCAACCAGTTCCGAAAGCTCACTCATCTCCTGCTCGATCCCTCCTATATCCACGATATATCTCCTTCACTACGCTGTGGGAGCATGATTGAGCAAGCTGTGAGCTGTAAACGCTCCTAAGGCACTGTACATAATCACTGCACAATCGCGCCTGCTATCAATCATCTTGATTTATCCATGCAATTTGGTGCGGAGAAACTACCAGCGTTTGACACCAAAGCACTGTATTCATGTACAGTGAAAGCACTGTAGCATCACTGATTTGCGTGTCAATGGGGTTCTCCCAAAAAAACGCAATGAGAATTGTTCTCAATGTTTCTGACTTTGGATTGTCGAACCGAAGAAGCGTCTCCAGATCACCACAGTGCATTCAAATCATTGAGTGGCTGAAAACGAAGCATTAGAGCAGATGGAATGAGCTTGGCCTGACGTCAGTACCAGGTCGCGGAGTGTCTTGAGTAGGTTGCCGATGGATCATTAGCGAGGGTAATCTTCAAAAGCTGTTGATCCAGTTCCCTTGGCGGAACAGCTAAGCCCGTGGAAACTGATTGCGATTTGGAGCAGGTTGAACCACCCCAGGATCCGGCTCAGATGAGCGCGTTCTCTGCGCAGGTTCCTGAGTAGGCTGCAAACGTTCCATCTGCTGACGCTGCACGAAGTCGGTCGGAGCGTAGCGGTTGCTCGTGTAGGTTTCATTGAACATATTCATGGTGATCAATGCGTTTTTCACAAACGCGCCATCGCCAATGACCTCAACGCGATCACGGCTTTTCATGGCCGTAACCGCTACAGCCATATCGAAATTTTTCCGATTGTCATAGCCGGCATAGGCAGGCGCGATCCGAACCTTATCGCCCTCATCAATGACACCGACCATTCCATCACGCACGTACTCGACAATGCCGTCACGTCGCAATTGAGTGGTGTGAGTCGACCTGTCAAAAATAGGCGAATCATCAGCACGGCCACACATGATCACTCGATCAAGGTTGTTCGACTCCTTGCGCTGTTGACGCTTCTCGCGATAGGCAAAACCGCGTAGCTGACTGATGGCGGCGACATCACCGCGCAGCGCGCATTGCTCGATCCAGGCTCGATAAGGCAAAGGTCGAGCGAGCCCTTTGTCAGTCAACATTTGCCGCTCAGACCGCAACTGGAGACGCAGCTCAGCCATGGCTTTCATCTGGTCAAATTCAGCGGCACGGTACATGAGCTTTCGCAACAAGGGTGTCTTGTACGTCTTACGCACATCAGCCTTCACGGCACGGTAGTGATCAAGCAGCTGACGTCGACGATTGGGGACATCCAGGTCAGGTTTCTGCCAGGCACTGCGGTATCGCTGATAGCGCAATTTCAGATCAAGACGTGCGTCTGCCCTCTCCTGCCGGCGTTCAAACCGCGCGTCCTTGTCACGCAGTTCAAAGGCCGGTTGATAGAACGAAGAGATGGTCATGGTCTCATCGTCAAAGTCGATTGTTTTGAACGACGGTGGGCCTTGGTAAAGGCCAATATACGGCTCAAGTCGCGCCTTGGTCAGGGTCGGATGAACCGAGGAGGCCTTGACCACTGGTCCTTCAGGACGGATGAAGTCATAGATCACCAGTCCACCGCCTTGCTCGCGCAAACCGAGGCCACGCTCATGCAATAGTCGGTGCGCACTTTCCCAAGTTAGTTGCCCTTGCTGCATGACTTTTGAGAGACGATCTCTTACCTGATCGACGGCATAGTGGTAGAGGCTTTCGGTGTTTGAATAGACCTGCAAAGGCACCGTTCCTTGCGGCGCGCTGCCGAACCGAAAGGGTGCCCGGACCAGTTGATCGTTGGCGCCCCATACCCAGCTTCCGTTGTCCTGGATGAAGCCATATTTACGCTCCAGGACGCGACAGCTTTTCTGCAACATGTTGGCATCGTTCCACACGCTGGCAGCGCGGTAGTCGACCGGGTTGACGCGGTTTACGGCCACGTGGCAATGGGTGTTATCGGTGTCCTGGTGGATGGCGGTGACATACTGATGCCCCTCCATGCCCAGTTGCCGGATACTGAAATTGGCGCACTCAAAAATCTGGGCGTCGGTAGGTGCTTCGTTCTCGCGCCAGGACAGAATGAAGTGGTAAACAGGATCCTCGCAACGTGCGCTTTGCGCCGCCACCATGTTCATTTCCGCCGAAGCTGTTTCCAGGGAAAAGCAGTTGGTTTCACATGAGACACCACCGCTGATGAGCCGCTGCCGGCCATCCGCAAAAGTCTCGGTCACAACGATGGCGCGCTCAAAACCGTCGGCCCGTTCGACGTAATTTACCAGGCGGTCAAACATGGCTTTTTTTGACTGCGAGCGCGCACGTCGCGGCTCATCGGTAAGAACCTCATCATCCTTGGGTTTGTCCGCACGATCGCTGATGTAGCTCACCAGCTTGCCAAAGCTGGAGCCTTTATCACCGCGTTTCGGGGGGATGATGACGTTCATGGATGAATCCGGTTATTGCACTTTTGACTGTGAAAGATCGATGGCTACAACCGCCGCTTTGATGGCGACCAGCACATCAGCAAACTGCTTGCTCAGCTCGGTGGTCATGCCGTCCTGCATCTGGTTGAACAAGTGCTTTTGCAGGCCGCCCAGCTTCAGCAATTCCCCCATGAGCTTTTTGTCAGTGGGCGTTTTGATCTTGCGATTCAAAGCTGCACTGCGCATCAGATTCGAGAGCGTCAGCTCTGCCGCCTTGGCTTTTTCTTGTAGCAGCGCCTTTTCTTCCTGAGTGCAGCGAACCTTGATCCATTGATCTCTTTGACGCGATTCGCTTTTAGACATACTCAAACTCTCACTCGAACGATGGCGCTGAACTGGGGTGTCGGGGCGCAGCCCTGATCCGGTGGTTGGGGTCACTGTCCGCGTGCGGGCGGTGGCCACAACCTATTTCCGGTCAATTCTTTGATTCGTTTTTACTGGCTCTAAATAGCACATTACTCTAGCTCTGGCTAGCGCAAGGGGCACGATTGGAGAGTTGTCGAGGTAATCGGGTGACAAGGAGAGAGGCGCATGGGAATTGAAAGGGACGATTCACACGCTGAGCCTTGCCATTCTGAACATCATGCTCAGGGTAATGGAGAGGTACCAAGCACAATGCTGGTAAATCCCGGCAACGACGATGACCGGGATCTGAGAGAGATTAAGGCGTTTTTGAGAGGTCACGGTTTTGACGTAACCGTTGACGAAATCAGACGTCTGCGCAGGGTGACAACGGATGATTTTTGACTTGATTTTTTTTCACCGCCGCCGGCAAGATTCCCACCATGAGGGGCCTTGGTTGCCCTCTAGATAGTTCCAGAATAGCCCTCTAGCACAGTGAAATTGATGATGGCAAAGCAGAAAACGTACACGCAGGATGAACTTGAATTAGCCAGGCAAAAGCTGTCAGAGTTGCCCGACCTGAGCCGCAACAAGATTGGCCAGACCGAGGCTCTGGAGCAGCTCAAGGAACAGATCGTTCTGCTTTCCAACCAAAAGGGTTACTCTGTGACCGAGATTCGCGAAGCGCTTAAATCCGTTGGAATCCTGGTGACCGCCAACGCGATCAACGATCTTTTGGCCGTGCGCAAACGTGTATCGGCAAAGAAGAAACCCGCTGCAGAGTGAGGTGAGCTTTGCGTCGGCGCATGACGCAAAAAGGAGAGCCTCATGCAGGGGGCTCTCCGTTGGGGTTTTCCAGATTGGAACTGAGGTCTTAGGCCCGAATGTTAGCGCATTCGGGCTATGTTTCAGGCCACGCTTTTGCTGGACTGAAGTGCCTGAGCCAGCACCCACAATGCGCGATTCAATTTCACATCCTGGTCGATACCATTGACGGCGCGAGTCGTAGTGCGCCGGCCTTGCTTGTTACGACCTGCAAGACCGCCCTTGATGGTATTTTCCTGTACGCGATTGAAGGTGGTCCACAGGTCACTGCTGCGGTCTTCGCGGCGACGTGGCATCAGCAACTGTGATGCGCTGACAGGCGCCGGACCTTCTGCAGGATCGTAGCGATAAGCCAGTGCCGCCATCGCGAAAGCCTCTTGCTCGTCAGCGTGCAACAGTTGATGCTTCATGTCGGCAGTGGCGTGGTCGATTTGCTCAAAATGATTGAGCACTTCATAGGCGCCTTCGATCACATCGAAAATCACATCGCCGCGTCCGCTGTGACGCACTTTCTGATCAGCGGCCAGGTCGCCCAGGACCAAGCCGTTCGCACACACGAATCGGAATTTTCCTCCCATCATCTGGTAGCTGCTGCTGCCATCGTGGCTATTGAGAAGAATGATTTCGTTCGCTTCCTGGTTCTGAATCTGACTCACATGACGCAGGCGCAGCATGTGCTTGGTGTGCTCGCGTTTTTCTTCATTTCGCACGCGGGTCTGACAGGCCATGAACGGCTCGAAACCCTCAGCGCGCAGCGCATCAATCACCTGCACCGTCGGAATGTACAGGTAGCGCTCTGAACGGCTGTCGTGCGCTTCTTCGGCAAAGATCGAAGGCACTACACGGGCGATCTGATCGTTGCTCAGTGCTACGTCACTACGGATCATGCAAGGGTTACGGAAGTTGCTGGAAAGGCGCATGGAAATTTTCCTGGTCATCGTGCCCGTTCAATGGGGCTGAACGGTTGGGTTAGCGTGAAGTGGTAGCGCTGAACTGGATCTCCAGGCGCTGCAAATACCAGGGAGAAAAATGGCCGTTACAACCACCGCCTCTGACGCGCTTCTGATGCTGTTGCTCTGCTGTGTGCTTCATCTCGTTTCACCTCAGTGCTGGCTTGGCGGAGTGCCTTTCGCCGTGGCGCTGAGGTCGATCGGGCGCACAGGTGCCTGACAAGGGCGCGATGCGAGGCCGCAGCTAAGGGAGCGAAGCGAGTCTGAACGGGGGAGTGTCGCGGGCGCAGCCGGACCCTTGTCAGGTGCCGCGCTCGAGCTACCGTCAAGCGCAGGCGAAAGGCTCGCCGCCAAGCCTGAAGGTGACACAGGAAGTCGCAGCAGCGACGGCAAGCGGAGCGCGCAGGCCGAAGGCCGCAGGCGTTAAGGATTGAAGCCCGAAGGGGCGAGACGGGCCGGCTTCATGGCCTGGCTCGATGCGCAGCACGAAAGCCTGCCCCGTAGCGCAGCGAAGGGAACGCCCGGTGGTGAAGTTCAACCGATCATCGGCACCTGGTCGACATCGGGCACGTCGACCCCTTTGCCCGCCTCATGCGCCGCTCTGAGCGTGGCGGCAAGGTCCACCACTTGTTTTGCATGCGCCGGTGGTAGCCATGCTTCAACCTTTACCCAACTGCCAGGCAAACCCTGCATGCGCGCACGTATACGCGCCATAAGCCTGTGCACGACCTGCCTGGCCAATCCAGTGTCAGCGGCAGCCTCGGCCACGCTGGCTCCCATGACCAGGACAAGCCTGGCGGCGTGGACTGAACGGTCTGAAAAGGCGCGGCGCCGATGCTGGCTGGCCAGCATCACCATCACGAGCTCGAACTCGGCTGGGGTCATCAAGCCGCAACTGGGGACCGGACTGATCAGGCGCACCAGCTGGGCGACCTGAGCCGGCGTGTAGCGTTCGTTGATGTGTTTGGCGTGCGCGACCAAGTCGTCGCTGGGGAAGGTCATGGCGGAATCTCCGGATGTCAGATTAGATCCTATATAAAATGACACCTGTTGTAACCACATAGGTTGTGCGAGCGCCGTATCAAAACCAAACTACGCATGCGGCCTGGCTGTCAGATCAACACCTAAAGCTCGCATCACGACCAGCATGGTTTTGAGAGTTGGGTTTCCGTTTTCACTGAACGATTTGTAAAGCTGCTCTCTGGCCAGCCCAGTCTCTCTGGCCAGTTCGGTCATACCCTTAGCACGAGCAACCACCCCCATAGCCTTGGCAATGTAAGCCGCGTCGCCGGTCTCCAGTGCATCGCTAATGAACACCGCAATGGCTTCAGGGCCATCCAGCGCCTGTGCGGGATCGTAGTCGTAAATTAGTTCGGTCATTGCGTTCTCCACTCAGTGGCTAGGCGTTTTGCCGTCTC
This sequence comes from Pseudomonas ovata, assembly GCF_003131185.1. Classification (GTDB taxonomy): domain Bacteria; phylum Pseudomonadota; class Gammaproteobacteria; order Pseudomonadales; family Pseudomonadaceae; genus Aquipseudomonas; species Aquipseudomonas ovata. Next base: position 53,582 of record NZ_QFFU01000024.1, on the reverse strand, counting down.
TATATCTTTGGGCTGGCTGCTCTTGTCTCCACCACATAGCAGGATCACGATTTCCGTCCCGCGCTGCTGGAAGTAGACCCTGTAGCCTGGGCCATAATGAATCCTTAACTCACTTACCCCCTGCCCTACAGGTGAGACGTCGCCGGGCAGACCATTGGCCAAACGAAAGATGCGTGCCGCAATGGCAGCCTTGGCCCGCTGATCCTTCAGCTTGCTTTCCCAAGTCATGAATGTAGCGGTTTGTTTGATTTCTATCATACAACCATTGTATTTTATAAATTACATAAATTCAAGAAATATTCTTTATCTCTCGCTTCAGCGGCGTCAGTGGCGCAGCGAATTACTCTACTCAGCGATATTATTAAGCTGCTTGTACTCAGACCATTCCATACCGAGAGCTTCGGCTACTTTACGATGCTGATCCAAGCGCCATTCTTGAGCTTGCTTCGGTGATGTGGCTACCAAACGAATCACGAACTCATCAACCGCAAGCCCACGGCTTATGGCAGCATTTTCGAACACAGTTCGACGTTGCTTTTCATAATACTCATCAACAGTCATACCGTACGACTCAATAACTTTCTATTCGACCGAAATAGTCTGGTTAAGAGCCTCTGGGTTATCAGCAAAAATTTTTTTGCGAGCTGCGTTATATCGATTTTCAACACTCATCTTCCCGCTCCCTAAACCTAGTATTATGATTTTAAAATACCTAGCTTTTTCATATCATCTTCATATACTCCGAAGTTAATCCACCCCAACAATTCTATTATTTCCATCGAGCGCGGTATGGGGTCAGGTGTAAATTCCCCAGGATGGACCATGTCTAGAGCTTCGAAGAGAGTCGTCCAGCTTCCTTTACCTTCTTCAAAGTGCATAGCCTGATTACGACCATACCATATGATTTCCTGAATTTTTTCTCCTGATACTTTTCGTGCATTGGCAGTACAGTCTTTAATACTTGTACCGTATCGTATTGATAATGCTTGCTTTGCAACCTGAAGAAGTGTTCCAGCTACGATCGTCATTGTTTGCTCTGTCATCAGAACCGCACGAACCGTAGCGCTCAGTTTCAGTTGATACCTAACTAAATTAGTCCTTGCCTGTTCGCGAAGCTCACAATTACTTTCAAGAAACTTGATTTCTTCCTGCTGACGTAAGCGAGTTTCGATATACTTTTCTTTCACTATGGTCTGCTCATTCAACATGAGCTGCAAACCAATAACAACCTGTCTCGTCAGATGGTAATAATTGTTTGCATCTTCAATCCTTGCATACATATAGTCCTCCATATTAACCTTATAAAAAACATTCCCTTGGTGGCTGTATAGCGCTACTCTAGTCCGTACTTTCGCTTCAGTTCGACTATACGAATGGCACGCAGCTGGTGTGATTTCGATGTGTTCTGATCGGCTACAACTACGCCATAGGCAACAGCTGCAGAGTACTGTTCGTCCTGCTTGATCAAATCTACCAGTTCTTGAAGCTGTATCTTCATTTCATCGTAGATGGCCATCGGCTTTTCTCTTATATCAGTTGCTCAACAACACATCCAGGTAGGCAGAGCCAAGAGGTTCCGTGTTCGTCACTCATTTCAACGCTGGTAAAGCCTAACTTGCTGGCCAGCACCCCGCGTAATCGCTGGAACTCCCAACCTTGTTCGCTAGCATTCTCTGGCTCGCATGAGTCCAGTGATGGGCAATCCCGCGACATGATGCATTCGGCAATGGCCTCGTTGCCCCTAGCAACCTTGACTGCAATGTCCCAGGCTTCGTCGATGCTGTAGTTCAGTTCGTAGTCTGTTAGAGGACGCGGAGAGGTAATGCGATGAAGCAGCGGACCGTGGCTCAATGCAGCGGCCTCTGATGAAGCCGCAAAAATTCCGCCAAAAACACCTTCCCCATGGATCTGACTGAGCGGGTTATGACTACCGTGAAAATGTTCCATTGCGTCTTTTTCCTATTGCTCATTAGGGTCAATAGCGGCCCAGGCTTTCGCAACGTTGTAATCGTCGCCGCCTTTGGCCTTGAAGATCAGTCCGGCCTTCTACCACGTAGCATCTAGGAGTTTGCTTGCCTGGGCACGTCTCTCATTACTCCTACCAGTTTTAAAAAACCATAGATTTACTACGTATAGTCAATTAATCCACGTTGCAACATCAATCTCTAGCCCTAACCTTTCCACACTTTCCAAAACCTTATTCCTCCCAGCTGAAAGCTCATGAGCAAGCTCTTTCAGAACATATGGAAACTCATCACTTAATAATACTTTATCATTGCTCTTAGCGCAAATAACCAATTCATCCACAAAGACGTCCGGATTAAGCAAAAGCTCAATTTGGCTTCTAACCACCTTACCTATCGAGTTTGCAGCAGCAATATTTGTAGATAGCGAGTAAAGGTAAACCAGCCTTTTAAAGGCTTCTTGTGGAACAGAAAAAGTCCACACTACAGACCTAAGCTCCTCAAGCCTAGCGCTATTTATTCTAGCTGCAGCAGCTTTGTGCAATGGGTGATCTTGTGTCAATTCCAACATGTACTGGAGAATATGAATTTCATCCTTAGAAATATTAAATACATAGGAAGTAAATTTAAGCTTCAGAATATCTGATAAATATTTCCAAGCCTCAACCTCAAGGGGAAAGATTAGAAAATCACAAGCAACACTAAGATCCTCATCTGAAGTTACAGATGTCAATTGCTTTATAACAACACTAGGAAACTGTTCCTGCCATAAATCAGGATGCATCATCTTCAATGCTGTCAATGCATGACTTGCTCTCTGTCTATTAACTGTTACACCTTTCCGAGTGAGAGCTATAACCAATACTTGTAAATAATTTCTATATAAAGCTACGGTAGGTCTGGATAGAGGCCCCGCCCCCAGGAACTTATATACATCATCTTGTTTGCTCGGGAAGTATCTAGACTCAAGCTCTTCCATAAGTCGAGCAAGAGAAGCTTTACCTTGTGTGGCGCGTTGAGATAAAACTGATCTTATGGAGTTTGAAATGTGAAGCCTAGCAAGCTCAGCCGACGCTACAAATATCTGCGATTCAGAGACTTGCGATGGATGAGCGCAACGATTTCGATCTTCAACCAATCGCTCTAAATCTCTAAATTCAGAATGCGATATAAAGCTGAATTTATTGAGTGCCATGTCAGGAAGCTCTTTCTCAAAATTTAGCGCTCCTGGTATATCATTATTCTCATGTATGCGATTGAATCTGTTAATTTGCTCTATGGCCTGCTTATCACCAAGGGCAGCTAACTCACGTATTTTATCTACTAGATCAAATGCTACTGCTATCCAACACGCCACTACTGATGACCGATAAGCACCGGCTTTGTAGCACTGCACCGACTCCTTTATATAGACCTTTGATCGTGGGTCGGAACATGTCATAACAAGCTCATCTAAATCTAGCAGCAATTTAAACACCCCACTATCATCATATTTTAGAATAGTTTTAAACGGTCATAGAGCATCGAATAATAGCACTATGTAAAATTTATTCCCTGATGCCTCTCAATGCATCATCTCTGGTTGGTCATCAAGCATCCATATCGCACGATTCTGCACCGATGAGATTTGTGGTGATAAAATACGTATAAAACAGATATTTTTCTATATTTATCATATACTTAGATTTTAATCTGTCTAAGAGCAGCAACCCGAACCAGTCCCAGCAGCCGGTTCAAACAGGGACTCTACGATCGTGCAATCTGGAGTGCTCGAGCCTAAGCAAGTCGACTCGCACCTGCCTGCCATTGAGAGCAAATCGATCCTGATTTGCTGGAGCTTGGCTACCTTCGCCTCTACTTCCGCTAGGTGTTTCCTGAGAAATCAGAGGGCTAGCTGCAGCTGCGGTCATTACTCAAACGTTGATTGAGTTGATAAGCGAGCTGATCTATATCAGAACCATTCCTGCGTTGGTGTGGCGCAAAATTTAGGTGCCTATGACTTATCCGTCCGCGCCGTAGCTACTCGTTGGGCCTGTTAGCGCAATGCGCTAACAGGCTTGTAAGCCCAAGGCTAAATAGACCGCTGGTTTACCCGTTTGGAAAGGGCCTCGGCGTCCTTGAAATGACCCCCGAAAGTTGGACGCTGCCTTGAAGGCGTACCATGCCCAAGTACTCTCTAGCGTTCAAATTGAAGATCGTCGCTCAGTACCAAAAGGGCGATTGCAGCTACGGCCACCTCGCTAGGGTGCATGACGTCAGCGTGGTGCAGGTAAAAGGATGGATTGGCGCCTATGCCAATCACGGAAAAGCGGCTCTACAAAAGCGTTATCGTTATCACAGCATCGATTTCAAGATCGAGGTGGTGCGACAGATCGTCGAAGGCCTATCAATCCGACGGGCTAGTGAGCGATTTAGTCTCAATCGCTCCCAAATGCAGCGCTGGGTCGATGCGTGGCAGAGGTATGGTATCGAGGGGTTGGCCAGCAAACGCAGAGGTGACTCCTTGCCCCTTCTTCCCGTTCCAGATCCATCCGCTTTCAAGCCCCACATCGCAAACCCAGTCCGAGAGCTGGAAAAGCAGGTTGCCTATCTGCAGGTCAAAAACGCCTTTCTGCGCAAAGCCATGAGCTTGGGTCTCAAGGACAGTGACCTGGACAATCAGCAGAAAGCACTTATCGTGCAGGAGTTGCGGTCACGATATCCACTTGATGCGCTTCTTCAGGGAGCATGTCTTCCTCGAAGCAGCTTCTACTACCACCTCAAGGTCACTCGCCAACCAGACAAACAAGGTGCCCGCAAAGAGAGCATCCGGACGATGTTCGCGCATCATCGGGGTCGCTATGGCTATCGCCGCATCACGCAGGCGCTACGCAATCAGGGGCAGCAGATCAATCACAAGGCAGTACAGCGGCTGATGGGCGAAATGTCGTTAAAGTGCACGCTGCGACGCCGTCGCTATCGTCCATTCACAGGGCCGGAGTCCTGCGTGGCGCCTAACCTGCTGGAACGCCGCTTTACCGCACCGCAGCCCAATCAGCGGTGGGCGACTGACATAACGGAGTTTCGTGTCAATCAAAACCGGCTATACCTGTCACCGATTCTTGACCTCTTCAATAAGGAAATTGTGGCTTTCGAGATAAGTGAGCGCCCATCGTTCGAGATGGTCTTACGTATGTTGAAAGACGGATTGAAGACCCTTCGGCCTCATGAGAAACCGCTCATCCATTCCGATCAAGGCTGGCACTATCAATACCCTGCCTACCAACAGCTGATCCGTCAGCATGGACTGACTCAGAGTATGTCAAGGCGAGCCAATTGCCTCGACAATGCGGCAATGGAAAGCTTTTTTGCAGTACTAAAATCTGAGCTTTTCCACTGCAACAGGTTCTCAAGCGTAGAGGAGCTGGCAGTAGCAATTCGGGCCTATATCGACTACTACTTGCGGGCTCATTGCGCAGCGGTAAACGTGCGGCTGCAATTATGAGCTTGATCCAGACGGCACGGCTCAATGGACATGATCCGTATGCGTACCTAAAGGACGTGCTCACCCGCCTGCCAACACAGCGGGCGAGTGAGATTACTGAGCTACTTCCGCATAAGTGGGTTCACTCTAACAGTCCAGATTCTCTAGTGAGACATCAGCCTCTTTGGAACGTAGGCAGCTACTGACTTGCGGATTTCTTCCCTAGCCTCATCTGCGCTACCCCATCGCCCCATCTTTACCCACTTACCCGGTTCCAACGCCTTATAGTTTTCGAAGAAGTGCTGGATCTGCGCGAGGAGTAATGCAGGCAGGTCTGAGCACTCCTTAACGTCGCTGTACATAGAGCTGAGTTTTTCATGAGGCACTGCGATCACCTTGGCATCCGCTCCAGCTTCGTCCGTCATGTACATCACACCAACCGGGCGACTACGAATGACAACGCCAGGTGATACCGGGTAAGGACAAATCACTAGGACGTCGAGAGGATCGCCGTCATCGCTCAGTGTATTTGGAATGAACCCGTAGTTGGCCGGGTAGAACATCGGCGTGCTGAGGAAGCGGTCAACGAAGATCTGTCCGCTTGGCTTGTCCACCTCGTACTTGATCGGCGAGTGGTTTGCAGGGATCTCAATAACGGTGAAGAAGTCATCGGGAATCGCTTTACCAGCTGAAATGTCCGTATAGCTCATGTTCATAGCTCCGAAGTTGTAGACGGGGCTGCGCTGGAAGGCGCTTTTCCAAGTGTGCCCATCTCGATTGGCGTTTTTGTGAAAAACACCGAAATTTCCTCACAGTCCAGTCGCTTGAATAATAACTCTGACTCCTCCTCCGTCATTGCCAAGCGAATCTCGGTAGGTTGATCAGCCAGCTCAAAAAAGTGCGATGAGTGAAGTTTTCCAGTGTGTCCAAAACCTTCGATTCCGGTGCATAGCGTGGCACCGCGCAGCCCCATTTCCTTAGCTATGTCGACGATCCATTCGCCGAGCATCTTTCCTTGATAACGACGGTTTTGTTGGGTGAAGAAAACGACCATATAGCCTTTCATTTCAATTTCCTCAGCGAGTACCAATCATTTGGTAGGAAAGTAGTCCGGCAGCGGTCATCGCTAACGAACCTACAACGTGCAATGAAATTGAGCCGAGCGCCCACAGCAATCTTCCTTCTTGGATGAGGGCAACTGTTTCGGCTGAAAAGGTGGAAAAGGTGGTAAGTCCCCCACAAAAGCCCGTGATTATCAGCAAGCGCCATTCTGGACTTAAGGAGGGAGATGCGGCCAAGAGCGCGATGGCTAGGCCAATGATGTATCCCCCGACCATGTTCGCCACTACAGTGCCTGGGGGAATAGTCGGGAACAGAGCGTTGAGCTTCATACCCAAGAGCCAGCGCAACCAGGCACCAAGTGATGCGCCGATGGCGATGACAAAGAGTGATTTCAGCATGACTGCAAATCTCCTCGAAGCTGGTAGGGCCGAGGAGGTGCTGATAACCGCAGATTGCGATAGAGAGTTAATACGGAATTTTGAGTCAATTTCCTGTCCTAGATTCGCGGACAGGGGGCACACCTACGCACCCTGTCCAGGGTTCACGTAGGCATCATCAGCACGGGGCGGTTGTGAGGAGGAATGCCATCTCCTTAGAAGCAACATATCACTCGCGCGATTGTCACGTAAATAGTGCTTCGCAATCGTTGACGCGAGCACGGTTTCCCCTCGACGCCTAGAGACTAGATGAATATTCAAGATACCCGCAGACATCGTCTGTACTCCCAGCCTGCTGGTATTCTGAACAAGTGGGTAGACGCCCGGAGCCTGGGAGCTAGACGACTGCCGTACTTTGATCCGCTGGATGGTGGGGTCGATGCGTCTGTTCTGATATTGCTGGAATCTCCGGCCAGGGATTGCTCGTGGCCACGCTTCGTTTCCCGCGACAACACAGGGCCCTCCCAGCGCAACCTGAAGCGCTTCCTTGAACAGGCGTGCCTCGCGCGTGAGCAGACCATTTTGTGGAATATCTATCCGTGGCTGCCGAAGCTGGACAGTCCTGCCGAAGCGATCACCCGCTCGAAAATCACAGAGGGCGTCACACTGCTGAAAGAGGTAATGGATCTGCTCCCGTGCCTGCGCGTCGTGGTCTTGGCTGGACGCGTGGCTCAAAGAGCGGCACCCGAAATCGAGCATCATCGCCCCGAGGTCAGGCTGTTCGCCATGCCGCACCCAAGCCCGCTTTCGGTGTGTCAGCATCCTGATGTCGCTAAAGACATTGTCGCCACGCTGGCCCGGGCGGCGAACGTGGCGAGTGTCTGATCGTTAGCGACTGGCGCGTTTGGCGTTCAGCGACGCGATACAAGGCGATACAAATAGATTGCCACGGTATGCACCGGCAGCGGTTTTGGTCGCAACCACCAGCCACATGATGGCCAACATCATCACCAGGATAATGCCCAGCACATCAAAAAAGGCCAAGTTCAGCGTCGCGCCGAGCTTCAGCGTGGTCACCGCATATACCCCCAGCGGGAATGTGAAGCCCCACCAGCCAAGATTGAAGGGTATGCCGCCCTTGGCATAACGCGCGGTGATCAACAGCGCCAACAGCATCCACCACAAGCCCAAGCCCCAGAACAGGACACCCGATACTACCCCGATACCCCCGGCCACCACGCCGGCGCCTGACATGCCGTGGGCAGCGAAGATTGCCGGTGCATCGTTACCAATGACCAACATGCCCAGAGCGCCCGTGCCAATTGGCCCCAGCGATAACCAAGACGACGCCGCCATGCTCTCATGGGGCAATTTATGAAGTGCCAGACGCAGTACCAGAATAACCAGTATGCTTAAGGCAACTGGAACCGAGTAGGCCCACAAGACGTAGCTGGTGATCAGCATCGTGAACTGAGCACTGGTATCAGCCAGATGCGGTGCGATGGTACCGCCGCTCGCCGCTGCCACTTCCGCCGCTACCACAGGAAGCAGCCATACAGCAGTCATCTGATCGATGCTGTGCTCCTGCCGGGTAAACATCATGAACGGGATCAGCACCCCACACGCCAGTGCCATGGCGACGTCCAGCCACCAGAGCGCATGGGCCAAGGGGATCACACCGTCTCCCCAGTTCGGCAGGCCGTACTGAACCAAGCCGTTGATGATCGTTGCCAGGCCCATCGGTATCGTGCCGAAAAACATCGAAACCGTGGAATGCCCAAAGATCTGTTTGGCCTCATCGAAGAAGAACACCCAGCGGGCGGCGTACATCAGGGTAAAGACGGTAAACAGCAGGATATTGAACAGCCAAAGCGCCTCCCCAATACCTGTAAGCAGCATACTGTGACCCGGCAACTGCCCCAGGGCCAAGGCCAGAATGCCGGTGCCCATCGTTGCGGCAAACCAGTTAGGCGTGAACTGTCGAATCGCTTCCTTGGGATTGGAAAGCGCCGAGAGCGGCTGGCCGCCCTGCATGACCTTGATAAGGCTGATCTCGCGCATAAAACCTCCGAATGATTGCGATGCGGCAACAGGTTCAGAATAGCGGCATGCATCTATCTGGAAAAACGGATATTTTGAATATGGCATACCTATTTTCAAGGTAAGAAAGTGAAGCTCACACTTCGGCAACTCCACATCTTCCGCGCTATCGCCCAGCTGGGTTCAACCACCCAAGCCAGCGCAACCCTCGCTCTTTCGCAGTCAGCCACCAGCGCAGCACTCCAAGAACTCGAAGGCGCATTGGATATTCGACTCTTCGACCGCGTCGGCAAACGCCTGGTGCTCAACGAAAACGGCCAGGCACTATTGCCCAAGGCTATCCGCCTGCTGGAGGCTGCACTGGAGATCGAGGGTGGTTTTCGGACTGACGTGGTCGCGCGGCTGCGGGTAGGTTGCAGCACGACGATTGGCAACTACATCATGCCGCTGCTGATGCAACACATGGCCGAGCGTGCCGGCGGGACACAGATCGATGTCATCCTGGGCAACAGCGCAGAGATCGCCCGGCAGGCGGCACAATTGTCAATTGACGTTGGCCTGGTCGAGGGGCCGAGCCATCAGCCCACTCTGGCCGTGCAGCCCTGGTGTGAAGACGAGTTGATCATTGTCGCAGCGGCAGATGACCCTCTGGCACACAAGGGGCGGCTTTCGCTTAGTGACCTGCAAGAAGCGCGCTGGCTGGTACGCGAAGAGGGATCGGGTACGGCTGAAGAGGTTCAGCGCTGGCTTTTTCCACACCTGGGTGCCTGGCGCAATGCCCGGCAGATTGGCAGTTCAGAAGCTATCAAGCGGATGGTCTCGGCTGGCGTCGGAATCAGTTGCCTTTCCTATTGGGTGGTTGGAGATCTCATCGCCGAGGGGAGCCTGATCTCGTTGAACCACATGATTCCTGAGCACAAACGGCAGTTGCACGCGATTTATCACAGAGACAAGTTTATCTCCCGCTCTCTTGAAACCTTTTTCAGTGTGATCAAGGATTTCGCGTCGGCCAATGCGAGATGACGGTCAGACCACGCGATGCCCTCATCAAAATGGAAGACGTGTTCACCAGCCGCTTACTCTGGATCTTGCTAAAGAGCTTCACCTAAGTGGCGCAACGTTGTCAGTGGCGGCTGAAGGCTTTGGCCAAGATGGAAAACGCCACTCCGCTCATTTTTTGAGCTTGCCGATCAGCCCATCCAGGTAACGATGGCGCTGACTCAAATTCAACACGACATGCTGTTTCAACGCCTCGAATCGGAAGACTTGGCACTGTTCTACATCAAGACGCCTGCCGAGATTGGCACGGTAGGACGCCACCGCCCTTCCCAAGAGACAGAGTCATCCTCGTCCTGAGCTGACGCACCTTTGAATCGGTTAAGGCGGCCGCGGTAACCAACGGCATCAAGGGATGGCTTTCACTGAGCCCCATTTGCGGACTCATCAGCTCACTCGTCGTAGAGAGTGGGCTGATGGTCCTAGCTTGGTAGCGTTGCTCAGCGAGGCGCCACCTAATCGACCTCATTTGCGTGGTTGCAGATGAGCAATGCAAGGCGAGACGAACAGCGTCCCGCGGTAGGCACCGGCTAGGGTGCGTCCCGCGACCACCGCCCACAGAGCAGTCAAGGCGACGACCAAAAAGGCACCGAAGACGGTAAGGAAACCTGACCCAAGCGTGCTTCCCAAACGTAGCGTCGTGACGGCATAGACGCCCAGTGGAAAAGTAAAACCCCACCATCCCAGGTTGAAAGGGATGCCGTGGCGCGCGTACTTCAGCGTGATCAGTATGGCAAGGCTCATCCACCACAAGCCGAGTCCCCATAGTAGGATCCCGCCAATTACGCCTAGCCCCTGCGCGACGGCGCCAATTCCGGCCATACCGTGAGCAGCGAAGATGACCGGCGCGTCGCTGCCCATCACGAGCAGACCCAACGCACCTGTACCAATGGGGCCAAGCGATAACCAGCTCGATGCAGCCATGTTCTCGTGAGGCAGCTTGTGCAGTGCCATCCGCAATAGCAGGATCACGAGGACACTTAGGGCGACAGGTACCGAATAGGCCCAAAGCACATAGCTGGTCACCAGCACGGTGAATTGGTGCCCGCCATCGGCTAGGTGCGGTGCCAACAGCCCGCCACTGGCAGCGGCCACTTCGGCGGCTACCACAGGTAGCAACCATACCGCCGTCATTTGATCGATGCTGTGCTGCTGACGAGTAAACATCAGGTACGGAATCGCTACTCCGCAAACCAGTGCCATGGCCGCATCGACCCACCAAAGTCCGGTGGCAATCGTGACAGCCACCTCACCCCATCGTGGCAGCCCAAAGATCAGCATTCCGTTGATGATTGTTGCCAACCCCATCGGAATGGTGCCGAAGAACATCGATACGGTGGAGTGGGCAAAAATTTGCTTGGCTTCGTTGTAGAACAAGATCCAGCGAGCGGCATACAAGCCGCTGAATAGAACGAAAAGCAAAATGTTGAACAGCCACAGTCCTTCGGCGATCAGACGCAAGCCGGGTACCGACGCGGGAAAACTCGCTAAGGCGATTGCCAAAATACCGGTGCCCATCGTTGCCGCAAACCAGTTGGGGGTGAACTGGCGAACGACTTCGAGCGGCTGCTTGAGCTGGCTGAGCGGCTTGCCGCCGGTGCGCAGGGCTATAGCATCCTTTAATGTCATGAGGTGAGCTCCGCTGAGGAATGCAAACAGTCTAGCCCGGCTCGATTATCTGAAAAATTGAATATGATATAAAAAGTAATCTACTAAATAGATAAGCAGTCCCCGCTGTCCGCAGGGACTGCTCCACGATCAAGGCTTCGCGACGTGCCAGACTTGATTGACACCTTCACCGGTCGTTTCACCGGGCTTGCTGTCCTTTACCCAGGTATAGAGTGGCTGCCCCTTATAGGCCCATTGCTGGCTACCATCCTCACGCTGTACTACGGTATAGCCGTCACCGCTCTTGGCCCCTGCCGGTGCCATCAGCGGCGGCCAGTTCTTGGCGCACGGGCCGTTGCAGGCGGACTTACCCTCGCTGTCCTTGGTGAAGGTGTAAAGCGTCATACCCTTTTCATCCACAAGCACCTTACCCAAGGTGGTGTCGCCAACCTTGGCGGGCGTGGCCGCCACGGCCAGCCCTGTCATGGAGAAAATGGCAGTGGCAATCAACACTTGTCTGAGCATGCTGGACCTCGATGGTTATTGGTTATTAGTATTTCGATTGGAGCACTTGCACTTGCACGGGAGCACCTGGCGCATCGGCTGCACCAGGTGCGATGACGAGGTAGCGCTGTTCATCCGCCTGGGATTGCTGAACCAGTTGGCGTATCGGTCCTACCGCATTCACGATAGCTGCGCCGGCGGGATTGGTTTGAAAAGCGGCGAGAGACTCAAGAGCGCCGCTACCGTCTGCATGACGAGCCAACGCTAGTACATAGGGCTGCTTGGCCACCAGGCCCGTAACCGAGGCCTGCAGGACCTGAGTCAAGCCCTGGTCGAAAAGTGTCACCTGAGTGGTATGACGTTCGTGTTGACCCGGCGGAGCCAGGGCGATCTGAATACTCTTGGCGGCGCTCCCTAACGGCTTAAGATTTGCCAGCCCAGCGCCCTGGGTAGCGGCGCGGGGAACGTAGACCAAAGCCTGGGGCGCCTGCCCCACGGGTACAGTGGTTTCAACGCTATTGGTCAGCGTATTGATGACGGCCACACTGTCAGCATTCTCTAGTCCCACGTACAACCGCGTGCCATCTCCTGACGGCCAGAGACCGTGGGGCAAAGCGCCAACAGGAATGCTGGCGACTTGGCTGAAATCATCGGTTCGGAAGACCTTGACTCGATTTTCTCCGCCTACCGTTACATAGGCGAAGCTTCCGCGGGCATTGCGAACCAAGTTGACGTGATTAGTGATCGCGCCAGTATCAAGCGTCTTAATCAAGCTGAACGGCGGTTTGGCTGCGAACACCTGGGTCTTACCGACATCTTTTAGGGTGAGCCAGACCTGTTGGCCATCTGCAGACGCAGCGATGTTGGGGCAGAAGGGACTCGCCTGAGCGACGCGGCCAACAATTCGATGCTCGGCAACCGAAACCACTACGGTTTCCGGAGTGAACGAGGAGCAGACGTAGCCATAGCGGCCATCAGGGGAGAAGATCTGCATGCCGGGGCCTGGCGGTACGCCAATTCGCGTCTTCTCTTTGAAAGTCACCGGGTCGATCACGGCGATATAGTCCTCGCCCCGTACCGTGACCCAGAGCTCTTTGCCGTCAGGGGTGAAAAAGGCTTCATGAGGCGCGCGACCCAGATAGGTTTTACCCTTCACCTGGTTGTTGGCGGTGTCGATGAAGGACACGGAGTTCGAGCCTATCGCTACGACGGCCAAGGTTCGCCCATCTGGCGAAAATCCCAAGCCATGCACCAGTAGCTCGCCCTTGTACAAAGGACTCAAGTTCTTGGGTTGGCTGTCGCCTAGGGTGATGACGCCGAGCAATTTTTCCGTGCTGGGATCAATCACCGATACCGTGTTGGAGAACTGCTCCGCCGTATACACACGGTCTTGGGAACTAATCGTGATGTCCGGTTGTGCAGCAGCACGCGGAACTTGACCGGCTGAAGCGGTGCAGGAGATTACTAACAACACAGCGGCGAGCGGGGTGAGCGACAATCGAGGCATGAGGATTACCGAGTTGGAGAGGCGGGCAATTCAGAAAGCGCCTGCTGCATGACGGCGATTTCCTGTTGTTGGGTGACAATGATCTCTTGGGCCAGACGGCGTAGGCGTTCGTTATGGCCATACCGCAATTGGATCCGTGCCATTTCGATCGCACCCTGGTGATGTGCCGTCATCTGGGTCACAAAGTCGCGGTCTACGTTGCCACTGCTGGGCTTGTGCATCGCGGCCATCATCTGATCCATGGCCTGACGGTTGTCGGCCTGCGCCGTGGCGGCGCTGCTATCAGGTTCGGCCCAGGCAATGGGAAGCACGAGCACCAGAAGGGTGACTGCCAACAACGGGTGTTTGACTGAAAACACGTGGCGCTCCAGCAGACTGGTGAGTTTCCAATGCAGACGTTTGTACGGTCTGGGTTATTCCATACCTACAAAAATAAAAATTGTGGGGAATAAAAGGTCAGCTCAAGCGTCTGTCAGCGATACCAGGGGAATGTCCATGCTTGATGACGCCATGCTTTCTCAGCTACTACCGTCTCTGCGTCGCTTCGCAAGATCGCTTACTCGTCACGAAGCCAGCGCCGATGACTTGGTCCAGAGTTGTCTAGAACGGGCGCTTACGCATGGGAACACGCGCTGTCCCGCCGGTGATGTGCGAGCCTGGCTGTTCACCATCCTGTACCGCCAATTCGTTGATGGCCGACGTCGTGAGCGCCGCTATGGTCGTCTGTTGGAGTGGCTGGGATTCCAAGAGGTCCCGGTTGAGCCTTCGGCTGAGACGATCTATCTGGATCAAGAAGCGTTGACGAATCTTGAGAGACTCAATGACGAACAGCGTGCCCTGCTGCTGTTGGTCGCGGTGGAAGGCATGAGCTATCGCGATGTATCACAGGCGCTTGGCATTCCACTGGGAACCGTCATGTCTCGTTTGGCGCGGGCACGCGCGGCCTTGAGACAGATCCACGAAAGTCCTTTGGCTACCGCCGCTTTGCGAGTATTGAAATGATGTATCGACCTCCTACTCCTGAAGAGTTGATGGCTTATGCCGACAATCAGTTGGATGCGCTGCGGCACGAGGAGGTGATGCGCTATCTTGCAACCCATCCGGAAGATGCCGCACGGGTAGCTGATATCCGCGAGCAGAATCGTCGGCTACGGCTGGTTTTTTCTCCCGTGCTTGAGCCTTTACCGACACACCTTATGCCAGCAGTCGTGCGACACCGGATAGTCGCCAGACGTAAAAGACGTATGACTTATCTCGCTTCGCTAGTGCTGACGTTAGGCCTGGGTAGCGGCTTAGGGTGGCAGGCACGGGAATCGATGCTGCGGCGGGCGCACGTTCCAATGGCGGATGCCGTGGAGGCTTATCGACTATTTGCGAGCGCCGAGGGGCGGCCGCCAGTCGATGTAACCGGCCAGGACGGTGCGATTCAGCATTGGCTTGAAAGGACATTTGTGCAGGCGCCCGCCCTCCCTAACCTGGAGCGCTTCGGCTTGATCCCAGTGGGTGGTCGTCTCATGGCCACGGACACCGGCGCCGCCGCGATGGTGCTCTACCGGGATACGAAAGGGCGCCAAGTGATCTTCTATGTGCGGCATCCCAACAGCCAGCGCGACGTTGGCCACGGATCTCGTAGGGAAAGCGATGTTACGGCTGACTATTGGTCAGGACAGGGCTACAACTTTGCGTTGGTGAGTCCTAGCGAAGCATCGTTTGATACCTTGCGTGAGGCGATCTCGCAGAGGCCACCTCTCTAGTTCCCGTTCAGACCAGTGCTCGTTGCTTGAAACCAACCCTGTCCAACATTTGGGGGTCATTTCACCTCCTTGCGTTCCGAATAGCGGTCTACCAGGTAAGTCTCTCGACCTCGTACCAACAACGTGAATTTCACCAGTTCCTCCATAACGTCCACTACCCGATCGTAGTAGGCAGACGGCTTCATGCGCCCGGCTTCGTCAAACTCAAGGAAGGCTTTGGGTACCGAGGATTGATTCGGGATCGTGACCATACGCATCCAGCGGCCCAGGATACGAAGTTGATTGACCGTATTGAATGACTGGGATCCACCACATACCTGCATCACAGCCAACGTCTTGCCTTGCGAGGGTCGCAGTGCGCCCAACGCCAAAGGTATCCAATCGATCTGCGCCTTGAACACGGCCGACATCGATCCATGCCGTTCCGGCGAACACCACACCTGACCCTCGGACCACAACACCAGGTCGCGCAGTTCCTGCACTTTTGGATGTTCCACCGGTGCATCATCAGGTAACGGCAGACCTGAAGGGTCGAAGATGGCCGTCTCTGCGCCCATGAGGTTTAGGAGTTGCGCTGCCTCTTGGGTCAGCAACCGACTGAACGAGCGCTCACGGGTGGATCCATAAAGCAACAGGATGCGAGGCTTGTGATCGGGCTGCATACCCTGGCTAAGCTTCTCAGGCGTAGGCACATCGAGCAGGGTTAGGTCCAGGCTGGGAAAGTCTTCCGGATATTCGGATGTAGGCTCGATCATTACAGCGCTCCAATCCTGTCCAACGCATGCTTGAGCTCTGCTGAACTGAGCGCATCCAAATCCAAAGCAAAGAAGGCCGTAAATCGGTTCCGGATAGTTGCCACGGTACCATCAAAGGCTGCCTGCTTTTCCTCATCGCTGCCAACGATATCCGAGGGATCAGACAACCCCCAATGACTCTTGATAGCAGGGCCAAAATAGACAGGGCAGGGCTCGCCTCCAGCCTTGTCACAGACGGTGATCACAACGTCAGGCGGATTGTCCTGGAAGCTCTCCGAGCCCTTGCTATGTAGCACTGACGTATCAATGCCGAGCGCTTGGAGGGTACTGACCGCCTGTGCATTGAGTCGTCCGCTCGGAAAGCTGCCGGAGCTCACTGCTGTGACGCCTTCAGGGGCCAAGTGGTTGAACAGCGCCTCAGAAAGCACGCTCCGACAGCTATTAGCGGTACACATGAAAAGGATTTTCATCGGTGGCTCCTAGGCTTGGATGCTGAGCCGCAAAGCGAGTGCGGCCAGGGTAATAAGCAGAACAGGGATGGTCAGCAGGCTGCCAACTTTGAAGTAGTATCCCCACGTGATGCGGATGTGTTTTTGAGCCAGTACGTGGAGCCACAGCAACGTGGCCAGGCTACCGATCGGAGTGATCTTGGGGCCCAAGTCGCAGCCGATGATGTTGGCGTACACCATGGCCTGATGGACCACGCCTGTGGCCTGACTGTCCTGAATCGATAGGGCACCGATAAGCACGCTGGGCATGTTGTTCATAACAGACGACAGCAATGCGGCCACCACACCGGTACCCATAGTTGCAGTCCACAGGCCCTGTTCTGCGAAGATATTGAGCAGAGACGTGAGAGCGTCAGTCAGCCCTGCGTTGCGCAGCCCATAAACCACCAGGTACATCCCTAGCGAAAACACCACGACCTGCCACGGTGCATTTTTGATAACCGTACGGGTAGAAATAACGCGACCTTTGCCGGCGATCCCCAGAAGGATGAGTGCGCAGCTGGCTGCCACCGCACTGATGGGGATCCCCATCGGCTCCAGCGCGAACAGGCCGACAAGCAGTAATGCCAAGACCCACCAGCCGGCGACGAAGGTAGCCTTGTCACGGATTACAGTCTCAGGCGCATGAAGCTGCTGTGGATCATAGGTAGTAGGGATGTCGCGCCGATAGCACAGCCACAGCATGAACAAGGTCGCCATCACGCTGACTATGTTCACGGACCACATCACCGAAGCATATTCAGCGAAGCCTATTTGGAAAAAATCCGCTGACACGATATTGACTAGGTTGGACACCACCATCGGTAGGCTCGCGGTATCCGCGATGAAACCTGCAGCCATGACAAAGGCCAGGGTGGACGCCGGGCTAAAGCGCAAGGCTGTGAGCATGGCAATGACGATGGGGGTCAGGATCAACGCAGCGCCATCGTTTGCAAACAGGGCCGAAACAGCGGCGCCCAGCAGGATCATCAGGATGAACAACCGGATGCCTTTGCCTTGGCCCAACCGGGCCATGTGCAAGGCAGCCCACTCAAAGAATCCGGCCTCATCCAGTAACAAGCTAATGAGGATGACGGCGATAAAAGTGGCCGTTGCATTCCACACGATGGCCCATACCGTGGGTACGTCGCCTAAACCAACCACACCCGTAAGCAAAGCCAGTACTGCGCCGCCGGCGGCGCTCCAGCCTACGCCTAAGCCCTTCGGCTGCCAGATGACCAACATAAGTGTCAAAGCGAATATTGTGATTGCAGCAACCATATGGAGACGCTCCAGCGAAATCAGCAGCACGCGGCCTGACGGACCGGACGACCTTCCATTGATGCAAGACGGCTTACGTCTTGATCAATCCAGGACTGATTAGCACTGCGTGTTATCTGGAGCACTTGCATAACCCATTCGGGCAACTGTGGATGCAAGCGGTAATAAATCCACTGTCCCTGACGGCGGTCCGCTAATAACCCGCAATTACGAAGTTGGGCTAAATGCCGAGAGATTTTCGGCTGGCTATCATCCAGCGCCCAAATCAGCTCGCAAACACAGAGCTCGTCTTGGTCAGCGAGCATGAGCATGATGCGTGTGCGCGTTTCGTCGCCAAGACATTTGAAGACGGTCGCCGGTAGCAGATCCATGAGCACTCCTAGTGGATATGTATATTCACATATACGAATATACACATTCTTTTAGGATTCTGCACGATTCAGGAACGACTCTTTTTTTCCCTTCTTGTCAATACTGAAACAGCAAATTAGGTTGATTTATGACTTTCGAGGCATGCGAAGGCTTTCGGTCAATTACTGGTGATAAAATACGTTATCACCAATTATTGCCGTTTATCCGATCTGCGTACGCTGATCGCTTAGAACGTTGCTTTTGTGACTGTTATGACCGTAAGTGATCGTAGCGGTGCCAACAGAGAGATAGATATGCAGGAACTGACGAACACTGCTCAGAACGCTCAGCGAAGGCTGACGGCGGTCGAATTTCAGGATTTGGCCCGAGTACCCGCTGCAGTCGAGTGGTTTGCCAACCTGGACAACCCTCGAACCCGCCGTGCCTACCAGAATGACCTGGAGGACTTCTGCGGTTTCGTCGGCTTGGCCTCGGCCGATGAGTTTCGCGTGGTCACCCGATCCCACGTTTTGGCCTGGCGCGCCCAGCTCGAGCATCGCGGTTTGGCGAGTGCCACGATCCGGCGCAAATTGGCCGCGCTGGCCAGCCTCTTTGATCACCTCCTGGAGAGCAATGCGATCGCCGGCGGCAACCCCGTGCATGGGGTAAAGCGACCGAAGATTGAAAGCAACGAAGGCAAGACGCCGGCATTGGGTGATCACCAGGCCAAGGCGCTGCTCGAAGCCCCGGATGAAACGACCCTCAAAGGGCTGCGCGACCGGGCGATATTGGCTGTTCTTCTCTACCACGGACTACGCCGCGAAGAAGCGGCGCTGCTGCAGGTGAGCGACATTCAGGAGCGCCGCGGTATTCAGCATTTAAAGGTCCACGGCAAAGGCGGAAAGATGCGTTACCTGCCGTTGCACCCGGTGGCAGCTGGACGCATTCACCTGTACCTGGAAAGCTCAGGGCATCATCTGGAGGACAGGAAGGTGCCGCTATTCATCCCGTTGCGTGGCAAGCTGACCGGTGCCGGCATCACGGCAAACGGTATCTATACCGTGGTGACGACCTATGCGAAAAAAGCCGGGATTCAGGTCGACGGCCTTGGAGTGCACGGACTCAGGGCCACCGCGGCCACCAACGCACTGGAGCATGAAGCCGACATCGCCAAGGTCCAGGCCTGGCTCGGACATGCCAGAAGCGGACATGCTATCGAGCATAAATTCGCTAGTAGGAGTCTGATTCAGGTTTAATGCTTGCATCAGTAATACGGCTGACGCAGAAGTGACATGCGATGTCGTAGTGAGTTGGGCGATTCAATTCCATAAAAGGAAGAGCCTGTTCTTGCGTGGAAAACCTAACTCGGACTCTCTCACAAGCTTTAGAGGACCGCTCATGGCTGGTTTCTACCTATTCGACAGTTGCCGATCGCAGGTCATTGAGCAGAAGATTTTTTTTCAAGGATGAAGCTGCCATGAATCGTATTCGCCGGTCTCTCCGCCGTTCAATCGTGTTCCTTCTGCTGGTGCTGACCTGTGGTGCGGCGGCGTGGTGGGCAGTTGAACAGCACGAGAAAGTCTTCCGGCTGAGTTTCGTTCCAGACGCACTGGGCGTCACGGCGGTGACCTACTTCAGCGAGGAGTCATGGGGCTTTGGGCCGGGAGGCAACGAGTCAGGTATCCGCGTCTATCCGTTGCCGCCGACTACGGCTATAAGGGCTGGCGCGGGGTTATCGTTCTTCAAAAAACTGCCAGCCAATCCTCCTGACCCATCTAGGCACTGGAGGGGCAGCTATCAAAACTGGCAGGAAACCCCCGTCTCTCGTACTGAAAAACGTTGGCCATCCGAAGGGAAAAACCAGCCGATGAAAACGTACGACTATCTATGCAACTACGGTTTTTGCACTGTAAGCGCTCCATAAACCCCACCGTGCTCAATATGGGTGGCGCGCTCAGCTAGGCGATGCAGGTGAGCAGTTCCACGGCAGCAAGGCTTCGTAGTCTTCAACCGATGTCGCCGTCGGTAGGCGTTCGAGTGCGTGGCGCAGCCACGCATAGGGCTCCTGGCCGTTGGCTTTGGCGGTCTCGACCAGGCTGTAAAGTTGAGCACTGGCCGTCGCGCCCTTGGGCGTGTCGCTAAACAGCCAGTTTTTTCTTCCGATCACGAAGGGGCGGATCGCGCGTTCAGCGGCGTTATTGTCGAGCGGCAGGTAGCCTTCCTCGACGTATCGCTCCAGCTTGCTCCAGTTACTGGCGAGGTAACTGATAGCCTTGCCCAGGGCGTTCTGAGCGGTGACCTGTGGCTGCGTCTTTTCGATCCAGCTTTTCAACTGCGCCAGTATCGACAGGCTTTGTTCGTGACGGCCGATCTTGCGTTCAGTGTCGCCGCAAGTCTTTAGGTCGCGTTCGATGCCGTAAAGCTTGTTGATCATATTCAGCGCGATATCCGCGCGTCCTGTTTTACCTTTGGGCTGCACTTTCTGCGCTTCAACAAATTTACGACGCGCATGGGCCCAGCATCCTAAACGCTCAACTCCAGCTTGGGCGCCCAGCGCGTTGTAACCGGCATAATCATCAGTCATGACGTAACCACGATAGCCATCGAGCAGGCGAGTCGGTACCTCCTGCGCACGGCTGGTGGAGTAGTCAAAAAGGATCACCGGCTTATCCGGCGGGCCGCCGGTTTGCACCCACATCCACGACTGACTGCTTGGCTCGCGGTCAGGCTCTTTCAACACCTGCACCCGCGTTTCATCGCAGTGGATGACGCGGCTGGCCAATAGGCTATCGCGCATTAAATTCAGCAGCGGCTGGAAGTGCTCGCCGCACTGGATAACCCAGCGTGCCAAGGTCTGGCGAGGGATATCAATGCCGTGGCGACCTAATACTTTTTCAAATCGATGAAGCGGCAAGCCGTCCACATACTTGGTGGTCAGCAACATCGCCAGAACGCTCGGGCTGGCCATGCTTTTTTCAATCAACTGAGCTGGCTTGTCCGCAGTGACCGGAGCGGTTTCGCAGTCGCGGCAACCATAGACTTTGCGGACGTGTTTGATGACACGGATCTGCATCGGGACGATTTCAAGCTGCTCGCTGATCTCCTCACCGATGGCATGCTTGCGGCAGCCGCAGGTGCAAATCAGCTCATGTTCGGGCAGTTCGTGGATGACCTCGATGCGCGGAAGGCCAGCGGGCAGCGGCTTGCGCTTGCCACGGCGCTTGGCGGGTGCGACGACCTCTTCTTCCGTGTCTTCGTCGGCAATGTCCGCGATGCTTTCTGCTTCATTAAAAAGGGCTAGCTGAGGCGTGGCAGGATCAGCCGTCTGCTCGGACTTACGTCCGAACAAGCGCTGACGCAGCAGCGCGTTTTCCTCTTCAAGAAAACCGACCCGCGACTGCATCTTCGCAAGCATTTGCTTGAGCAGTTGGAGATCGTCGGGAAGGTTGTCGGGCATGGATTTCATGCCCTGGATTATACCGAATCAGGCCACGAATCGCGGCGTCAAAACCTGATGAGGACGGTTACGCCAGAGGTCAAAACCGTCGAGCATCCAGTTGAGTTCCTGGACAGTCAGCACAATCGCTTCGTCCGTCACGTCAGGCGATGTTTTGAAACGTTCGGACTCCAGGCGCTTGAGCCAAAGGCAGAAGCCGTTGCGTTCCCAGTACAAGATCTTCACGCGGTTGCGTGGCTTGTTGAGGAAAACAAAAAGCACTGGGTCAAAGACTGCGACCTTGATATCCAACTCGACCAGGGCAGCCAGGCCGTCAATGGATTTTCGGAAGTCGACGGGTTTGGGGTAGAGATAGACTTTTTCGACTTTGGCGTCGGGTCGCATCATGGCGAACGGGCTCCTGAGAGAATCGGGAGCACAGCATCGAGCATCAGATAAGCGCTTGGAATGTGGGGTTCATGGAGCGCTTACTTTGCACTGATGTCGATCCGTCAGTCATTAGTGAGGTTGACGCCATTATCAATGCCCCAGGAAGCTACTACGCCTTTGGCCGGATTGGCGTGATCATTGTGAGCCCGTCCAAACGCCTGGTCGTATATCTGTTCAACGGCTGATCCTGGCCGACTGCTGCTTTTCGCGAGGGGCTGTTATGGGTCGAAATCCGCCGGTCATGAAGGGCAGCAGTCGGCCAGAAGCAGCCGCTCGATGTGTCTCCAATGGCAGGTACCGTAAATAATAAATCCCGACAGATTATCCTGAATCCATACGGCAGAAGGCTTCAGAAAGGTCCATCACCATTCAAAAACTTGTTAAGAGTTTTTATAAATAGAGTGTCAAATTTCGGAAAATCAAATTTCGCCCCGAGTTTCTTCATTCGTCTAGATGAGTTTTTCGAAGACCTTATGCCCAAAAAAATCTCCTTCATCTCTGAATATCTGTTGGCACGCTCTGGGCTTACAAGTCTTTCCACAATTTCCTTACAAATCATTTTAGGATCTGGCAGGACTGGAAATAGCATCCTAGTCTTTATGATTTTGATCTCTACAGATCGCATTGTCTCAGCAACCAATGGGTCAGATTTTAAAGCCATCACATCCCTGTTTAGGTGATCTAAGTAATCATTTATAACTAGACCTGCCCGGTAGGCAAAATAATCTAAAACTAATCCATAGATGTGCGATACGGTAGAAATCCACTCAAGAACTATCGAGTTAAACTCGATATGAAATGGCGACTCTAGCTCCTTTTCAATCTTCTTTAAGATTTTTTTGTCTTTGCTTAGTTCCTGCTTATTGATGAAGATGTACGTGGTGCCTTCAAAGTCCGAAAAAATGTCTATTGGCGCAGTGCTGGCGTGTTGGCAATAGTTTCGTAGCACCTCAAACATTCGATAGTTGAAATCTTCATCATAATAATGAGAGGCGACGACCTTAAAGCGAGCATACATCTTTGGATCATTTTTTTCATGATTTCGCTTTAATATATCGATAAATAATTTGTGTGAGTTCAGGAGGTTTAATAGTGAGTTCTGCACCCGACTTCGCTTGTCAAAAATGGTACTTTGATCGGTACTAATGCTGAGGTTCTGCAAGTTTTTTAGATCGAGAATTAATGCTTGGTGATTTTGTTGGACAGCTCCCATCAGAGAGCGAAAGAATATATAGCTCTGGATGTGCCGATATTTTTCATTTTGCTCAGTTAGTTTTATATTGCAAGCAAGATTTAATTTGTCCATCATAATATTCACTCCTGAATTCTCTCAAAACCCAAACCTGCTGACTGAAAAGAATATTTTTGGCTTTGAAAGATTATGTTCAGATGACCACAACACGATATTCCAAGGGTAGATTGAACTTCTGCTGCAAACACTTCAGATACGCTTGATCTTCATGTGACATGGCTTTGCGCCCAACCGCAACCAGTCGCGTCACCCTATGGGAATCCTCATCCTGCGAGGGATAGTAAAAGCCGTATTCAAGCAGCTGTCCAACCGCCAGTCGAAGCACGGTACGCGGGACTACATCAGATTTTATTTCAAATAGAATTCTCTCGCTGGGTGTTTCAACGGTGATGTCTACAAAATCTTTTTCGCAGCTAATGTCCGCGTTCGAGTATTCAGCTTTCAATTCTTCCAGCAACTTAGCTTGAATCAGCCCGTGCTCGGGTGTGCATATTTTTCCGGCAGAACCGCTGCGAAAAAAAGGATTTTGATTCGGTGCATCCGGCCGACCGTTACGATTCATGCGGATTCGGTCAACAAGCGGAGCTTGGGCGAGGTTTTTGATCTCGTTGAACTGGTATCGTCGCAGAGTTCGTACGTATTCACCGTCCTCAGCATAAGTGTTCGCTGGATACCACCGTACATTCTCTTGACGAAAACGTACGTTGATCATCCCGCTAACCCAGTTCGGATCCCCTAATGTAGAAACGTCTCCATTCACTGCCACGATATCGGCCTGCATATCGGCCAGCCAGCCATTAGCAACAAACTGAGCATGAATGGCTTTGGATTGTGAATAACTGAGGCATTCAACATCCAGAATTTTGGCGACATATCGACGTTGTGACGAAGGTTCACAAGTATATAGGGTGACGTCGACTGCCTCTTCCATGCCTGCAACAGTGGAGCGACTATTATTCACGCCTTGCAAAAAACCGTACTGCCAGCCATCAATTAGCCAATCAAACCGGAACAACCATTCTTCGTGGCCGTAGCCGAACATCCGCGAAAAAGAGGGCGGGCTGGCAAGCTCAAGCAATCGTGCCTCGCCGGTGGGACGCCGCCATCCTTGAGAGTTAAAGCAGATCCTAGCCAAGTATTCCATGGATTACATCTCACGCGTTTCAATGTAGCCATCATTAAGCCATCTTTTTACCAGAAAGACAGCAAAGAGCCAGAAAGGGGACGGATTTTTTATTCGATCACTATCGGCTGCAATAGACCCAACGCTGACGTTGGCGATAGGCAGCAATCGGCCTATTGTGGGCGCAGAGAGGCGAGCTTGCGTTGATCGAACAGGGCATGAGTGCCTGTCTTTTGCGATCGATGAATGTCTGCTGCTGGCCGATTGCTGCCAGTCAGGAAGGCCAGCGAAGAACCTTTGAAAACCTCGGCATAAGATGAGCTTTCAATACCTCACTATGTAGGTCGGTGAATCCTCAGGCCGGTTCTGCCGCCGATCATAGATCTTGGTCGTGCCGATGTTGACATGACCCAGCCAGGCCTGGACCTTGGCGATGTCCGTCTCATGCTCCAGGGCATTGGTCGCTGCCGTCGCGCGCAGGCCATGCACGCCGAGGCCCGCGACCTCGATGCCGGCGATTTTCGCGTAATGGCCCACCAAGGCGTAGATACCATTGGCGCTAATGTCGACCCGGTCGCCTGGCCCCGAAGAGGCAAAAACAAGGGGGCTTTGCTGTCGACCAGGTAGTGGCCGGACTTTTCCAGATACCTATAGATCCGTTCGATGGTTAGGGGGGCAGCAGAATAAAGCGCAGCTTACCGCCCTTGCCGTGGACCTGGAGGTGCTTGACCTCTCGGCGTTTTCGGATATCGCGGACCACGAATTGGGTTTCTTAACGACTCAGACCGCGATATAGCAACACGACGAGAATAGCCAGGTTTCGGTGCCGCTTCGTCGCTTCAGCGTATTTGCATCCGGTGCCTCGAGCAGAGCCTTAGTCTCATGATCGTCCAGGGCAGGGGGCTTTCCCTCGTTTTTTACTTGACGCTGTGCACCGGATTACTGGCTGACAAAGGCTGTGACGCAGAACACCTGCTCGCTATTGCGACCGTTACCGAATGCAGCCGATGATTTCTCTATGCGTCATGCTACGCAAATGCCGGTCTTGCTACCGTCCAAAGTATCGGCCGCGGAACATCATCGAGCGAATGCTTGGCTAGCTAAAGGAGAAATGGAGAATAGGCACTCGTTACGACAAGCTGATGAGAAGGTTTGCGGCCATGGTCACAATGGCCTGTAGCCTCCGTTGTACGCCGCAATACTTTTCGTACAAAACCTAGTGCGATAACGGAGGGGGCGCTGTTCGATGGTTAGTCACAGCATTGGTCGTTGTTCATTTGTATAAGCCGACGAGACGATCAACGCAGCTTTTCAGATTGACCGTCTCGATCTTGAGCGCGAAAAGCGCGTGTATTGGGACTCGCCCTCAACACGCTCCGATCACGGTTTTTCGAATGCCGATATCGCATCAAATACTCGCGCCGTATACACCAGGGCGGCGCCGGCATTCAACGCGATTGCCACGCTCAGTGCCTCGGCGATTTCCTCACGGGTCGCACCATGTTTCAGTGCAGCCTGCACATGTACCGCAATGCAGCCGTCACAACGCGTGCTTATGGCTACAGACAGGGCAATCAGTTCATGAATCTTTGGCTCCAGATGCTTGGCGGGCGTGCTGCCGATTGTGTTGAGGCCGCGCATGGTGTCAGGTGCGAGCTTGGCAAACTGACCAACGTTTTGCATCAGTTCGGTTGAGTACTTGTTCCAGTCATTCATTTAGTTGTTACCTCTCAGTTGCGGCCGGCAGTGACGCCGCCATCGACCGGCAAAATGGTGCCGGTAATCCATGCTGCCTCGTCAGAGGCAAGAAATAAGATTGCTTTAGCAACATCAGAAGGCTGCCCATTGCGGCCCAGTGGATGGAAAGCATTGAAGGTCGGCAGCACCGCTTTTACCTCGTCTGCGGTCATAAAGGTGCTGTAAACCGGGGTCTCAACCACAGCCGGAGCCACTGTGTTGATGCGGATTTTCGATCCGGCGAGCTCAATGGCAAGATTGCGAGTTAACGCATGTACCCCAGCGTTTGCCGCCGAATACGCGGCAGACGGAGTGGCGCCGATGGCCTGGATTGCCCATAACGAACCGGTCTGTACGATAGCACCGCCGCCACGCGTCACCATGGCTTTGGCGGCCGCCTGCGCCATGAAGAATTTCCCCTTCAAGATCGTGTCGAGAAACCAGTCGTACTCTTGGGGGCTGACGTCCAGAAAGGGCTTGGGATTGAAAACACCCGCATTGCTGATAAGGATGTCTAGCCCGCCGAAATCCTTTACCGCCAACTCGACAAGGGCCTGTGCATGGGCGGGCTCGGCAATATCACCGGCCAATGTGCGCACCTGCTTTCCGGATGGATCAATCTCACGACCCACGTCGAGAAGCTTTGCGGAGTCACGGCCTCCGATGACGACTGCTGCACCTGCGTTGACCAGACGCTTGGCAACTTCCTTACCGATACCGGAACTGCCACCAGTGACGATCGCTACCTTTTTGAAAAAAATCTTCATTCCCCTTTCTCCAACGTTGGCTGCGTACTAAAAATCTTGTGCAAAAGCAGCCCTTTCCGAATTCTGGGTAGCTGATACTTTCTATTTGCGAGATTGCGTTACAGATGCGTATCTTTAGCTAGTATTTTTACTGTATCAACGCAGAAAAATTTTATTTACGAGAAAGAAAAACTATCAATGAATGCCACCCTTCATCTTAATGCGCTGCGCGCTTTTGAAGCGACCGCCCGGCATCAGAGCTTCTCTGCTGCGGCAATCGAACTGAACGTCACGCCCGCAGCAGTCGGACAGCAAGTACGAGCATTGGAATCCTGGCTGGGGGTGCCATTGTTCAACCGATTAGGAAGTGGAGCTATGCGGCTCTTGCTCACAGATGCGGCCCGAGCCGCGCTACCGGACATACGTGAAGGATTTGCTCGCTTGAGCATGGGGCTGGACCGCCTGAAAGATGCAGGCTTACACGCTGAGTTGACGGTAACGGTGAGTCCCGCTTTTGCATCGAAATGGCTGCTGCCACGCATTGAGCGATTCCAACAGGCCTTTCCCAATATTAATGTGTTGCTGGACACCAACCCCCGCGCAATAAACTTTCAGACTGAGCATGTCGATATCGGGGTGCGCTACGGGGCTGGAAAATGGAATGGGCTGACAGCCGTCCACTTGATGGATGAAGTGATATTTCCTGTCTGCTCACCTGACTTTCCGCTTCTCCAACAAGGAGTGTTGACACCTAAGGCGTTAGGAGAGTGCACGCTTATTCACGACCTCACTATGGTCAACAATCCGGATTACCCAACCTGGCGAATGTGGCTAGATGCATCTGGATTCAGTCATATTCCTACGAATCATGGACTGAGGATCAACAACTCGGCTGCGGTGCTGCAGGCGGCTGCAGAAGGTCATGGTCTTGCTCTAGCTCGTAGCGTGATGGTGGGAGATGACTTGGCTGCTGGGCGCCTGATCCGCCCCTTTGCTGATAAAGGGTTGGAGTGTCCGCTGACGCAGGCTTATTACGTCGTCTATCGGACTGAGTTCAGCGAACTGCCCAAGGTAAGGGACTTTCGTGACTGGGTGCTCATCGAGGCAAGCAAATGCACTTTTGAAAATGATCACTCGGCAATTACCGCGACTCTAGAGTGAACGCTCTTGATGGGGCCCGCTTCCGACACGTCATGAAAGACTCTGGTGAAGTCATCCATGGCCCAGCCGATTCCCCAGCAACGTAACAGGCGGTAATGCAATTTGGTTTCTAGGCCTTCGGCCACAACTGTCAGGCTTAAATTTCACATCACATAAGAGGACTGTTTCCGATGGGCCATGATTTCAACATTCTATTGCCGCGCGATGGGACAAACGCTTTAGCTCTCGACGGCTATGAAAAGTATCTTTTTAGTCCAGGTAGCGAACCTCTTACATTGGATATTGCACCGGAAGACATTATCCAGATGTGGGTCGCCGATATGCAGTTTTCTGCCCCACAGGCAGCCTTGGACGCAATGGCAGATCGGCTTAGGCATCCAATATTCGGCTATACGATGAACCTTGATGACCAGCTTTATGACGCATTCCGTGGCTGGTGCGAGCGGCGCTATGGGTGGAGTTTTCCACGTGAGCAGATGATGGTTTCGCTCGGCGTCATACCTGCTCTATTTGCGCTTATTCACTACTTGTGTGGCTCGGATGACAAGGTGCTGACGCTTAGCCCCTCCTATGGATACTTCAAGCATGCCGCCGTTAAGAGCGGCCGAACCTTTATCACATCACCGCTTGTCGCACAGGACGGGCATTACGAAGTCGACTTCGCAGATTTCGAGAAAAATGCATCTGATCCAGCGGTGAAGGTGTTCTTTCTATGTCATCCGCACAACCCAACCGGCCGGCGTTGGACAGAAGGCGAATTGGTTCGAATGACAGAGATCTGTCTGGCAAACGACATAAAGATAATATCAGACGAAATCCATTGCGATCTTCTTCGCCAGGGTTACAAACATACGCCATTGGCTAAACTATTTCCTGAAACCCTAGACATTATTACTTGTATGGCGGTGAGCAAGACTTTCAATCTCGCAGGGATGATGATTGCAAACATAATTATTCCCGACCCTGTGCTACGTGAGCGCTGGAACGATTTGCACTATCCGTTCATTAATCCAGTCAGCTTGGCTGCCGCCATTGGTGCCTACCGCGATGGTGAAGCCTGGCTCGAGGATCTACGTACTTACCTGGACGGCAACTTTGTTCTATTGGACAACTACGTACGAAAATATTTACCTGAAGCCCGCTTCGTAATTCCTGAAGCAACCTACCTAGCATGGCTGGATGTCCGGGCCTATTTCCCTGAATCGGTAAATCTCACTCGCTTTTTCCTAGAACGAGCCGGTGTGATTTTTGAAGGAGGAGAAATGTTCGTCGATAACGGCGATGGATGTGTTCGCCTGAATCTCGCGTGTCCACGCTCGGTTCTTCAAGACGCTCTAGACCGCATGCGCACCGCAATTCAAGGGATCTCTTTGCCACCTGAATGACCGTCCGCAATAACTCGAAAGCTGTCATCCATGAAAGACAACCTTAGACCGGTTCTTAGCTATGGCGGTAGGCAGTTATTGAGGCACTTCCTGTCGAGTTGCATCGACTTATCGAACAACGTCCTTGTACGAGGCTTTTTCATGGGCGTGTGACGCGTCACGCGTGAGGGGCTTGGTGTGGGTCTGGCAGGAAGAGATAAGGGCTTGGGCGTGCGTATACGGGCTTAAAACGGGCCATGTACGCGGAGAGTGGCTCCGCGGACATGGCGACGCACTGAACGGTGCGTGACGCGTCACGCCGGACAGTTTTCATGCAGACACAAAAAACCCCGCCAATAGGCGGGGCCGTGTGTTACAGGTGGTTATCGGTATCTAAGCGATCCATGAGATCGCAAAGCCAGGTCACAGCATTGGTGATCCAGACCACAAGAAAACCAAATGCTCGTGCTACATGAATCACTTGCGCGCATACGCGAATCCACCGCCAGAGACGGTGCAAAAACAAAAACCAATCCATAGGGAAGGTTTCCTGATTCAGGAACCTCGGCGTCACATACCCTTACCGGCCAGGGCATGTAGCTACTGGAGAAGTGTCGTCAAATCCAGTACGCCAATGTTCATTGATGGTCCTTGACGCGCCGGCACGTTTCTCACGCGTGGTGCAAGGTCCCCGCAGAAGTAAATCCTACGTGCCACCTTTCTACCATGGTCAGGGTGACAGAAACCCCAACTATCCGACCAACGGTAATCAGACAATTTCCGTCATCCTTATTCGCTTATCTCCTTATGGTTGGCTTTTTAGAAATCCCAAACCCGGGGTCATTTCGTTTCGCAAAACCCCGCAAATTCAGGCTTTTACACGCAGTCACGCAGATTTCTGGCATTTCTTCGATTCACTTGCGCCTGCTTGTGATTCGTATTCAACCGCCTGTTGAATACGTTAATCAAATTTGAGCAACCGTCCAGTGGTGGCCGGCCATATTGCGCACCGCCCGGGCGCCAGTTAGTATCAATTCGTCGTCAAATCCAGTACGCCGCCAGATTGCCTCTCAGCTTTCTGGCATAAAAACCGCCTTCTCAGGGCGGTTTTTTTTCGCCTGCAGATTGCGCCGGCGCCCGGCGCCGCGCCGGCCGGGCGCCGCGGTCAAGTTACTTGCGCGGGCACCAGGTGCTGGCCGGGCGCTGGCAAGAAATCATTTGCGCCGCGCCAGGGCGCCGGCCGGGCGTCGCGGTCAAGTTACTTGCGCGGACACCAGGTGCTGGCCGGGCGCCCGGCGGGGCCCCAGGGGCGCCGCGCACCAGGTGCCGGCCGGGCCCCGCGGTCAAGTTACTTTCGCCGCCGGCGCGCTGGCCGGGCGCCGCCGGGTCGCATGCGACCCAGCGGACTGCAAATGATTTTCATCGCCTTGCGCGATCCAAAAAATTCACTGCGCATCGAGCGCGGCGCCGAGATTGCCACTCGGGTGGTATTAATAGATGAACAGCAGGCACAAAAAAAGGCCCCAGCACCGTGACCAGATGCGGGGGCCTTCTTGAACATAAATCCCGTACTACGTAGCCAGAGGTAGCATAGTCTCTAGGCCCTAACGGCTGTGGGTCGAATGTTGACGTTCACATGGACCAACGCTACTCAGGCAATAGCCACACCATGCCTGGTGACAGCCCCATTCGGTCGCGACTCTCTCAACCGTCTCCAAAAGTATATTCGCCCAGCCCATCGTTGAAATTGAACGGCGTTGATCCTTCAACGTTGATCTAGACAACCCACCTGCTCCCTGGCCGCTTGATGTGGGCCCAGGTCATAGCTGCGGGATTAGACCGTTCGTCACTCCCGCGACGGGCGCATTGTTATGCGTATATAAATGCGCATAATAGAACAGCGCTGCCAATATCTGACACTGAAACCGATTTTTGAATCTGACTACTGAATCTGACTACTGAATCTGACTACTGAATCTGACTACCGAATCGAGGCATCAAGCGCATGAGTGCACTCCTAGACCGAGCTGAACAGGCTGTGTCCGCAACAGCAATGGTCCGCGGCTTCAGCGCGAAATTGAAGGAGGTCACCAGTGGGATAACAACTCACCTGGTGATCTTTAAGGACAACGAGCCAGCAGCGGTATTGGTAGGTGTAGATGCCTATCAGGCCTTGCAAGACGAGCTTGAAGACCTTCGCGCAGAACGCATGGCCATCGAACGCCTGTCCACCTTGAACGAAATGAACACAGTGAGCCTTGAGGACATGGAGGCGAACTTCAGGTAGGCAAAACCAATGAGTTGGAGCGTCCGGTTTCATCCCGAAGTAGAGCAAGACCTCAAACAGCTGGGGACGGCTGAGGCGAGGAGGATCCTGAAAGTAATACGCGAGCGCATCGCTGAAGGGGAGCCGGATAAAATTGGCAAGCCGCTCCGTGGAGTTCTTACCGGTTACCTGCGGATTCGAACAGGCGATGTACGTATTGTCTACCGCATCAACGGGACCGAAATCGTCCTGGTCCTTTGTGTAGGTGCTAGGCGCGACGATGAGGTCTATGAGGCCGCAACCCGCCGAGTCTGACCTGAACCCGCTTCGGCGGGTTTTTATCGAGCGCTTAACAAGCCAAGAAATACGTTATCAGCAATTATCGCCGTTTATCCGATCTGCGTACGCCGATCGCTTAACGCGTTGCTTTGGTGACTGGAATGACCCTCAGTAATCGTAGCGGTGCCAACAGAGAGATAGGTATGCAGGAACTGACGAAAACCGCCCAGAATGATCAGCGCAGGCTGACGGCGGTCGAATTTCAGGATTTGGCCCGGGTATCCGCTGCAGTCGAGTGGTTTGCCAACCTAGACAACCCGCGAACACGACGCGCTTACCGAAATGACCTGGAAGACTTCTGCGGTTTTGTAGGTTTGGCTTCGGCCGATGAGTTTCGTGTGGTGACCAGATCGCACGTTCTGGCCTGGCGTGCCCAGCTCGAGCATCGCGGCTTAGCGGGAGCGACGATCCGGCGCAAATTGGCCGCGCTGGCCAGCCTTTTTGATCACCTCCTGGAAAACAATGCGATCGCCGGTGGCAATCCAGTGCACGGGGTAAAACGACCGAAGATTGAAAGCAACGAAGGCAAGACACCGGCACTGGGCGATCACCAGGCGAAGGCGCTGCTCGAGGCGCCGGATGAAGCAACACTTAAAGGGCAGCGCGACCGGGCGATATTGGCTGTTCTTCTCTACCACGGACTACGCCGCGAAGAAGCGGCGCTGCTGCAGGTGAGCGACATTCAGGACCGGCGCGGGATCCAACACCTTAAGGTGCACGGCAAAGGCGGCAAGGTGCGCTACCTGCCATTGCACCCCGTGGCGGCCGGGCGTATCCACCAGTACCTGGAAAGCTCAGGGCACCATTGGGCGGACAGGAAGGTGCCGCTCTTCATTCCATTGCGTGGCAAGCTGACCGGCGCGGGAATCACGGCCAACGGCATCTACACCGTGGTGGCTGCTTATGCGAAGAAGGCGGGGATCAAGGTGGACGGCTTGGGAGTCCATGGACTCAGAGCAACCGCAGCTACCAATGCGCTGGAGCATGAAGCTGATATTGCCAAGGTCCAGGCCTGGCTGGGTCATGCCAATATCAGCACAACCAAGATCTATGATAGGCGAGAGAACCGGCCTGAGGACTCGCCTACCTACAAGGTAAAGTACTAATTGAGGGGCTACGCTCGAAATCATACTCCTGCTTGGGGGTAGCCTAGGCTGGCCACTCTAATGGAACATTCCCTGAAGGCCGCCCTGTGAATCGGCAGCAATCGCCAAGAGCAGGCATTCAAGAACGGCATCAACTTCTCCGTGAAAGCGATTGAGCTGAAAACTTTACACAAATTGGCTCTTTAAACTTTATTTTCTTCAGCAGGCACAGGTCATACAACTGCGTATGGTGGCATGCTGAAGCGCACAGGAGCCTTGCGTCATAGCGATGCGCAGTTATGTGACGTCCTCGCAAGCTGCGGCTACGACTTGTTCGAATGTGGGTTAGCCCCTACTGGGGCCGGCAACGTAGAAGCTTTCATCGTCTCACAATCAAGAAAGCTTAGTTTTCAGCACTCCCCACTTGAGCGTTAGCCGTCTATAGCGATTTCTTTGAGCAATCCAGCCTTGCAGCGCAGCAACTCTTCGATACAAAAATCGCGATTCCTTTCGAAACGGGACGTCGGAATGGGCATCGAAATTGCAAAACGGCCCAACACCGTATCTAAAGCAACAGCTGTCGTCGTGATTCCTTCGATATGCTCACCGTGGTCACTTGAAATCCCCTTCTTTCGAATAGCTTCCAACTGGACTATTAGAGTCTGGACCACGACTACCTTCTGCTTGGTAATGCCTTCAGTTGCAAGCAAGGTTCTCACATCCTCATCTTTGTCTAAAGCCAAGAGCGCACGTCCAGCAGACGTTCCATACAGCGGCGTATCCAGCTGACCAAGACGTGGCATCACCTGCAATTCACGATCAGCAACAACACGATCCTCAACGATCAATTGAATACCAGCAGGTCTGGAAAAAACAACCGTCTCTTGAACCGCCTCGCTCAGCTTATGCAGCCAAGGACGTACGACGGTCATACGATCAACGTGTGCATTCGCGACAAGCCTTAACAAACCCGCTCCAAGACTGATTCCCCCAGCGCCTTCACTGCGAATCATTCCCTGCTCTTCGAGCGCTCCTACGATGCGCTGCACCGTTGAACGAGGCAAATCTACCGCCTGGGCTATTTCGCCCAAACTCATACCACCAACATTTCTTCCCAGTAAATTCAGAATTTTTGCTGCACGGGCAATGACTTGGATACCCCCACCACGCTCATCGTTGACCCCAGCCTGAATCCGCTCGTCCATCAGCACCTCCAAAATTTTGGTCACTGTACCATATTGCGGTACGATTATAATTAGCGGTACAGTTACCGCATTGCGATACAAAAAAGAGGGACTGATAAATGCTTCGTGAATTTTCAGTCGCAGGCCTGTTGATTACCCCAATGGTGATCTGCATTGGTGCGGCGGCATCTCTGACCATCATCACACACCAGCTCATTCCAGAATGGGTAATACGGCGCTGGATCTGGAAGCGCTCATGGCTGGTGCTGTCGCTCTTCACCTACTACATCGCCACCGCACTCGCCTTTCTCGGTAGGTGGTGGAAATGAATCCGACCATTAGGGTGAGCGTGACGTTACTGATCGCCACCTGCGCCGCGCTGACGGGGTCTTGGACATGGAAACATTACCAACTCTCACCCTGGACGCGGGATGGGCGAGTCCGGGCAGATATAGTGGTAATAGCACCCGATGTAGCGGGCTGGGTAACCAGGTTGGCAGTGAAAGACAACCAGCCAGTAAAGAAAGGCGATCTGCTTTTTGAAATTGATCCCACCCGTTATCGCTCCCTATTGAACGAGTCGAAGGCCAGGATGGAACACGCAAAGCATGCCTGGGAGCTTGCAGCACTCCTGGAGCGTCGCCGCGTACCACTGGCCAGGATCAACGCCATCAGTGCCGAGGATCTGGATAACGCCCGCTCCCAAGCCATGCTGGCCAAATCCCAATATGAAGTTAACAAGACGCAGTGGGAAATTGCCAAGATCAACTTGGCTCGCACAACTGTGGCGGCGCCATCTGACGGCACGATCATCAACGTCAGACTGCAGGAAGGCAATTACATAGCCCAAGGCTCTCCCGCCTTCTCACTCGTCAAAGACAATTCGTTTTACGTTACTGCGTACTTCGAGGAAACCAAGCTACTCGACATTCGTGAGGGAGACCTGGCCGAGGTGTCATTCATGACCGGAGGGCCTTCGATCACCGGCCACGTCCTGAGCATCGCCAAAGGTGTCGCCAACACCAACACACAGGCAGACCCAATGCTGCTGCCTCAAGTGCAACAGGCGTTCAACTGGGTGCGACTCGCGCAACGCATACCGGTCGATATAAAGCTGGACGGGGACACTGTGAGCACGCGCTTGATTGCAGGCATGAGCGCATCGGTGAGGATTCACGAGCGCGCCACGGCGATGGGCACGCCATGAGAGCTATCCTAGTGCATTACCTGGCGCCTGACTTACGCAGCATAGTGTTCGCTTGCAAAGGGCTTTGTGCCGTTGCGCTCGCTCTAGCAATTTCAATGAGCCAGGATCTGGACAAGCCTTTCTGGGCGATGGTGGCGTCGATGATGCTTCAAGCTCGCCCAGAGGCCGGATTGGTCATAGAAAAAGCCGCATGTCTGGTTCTAGGGTCAACGATCGGCGCTGTGATAGCCATCCTGATCCTGGACAATTTGACGCCTAACCCTATGTTAGCTATCGGTGCACTCGCGCTATGCGTTGCCATCACATCTGCAATTGCTTCCACAATGCGACATGTCAATTTTGTGTTCGCGACTGCATTGGTCAGTGTCACAGCGATTCTGATTGTACTTTTTGCCATGGCCGACCCTGTAAACCCCAGCAGCGGATCAATCTTTATGGTGGCGCGCGCGCGGTTGAGCGAAGTTCTTGTCGGCGCCGGCAGCGCCGTCCTGGCCAGCGTCCTCCTCTATCCCTTCAAGCTTAAGACCGTGCTTAAGACGAGCTTAAGTCACTTACTAGAACTGAGCCTCACTCACATCTCGACGATCCTGCAGGATCAATCAAATCCAACAGCTGTCCATCAACAACGCATAGGCATCATTGCCTTGGCCACGTCCATAAACGATGACGCCAATGCAGGACGATATGAACAAGCAAGCAATAGCAATGCTGCCCTGATAACCGCTAGCAACGCACTGACCATCGTTGCCTGGGGACAAACTATTGAGCACATGGTGAATAATAAATCACTGCAACTACCGGACAGCCTGACTCGGCTTATAGATCAATACGCTCATGGCTGCAGCTCACGGCATCATCTATCATCCACTGCTCGCATTCAAACCCTTGAGGATTGCGTGCCCAATGAAAATGTACGCGCCTTAGGCCAGGAAAATACGGCGGCACGCGCTCTAATAGAGAGTCTGGATAAAGTATCCGAGGTATTCTCGGCGATGCTCAGGGCCTCCCTTTCGGTTGTTGATGGGTCGCGTGGTATGCAGCGTTCTGCACGGTTCAAGCGACATCGTGACTGGGTAGTGGGACTCAGATCGGCCCTAAGAAGCTCACTTGTTTTCCTGAGCGCTATCTGGATATGGATCCTGTCGGGCGAACACGCCGCTCTCATCATGATGATCGTGCTACCCGTTCTACTCTCCCAGATATTCTCTGCACACCCAGCCCCACGAGTTGCAACCGCCAAATTACTCGGAGGAGCATTGTTTGCCATACCCGTTGCCATCTTCTTCGTGCTCGGCTTGCTTGCCCAAGGCTCAAGCGATTTCGAGATATTGATTCTGGTGCTTTCCGCACCGCTTTTTCTGGGACTGATGAGCATGACCTCACCGCAATTTGCTTCCTACGGCCTCGGTTTCTGCCTCACTTTGGCAGTGCTTGTTCAGCCGAGCAACTACATGACATTTGCAATTGATCAATGCCTGTCCACTGGGCTGGGGATCGCAGCAGGCCTGGGCTTGCTCTATGCAGGTTTTGATCTGTTAGGGCCGCCCAAGTCCACTTGGTTGCAGCGCCGAATTATCAGAGCGCTTGCTTCAGATGTAGAAAAAATGCAGAAAAAGCAACTATCAGCTAATTGGTTCAACCAACGTGCGGCGGAGCGTTTGTCCTATCTCGCTGCATACGAGCCGCAAACACCAGCCGGTAGGGTAATGACACAGAGGGGGCTCAATATGTTTGCGTCTGGTCACCGTAGGAGGCTCGCATCAGATGCAGAATGAAAAAGTTTCGAGTTTATCTTTAATCCTAATACCAAAATCAAAAGGCACTCCAAAATGCACAACCATCAAGCTGACGCAAACTACATGCGCGACCTGCAAGACGCCACCCCCGAAATGGTCGCGGCTTTCTTCAACTTCGATAAAGTTGTATTTAACAAGGATGTAGGTAGCCTGAGTTTAGCTACACGGGAATTGATCGCTGTTGGAGTAGCAGTCACTACGCAGTGCTCCTACTGCATTGCCGATCACGCCAAGCGAGCTGTCAACGCGGGTGCGTCGAAGCAAGATGTAGCCGAGGCGATCATGGTCGCGACGGCCCTTCGCGCGGGCGGAGGGATAACACACGGATGGCAAGCAATGAAAAGTATTGCCGAGTTGAAATAGTTAGTCGCCAACGCTTCTTGGCGGGTCACGGGTGAGAGCGATCTATTGAAAAAAGAGGCGGGGGCGACGCCGTCGTGCATCAAAACTTTCATACGGTTCACCCGACGGTTGGCAAAGAGGTAAGCACAGTGCGGCTTCGCCGCACCAAACATTGCGACCACTCAGGCCAACGCGGTTTCAGTGCCGGAGCGCATGTCCAGATGCCGGCATCATTGCCAATGGCATCGTAACCCTTGCTCATGTACTGGCTTAGCGAGCCTATCTCGAACAGCATGACCTGGCCAAGGCCACAATCCAGCGCAAGCTAGCCGCGCTGGCCAGCCTGTTCGATCACCTACAGGAGAACAAACCGGCGCGCGGCGTGAAGCGACCTAGAATGGAGGGCAATGAAATGAAAACACCGCCCCTGGACGATCATCAGGCAAAGCCGCTGCTTGATGTACCACCGGCAGCCACGCTCAAGGGACTGCGTGACCGCGCCTTGCTTTTGTATCCCGGCCTACGAAGCCCAATTGCAGACAGGCGACTTGCAGGAAAGCCGCGGGGCTCAAGCATCTTCGGGTGCACGGCAAAGACTGAAAAATACGGCGGCTTCCCCTGCATCCGATGGCCGCCGCGGATCTATGCGTACCTGTAACCCGACCACGAACGACCAGCTGAGTCTGGCGCATTACTCCGATCAGTACGCGGTTACACGTCCGCTGCTGGCATCGGCGCTGATGGCATCTAGAACATCGTTGCTCACTGGGCCGTCGTCACCGGATCAAGGTCGACAGTATGGGTGTGCATGGCTTACGTCAGAACTTCAATAACCTCGGCCAGTGCTCATCACTGAGTATTAGTCGAGCAGGACAGGTTAGGTTGTATGTGAGAATTTCAAAAAAAATGAGCCTGTTCTTCTATAGATCAATAGGTTATGTCAAAACGGCAACAGCTCCTATTACTAGGCCGCAGTAAACTACTGAGAGCGAACGCTGCGTGCTAGCTGATCTTCCAGCCGGAATCAATCACCGCTCTCAATTTTTTTAAAATTTACGAACCAATGTACTTTCACGACTTCTTGCTGTGGGTGGGCTGTCCTATGAACGAAGGATGAACAAAATATTTAAGGCTGTAATACTTGCAAAAGGATTGGTAATTAGTAAAGCCACATGCGTATGCAATTTCTTTTGGTGTAAGCGAATTATCTTTCATACCGAACATACGCCTCGCTTTCTCTAGCCTCTGCTCTCGCAAAAAGACGATAGGGGTTGTGTTCTTAAATTTCTTAAAGCCCACTTGTAAAGAGCGAACGCTTAGGCCTGTATGGGCGGCGACTTCGCATACGGTTAAGTGTGGGTCTACACTAGCCTCCATATACTCTGCTGCCCTGTTGATCAAATGAGGCGTTAGCATAATTGATCTTTCGGGACCGAGGATACTCAGGGTATAATTACTATTAAAATTACAAAGAAAAAAACCTATCAAGCTTTCCTTTAAACTGTCAGCAACTTTTCTTACAAAAAAAGATGATTTTTCAGAAAAATCTAAAATCGTTTCCACAAGCTTCTGGATAGAATTGATTTTCCATTGCTCACTTATTGTTTTTTCGAAAAAAACTCTCGACCTAGGCAAATACCCTAAGATCAAGGAAAGTTGTTTAACCATGTCAGCATTGGAAATGTATACCGTTGTATAGTGTATACCTGCCGCATAGTTTGCGAAGTGAATTTCCCTTTGATCAGCGATCACAACAGCACCTCGCTCAGCTCTGTGTGTGCCATTACGGTTTCGCCATTGTATAAATCCGGAATGTGGCATGGTGATTAAGAAACCATCCAGTTCGTTCGACGTTCTATATCCCCACCCAGACTGGCTATAAGAAATACTTACGAATGACGTACCCATTACACAAAACCTTTTCCCGTAGTCTAACGCCCCATTTAAACCAGGAACTATCGACATGAAATTATCGTAGTTCTGGAAATGATCTGACGCATCACCTATGTTGTAAAAATGTAGTTTGCCGGCGTTGTAAATATCCATAATTCAATTATTGTGGCAGTAAATTTATAATTATAGCTTTTGCCCAACCCTGCATCCAATTATTTTTTATTGCATTTTTGTTAAAAATAATAATAAAGCGCAGACGTAAAGAAAAACGCAGGATTATTTTCTCCCTTTGCTGGCACTCATGAAAATTCATAATTACTCTGTGTACGGGCTGAAGTTACCCCCTCCATTTCAAGCCCACTGACTAATTGCCTTTAAATTCAGATTGCGGCTCTGAGCCCAGAGGTTAATTTAGTTAAGTCAGCTGAATAACCCATTCACTTCGATGCAATTTCTCAAGGCATGCTCATGTTCAATAAAGCTCTGAAAAAAAAATTAGCCGATGCAGAAGCTAAAAGCAGCGAACTTAGCGAATTGTTTGCGGCTCTTGATCGATCAATGGCTATTATAGAGTTTAATTCAGACGGGAAGGTGACTAACGCAAACAATAACTTCTTGCGGCTATTTGAATATGGTACTGACGAAGTAATTCACAAATCGCACAAAGATTTTTGTACGGAAATTTTTGGTCGAAGCTCGGAACATTCTTCTTTTTGGCGAAGGCTGATAATAGGAGAATCTTTGTCTGGTACATTTGCTCGAGTCACCAAGACTGGTGAAATAATATGGCTTGAGGCCTCCTATAACCCACTGCTGGGAGCGTCTGGAAAAGTTGAGAAAATAATAAAACTTGCTTATGATGTAACGGCGCAGGTAGCTCAGAATTCAGAGCTTCGCGCAAAATTAAATGCTATTGACAAGTCAATGGCAATTATTGAATTCGACACAGCTGGAAATATAGTATGCGCGAATCAAAACTTTCTAAATGTTGTGGGTTATGAGTTACCTGCATTAAAAGGAAAACATCATAGTTTGTTTTGTGAGCCCGAGTTTACACGCACTGAAGGATACAGTGATTTTTGGCGACGTCTGAATGCGGGCGAGCTTTTTAGCGGCCAATTCAAAAGAATAGCCAAGGGCGGAAAATCGGTCTGGTTAGAAGCAAGCTACAACCCTGTTTACGATTGTGATGGGAAGTTAATCAAGGTTATAAAATTTGCTAGCGACATCACTGCTCGAATTGAGAAAGTCCACGAAGATTCCCTAGGTGCGTCACGTGCATATCATATCTCGGCTGAAACTGAGCAAGTAGCAAAGCAAGGTGCGAGAGTCATTCACGAGACAGCAATTGAGATGCGTTCAATAGCTGACAGCATTGGAATTTCCGCGCGATTGGTCGGAGATTTGGGTGATAGATCTGAGCAAATAACGGCGATCGTTAACACGATACGGGGTATTGCTGAACAAACCAACTTACTTGCGTTGAATGCTGCAATCGAGGCGGCACGTGCCGGTGACCAGGGCCGTGGATTTGCAGTAGTGGCGGATGAAGTCAGACAGCTCGCAGGGCGTACGAGCCGCTCAACAGCGGAAATAGCAGAAATGATCGGAAGAATTCTAACTGAGACGCGCGACGCGGTAGCGAGCATGGTATCAACTCGCGAACGTGCACAACGCGGTGTGATGCTGGCTGATCAAGCGGGGGAGGTTATATCTCAGATCCAGAGGGGGACAAGCGATGCGGTGGCGGCGGTCAGCATTTTTGCTTCCGAACATGACTGAAAAAATCTATTCAAAATATCAGTCTAGTAAACTCGCTTGTACTGCATATCTCGGTATAAAATATGCGATCTGTGATTTCTGCGCTTCAGTTGCGAAAAAAGCTTGAATCAGCATTTTTTCCCCTATCTTGCGATTGTACATTGAGCGCAGATAGCACCTTTACTATAAAGCTTTACGAACCTAGTTCTGGTCGTGTGGATCTTCTTGTTACCGCTGTCCGTAGTGATATCCTCGCGTCCAGTTTAGCACTTTCGACGCTGATCGAAGACCTGCGCTCTGAGATCGCCACTTGCCGAGGCTCGTTTCCCTAGGTTTTGTACGAAAAGTATTGCCGCATACAACGTAAGCTGCAGGCCAGCGTGACCATGGCCGCAAAGCTCCTGGCCAGCTTGTCATAGCGAGGTAACCGTCCGGGCAACACACCTTCCTAACACCGTCGCTTGAGGCGATGGTGTCCACCTAAATTTAAGTGGACACCATTTTTAGCCTTTTTAAGCGGACGCCTATGCGTAAGCGTCCGGCGAACTTACCTTCCGAACTCCAGCTTTAAGGGCGATGGTGTCCGCGTATTTTTAAGCGGACGCGATCGTCCTTATCGCCAGGATTTCCATGCGCCAACGAAGCTCTTATCCGAAAACGTTCAAAGCCCAGGTCGTTCAGGAATGCCTGCAACCTGGCGCAACCGTGTCCAGTGTCGCCATTAGCCACGGCATCAACGTCAATGTCATCCGCAAATGGGTGCCGCTTTATCGAGACTGAACGAGCCCCATGAAAGACAGGATACCGTTCCCCCCTTAAGATAAGGGATAGGCAAACGGGTATGTTTATGACTAACAGCAATAATAAGGGTGGCGAATTGCTCGGCCAGGAGCGCCGGCGCCGCTGGAGTACCGACCAGAAGCTGGCCATGGTTCGCGAGAGCCTTGAACCGGGACAAAGCGTGTCCGTGGTGGCCCGACGCAACGGCATCAACGCCAACCAGTTGTTCCTGTGGCGCAAGCTTTACCAGGACGGCAGTCTGTCGGCGGTCAGTGCCGGTGAGGCCGTGGTGCCCGCTTCGGAACTGACCGATGCGCTCAAGCAGATTCGTGAATTGCAGCGGATGCTGGGCAAGAAAA
This sequence comes from Pseudomonas ovata, assembly GCF_003131185.1. Classification (GTDB taxonomy): domain Bacteria; phylum Pseudomonadota; class Gammaproteobacteria; order Pseudomonadales; family Pseudomonadaceae; genus Aquipseudomonas; species Aquipseudomonas ovata. The sequence continues at coordinate 11,091 of NZ_QFFU01000024.1, read as the reverse complement.
CGATGGAAGCGGAAATCCTCAAAGAGGCCGTAGAGATCGCCCGGTCGCGAAAATGGATTGCGCACTCACCCTTGTTGCCGGGGGACGACCAGTGAAGCTGGTCAGCAAATGTCTCGGTGTGGCGCGCTCGCAATTAACGGTTCGGATCAAGCAATCGCTATCGCCCAGAGTACGGCGAAGCAGGTCTGTGAATGACGCTGAGTTGGTAGTGGAAATTCAGCAACAGGTCAGCGAGCTGCCCAGCTATGGCTACCGTCGCGTCTGGGGATTACTGCGACGTGCACGAGAAAAGCAACGACTCCCTGCGATCAATGTAAAGCGGGTTTACCGGGTCATGCGTGATCACAACCTGCTGCTTGAGCGCCGGATCAAACAGCCCGGCGTGCCGCGTCGGCACGAAGGCCGTATCGCCGTGAAAACCAGCGATACGCGTTGGTGCTCGGACGGCTTTGAGTTCCGCTGCGAGGACGGCGCCAAACTGAGCGTAACCTTCGCCCTGGACTGCTGTGACCGTGAAGCCATCGGCTGGGTCGCGAGCCCGACCGGATACAGCGGCGATGATATCCGCGACTTGATGCTGGAAAGCGTGGAGAAGCGTTTTGGTGATCAACTGCCCACCACGCCAGTTCAATGGCTAAGCGACAACGGTTCGGCGTACACCGCTGAACAGACGCGCGCATTTGCCCGGCAGATCGGTTTGCAACCGGTAACGACACCGGTGCGTAGCCCGCAAAGTAACGGCATGGCCGAGAGCTTCGTAAAGACCCTCAAGCGTGACTACGTGGCGCATATGCCCAAACCGGATCGAGAAACGGCGCTGCGTAACCTGGCCATTGCCTTCGAGCATTACAACGAGCAGCATCCACACAGCGCCTTGAAATATCGCTCACCGAGGGAGTTCAGGCGCTTGGCGGCAGCATCAATTTAACGGGGAGTTGGTGTCCGGTTTTGTAGGGGCTAATCCACCCATTACTGGCGCTTGTAGCAAGACGAAGGTCCTGAATGCTGGCTCGCGCTCGCGCTCGCGCTATTGCGGTGTGATTATCGATGGGCATAATACGTCCTTGATTTAAAAGCTGGATGGCCTAGGCAGGCTTTAAAACAGACCTACAACTGAACGTGAAAATCGAAAAGGTTGAGGCACTCCAGATACGTGCCTACAGCCGATAGGCTTGCCCAGGTGCGCACGGGTTCACGTCTTGACCGCACATACAACATGCGCGAAGAACTACCGCTTAGGCGGATGGACACGCGCCACTTTTCGTCCAGTCGGCTTACCACCACCTCACGCACCACACCAGTGGCTGACAAGACACGCAGCACATCCTCATGAAGCCCTTCAGACATCGTTACGTCAGTTCCTTGATCTTGTTTGTAAAATCAGAGACCTGATCAAGCGTGAGGCAGTTCAAACTAGAAAAGCGCTCAAGGTGCTCGATCAGCACATCACGGCTTCCAGGCTGACCCGTCAAGATCCGACGGCACGTCTTCTCCAGGATCAAACGGGCCATTTCTGGGTTGTCGACTTTTGATGCATCGAACGCCAAGGCAATGGCAGCCGCTAGATTGCCCAAATCTGGATGGTTTTCCTGCAATGCCTTGAGGGCTCTAAGCTGTCGAGCAGTGATGGGTAGCGACACAGCGCCTCCTTGTTCCTGTGCCAAACCAAATGGAGCTATAACGGTATAGCAATTGCCATCATTCTGGCGTTCAGAAATTGACAAAAAACCCGCAAAATCGGGCTTTTTTTAACGTAATGTCCTCGTTATGCGTAAAGCTTACAGACCCGCCTCACGCAGAATATCGGCATTGCTTTTCTTCCGCTCGCGACGGTCCAGAGTGTACAGCGGGTTTTCCATCGATTGCTGAACGGACCTTGATCACTCCTGAGGACCTAACACCTTTCCTTGCGCCGCCTCAAGCGCGGCTTTAATTTCTTCCCGGGTAGAACCATCGAAGATACTTGCCGGTTGTGTATGCCCCAAGTGGTACTCGGCAAATTGATCGAATTCGTCCTGTTTGACGCATACCGCTAGGATTTTCCAGCCCTCATCCAGCAGACGCTGGGCTTGGGTAGGATCATTCACGGTACACAGCCGTTTTACGTCTTCAATTGCCATCGGTGCTTCTCCTGGTGCGTGGAATAGAAATCTTCCTCTAATACATGGCCAGTCTCGTCGACGGCGTATACGCCAAGGCGTTCGTGGTCGGCGTCACGCAACGAATTCTTCCAGCCGTAACCGAGCCTTCCCAAACCAGCACGACGCCGCCACAGTACTTTGCCTGCTCGCCACTTCATAGCGCCTCGATCAGTTGTGTCATGGGAGGTCTTCCTTGCGGCCTGAGTTAAGCGTCGTCCTGGTACGAATCAGGATCGAGGTAGAACAAATACGGACCTAGCGATTTCAAATCTCCAGTGCCGCTCGCTATCTCATCAAGAATTTCGTCGGCGGCATAGTCACTCATGCGTGCCATACCTTCGATTTCCTGGCGTTGGTATGCCCGATCAATCCCCGGTAAGCTTCGACGATAGTGCGAAAGATGCGCGAGGGCGCCGGCGAGGATGATCGCCTGGGCGCAGCCATCTGCTGATAACCCAAGCTTCTCAGCAGCATGGAGGATTGCCATCGCGTTGCGCTCGATGGTCCCAGCAAGGCTGGTGACGCGGCAATGACCCGTTTAACACCAGCTTTCGAACGGCACCGAGAACGTAAAGCAGGGATGGGGCATTCTTGTGGTGCAAGGCATACCACTCGCCAACCTTCCGCATCTGGTCTTCACTGGCGCCAGTTTCAGCCAACGGCGCCGACCACATGTCGAATGCGCTCTTGGGGACCTGTTCCTCCTCAGGGAAGCTGCTCAGGCAGGCTGCGAACGCTTTCACCAGCTGGTAACCAGCCAAGCTCACGGGCTCATCGAAGATATTCAATTAGTAGTCCTTACTTCACAAGTTCGGTATTTCAGAAAACCCGGTGCGCTTCTAATGGCTCAGCCCGCACGACGGCGGGCTTGTGGGTACTCGATCTTTTCCCTTGACGTTCTGTGTAGCGCCGATAGCTCTAATAACAGGTTCCCCTCGACGCAACCTCGGCTACTTCACCATCATTGAGTACGCATGCGAAGGCAGTTCACCTAGATTCGAGTCGGCCTTAAAGATTGCTTCCCAAGCCGTACAAATCTGAAAAAGGTGACGAGGGTCGCTCAAATTACCTTTCGGACAGATCAAGACGGCACCGTCGAAGACCCGCAGCGCTAAGCCCGCTTTGTCGGCTTGGCCCATTGCCAGCCGGAGTGCTTCTGTTGCCTTGCGCTGCGCAGTGTTCGTGGATCGATTTCCCTGCTATTCAAAGAGTGCTTGGACACGGGCCAGCACATCGTCAATCACCACCTCGGGAACCGACTCAATGCGCTTGGCACCACGGGCCTCAAGGTCCACGGTGCGAATCTGATTACACAGAACAACACCCTGTGTCTCGGTGCCTGAACCGCTTAATGGCACCGCGAAACCGGCGTACCGGGCAAAATCGCCACCCTGCGTGATCGGCGCAATGACCGCGAGGCCGGATGCGTTGTAAGCCGCAGGTGTGAGAATTAGCGCCGGGCGAAAATCACCCTGCTGCTCGCGGCCAGCGGTTGGATTCAGGTTCAGGCGCACAACATCCGCCCGGTTGAATTTGATCCGCTTCAAACTTCACGTCCTACTGGCTGCATGCCGTTCCACCCGGCCAGTTCCGCAGGCTCCGGGGCATTCAAATCACACTTGGCCATCAGATCAGCCAACCGATAATGCAGCTTGGCTTTAGCCGGTTTGAGCGTCATCACTTCCGCGGAGGCATCGAGCCTTAACACATCACCGCTGGACAGGCTCATTTGCTTGAGCACGGTTGCTGGCAAGCGAATCGCCGCGCTATTTCCCCACTGCTGAATTTTCACTTCCATAAAAACACCTCATAAAGTAGAAACATTGTAGATACTTGGCGAAAAAATCGCAAGTGCGTTGTTTAAACATAGTATCTACAATGCTAGTTCATAAGCCCCTCGTATCGTGGTCTGATCGACGTTTCGATAAGGTTTGCTGTGATCTAGGCAGGCGCGCCCAAGAAATGGTCTGTACTGTCTCAACGTTGCGGTTGCGGCCAGAACTTTTACCGCAAGCGAACGTCTGCCACTGTGGCACGATCCCAGCTTGGTACCAGCCTGCCGATAAAGCATGGTGAACGTCTGTTGTAGCGCATCACAGGCACGGTAGGCCACCCGCCCGCTGTCCAACTGGCGGTGTTTAACACCAGTTCAAAGGCTTGCCCCTTGTGCGTAGTGACCAGCTTCGAACCTGGGCGAAATTCTTGGTACTCATCTGCACCAGCCCCCCAACGATGCTGGTGACGTACCATCAACCAAGCATCGAGCGCAGCAAGATAACGGGCATGCATCAGGTACACATTGCGTGTCGACACCCCTTAGTGATGTCGGCACGCAAATAAACTTAGGGCTGGATGGCTCCTCTGAGATACAGCACATCTGCGACCTTCAGCACGGCCAGCGCGGTGACCCGCATACAGGGTATGCGTGAGCCACAAAAGCATCACGTCGCGCTTTTGCAGACGACCAGTCACGGAAGCGACGCGGATCAGGTGCTTGAATTGGCAAGGCGAAGGGAAGTTGCGCGGCGGATAGATGCAGTCATAGGATTCTCTATCAGGATTGGTGACGAATCGCGATTAATCCTGAGAGAGTTGGCAGCGAGCCTCCTGAACAGCTTACAGGCCCGCATGCCGTGGTTTTTACGGAAAGTGCGATTACTACTCCTCGTTACGTACCGCCCCTAAGTCGAGCGTGCGTAAAAACTCTTCGAACTGCACCCCGAAGCGCTGCATATCGATGCCCTTTGCGCACTTGAACTCAAGGCGTGTACCAGACACCTTCATGGTGCCAACACCTTTAACCGATTTGACCTCACTCTTTAGCGGCTCAGGCGTCTTACTCAATGCCGCGATTTCTTTTTCGATTTGTCGCAAAGCCGCTTCTTGCTGGAGACCAGATTCGGCCATTACCAGCACCGCTTTCTCCACTATCTCTGGCTGCGCCTCTGAATAGTCGACAAATTTCTTCGCATAGTTGCTGGTGATCAGTTTCGGATTCTTGTCCAGCACCGCCCGGATAGGCTCAGGAAGCTGCATCAGAGTGAGGCATCGATTGACTATCGAAACATTGATACCGAGGCGACGCGCAAGCGCTCGCTGACTGGTTTCCTCTCCATCCTGCAGGATCCGGTGGTAACTTTTAGCATGCTCGTAGTCCGTCAAGTCCTCCCCGCCGTTGTCCGTTATCGCCATTATCATCGCCAGGGCGTCACTCATAATCTGAATAACAGCCTTGATAGTGGCAGATCCGTTCAATCGAACAGCACGCCAACGCCGCTCCCCTCCGACCAGCTCCAGCTTTCCATCGGGCAGCCGCCGAACAATAATCGGCTTGCAAAGACCAATTGTCTGAATCGAAGTCGCAAGCTCCTCGAGGGATCCTTCGTCAAAAAACAATCGAGGCTGGTACGGTGAAGGAACGATCAGATTCACAGGAACGTCAGCTAAAACCGAATCTCCGCTTATCCACTCTCCTTCCAAAGGCCCAACCGCCGGCACTTGATCAGCCTCCGGCTCTACGCTCATTCCTGCAAGCATCGCTGCCTTTGCCGACAAACGCGAACCCTGCGGTTCAGGAATGGCTTCGGGGGTGCGAAGCGCAGCCATCGTTTTGCTATTTGGGTTCCCAGGAAAGTCGCTGGATTTCATTTTTCATCTCGCTTTTCAAGTGTTGCTAGTAGCAACACCTCTGCCGATTTTGCAGGTGTTGCTACTAGCAACACCCTCGCCGTTTTGTAGGTGTTGCTAGTAGCAACGCCCTTATACAGTCGTCGCCAGTGCCCTGATTTTTTCAAGGATTTCGCCATAGACGCTCCGGGCATCGGCCAGCGTTTCTTTATTGGCACCCTTCCAAAGCATCAAGGGAATCCCCGTATCCAGTGCCTTTTCGTAGTCTTCCGAGAAGTAAATTTTTCCCTCAGTAACACCTCCTGGAAACAGCGCGTTCAGACGGCCAAGGTTGTTCTGTAGGCGCGTTCGATTACGCTTGAACATCGTAGGAATGGCAGCAATTGCAGGGGAATAGTCGTACTCCTTTGCAAACCTGGCACACCAGTCATGCAGACGGAGCAAAGCACGGAAAGAAAATTTATCCATCCGAACAGGGCATAAAAGCAATTCGCTGGCAGCAACTGAGTTTTTAGTCAGACGAGACCCGGATGGGGCATTGTCGAAAATAATCAGGTCGTACCCCGAGAGGTCACACCCTTCGATCTTCCCTGTGGCAGCATCGTTAATCCACTTTGCGTACCACATATCAGATGCGTTTGAGGCGTCGAGGGCGAACACCAAATCCTCCAAGGAGCTGTCGGCCGGAATGAGGTGAATGCCTTTTTCACCAAATGGCTTTTTGATCACTTGATCCAAAGATTTCGTTTCAAATGGACGCATCCGCAGCAAGGGACTGATGAGATTGCCGAGGTGCCCGTCAACCAGCCTGTCAGCAGGAATACCCATTTCCTTCAAATCATCAGGATCTAGATCAGGGTCATAACCCAACATGGTGGACGAATCCCCTTGAGGATCGTTGTCAATCAGCAAGGTCCGCAATCCCGCCATCTGGCCGTAAAGGGCGAGACTTACAGCAGTATTGGTCTTACCCGTGCCACCTTTCGGAACAAACGTGGAGACGACGATTTGCCGAGTAAGCCCCTTGACGTGTCCCAAGGAACGGCGCAATGCCGAAATTTCAAAAATATCTTCTGCTGTGTAAGAGCGCCGTGACGAGGTACCTGTGGGGATTCGGCGTATCTCTAGATTATTTTCCTCTCCAATGTCGGCCAGACGGCGCGTACTCAAATCCAAGCACGCCGCCGCGAAGGCAGGCATGTAAAAAACGTTTTTGAAATCAACAAAGTTCTCAAGGTCTTCAGCAGCGATGGTGTCAGTCATGGGCTTACCGTCCTGGATGATGGCCTCATTCTAATTCCACAAAAAATACAAATAAAGTTTTAATTCCGTATTTACATATATTTTCATGAAAAATACGGAATTTAGGAAATTTTTATGTAAATGTCGGTTATGGCGAAGCGCCAACGAAAGAGACCAGGTCATGTCCTTGTTCCCCCGCACAAGCGGGGGATGAACCGCACGCACGAATGCTTTGCCCGCTAGTGCATGTCCTCAGTTGGCTTTCACAGTCCAAAGCTGATCTAAGCGGGTAGTGAAGCTGCTGCTCATCAATTCTCGACGCATGGCCCAGTCCGGATTTGCGGGCACACTAGCGGCCCGCAACGTTCCCCTTCCCCAGCGCCCATTGATTTTATCAAGCACGCTCATGACCCTTTCTGACGTAGCCGGCTGGATGATCGAGAAAAGGTCATCGGTAAACTCACCAGGTTGACGAAGATCCATCAGCAAAACCTCTGCCTTGCTGTATCTGTACCCATCTCGAAATATCCGTCCCACCGCTTCCACTGCAGCTTTTGTCATTAGCCGGACATCATTGGTAGGGTAGGGCAGCTCTACCAGAGCACCTTGGGCATACTTGGCCTCTTCAGGATTGAACATGCCAGTACGGATGCTGACGCGGATTTTCTTGCAGAGCGAGTTCTGTGCTCGCAATTTCTCGGCGGCACGCTGCATGTAGGTTGCCACCGCCTCTTGAATTGGGCCGATTTCGGTAAGGCGTTTGCCAAACATCCTACTGCAGCAGATCTCCTGCTTTGGCGGGTCGGGTTCAGAAAGGTCCAAGCATGAGAAACCGGCCAGCTCACGCGCAGTTTTCTCGATCACAATGCTGAATTTGCGGCCAAGCATTGTGGGATCAGCTTGGGCCAGGTCCATTGCCTTCTTAATGCCCATCGCTTCCAGATGAGCTTTCATGCGTCGACCGACTCCCCAGACTTCACCGACGTCGACGCGTTTGAGTACCCAATCGCGTTTATAGTCATCGCAGATGTCCACGACGCCGCCTGTGCGGGTCTGTAGCACCTTGGCAGTATGGTTGGCCAGCTTCGCCAGGGTTTTGGTATGCGCGATACCGACGCCGATCGGGATGCCAGTATCCATCAATACCTTGGCCCTGAGCTTTCGGCCAAACTGGGTCAGATCGCCTGGCATACCGGTCAGGTCAACAAATTTTTCGTCAATTGAGTAGGTCTCTGAATTGGGGACCATTGATTCGATGACAGTCATGACGCGCTCTGAAAGATCGCCGTACAACGCATAATTGCTGCTGAACGCCACAATGCCATGCCGGCGCAGCTGGTCCTTGATCTGGTAGTAGGGCGCACCCATTTTGACGTAGGGCTTAGCGTCATAACTGCGAGCAATGACACAGCCATCGTTGTTGCTCAGCACCACGATCGGCACCTTGGCTAGATCCGGACGGAACACACGCTCACAGCTTGCATAAAACGAATTACAGTCGCAAAGCCCGAAGACTTTCTTAGGCGTGGTCATGATCGCGCACGCTGTAACGCACAACACCCCAGATCATCAGCTCGTCTTGCTCGAGGACAAAGCGCGGCGAGTAGGCCTTGTTCTCTGACTGCAGAATGATCTCCCGGCCTTGGCGGTGCAGACGTTTGCACAGTGGCTCGCCGTTCAGCGCGGCAATCACGATTTCACCATGCAGCGCTTCCTGGCTGCGATCAACGATGACCAGGTCACCGTCATAGATACCGGCACCTTGCATGCTGTCACCCTGGATCTTCGCCAGATAAATGTGGGGAGCACGCACATTGAACAGCTCATCTAGGGACAGATGCTTTTCGATGTGATCCGCGGCAGGCGAGGGGAAACCCGCAGGGACCTTGAAGCTATACAGGGGAACCTTGATGCTTTGTTTGTTGTGTTCCAGCTTGCCTAATACGATAACGCTCATGCTGTGGCCCTCATTTTTGTTGGGAATTGAAAAACCCGCACGAGGCGGGCAATGATTTATTTCTTGGCTCAGTCGTCTTTCACAACCGTCCAGAACACCTGGACACTGCCATCATCTCGGTAGGCCACTGTGACGTTGTCGGTGTCATTAAGCTCTTCCAGAATCTGAGCCCAGTCGTCAGCCTGATCAGTTGGCAAGCGTTCGAGCACAGCGTATTTACGCTTTTGCGCTGCAGGTTCATTGATTGCTTTTTGCATGCGCATGCCCAGCAGTTCATAAGAAGTGAGAACGCGAGGTTTGGCAGCGGGCTTAGCCATGAGTAAAAATCTCCATACTGTACGCACATACAGTACAGCGATATTTCAACTTGGGCGATCACTTTAGGTTCAAAGCCGACCTGCGGAAACATCACCCGTCGGCTTCTGTTTGTCGCTCAAAACAGACCGGCCGGTTCGGCTTGCAAATCCCAACTGAAAATAAGCACTTCCGTGGCGTCTGAGCCGGTCCCACTGCCGACGGTGTAGTTGATGTCGGTGCTTTCCATATGAAAGCCCGCAAACGCTTCCCGGATCTGCGGATGGTCATTAAGGCCCACTATCGCCTTGCCCTTGAGCTGTTTCAGCATTAAAACCATCTGCTCGTACTGCCCGAAGCCGACCGGCACGCCATAGCCATCTGTCTTCCAGTAGGGTGGATCGCAATAGAACAAGGTGTGTTCCTGGTCGTATTTCTTGATGACGTCCTGCAGGCCAGGTGCTCGATATAGGTGTCGCTCAGCCGCAAATGCGCTGCAGAGAGGGTTTCTTACAGGCGCAGCAGGTTCAGTCCTGGTGCCGTGGTGGTGGCCGTGCCGTAACTCTGCCTCTCGACGCGCCCTGCGAAGGCCGACTGCTGCAAGTAATAGAAACGCGCGGCACGCTGAATGTCTGTCAGCGTCTCGGGCTGGGTCATCTGCAACCACTTGAAAACCTGGCGGCTGCTCAGGGCCCACTTGAATTGACGAACGAATTCCTCCAGGTAGTTTTGCACCACGCGATACAGATTCACCAGGTCGCCATTCTCATCGTTGAGCACTTCAACGTCGGCAGGAACAGGGCGCAGGAAAAACAGTGCCGCACCTCCCGTAAAAGGCTCGACTTAGCAACTGTACTGAGGAAATAGCGAAAAGATGCGGTCAGCCAGCCGGCGTTTTCCGCCGAGCCACGGGACGATGGGTTGCGCGTATATGACGAACCTCGATGCAGGGGGACCGAAATTGATATTACTGTTTATGTATACAGTTTAGCCCCTGCAATTTCATGTGCCTAAAAGCCCTACCGGCCAGAATGCACATCTCAAAATGCATGCCTTCACCGAAGGCAAAAAGCGGTCTGTTAAGCGTGGATATTTTGAAAGCCCCGCGCGCACGCGCGCCCGGTTGAGCCGGCAGGTGGTGAAGCCGCCTGGGGGCGATTTATCCGGGTCTTGGCGCCCGTTAGGGTGGCGAAGCCAGGGCAGGGCAGCTTCACCGCCCTGGCCCGCCTAGACGGGGCTCTGCTGCGATCTTCAGTTCCCATTCTCCGCGCCGTACCGCAGGTACGAAGTGCGCGGGCATTTATGCTCCATGAGGGGTTTACACCTCGTAAGTCCTTGTTTTTACCCGAAGGGGAATACTGACGCGGGTATAAAATTTCATTTATTTCAACATCACCCGGCATTGCTGTGCCAGCGAGGCCATTTGGCGGTGATTTAGACTCAAAATCTGTCACATCTGCGCCTCTGACATGCGTCGGCCAGGCATCGTAAAACAGAGGTCAAATCGCAGGCGAGCGAAGGCCTCCGCGTAAGCGGATGCAATTAAAAAATCCCTACAGCGGGATTACTTGGTTTTTTGCGCGACCTTGGCCAGCAACGCATCCAGCGAGCTGGAGACGTCGGCGCCGGTCTTGATCCTGGAGGCTGCGGGCTGTGGTCTGGCCACAGCCGGCTGGCCTGCGGCCTTGGCCACTGGCGCTGTCGCACGCGCTTCCTTGGCCTGCCAGCGTTGCCTGGAAACGTCACGGCGCAGCTGCTCTTTTGAGTGCCGCTCCATTTCGCCCAGACGCGCCTGCCCAATCTCGCGCAGCTCCACGTCGCGGCGTTTCT
>NZ_QFFU01000023.1 GCF_003131185.1 Pseudomonas ovata | reverse complement strand
CCATTACTACAATCATGACCGGATAAAAGTAAAGCTTGGTGGATTGAGTCCTGTGGAGTTCAGGACTCGCTCTGTAGGCGTATGGCAATAGACTGTCCAACTTTTTGGGGTCAGATCAAGTGGCGATGCCTCGGCCGTGTTGGACGACCGGATCGACAACCGCCTCAACCGCTGACACCACCACGCCCCGCCGGCTTACGCGCCCCCCGTAGGAGCCCGCTTGGCGTGGGCCGCACTCGGACGACCGGCTGCGCAGCAGTCGTAAATTCTCAGCGTTTCACAGATTTCTGCGAGCGCTGCGCACTCGGTCGCCGGCAGAGCCGCCTCCCACAAGTGGCGATGCCTCGGCCGTGTTGGACGGCCGGATCGACAACCGCCTCAACCGCTGACACCACCACGCCCCGCCGGCTTACGCGCCCCCGTAGGAGCCCGCTTGGCGTGGGCCGCACTCGGACGACCGGCTGCGCAGCAGTCGTAAATTTTCAGCGTTTCACAGATTTCTGCGAGCGCTGCGCACTCGGTCGCGGGTAAACGCGCTCCTACCGGGGCCCCTGTTTGATGCGCGACAGCGTGCCGCCTTTACCCGTAGCGCTTCTTGGCTTCGATGGCCAGGCCGCTGCCGATGCTGCCGAAGATATTGCCTTCTACATGCCGGGCGTTGGGCAGCATCTGCGAGACGCTGTTGCGCAGCGCCGGAATGCCGCTGGAACCGCCGGTGAAGAATACGGTGTTGACCTGCTCGACGCTGACGCCGGCCTTGTTCAGCAGTTCGGTCACGCTGTTGCGCACTTGCTGCAATTGCGTGTCGATGGCGCTCTCGAACAGTGGGCGGGTCAGTTCCACACTCAGCCCGGCCTCGATGCGGTCCATGGCCACCAGGCGCTGTTCGGCCTGGGTCAGCTCGATCTTGCTGGCTTCCACTTCCATGGCCAGCCAGTGCCCGGCGCGCTGCTCGATCAGCTTGAACAGGCGGTCGATGCCGCTGGCGTCTTCGATGTCGTAGCGCATGTTGCCCAGCGCCAGGGTGGATTTTTGCGAGTAGACGCTGTTGATGGTGTGCCAGGTCGCCAGGTTGATGTGATGGCTGGTGGGCATGAACGCCCCGCTTTTCATCCGGCTGCCATGGCCGAACAGCGGCATCACGCCTTGCAGGCTCAACTGCTTGTCGAAGTCGGTGCCGCCGACGTGCACGCCGCCTGTGGCCAGGATGTCCTGCTGACGGTCGTCCAGCAGGCGGCGCTCGGGCGACAGGCGCACCAGCGAGAAGTCCGACGTACCGCCGCCGATGTCGACGATCAGCACCAGTTCTTCCTGCTCGATGGTCGACTCGTAGTCGAACGCCGCAGCGATGGGCTCGAACTGGAACGACACGTCCTTGAAACCGATCTTGCGCGCCACGGCGGCCAGAGTGTCTTCGGCTTCCTGGTCGGCCTGGGCGTCGTCATCGACGAAATGCACCGGGCGGCCCAGCACCACTTGCTCGAACTCACGCCCGGCAGTGCGCTCGGCGCGCTTTTTCAGCTCGCCGATGAACAGCCCGAGCAGGTCGGTGAACGGCATGGCCGTGCCCAGCACGCTGGTGTCGTGCTTGATCAGCTTGGAGCCCAGCAGGCTCTTGAGCGAGCGCATCAGCCGGCCTTCATAGCCTTCGAGGTATTCGTGCAGGGCCATGCGGCCATAAGCCGGGCGTCGCTCTTCGAGGTTGAAGAACACCACCGACGGCAGGGTTATCTTGTCGTCCTCCAGCGCAATCAGCGACTCCATGCCCGGGCGCAGCCAGCCGACAGTGGAGTTGGACGTGCCAAAATCGATGCCACAGGCACGGGCCGGGGATTGGTCATTCATGAGCGGTGCGTTCCAGTGAAAAAAACGGCCGCGCAGTTTATGTCAGCAGGGCGCGATTGCGTAGTGCTGTTGTCCGATTGCTGTGCATCGATACACTCTCGCCTTCACTTGGCCGTGCCATAAGGAAATGCAATGTCTTCACCCGATAAGCAATCGTTGCCGCTGTACCTGGGCATTGGCCTGCTCCAGGCGCTGGTGCTGGTGGTCGCCGTAAAATGGGAGGCCGCCTGGCTGGCCGCCATCGTGCTGGTGCTGGGCCTCAACCTGCAATTGCTGGGTCGTGAGGCACTGCAGCGCCGGGCCTGGGTGTGGAGTGTGCTGTTGACGGGGCTGATCACGCTGGTGACGACCTGGGCCTGGACGCCTGCGCTGCCAGGCGCCTACGATCCGGAGTGGTCGATCGTCAGCTGGGTCATGGCCGGCACTCTGATCACCTACATTGCCACGGCGTTCATCCTCAGTTGGCCGTCGGGGCAGGGCTGGCGGCTGCCGTACGAGGCTCTGTTCCGCCACGCCTGGAACACCGCCTTTATCGTGTTGCTGGCGCTGCTGCTCATGGGCCTGTTCTGGAGCCTGTTGCAGTTGTGCGCGAGTCTGTTCGAGATGATTGGCATCACGTTTCTGCAGCAGGCGATCAATCAACAGAGCGTCATCATCGTTTGCCTGGCACTGGTGTTTTCGCTGGGGATGCGCATGGGCCGCGACAACGAGCGGGTCATCGGCCTGCTGCGTGGCATCCTGCTGAGCCTGTGTCATTTCCTGGCGCCGCTGGCGGCCCTGATCGTCCTGCTGTTTAGCCTGAGCCTGCCTTTCACCGGGCTTGAGTCGATCTGGAAGACCGGCTATGCCACAGCAATTCTGTTGTCACTGGTGGCCATCACCGTGTTCCTGATCAACGGCGTGTTCCAGGACGGTCGGCAGCCGTGCCCTTATCCGCGCTGGCTGCGCTGGGTGATCGATGCCGGCCTGATCTGCCTGCCGGTGCTGGTGGCGCTGGCCGGTTACTCGACCTGGTTGCGCGTCAGCCAGTATGGACTGTCGCCTTCGCGGGTCATCGGCCTGTTGCTGGTGGGCATCGCCACGCTGTACAGCGTGGCGGGATTGTACGCGGTGCTGCGTAGCCGCACGTCCTGGCTGGGCAGCCTGCGCCGGAGCAACCCGTGGCTGGCGTTGCTGGTCTGCAGTGCGTTGCTGGCGATCCACAGCCCGTGGCTCAGCCCGGTGGAGCTGAGCGCGCGCAACCAGGTCCAGCGCCTGCTGGATGGCCGTACCCCGGCGCAGCAGTTCGATGCCGATTACCTGTACTACAAGCTGGGCACGCCCGGACGTCGGGCGTTCGAATGGCTGGAGAGTCATCTCGACCAACAGACGCAATGGGATGCTGCCACGCGCGCGGTGATCCGCGAGCGCCTGGACGAGGGTCGCGATGGTCGCCTGCGCCAGCGCCCGGTCACCGAGGCGAACCGGGTCTGGATCGGCGAGCCGGTCGAAGGCCATGAGCAGTTCGCCAACCCCAAACTGGGCGGCCTGGACTGCAACCGCCTGCAATGTACGTTGTGGGCGGTGGACTTGAGCGGCGATGGGCGCAACGAGGTGATCCGGTTTGCCACCAATACCCAGGTCGAATTCTTCCGGCGCACGGATGAGGGGCGCTGGGTGCTGGCCGGCTACCTGCAGGGCAATTACAACACGCAAGGGCTGGCCGAACAGATCCGCCAGGGCAAGGCCCGCGTGGTCGCGCCGCGTTATCGCAACCTGCAGACCGACGACCAGCTTTACACTCCGTATGAGTCTGACGACTGATGAAATGTGTAAACGATCATCATGCACTCGGCCATCATGGCCGTTTGCCGATACACTCTACGACTTTGCGCGGTCGCAGATGTCATTGTCTGAGACAACCTGCGAGTCTCTGCGCAGCGACCGATAACAGGTACGGGTGAGTGTGCGATGGATTTCAAAGACTATTACAAGATACTCGGGGTAGAGCCTGGCGCCGATGACAAGGCGATCAAGGCGGCGTATCGCAAGCTGGCACGCAAGTATCACCCCGATGTCAGCAAGGAAGCCGGCGCCGAAGAGAAGTTCAAGGAGGCCACCGAGGCCTACGAGGTGCTTGGCAGCCCGGACAAGCGCGCCGAGTACGAAGAGTTGCGCAAGTATGGCCACCAGGGCCGGCCTTTCCAGGCGCCGCCCGGCTGGCAGAGCCGTGCCGGCGCCGGTGGCTTTGGCAACGACACCACGGATTTTTCCGAATTCTTCAGCTCCATCTTCGGCGGCGGCCGTGCCCAGCCGGGTGCGCGCCCGCGCGGGCGCAAGGGCCAGGACGTGGACATGGAACTGGCGATCTTTCTCGAAGAAAGCCTTTCCGGCGAGTCGAAGAAGATCAGCTACAAGGTGCCGCAGCACAACGCCAGCGGCCAGCGCATGGCCGATATCACCAAGACCCTGAACGTGAAGATTCCGGCCGGGGTTACCGATGGCGAGCGCATCCGCCTGAAGAACCAGGGCGCACCGGGTGCCGGTGGCGGTGAGAACGGCGATCTGTACCTGACCATCCGCCTGGCGCCGCACCCGCTGTTCGAGGTCGAAGGCCATGACCTGGTGATCAATGTACCGCTGGCCCCCTGGGAAGCGGCGCTGGGCACCAAGGTCGCGGTGCCGACCCTGACCGGGCGGATCAACCTGACCATCCGCCCCGACAGCCAGAACGGCCTGCGCCTGCGCGTCAAGGGCAATGGCTTGCAGGACAAGCAGGGCCAGCGCGGCGACCTGTATGCGCAAGTGAAGATCGTCATGCCACCCCAGGCCGACGAAGCCACCCGCGCCCTGTGGCAGAAACTGGCCGACAAGGCCGCGTTCGATCCGCGCAGTGGCTGGGGTCGTTGATCGGCTGAAGGGCGCGCAGGATTGCAGGGCGTTTACTGGTAGTTCTGTCAGTAGACGCCTTTCCTGGCGGGTCTTACGGTGAACCGGTCACAACCTGACTGGAACCGATCATGAATAAGACGGATTTCATGGCCTTTGTGGAAAAGGAAATCGACACTGCTGCCCAGCGAATCATCAGCATGGGCAATAACTCCGATGATGTTGCGTTTGGCAAACTGACCTTTCATCTCGCCTTGCGTCGCACGCTCCTGAGCCAGCGCAGGCCGCAGGATATCGGTTTGCTTGGAGCGATAGACGATGCATTAAAGGCATTGGGCGTGGTCGGCAAGGAGCATTCCCTCCTGAGTTATCTGGATGCCGCTGACGATGAAGCGCCGGCTGCAACCTGAGGATCAGTACTGTTTACCCACGGCTCAACAGGGCCTGTGGGAGGACAGTGAGGCCGATACATGGGCAGCGGCTTTACCGGCGCCTTCGCCAGCAGAGCTGCCTCCCACAGTCTGATGCCAGGCCCGAAATCAGGGCAACATCCAACTAGTGGGAGGCGGCATGCCGGCGATGAGGTCAGCAAGGCCCATACACCTGCTGCGCCTGTCCCATAGCCATCGCCAGCCGCTGTCTCCCACAGGTTTGCGTCAAGGCTTGACACCGGTCAGAACAGAAAATACCGCTGCGCCATCGGCAGCACTTCGGCCGGTTCACACCACAGCAGCACGCCATCGGCCTTGACCTGGTAGGTCTGCGGGTCGACGTCGATCACCGGCAGGTAGTCGTTGTGGATCAGGTCCTTCTTCTGCACGCTGCGGCAGCCCTTGACCACGGCGATCTGCTTTTGCAGGTTCAGCGTCTGCGGCACACCGGCCTCGAACGCGGCCTGGCTGATGAAGGTCAGGCTGGTGGCATGGATCGCGCTGCCATAACTGGCGAACATCGGGCGGTAGTGCACCGGTTGCGGGGTCGGGATCGAGGCGTTGGCGTCACCCATCAGGCTGGCGGCAATGGCGCCGCCCTTGAGGATCAGCGTCGGCTTGACGCCAAAGAACGCCGGGCGCCACAGCACCAGGTCGGCCCATTTGCCCACTTCCACCGAGCCCACTTCATGGCTGATGCCGTGGGTGATCGCCGGGTTGATGGTGTACTTGGCGATGTAGCGCTTGGCGCGGAAGTTATCGTTGCCCGGTGCGTCTTCCGGCAGCGGACCGCGCTGCTTTTTCATCTTGTCGGCGGTCTGCCAGGTGCGCAGGATCACCTCGCCCACCCGGCCCATGGCCTGGCTGTCGGAGCTGAGCATCGAGAACGCGCCCAGGTCGTGGAGGATGTCTTCGGCGGCGATGGTCTCGCGGCGGATGCGGCTTTCGGCAAAGGCCACGTCTTCGGCGATGCTCGGGTCCAGGTGATGGCAAACCATCAGCATGTCCAGATGTTCGTCGATGGTATTGCGGGTAAACGGCCGGGTCGGGTTGGTCGAGCTGGGCAGCACGTTGGGTGAGCCGCAGGCCTTGATGATGTCCGGCGCATGGCCGCCACCGGCGCCTTCAGTGTGGTAGGTGTGGATGGTACGGCCCTTGAACGCACCCAGGGTGGTCTCGACGAAGCCCGACTCGTTCAGGGTGTCGGTGTGGATCGCCACCTGCACGTCGTAGTCATCGGCCACGTTCAGGCAGTTGTCGATGGCCGCCGGCGTCGTGCCCCAGTCTTCGTGCAGCTTCAGGCCAATGGCGCCGGCCTTGACCTGCTCGATCAACGGGCCGGGCAGGCTGGCGTTGCCCTTGCCGGTAAAACCGATGTTCATCGGAAACGAATCGGCAGCCTGGAGCATGCGCGCCATGTGCCAGGGGCCGGGCGTGACCGTGGTGGCGTTGGTGCCGGTGGCCGGGCCGGTGCCGCCGCCGATCATGGTGGTGACGCCGCTCATCAAGGCTTCTTCGATCTGCTGCGGGCAGATGAAGTGAATATGGGTGTCGACACCGCCGGCGGTGAGGATCATGCCTTCGCCGGCGATGACCTCGGTGGCGGCGCCAATGGCGATGGTCACGTCTGGCTGGATGTCCGGGTTGCCGGCCTTGCCGATGGCGGCGATGCGGCCGTTCTTGAGGCCCACATCGGCCTTGACGATGCCCCAGTGGTCGATGATCAGCGCGTTGGTGATCAGCGTGTCGACCACCTCGGCGGCCAGCAACTGACCCTGGCCCATGCCGTCGCGGATCACCTTGCCGCCGCCGAACTTCACTTCTTCACCGTACGTGGTGAAATCCTTCTCGACCTCGATCCACAGCTCGGTGTCGGCCAGGCGCACCTTGTCGCCGACGGTGGGGCCGAACATGTCGGCGTAGGCTTGTCTGGAGATTTTCATGGGGTTCCTTGATGTCTTTATTTGTCGCGCCGCAGGGTCCTGGGACCGGCCGTAGGACCGGCTTCAGCCGGGAAACAGGCGCCACCGGTTTTTGCCGTTCGCCGCCCTGGTGCTTCTGCAAGGGCGGGGGGCGTTACAGGTCGCCCATGACCCGGCCGGCGAAGCCGTACACCTTGCGCAGCCCGGCCAGGTCCACCAGCTCGACCTCGCGGGCCTGGCCTGGCTCGAAACGCACTGCCGTGCCGGCCGGGATGTTCAGGCGCATGCCGCGACTGGCGGCACGGTCGAAGGTCAGGGCGTCGTTGGTCTCGAAAAAGTGAAAGTGCGAACCCACCTGGATCGGTCGGTCGCCGCTGTTGGCCACCGTCAGGCTCAGGGTGCGGCGCCCGGCGTTGAGTTCGATCTCGCCGGGCTGGATCTGGTACTGGCCAGGAATCATGACGCGTGCCTCAAGGTCTTGAAGTAAATGGCGGTCGGCCGATAGCGGCCTTCGGGGGTGGCGCAGTAGTCCGGCAGTTCGCCGACGCGGTCGTAGCCCAGGGCGCGGTAGAAGGCTTCGGCCGGTGACTGTGCTTCGGTGTCGAGGTGCAGCAGGCCACGTTGCTGTTGCACGGCGGCCTGCTCCAGCACCGCCATCAACTGCCGGCCCAGGCCGCGCTGACGGGCCGAGTGCAGGACCATGAGTTTCTGCACTTCGGCGCGGTTGAGCCCGTTGGGCTTCTGGCACAGCGCCAGTTGCACACTGGCCAGCACCTGCTCGTGCTCCACTACCACCCACAGCAACAGGCTGTGGCTGGCGATATCGGCTTTCAGCCCGTCGACCCAGGCCAACGCCTGCGCCTGGTCCAGGTCGGCCATGAACCCCACCGACGCGCCATGCTGCACGGCATCGAGCAACAGCCCCGCCAGGCCCTGGCGGTAATGGGCAAAACTGTCCACGGTAACGCTTCGCAATTGTCCGGGGTTCATGGGGACGTCCTGTCAGAGAGAGGGGGGTGAGGGGGCCTGGGAGGCCGGTGCTGCTGCACCCGGCGACAGGTCCAGTTGCATGAAGGTCAGGTCCAGCCAGCGGCCGGACTTGGTGCCCACCTGGGGCATTTGCCCGGTGATGATGAAGCCCAGCCGCTCGTGCAGGGCCACTGAGGCGATGTTGCCGCTTTCAATGGCGGCGACCATGATGTGCTTGTCGCAGGCCCGGGCGCGTTCGATCAATGCACGCATCAGGGCCGGTCCCAGGCCCCGGCCGCGCTGGTCGGCGCGCACGTACACCGAGTGCTCGACGGTGTGGCGAAAGCCCTCGAAGGGGCGCCAGTCGCCGAACGACGAATAGCCCAGCACCTGGCCTGCAGCATCGACCGCCACCAGGATCGGGTAGGCCTGGGCCTGGCGGGCGGTGTACCAGGCCTGGCGGTTGGCCAGGTCGACCGGTTGCTCGTTCCAGATTGCGGTGGTGTTGAGCACCGCGTCGTTGTAGATGGCCAGCACCCCTGGCAGGTCGGCGGGCAGGGCGTCGCGGATGACAATGTCCATGCAGCCTCCGTCAGGCAATCGGCTGGTGCACGGTCACCAGCTTGGTGCCGTCGGGGAAGGTGGCCTCGACCTGGATTTCCGGGATCATTTCCGGGATGCCTTCCATCACCTGTTCGCGGCTGAGCAGGGTGGTGCCGTAGTGCATCAGTTCGGCGACCGTCTGGCCGTCACGTGCACCTTCGAGCAGGGCGGCGCTGATCAGCGCCATGGCTTCGGGGTAATTGAGCTTCAGGCCACGCGCCAGCCGGCGCTCGGCCACCAGGCCTGCGGTGAAAATCAGCAGTTTGTCTTTTTCGCGGGGCGTCAGGTCCATGGGGATTCCGTTTGGGTGGCAGGTTCTTGGTGCTTTCGCGGCTGAAGCCGCTCCTACGGCAACAGACCCTGGGTCCATGTATCACGTATTCCAGATTCTCGGCACCCGCGCTTCGCGGCCCAGCAGGGCCGGGCGCAGGTGGCGCCAGAGTTCGATCAGCCAGGCCCTGGCATGCAGGGCTTCGTCGGCCAGGCAGCGGGCCACGATCAAGCCGGGTAGCTGGGTCAGGTCGCCGCGCACCGGGTTGGGCATGTTCAACGAACGGCAGGTTTCCAGCAACTCGCTGCCCGCTTCGCCGGTCATCAGCAAGGTGGCGAACACCGTCTTGCCATCCAGGCCGATCGGCGAGTCCAGCAGACCGTCGCCGCCCTCCAGGCGCTGGCGTTCGTGCCACAGCAGGCGGCCGTCGCGGCGGATCTCCAGCTGCGACTGGAAATAGCCCTGGTCGAAACGTTCGCCACTGGCCGGGCGACCCAGCGCCACCACGTCCCAGTAGCACAGCCGGGCATCGCCGTGCAGGTTGATGCACGTCTCCAGCTGCGCCTGTGCCTGGCTGAAAACGATGGTTTCCTGCGGCAGCCACTCCAGCGTGGCACCGGGCTCGACGTGCAGATCCAGATGCTGGAAGGCAGGGCCGGCGGCGCGGTACCACTTGGCGGCGCCGGGGCTGGTCAGTTGCGCCCAGGCCTGGGGCCCGACCTGCGCCGAAATAGCCAGCCGGTCGCCGCCGGCGATGCCGCCGGGGGGGTGGACAATGATGTGCTGGCACACCTCGGGACCCTCGGCATACAGGTGCTTCTGCACCCGCAACGGCCCCAGGTGGCGGCGTTGTACCGGGCGGGTGCTGTCACCGAAGCGGGCGTAGCCCAGCTCCAGCTCGGCGTGCCAACTGGGGGTGAACAGGGCGGTGCTGGCAGGCAGGTTCATGAGGTCGTCATCATTCGATACACAGACAGGCACACCTTAACCGGGCCATCAGATCGTCACCAGCCCGCGCACGCCTTCGGCTTCCATGGTTTCGCCGCGACCCTGCTGCACGATCTCGCCGCGCGACATCACCAGGTACTGGTCGGCCAGCTCGGCGGCAAAGTCGTAGAACTGCTCGACCAGCAGAATGGCCATGTCACCCTGTTCGGCCAGGCGCTTGATCACCGCGCCGATCTCTTTGATCACCGAGGGCTGGATGCCTTCGGTGGGCTCGTCGAGGATCAGCAGGCGCGGGCGGCTGGCCAGCGCCCGGCCGATCGCCAGTTGCTGTTGCTGGCCGCCGGACAGGTCGCCGCCACGGCGATGCTTCATCTGCAACAGCACCGGGAACAGCTCGTAGATATGCGCCGGCACTTCTTTGGCCTCTGATCCCGGAAAGCGCGACAGGCCCATCAGCAGGTTTTCCTCGACCGTCAGTCGGCCAAAGATTTCCCGCCCTTGCGGCACGTAGGCGATGCCGGCGTGCACCCGCTGGTGCGGCTTGAGCGCGGTGATGGGCTTGCCTTCCCACTGCACCTTGCCCTCTTTGGAGGGCAGCAGGCCCATCAGCACCTTGAGCAGTGTGGTCTTGCCCACGCCGTTACGGCCCAGCAGGCAGGTGACCTCGCCGACTTTTGCCTCGAACGACAGGCCGCGCAGAATGTGGCTGCCGCCGTAGTATTGGTGAAGCTGTTCGACTTGAAGCATCGTCTGTTCCTATCTCTGGCGGCTCGCTCACCCCCGTAGGAGCGGCTTCAGCCGCGAATGACGCGAATGCTGTGAAGAGGGGGTGCCTGTTCCCGGCTGAAGCCGGTCCTACAGGGGCCTACCGGCCCAGGTAAACCTCGATCACGCGTTCGTCGGCCTGTACGTCGCTCAGCGACCCTTCGGCCAGCACGCTGCCCTGGTGCAGCACCGTGACATGGTCGGCAATCGAGCCGACAAAGCCCATGTCGTGCTCGACCACCATCAGCGAGTGCTTGCCGGCCAGGCTTTTGAACAGTTCGGCGGTGAATTCGGTCTCGGCGTCGGTCATGCCCGCCACCGGCTCGTCGAGCAGCAGCAGTTGCGGGTCCTGGACCAGCAGCATGCCGATTTCCAGGAACTGCTTCTGGCCATGCGACAGCAGCCCGGCCGGCCGGCCGCGCGAGGCGTTCAGGCGGATGGTCTCCAGCACTTCGTCGATGCGCGTGTGCTGCTCGCCGCTGAGCCTGGCGCGCAGGCTGGCCCACACCGACTTGTCGGTCTTGAGTGCCAGCTCCAGGTTCTCGAACACGCTGAGCGCCTCGAACACCGTGGGCTTCTGGAACTTGCGGCCGATCCCGGACTGGGCGATCTGCACCTCGCTCAGGCGCGTCAGGTCCAGGGTCTCGCCGAACCAGGCCGTGCCGTGCGTGGGCCGGGTCTTGCCGGTGATGACGTCCATCAGCGTGGTCTTGCCGGCACCATTGGGACCGATGATGCAGCGCAGCTCGCCGACGCCGATGTACAGGTTCAGATTATTGAGGGCCTTGAAGCCGTCGAAGCTGACGCTGATGTCTTCCAGGGTCAGGATAGTGCCGTGCCGGGTGTTCAGGCCCTGGCCGGCGCTGCGTCCCAGGCCCAGCGCCTCGCGGCTGGTGCCGGCGTCGGCATTGGGGTCCAGCACCGGTTCGAGCATGAAGGCCGGGGACGGGGTCGGGGCTATCATGAGTCGCTCCTTTTCTTGAGCAGGCCGATCACGCCCTTGGGCAGGTACAGGGTGACGATGATGAACAGCGCGCCCAGGAAGAACAGCCAGTATTCGGGGAAGGCCACGGTGAACCAGCTTTTCATGCCGTTGACCATGCCGGCGCCCAGCAGCGGGCCGATCAGCGTGCCGCGCCCGCCGAGGGCGACCCAGACGGCGGCCTCGATGGAGTTGGTCGGCGACATCTCGCTGGGGTTGATGATGCCGACCTGCGGCACGTACAACGCGCCGGCCAGGCCGCACAGCACCGCGCTCAGGACCCAGACGAACAGCTTGAAGCCGCGCGGGTCGTAGCCGCAGAACATCAGGCGGTTTTCCGCATCGCGCAGGGCGGTCAGCACCCGGCCGAACTTGCTCTGCGCCAGGCGCCAGCCCGCGTAGAGGCTGGCCACCAGCAACAGCACCGTGGCCAGGAACAGCACCGCGCGAGTGCCCTGGCTGCTGATCGAAAAGCCCAGGATGCTGCGGAAGTTGGTGAAGCCGTTGTTGCCACCAAAGCCGGTTTCGTTGCGGAAAAACAGCAGCATGGCGGCAAAGGTCAGCGCCTGGGTCATGATCGAGAAGTACACGCCCTTGATCCGCGAGCGGAAGGCGAAAAAGCCGAACACCAGCGCCAGCAGGCCCGGCGCCAGCACCACCAGGCACATGGCCCAGAGGAAGTTGTCGGTGCCGGCCCAGTACCACGGCAACTCGGTCCAAGACAGGAAGGTCATGAACGCCGGCAGGCCGTCACCGGCCGCTTCGCGCATCAGGTACATGCCCATCGCATAGCCGCCCAGGGCGAAGAACAGGCCGTGACCCAGCGACAACAGCCCGGCGTAGCCCCAGACCAGGTCCAGGGCCAGGGCGACGATGGCGTAGCAGAGAATCTTGCCCACCAGGGTCAGGGTGTAGGCCGACACCTGCAAGGGGTTGTCGGCCGGCAGCAGGGACAGCAGCGGCATGGCCAGCAGCACGGCCAGCACCAGGGCGCCGATGGCCAGCGTGCCCTTGGGCCCGACCTTTTGTGCAGCGGTCATCATCAATGGCTGGCTCATCAGTCGATCACCCGTCCTTTCAGTGCGAAGAGGCCTTGCGGGCGCTTCTGGATAAACAGAATGATCAGCCCCAGGATCAGGATCTTGCCCAGCACGGCGCCGATCTGCGGTTCGAGGATCTTGTTGGCGATGCCCAGGCCGAAGGCGGCCAGCACACTGCCGGCCAGTTGGCCGACGCCGCCGAGCACCACCACCAGGAACGAGTCGATGATGTAGCTCTGGCCCAGGTCAGGGCCGACGTTGCCGATCTGGCTCAGCGCCACGCCACCGAGTCCGGCGATGCCCGAGCCCAGGCCGAAGGCCATCATGTCGATGCGCCCGGTGGGTACGCCGCAGCAGGCGGCCATGTTGCGGTTCTGGGTCACGGCGCGCACGTTCAGGCCCAGGCGGGTCTTGTTCAGCAGCATCCAGGTGAGGGCCACCACCAGCAGGGCGAAGACGATGATCGCGATGCGGTTGTACGGCAGCACCAGGTTAGGCAATACCTGGATACCGCCGGACAGCCAGCCGGGGTTGGCAACTTCGACGTTCTGCGCACCGAAGATCAGGCGCACGGCCTGGATCAGCATCAGGCTGATGCCCCAGGTGGCCAGCAGGGTTTCCAGCGGGCGGCCATACAGGTGGCGGATGACGGTGCGTTCCAGCGCCATGCCGATCAGGGCCGTGACGAAAAACGCCACCGGCAGCGCCACCAGCGGGTAATACGCCAGCACGTCCGGCATGTGGCGCTGCATCAATACCTGCACCATGTAGGTGGTGTAGGCGCCGAGCATCAGCATCTCGCCGTGGGCCATGTTGATCACCCCCAGCAGGCCGAAGGTGATGGCCAGGCCCAGTGCGGCCAGCAGCAGGATCGAGCCCAGCGACAGACCGGTAAAGGCCTGGCCCAGCACTTCACCCATCAGCAGCTTGCGCTTGACCTGTGCCAGGCTGGTCTGCGCGGCGATGCGCACCGTGGCCTCCGGCTCGACACCCGGCTCCAGCAGGGTTTCCAGGCGAGTGCGGGCCAGCGGGTCGCCGGTTTCACCCAGCAGGCGTACCGCGGCCAGGCGCACGGTGGGGCTGCTGTCGACCAGTTGCAGGTTGGCCAGCGCCAGGGTCAGGGCGTCGTGCACCGCGTCGTCGGTTTCGCGGGCCACGCGCTGGCTGAGCAGGTCGAGCTGCGCCGGGCGGGCGTTGCGTTGCAGGTGCTGCGCGGCGGCCAGGCGTACACCGGCATCGGCCGCGAGCAATTGATGGCTGGCCAGGGCGGTTTCCACCAGGCCGCGCAGGCGGTTGTTCAGGCGCAGTTTGCGCGGTGTTTCAGTGTCGCTCTGGATCTCGCGCCCGTCACGCAGGGCTTCGAGCAGGGGCACACGCTCCGGCAACGGCGTGGCGGCCCAGTTTTCCAGCAAGGTGGCCTGCTCGGAGGAGCTGGCGGCGGCGAAGTCGCTGGCGTCGCTGGCCTGCGCGGCCATGGGCAGCAGCAGGGCGAACATCAGGATCAAGCGGTAGACAATATCGGGCATGGCTAATGGCCTGTGTTGCAGCAATCTCAGGGCGGGTACATGAACCCGGTGTAGGAGCGCGCTTGCCCGCGACCGGCTGCGTTAGCAGTCGTAAATTTTCAGCGTTTCGCAAATCCAGAATGTGTTCACAGTCATGAATTTTCAGCGTTTCCGAGAATTTACGAGCGCTAGCGCACTCGGTCGCGGGCAAGCGCGCTCCTACATCGGGCAGCAAGACGCCGTGGCTTAGTTGCTCTTCACCGCATGGTCGGGCTTCTTGTCGTTACCCGGGATGTACGGGCTCCAGGGCTGGGCGCGGATCGGCTCCTTGGTCTGCCACACGACGTTGAACTGGCCGTTGTCCTCGACCTCGCCGATCATCACCGGCTTGTGCAGGTGGTGGTTGGTCTTGTCCATGGTCAGGGTAAAGCCCGACGGCGCGGCAAAGGTCTGCCCGGCCATGGCTTCGCGGACCTTGTCGACCTCGGTGGACTTGGCTTTTTCAGCGGCCTGCGCCCACATGTGGATGCCGACGTAGGTGGCCTCCATCGGGTCGTTGGTCACGGCCTTGTCAGCACCCGGCAGGTTTTTCTTCTTGGCGTACGCGCTCCAGTCGGCGACGAATTTCTTGTTGACCGGGTTATCCACCGACTGGAAGTAGTTCCAGGCGGCCAGGTGACCGACCAGCGGCTTGGTGTCGATGCCGCGCAGTTCTTCTTCACCCACCGAGAAGGCCACCACCGGCACGTCGGTGGCTTTCAGGCCCTGGTTGGCCAGCTCCTTGTAGAACGGCACGTTGGAGTCGCCATTGACGGTGGAGATGACCGCGGTCTTGCCGCCGGCCGAGAATTTCTTGATGTTGGCGACGATGGTCTGGTAGTCGGCATGGCCGAACGGGGTGTAGACCTCTTCGATATCGCTGTCCTTCACGCCCTTGGAGTGCAGGAAAGCGCGCAGGATCTTGTTGGTGGTGCGCGGGTAGACGTAGTCGGTGCCCAGCAGGAAGTAGCGCTTGGCGGCGCCGCCGTCTTCGCTCATCAGGTACTCGACCGCCGGAATCGCCTGCTGGTTGGGCGCGGCACCGGTGTAGAACACGTTCGGCGACATTTCTTCGCCTTCATACTGCACCGGGTAGAACAGCAGGCCGTTGAGTTCTTCGAACACCGGCAGCACCGACTTGCGCGACACCGAGGTCCAGCAGCCGAACACCACGGCGACCTTGTCCTGGGTCAGCAACTGACGGCTTTTTTCCGCGAACAGCGGCCAGTTCGACGCCGGGTCGACGATCACTGCCTCCAGTTGCTTGCCGTTGACGCCGCCCTTGGCGTTGATCTCGTCGATGGTCATCAAGGCCATGTCCTTGAGCGACGTTTCGGAGATGGCCATGGTCCCGGACAGCGAATGCAGGATGCCGACCTTGATGGTTTCTGCCGCCTGCAAGGTCCAGCTCATGCCCATCGCGGCGATGGAGGCGGACAGGGTAAACGCTTTGATCAGACTGCGACGCTTCATTGGGACGGCTCCGTTGTTTCGAATTATCGAGGGCGAGTCATTTGCCTGCACAAGGTGCTAGCAAAGGCTGTGCCCAATCACGAAAACCGGCAGGCAGGTGCGTGGCAGAGCGGTCTGGTCTGACCGGTCGCACCACGACGGCACCATTGCAAGCCGCAAGACGGTGCAATGAGCGCAAATGGTGCAAGGGGAAGGCCGGGCAAGTGAAACCGCGATCAGCGGTCATCGCCATGCGGCAATTCAGCGGGAAGGAACGGGGCCTGAAGCGTATCGAGTGAGGAATTCATCACAAAACCGCTCGTCGGCTTCAGGCCCCGTTGCTGCAATTTAAGCTGCTGCCGCCGATTTGGCAAAGCGTGAAAGCACGATTCGATCAAATACCCACACGACGATCAACGAGGCCCCCACCAACGGAAAAAGGATCGCCAGGACCAACATGACCCCCATCGCGCCTTTCCAGCGTGGCAGGTCATGGCGCAGCGGCGGCACGCCCAGCCCGCCTTCGGGCCTGCGCTTCCACCACATGACCAGGCCGCTGACCGAGCCGAGCAGGATCATCAGGCACACCAGCAGCATCAACAGCTGGTTGAGCAAGCCGAAGAACTTGCCTTCGTGCAGCATCACGCCGGCCTCGGTGGCCTTGGACACCAGGCTGTAGTGCTGCCAGCCGACATGCGCCAGTACCTTGCCGCTGTACTGATCGATGTGCAGGGTGGCGTCGTTGCGCGGGTCGTCGGCGAACACCGAGACGGTGAACACGCCTTCGGCGGTTTTCGGTGCAGTGATGCTGTAGCCCGGCTCGACGCCATGCTGCGTGGCGATGTCGACCACCTCTTGCAGGGTTACCCTGGGCGCGGCCGGCCCGCTGGACGGACCATGATGGTGCATGTGCTCGGCATGATCCCCGGACGATTGCGGCAGCGGCGTATTTTCCAGCGCCCAGGGCACGGTCTGGGCGCTGGTGGTGTTGAGCGTGCCGGCCAGTTGCGTTGAGCGCGGCACGTCATTCCACATGGCCGCCGGAAAGGTGTTCCACAGGTCGGCGTACTGCTTGCCCCAGAAACCGGTCCAGGTCATGCCACTGAGCAGCATGAACAGCAACAGCAGCGACCCCCAGAACCCGGTGACCGCATGCAGGTCGCGCCACAGCGCCCGGCCGCGACGTGACAGGCGCGGCCAGAGTACGCCGGCACCGCCGTTATTACCCCGTGGCCACCACAGGTACAGCCCCGACACCACCAGCATGATGCCCCAGCCGGCGGCCAGCTCGATCAGCCGGTCGCCCAGGGTGCCGATCATCAACTCGCCATGCAGCGCACGGGCGATGGCCTGCAGATTGTCCTTGGCGTCCTGGCTGCCCAGCAGCGTGCCGGTGTAAGGGTTGATGAACACGTTCAGCTCGCGGCCCTGGTCGCGGATCACGAACTGCGCGCTGCCCTGGGCATCGAGCGGCGGGATGTATTTGCTCACCGTGGCCTGGGGCCAGGCATGCTGCACCTGCTGTTGCAGTTGGTCGGCATCGAGGCGGTGATGCGCGGCATCGACCTGCAGCAGGTCGCGGTACATCAGGGTGTCGAGCTGCGGCTTGAACAGGTAGATGATCCCGGTCAGGGCCAGCAGGATCATGAAAGGGGCCACGAACAGCCCGGCGTAGAAGTGCCAGCGCCAGGCCAGGTTATAGAACGTACGATCAGGTTTTTTCATGGCAAACGCTCCGGTCGCGCAGGCAAAAGGTCGGCCTGGGCGGGTGTTCAGCGATGGCATGGGCAACAGGGGGCGGCGCTTGTCGGTGCAGGCGAGCGGTGCGCACAGGTGTAGCAAGGATAAAAGCCATGGTGCTTACCATCTGACGGTCAGGATCGCGCAGCCGCAAGGGCTGCGTGGATTAGCGGATCAGGACAGCGTCGACAGTGGCGGGGCGCGGCTCAGGGCATGCAGGAAGACGGTGTGCCGCGCATGGCCTGCACGGGTCAGGGCGACATAGAAAGCCGATGGTTTGGGCGGGGTAATGGCCACCATTGCCAGGACCTGCGGCAGGGCCGGGCAGCCGAACAGCAAGGTGCAATAGCCGCACTTGGCCCACAACGCATGGTCCATGGCGGCGCGGCTGGCGTCGGTGGTGGCCTGTGCCGCATGGGCATCATGGGCATTGGCGTGATGCGTGTGATCGGCACCCGCTGCCACAGGCGCGTGATGCGCCGTGGGCATGGGCGTACCGGCGTGATGCTCCATCGGCATCGACTGGGAAATCAGCGGACCGATAAAGATCATCAACATGGCGAACAGACTCAGCCACGTACCTCGCCGAGGGCGGGGTCGGGTCGTGCCTGCCCGGCCTGGGCGCGGGGCGCTCACGGCAAGCGGTTACTCAATGGCTGTGGGCCGGTGTCTGGCCGGGTTCGGGTGGCTGCTTCCGGACCATGACCTGCACAGGCACGGCGCCGGCCTTTTCAAAATGCAGCACCAGTTCAAAGCGCTGGCCATCGACCAGCTGCGTGCGGTCCTTGATGTCCAGCAACATCACATGATAGGCCATGGGGGCAAAACGCACCTGGCCACCGGCCGGCACTTCGACGCTGGGCACCTGCTGCATCTTCATCAGGCCATCGGCATGCACATGTTCGTGCAACTGGGCGCTGCCGGCGACGGGGCTGTCGACACTGAGCAGCCGGTCGGCATCGCCCTTGTTGTCGATGACGAAATACGCCGCCACCGCGGGTGCATTGGGCGGCAGCTGCATGGACCACGGGTGCTCGATCAGCAGGTTGCCGGCCTTGTATTCATGGGCCTGGGCAAACAGGGCCGGCAGCAGCAGGGCGGCCAGTAGCAGGGTCTTGTTGAGCATGGCAGGCTCCGTGGCCTGGAAGGAGTGCGCTATTTAGCCTGAATGGGCGGGGATGTAAAAGTGCAAGGGTGTCAACTTCTACAGCGCCAGCCCGCAAAATCAGGCGAAGCTGACCGGCGCGTTATGGGACACAAGATCCGGCTGGCGAAACACCAATGGGCTCTGACAGCGTTCGCTATCGCTCACCAGGCCGGGCCTTGCAGCAACATCAGTTCGGTTGTGGCTCGGTCGCTTCCAGCCGCTGCAATGAATCGTCCAGCACGGATTTGGCCATGTCGATCAGGTACAGGGTCGAGAAGGCCAGGTCGCGCCTGGAACCGCACAGGCTTTCGCCGCTTTCATAGGCCGTGGCGGCTGCGCAGCGCAGCAGGTCGGACACCCGTAGCAGGGCGTCTTCGAGAGAAGGTGGGGCGGGGATTACTATGCTCATTGCATCATTCCTGAATAGAGCCCCCTACGAACGCTGCTAAACGTACAAGGGTGGCGGCTTTGACGCGGGTTAGCAGACCGGTGGAAAGATGCAAGACCGGCGCACCCGAAGGTGCCCCACGCAAAGCCGCCATAAGCAAACTTGCGCATTCATCTTACCAACAGGCTGCTAATCCCGATCGCTGATGT
Source organism: Pseudomonas ovata (assembly GCF_003131185.1). Lineage (GTDB taxonomy): Bacteria > Pseudomonadota > Gammaproteobacteria > Pseudomonadales > Pseudomonadaceae > Aquipseudomonas > Aquipseudomonas ovata. The sequence continues at coordinate 89,198 of NZ_QFFU01000023.1, read as the reverse complement.
TCAGCGACGAAAGCAGCCTAGTGCCGATAAATGACCCACGCAAGGGCCGGGGATTTTCTCGGAAAGTTCGCACAATGAAAAGGGAAACGGCTGCCGGAAAAAGACGATTTCGTCAGTGCAAGTAACCGTCATGCGCCCTGTTCAGCCTTGTAGGGCCTGCGCCAGCAATCGATAACTGGCCCGCCGCGCCTCGAACGCATGGGTCACGGTGACAATGCCGATCTCCTCGCTGCCGAACCGTTCGGCCAGCGCCAGGATCTGCCGGCGGCAGGTGGCGGGCGAGCCGACCACCATGGCGTCCAGGGTCTGGTCGAACGCCTGCTTCTGCTCTGGCGTCATGTCCCGGTAGCGGTCCATGACGTCTTCGGGGCTGAGCAAGGGTTGTTGTGGGCGCTGGCCGCTGGACAGTTTGCGATAGGCCGCGGTGGTGGCAATAAGGCGGGCCTGCTTGTCGGTGGGCGCACAGATCACGGCCAGGGCCAGCAGGCGTGGTGGTGTTTGACCGTGGCCGGCAGCGCTGAACGCCTGAGCGTGATGCTCGAAGATCACCGGGTCGCAGGTGTCCGGCGCAATGAAGCGTGCCAGCGCCAGGCCCATGCCCAGTTGCCCGGCCAGGGCGGCACTGGCCCCGCTGGAGCCCAGCATCCACAGCGAAGGCCGGGTCTGATCATCGACCGGGCAGTGCAGGCTGGCAAACGGATGGCTGGACGGCAGGGTGCCACGCAGAAACGCGCACAGCTCGGCGGCCTGACGGGCAAAATCCTGGCTGTGCCCCGGCATACCCGAGGCCAGGGCGCGGGCGCTGAGCTGGCCGCCGCCCGGTGCGCGGCCGATGCCCAGGTCGATGCGTCCGGGAAACAGGCTGCCCAGCAGGGCAAAGGTTTCAGCCACCTTGAACGGGCTGTAGTGGCTGAGCATCACGCCGCCGCTGCCCACGCGCAGGGTCTGTGTGGCGCTGGCCACGCGGGTCAGCAGGATTTCCGGGGCGGTCCCTGCAAATTGCACGCTGTCGTGGTGCTCGGCCAGCCAGTAGCGGTGATAGCCAAAGCCCTCGCAGGCCACGGCCAGTTCTACGGAGGTACGGGGTGCCGCCAGCGCGGGGCGGTCGCCGTGCACAGGCGTCTGGTCGATCACGGTCAAGCGTAAGGGCACGGGGTGGGTCCTGTCGGGTGATAAGGGCAGTGACGATGATAACGGCTGTTGCCGGGGCGCCGACCAGGCCTGGGCAAAAGTGCCAGCGATCCTTTGAAAAATGCAGGTGAGTACAGGGCAGCTATGCGTCTTGCCTGCCAAGGTCTATTGCTGTTTCAGCACAGCAAGCGAGCGCCGGTAGCGCGTTCATCAACTACAAAATAACTGACTGATTTCATCCATTTTAAAAAGCACCACTTGATCTGCTGCGCGACAGCGTGCCGCCTTGGCGCGGCGCCAAGGCGGCGGGTTCTCCTACCCGCCTGGATGGCCGTCCTGCGACAGGGCTGCCAGCACCGCTGCCACGCTCTCCAGCTCCCGGTCCACCGCCGGCAGCGGCGGGCGCTTGAGGATCAGCACCGGTATTGCGCGCTCACGGGCCACTTGCAGCTTGGGTTCGGTGGACAGGCTGCCGCTGTTCTTGCTGATCAGCACATCGATGCGGCGCTGCTCGAACAGCGCCCGTTCTTCATCCAGGTGAAACGGCCCGCGGGCAGCGATGATGTCGCAGCGTGCGTTACCAGGGACGCTGTCCAGGGCGCGCAGTGTCCAGAATTGCCGGGCCGGAATGTCGTCCAGATGCTGCAGGGGTTCGCGGCCCAGGGTGAAGAAAGGCCGTTGGAAGGGTGTCAGCGCCTGGGTCAGTTCAGCCCAGTCGGCCACTTCGCGCCAGTCGTCATCGGGGCCGGGTTGCCAGGCCGGGCGGCGCAAGGCCCAGCAGGGTACGCCGGTCAGTTGCGCGGCAGTCGCTGCGTTGTGGCTCATCTGCGCGGCATAGGGATGGGTGGCGTCCAGCAGCAGGTCGATGCCTTGCGCATCGATGAATCGCGCCAGCCCTTCGGCGCCGCCATAGCCGCCGACCCGCACCTGGCAGGTCAGGTCGGTGGGCACCCGGCCTACGCCGGCCAGGCTGTAGATATGCTCAGGCCCCAGGGTACGGGCAATGGCCAGGGCTTCGGTAACACCGCCAAGCAGCAGGATACGGTTCATTTCAGGGTTCCTTGGGTGGCATGCCCGACGATGCCGCCCTGGCGGTCGATGGCGAAGACTTCCACCGTCACGCTGGCCGGCACCACACTGCGGGCGAAGGCCAGGGCATGAGCGCACACCGCATCGCCCAGCGGCACGCCGGCGGCGCTGCACAACGCCAGGGCCTGCTGGCTGGTGTTGGCTTCGCAGATGAGCTGTTGCAAGGCGGCATCGGCGCCGACATCGGCGGCCCAGCGCGCCAGTTGCGGCAGGTCGATGCTGGAGTGGCGGCTGTGCAGGTCCATGTGCCGGGCGGCCAGCTTGCTGATCTTGCCAAAGCCGCCGCACAGGCTGAGCGTGTCCACCGGCACCTTGCGCACATGCTTGAGCACTGCACCGACGAAGTCGCCCATTTCGATCAAGGCAATGTCGGGAATGCCGTAGACCCGGCGCATGGTGTCTTCGCTGGCGTTGCCGGTGCAGGCGGCGATGTGCCGGTAGCCGTTGGTGGCAGCAACATCGATGCCTTGCTGGATCGAGGCGATGTAGGCCGCACAGGAAAACGGCCGCACGATGCCGCTGGTGCCCAGGATCGACAGGCCGCCGAGAATGCCCAGGCGCGGGTTCATGGTCTTCAGCGCCAGGGCCTCGCCGTCCTGCACGCCGATGGTCACTTCGAAGCCGCCGGCATGGCCATGCTCATCGGCCAACCCCTGCAAATGCTCGCTCATCATGCGCCGTGGCACCGGGTTGATCGCCGGCTCGCCAACGCCCAGCACCAGTCCCGGGCGGGTCACGGTGCCCACGCCGCGTCCCGCCAGAAAGCGCACGCCGGGTTCGCCGGTCAGCCGTACGTGCGCAAACACCAGGGCGCCGTGGGTCACGTCCGGGTCGTCGCCGGCGTCCTTGATCGTGGCGGCTTCAGCGCCGCCGTCCAGTGGCCGACAGAACTCCAGGCGCATCTGCACCTGCTTGCCCTTGGGCAGGGTGATCTGTACCGCGTCGCAGGCCTGCCCGGTCAGCAGCAGGCGTGCAGCCGCCAGGCTGGTGGCGGTGGCGCAGCTGCCGGTGGTCAGGCCGCTGCGCAGGGGGGCGGGTTGTTCGGCGGTTTCTTCGCGCATCAGGGTTTGACCAGGTCCAGCAAAGTGATCGGCAGTGCCTGGCGCCAGGTGTCGAATTCACCCAGGGGTTTGGCGTGGGCGACCTGCAGACGGGTCAGTTCGCCGCCATGCTGTTCACGCCAGGCCATCAGGGCGGCTTCGCTTTGCAGGGTCACGGCATTGGCTACCAGCCGGCCACCGGAGCGCAAGCGCTCCCAGCAGGCCTCCAGCACACCGGGGCGGGTGACGCCGCCGCCAATGAAGATGGCGTCCGGGCTTTCCAGCCCGGCCAGGGCCTCGGGCGCGGCGCCGCGCACCAGTTGCAGGCCCGGTACGCCCAGGGTGTCGCGGTTGAGTTCGATCAGTTGCTGGCGGCCTTCGTCGGCCTCGATGGCCAGGGCGCGGCAGGTCGGGTGGGCGCGCATCCATTCGATGCCGATCGAGCCGCAGCCGGCGCCGACGTCCCACAGCAGCTCGCCCGGCACCGGCGCCAGGCGCGCCAGGGTCATGGCGCGCACATCGCGCTTGGTCAACTGGCCGTCATGCGCATAAGCATGGTCCGGCAGACCGGCCAGCGGGCTCAGGCGCAGTGTGCCAGGCTCGGCGCGGCAGTCGATGGCCACCAGGTTCAGGGCGGCGATCTCGGGTGTGCCCCAGTCGCAGGCGGCGCCCTCGACCCGGCGCTCGACCGTGCCACCCAGGTGCTCCAGCACGGTCATGTGGCTGGGGCCGAAGCCGCGCTCGCGCAACAGCACCGCCAGCGCGGCCGGGCTGGTGCTGTCGTTGCTCAGCACCAGCAGGCGCATGCCGTGATGCAGATACGCGCTGACAGCGGCCAGGGGGCGGGCGACCACTGACAGCATGACCACATCCTGCAAGGCCCAACCCATGCGCGCCGCCGCCAGGGAATAGGACGAGGGCGCCGACAGCACGCTCATTTCATCCAGCGCCACCACCCGCGACAGACTGACGCCGACGCCGAACAGCATCGGGTCGCCGCTGGCCAGCACGCACACCGGCGTACCCCGGCGCTGCAACACGGCATTCAAGGAAAACGGACTGGGCCAGGCGTGCCGCTGCGCGGCAATGCACGGCGGCAGCAGGTCGAGCTGACGTGTGCTGCCGAACACTTGCGCAGCCTTGAGCAGGGCATGCCGGGCCTGGCGCCCCAGGCCCTTGTAGCCGTCTTCGCCAATTCCAACCACAGTGAGCCAGGGTGTCATAACGACCTCGATGCGAACTTCCGACAGAGCGTTTTTCATGCCTGCCGCCAAAGCAGGCATAATACCGCGCCTGTCAGGCACATGTGGGCACCTCTAAAAACTACCTGCGTTGTCATCGCTGCGTTAAAAACAGGCTCAAAATGCTCATTTACAACCTGTAAACTCCGCTTTTTCGCCTGTTTTTGCCTTGCGCTGACTGCCTCGCCTACGTTTTTAGAGGCACCCATGTGTCTGCCGCATTCCCCTGTCTTATCCCGCAAGTTCGCATCGGTGACCCCTTGAACGAGCCGCAGTCCGTTCGCCCTGCAATCGCCACACCGCGCCCCTCGGCCTGTCCGGGGTTGCTGCGTATCGTCGCGGCGCGCGACGGTGGCATCTGTCGCATCAAGCTGGCCGGTGGCGTGCTTGGCCAGGCGCAGGCGCTGGCGGTGGCCACGGCGGCCGAGCAACATGCCCAAGGCGTGATTGAGCTGACCAATCGGGCCAACCTGCAGATTCGCGGCATCGACGGCGATCACCAGGCCCTGGCCGGCGAGCTGATGGCCGCCGGCTGCGGCCCGGCCAACCCGGCCAGCGACGATGTGCGCAACCTGATGCTCAGCCCCACGGCCGGGCTTGACCCATTGATGCTGTGCGATACCCGGCCGCTGGCGGCGCAAGTGCTGGCCTCGCTGGAAAACCGTCCGCGCCTGCATGAACTGTCAGCCAAGTTCGCCGTGTCACTGGACGGCGGCGAAGGCTTGGCGATGCTCGAACATCATCACGACCTGTGGTTGTCGGCCTTGATGCTCGACGGTCAGCCATGGCTGGGCTTCGGCCTGGCGGGTTGCCCGGCACACGACCGGCCGCTGGCAGCGGTGCCGCTGGCGCAGGGGCATGACCTGGTGATGGCGGTGCTGACGCTGTTCCTGGACCTGGCGCGGCCCGATCAGGCGCGTATGCGTCAGTTGTTGCAGGACGTGCCGGCCGAGGCCTTCTTGCAGCACCTGGTGCCGCGTCTCGACCCGCCGCTGCGCCGCGATGCGGCGGTGTGCGGCTGGCAGCGTCCGGCGGCAGCAGACGGCCGGCATCTGGGCCTTTATCCACAGGCGCAGGCCGCGCAGGTGGCCGTGGGTGCCGCCCCGCCACTGGGACGGCTGGACAGCGAGTTGCTGCGCAAGGTTGCCCGTCTGGCCGAGGCGTATGGCGATGCCAGCCTGCACCTGACGCCTTGGCAAAGCCTGCTGCTGCCCAATGTGCCCGCCACCCGCGCACCGGACTTGCTGGCGGCCTTGCAGGCGGCCGGGCTGCTGACCGATGCCGCACAACCCCTGGCGCGGCTGGTGGCCTGCACGGGCTCGGCCGGTTGCGCCAAGGGTCTGGCCGACACCAAGGCCGATGCCCTGGCCCTGGCCGGACACCTGCCGGAGGGTACGGCCGTGCACCTGAGCGGTTGCCCGCGCTCATGTGCCAGCGCTCATGTGGCGCCGCTGACCCTGCTGGCGGTGGCACCCGGCCTTTATGATCTTTACCAGCGAGACGCGCAGCACCCGGGCTTCGGTGTGCTGCGCGCCCGCCACCTTACAATTGACGCAGCCGGCGCATTTTTGAACGCCGGCTCAGGAGCTGCACTGCATGATTGATTACATCCGCGATGGTCAGGAAATTTATCGCAATTCCTTCGCGATCATCCGCGCCGAAGCGCGGCTGGAGACCATTCCCGCCGACCTGGAAAAACTCGCCGTGCGAGTGATTCATGCCTGCGGCATGGTCGATGTGATCGAACACCTGCGCTTTTCCGAGGGGGCTGGCGCCGCCGGCCGCCAGGCGCTGGCCGCCGGGGCGCCGATCCTGTGCGATGCGCGCATGGTCTCCGAGGGCATTACCCGTTCGCGGCTGCCGGCCAATAACCCGATCATCTGCACCCTGCACGACGACGGCGTGCCGGAACTGGCCAAGGCCCTGGGCAACACCCGTTCGGCAGTGGCCCTGGAGCGTTGGCGCGAGCACCTCGAAGGCAGCGTGGTGGTGATCGGCAACGCGCCGACCGCCCTGTTCTACCTGCTGGAGATGCTCGATGCCGGCGCACCGAAGCCTGCGTTGATCATCGGCTTTCCGGTGGGCTTTGTCGGCGCGGCCGAGTCCAAGGCGATGCTGGCGGCCGACAGTCGTGGCGTGCCGTTCGTGATCGTCGAAGGCCGGCGCGGTGGCAGCGCCATGGCGGTGGCGGCGGTCAACGCCCTGGCCACGGAGGTCGAGTGATGCAGGCGCGTGGCAAACTGATCGGGCTGGGCGTGGGCCCCGGCGACCCGGAGCTGATTACCGTCAAGGCCCTGCGCCTGCTGCGCGAGTCGCCGGTGGTGGCGTATTTCGTGGCCAAGGGCAAGAAGGGCAATGCCTTCGGCATCATCGAAGGGCATCTGCAGGAAGCCCAGACCCTGCTGCCGCTGGTGTACCCGGTGACCACCGAGGCGCTGCCTGCACCGCTTTCATATGAACAGGTGATCAGCGATTTCTACGACCAGGCCAGTCTGGACGTGGCCGCGCACCTGGATGCCGGACGCGACGTGGCGGTGATCTGCGAAGGCGATCCGTTCTTCTATGGCTCCTACATGTACCTGCACGATCGCCTGGCCGAACAGTACCTGGCCGAGGTGATCCCTGGCGTGTGCTCGATGCTCGGCGGCGCCTCGGTGCTGGGCGTGCCGCTGGTATACCGCAACCAGAGCCTGTCGGTGCTGTCGGGGGTGCTGTCGCATGACGAACTCAAGCACAAGCTGGCCGATGCCGACGCCGCGGTGATCATGAAACTGGGGCGCAACTTTCCCAAGGTGCGCCAGGTGCTGGCCGAGCTGGGACTGGCGAGCCGGGCCCTGTACGTCGAGCGGGCCACCATGAGTAACCAGAAGATCGTGCCACTTGATGAGGTCGACCCGATGTCGTCGCCGTACTTCTCGTTGATCATTGTTCCCGGTGAAAGGTGGCAAGGCTGATGGCCCATAACCTCCCGGCCCTGGTCATCCTCGGCAACGGCAGCCTGGCCACGGCGCAACGTATCCAGCAGTTGTATCCGGGCGCGCGGGTTCATGGCCTGAGCGAGCGGGTGCAAGGCGCCGACGTCACTTACGACGACTTTGGCGCGACCCTGCGTCAGCTGTATCAACAGAACACGCCCATCATCGCCTTGTGTGCGGCCGGTATCGTGATCCGTACGCTCGCGCCGTTGCTGCTGGAAAAGGGCGCCGAGCCGCCGGTGCTGGCCGTGGCCGAGGACGGCAGCGCCGTGGTGCCGCTGCTGGGCGGGCTGGGCGGGGTCAACGTCATGGCCCGCACGATCGCCGCGCACCTGCAGGTGACCCCGGCGATTACCACCAGTGGCGAGCTGCGTTTTGGCACCTGCCTGCTCAACCCGCCCGAGGGCTACGTGCTGGGCGACCTGGAGCAGGGCAAGCGCTTTGTCTCTGACCTGCTGGCCGGTGAAACGGTGCGCATCGAAGGCCAGGCCCCCTGGCTGGGCGCGGCGCGCCTGCCCGAAGATCCACAGGCCGCCCGCTCGATCCATGTCGGCCATGCCGAGCGCGCGCCGGCCGCCGATGAGTTGCTGATCTACCCGCGCAATGTACTGGTGGAGGTCGGGCAGGTCACCGATGACCTGGCGGTTCGTGTACGCACGGCCTTGCATCAGGACGGCATTGCCGCGCAGTCGCTGGCCTGCCTGCTGGCTGACATTTCATCGATGGCTGATGCGCGGCTGCACCAGGCCGCTGCCGACTTGCAGGTGCCGGTGCGGTTTGGCCAGGCAGACGTACCGTTGCAGATATCCCTGCATGACGGGCTGGCCATTGGTGTAGGCGCCGCACCGCTGGATGTCGAGCGTATCGGCCAGCGCCGGGGGCGGCTGGCGGTCATCGGCCTGGGGCCGGGCGCGGCTGAACTGATGGTGCCGGCGGTCAAGGCCGAGCTGGCCCGCGCCACGGATGTACTGGGCTATGAAACCTATGTGCGCATGGCCGGCCCCTTCCGTGAGGACCAGGTGCTGCACTGCACTGATAACCGCGAAGAAATGCAGCGCGCCCGGCATGCTTTTGAACTGGCGGCACAAGGCCGTTCGGTGGTGGTGGTGTCATCCGGCGACCCGGGCGTGTTTGCCATGGCCGCCGCCGTGCTCGAAGCCCTGCATGAAGTGGCGGACGATGCCGCCCATGCCGACTGGCATGCCGTCGAGCTGCAAATGCTGCCCGGTGTCTCGGCCAGCCTGGCCACCGCCGCCCAGGCCGGCGCGCCGCTGGGGCATGATTTCTGTGTGATGTCGCTGTCGGACAACCTCAAGCCCTGGGACATCATCGAACGCCGCCTGGACCTCGCGGCCCAGGCCGACCTGGCGCTGGCCTTCTACAACCCCATCTCCCGCTCGCGCCCCTGGCAACTGGGCCGGGCGCTGGAAATCGTGCGCCAGCACCGCACCCCAGAGACGCCTGTGACCCTGGGCCGCGACATCGGCCGCCCCGGCCAGACCCTGCGCATCATCACGCTGGGCGAACTGACCCCCGAACAGGTCGACATGCGCACCATGGTGCTGATCGGTTCGTCCACCACCTGCACCTTTGCCCGCGCCGGTGGCGGGCAATGGGTGTATACGCCGCGTTGGTATGGCAATAAACCATAGCAAGACCAAGGCCGGCAGTTTGCCTTTGCCGGCCTTCTTTCCTTGGATGTTGTAGGAAATGACATGTCAATAATATGGAAAGATGACCTGCGATAAGGGATATTTTCCATACGGCCTGCCGAGCACGTTTAATAAAGTCGCTGCGCTGATTTGATGAGTATTTGTCAAACGTTGTCGATGGGCTTCTTAATAGCTTGATAAATCACGAAATAGATTGGGCTGATTAAAATTCCTACATGATGTGTTGCTGTTTACTTTCAAATTCCTACAGCTTCTGTATGGGCGATGCTGCAACTTGGCAGTGGCGGGTAAAAAGTCCGCTTGCTAGTCTTTTGCTTGACCCGCAAGGGGATCAAACAACTAACAAGGACTGTAAAATATGAGCCCGTTTAAAGAAATGGATGTCGAATCGCGTCGTCAATACATTGCCAACTGCGAACTGGAAAGTTGCCCGCCACCTTCGGCCCTGTTCGTTCAGGACGCGCCGGTCACCACCGACGAACTGGCCAAGGGGGTGGTGGTCGACAGCAACTTGCTGGCATTCACCCCGGGCACTTCCGCTGAAGTGATCGAAGACGTCAACGACTGCATGCTGTTTGCCACGCTGGTCGCCAACAAGGCGTTCAATCCCGAACAGCAGAACACCGAGTGGTTTGCCAAGTACAACGAAGTGCTGAGCTTCCTCGGCTGGGCGCCTGCCGAGTTGAAGTATTACCAGGCCGGCAACGAGTCCCAGACCCTGTCCATGGACCGTATCGTCCTGGACATGCTGAAGACAGCCCTGCTCGCCGCCACCCTGCCGGGCCCTACATCGGCCATCATGATCGGCACGGCGACGCGCATGATCGACAGGTTGCGCACCAGCGATCAACCGCTGCGCCTGTTCGAACGCCAGAGCAAGCACCAGCAGGGTGCCAACTTCCGTGTCGGTGCCTGCGACGAGTCCGATGACGGCGTGGTCAACATGGTGGTCAGCTCGGTCAACTTCCGCTCCAGCAGCCAGGCCGTCAATGTGTTGTTCGTCAGTTGGGGCCGCGGGGAGGCCGAAGTGTATGGCGCCAGTTATAACCTGCGTTTCAACCGTCGCCATTATGAAAGCGTGCAGGCCGATGTCCGTAGGAAACTGACGGCCGATGCCCGCCGGAACATCGAAGCATTCGACATCTGATCGATTGGCCAGCCGGGAGCAGCTTATGAGTAAGCCGTTGAGTGACATGATCGTCAATGCCGGGTGCCTGTTATTCCTTCATGGCAACCGCACGCACCCTCAGGATGTACTGGACACGACGCTGTACGCACAACTTGCAGCCTCGAAGAAACACTCCAGGTTTACCGATTATTCGCACTGGAAAGACACCTGGCTGGCGGCTGCCTTGTACCTGGGCTGGGCCTCCCTGGCCAGCCAGCGTATTGAAAGACCTGCTCCCTGCAAGGTGCCGTCAAGCTTCTGGAGCCTGGCCCATGCACTGCGGCCCGAGTTCGTCAGCGCAGAGTTGCTCAAGCGCAGCGAGGCCAACATCAGCAGGCTGTTGCTCAACCATGCCGCCTTCACGCTGTTTACCGATCAGGTCATGGGGCCGGGTGCGACCACTGTGGCCATGCAGGTCGGGGTGATCGATGACGACCATGACCTGACCCTGATGCAACTGCGCTTCGACTGCCGGCGTCCGCTGGACCGGAGCGCGCTGTTCGGACCGTGGGACTGCAATCTGCTGCAGGGCAATATCGAATTCAGCTTTCACCGGCTGCAATTATCCGAAGCGCTCTATGCCCCGCGTCGTGCCGCCACCGTGGCCGCGCTCAAGGAGCGTCGGTCGGGCCTGGTCTATGAACTGCTCTGCTCGGGAGCCGCTTCATGAACGCCGATTTTATCGGGCAGGTCGGCGATGCCGACACCCTGGTCGCCTTCTTTCCCGGCGTGCCTGCCGCGCAACGTGACGATATTCAGGATGCATTGCTGTACGCGCATCTGTTTGCCAGCCACCAGCATGATGTGCAGCAGCAATGGCATGGCTGGATGCAGTACTACCGCAACCGTCTGGAAAAATGCGGGTTTGTGCGGCAAAGCCTGGTGGTCAAAGATTCGGTCCTGCTCAGCAGCCGCGATGACATTGACACCGCCAGCTTCAGGATCCTTGGGGCAACTGCCAGTGACAACGTTCGTGCGCTGGTACGCAATGCCGTGGTCCGGCTCGGCATTAAACAGATGGCGCTGAGTTATTTCGATGGTGGTCGCTTGTCCGCCCGCATGGGCAGTTTCCAGATCGTGCCGTGCGAAATGTCCGGCGCTGGCCAGGTCGGTGTCCTGCTCTGTGGCCTGCGCGTTTCCACCGATCAGGCGTCACCGGACGCGCGGCGCCTGATCATGCACTTCAAGGGGGGCAGCTATAGCTTTGACCCTCGGGGCTACGACACGCAACGCCAGGCAGTGCACAGTTATCTGGCGGGCAAGGCCAATGCCGTGATTCGCCAGATCGAGTTGTAGCGGTGTTTCAAGCCGGTGTTGAAGCGGTTGTCATGTCAATGACCCCACGGGCGCGGGACGGATGCACGTTCTTGAAATGTGCATCCGGGCAATAGGCCCAACGCTGTGCTTCATCAACCAGTGATCATGATGATCATGTGTATTTATTGAAGGGACGTCACGATGAACAATAACAATATGAACGATTTGCCCACTCAGGAAGAGTGCGATTTATTCTTTGCCGGTCTGCCGCCCCTGGCGTCTTCGCGCGGCAAACCTTCGGTGTTTCCTGCAGATCTCAACGTACTGGCCGATCCGGCCGAGGATGACGACATCGGCAAGATCAGCAAGGAGGCGCCGGCCATTATTGCTTTTAGCGACGGTGTAAGTGAACAGAATCGCGAGGCGGTCATGCTGGGCGTGGAGTTTGCCGAAACCGTTGCCAGCAACAAGGTCGATATCGACCAGGACGCTGTGCAATGGCTGACGGAGTACGCCAGGGCCATGCGTATTGCCGGCTGGCTGACCGTGGGGGGCCATGAGTACGGTTCCTATACCTCCTCCGATAAAAGTCTGACCATGGACTCGGTAGTACTTGAGCTGATCAGTGCCGTGGCTGGACCTAATAAAGCCAGTGTTCTTGCACTTCTGGAGATTGTTCTCGATAAGCTGCAAAAGGACGAGTCACTGATGAGGCTGTTCGAGGGCAACAGCAAGAAAGGATCCTTGGCGCGTTTCAGAATCATGCCGTGCATTGAGTCGAGCGCAGGCACGCCCATTACTTATCTCCTGTCGATGCATTGCGTATACAAAAGCTCATCCGGCGGTGCGCTGTTCTGGAAGTGGTCGACGTCCAGTTTGAGTATTAACCGGCTGGTCAAGGGTGTTCAGTTCAACAAGGCGACATTTGAGCGCAATAGAGAGCGTATTCTCAAGCATCTCGAAGGCAGTGCGGACGACTTCTTTAATGGGTTGAATTAATTGCCCCACAGGGCCACTCATGTCAGTGGCCCTGTTTCCTCGGCAATGACAGAAGGTACAGGCAATGGATTGCAATCTTCAAAGCTGGCTGATCGCCGGCCATCTAGTGTGCGCCCTCGATCCAGCATCCCTTCGGGATGACGATATCGCCGATACGCTACTTTTTGCACAATGTGTGGCTGATAAGCGCGCCTGCCGTTTCGAGGCGTCTGCACCGTGGTTTGACGAACACAGCAGGGCGCTGCGTGAACTCAAATGGATCAATGCAGACTTTCAGTCCACGACCCGACGCCTCGAAGATGACGAGGTCGTCACGCTGGCATTGCTGACCGAACAGTTGTTACTCAAGCGTCTGAGCAATCAGTCTTTCCGGGACATCAAACAGATGATGGATTGTCTGTCCTTGTCCGCTCAGGCACAGGTTGTATTGCGTCGGTCGATGCTGGAGCCACTTCCCGATCAGGCTGACCCTGAGGTCAACGCAATGCGCAGCCTGGTGCTAATGCTCAGCGCCATTGATCGGGCTGGTGGGGTGAGTTTGATGTACATGCACATGCGCACAAGTACGATCTTTGAACAGGATTTTTTCCGGCAGCCGATCAGTGGTGGCGATGTCGAGGCAGAGGTGCAACTGAAGTATCTTCGTCTGGAGTGGAATGCGGTTGGCTATGAAAGCCTGCGCGCCAAGGTCAAGGATTTCCTCGCGAGGCAGGGGCAGACACCGGTATGGCCGATCCGGTGTGAGCCATCCACCATCGAAGGATCAGCTTCATAGTCCGGGTGCACTATTGCACCAGATACCCCCTGATCCCTGTAAAGATGATCTGCGCTGCCAGGGCGCAGACGAACAGCCCCATCAGCCGGCTGACAATCTGCAAGCCCTGGTCGCCCAGCAGGCGTTCGATGCGGTTGGCCATGAACAGCACGAGGCCCACGGTCAGGCTCGCCAGGGCGATGCTCAACAGCGCAGTGATCTTGTCATCCCAGTGCGGCTGGCTGACCCCCATGACCAGCAAAGCACCGATGGTGCCGGGGCCGACGGTGATGGGAATGGTCAGCGGCACGATGCTGACATCCTGTTGAATGTTGTCGGTCTGCACCGCCGACTTGCCCTGGGCCATGCCCAGCGCCGAGATGAACAGCACGGTGCCGGCGCCAATCCGGAACGCATCGACGGTGATGCCGAACAGATCGAAGATGACCCGGCCGAACAGGTACAGCAACACACTGGACACCAGGGTCGCCAGGGCGACCTTCCAGGCCAGGCGCTTCTGCTCCTTGCGCGAATGGCCACGGGTCAGGCTGATGAAACAGGACAAAACGAAGAACGGGCTATAAAGCACCAGCATCTTCAGGTACACGCTGGACAGCACATGGAGCATGGTTCGCGCTCGCGAGGGGGGAGGGTGCGCGCAGTCTACCAGCGGTCGGTCTTCAGTTCTGCTGCTGGGTCAGGCTGCGTGCCTGGTTACGCTGGGCCAGCCAGTATTCGATCTGCTCGCGCAGTTGCGACAATTCCACCGGCTTGGACATGTGACCGTCCATGCCGGCCTGACGGGCGCGGTCCTTGTGCTCGTTCAGAATGTGCGCGGTCAGCGCCACGATCGGGGTGCGTACCCGCTGGTTACCCACTTCCCAGGCCCGCAGTTGCTCGGTGGCCGAGAAACCGTCGAGCACTGGCATTTCGCAATCCATCAGCACCAGGTCATAGCGCTGGGCCTTCATCGCCCGCAGCGCTTCCTCGCCATTGCTCGCCGTGTCGGGCTTGAGGTTGAGCTTGCCCAGCATGCCGCGAATCACCTTGGTCGAAATGGTGTTGTCTTCCGCCACCAGGATGCGGAAGTCGCTGGGTACGCTGATCGGACTGACCAGAACCTGCGCCTGCTCGGGCGAGGCGTAGGCGCCCCCCTTGTTCAACTGCGTCAGTTCGTCGGCCAGGGTGGTCTTGAGCGTGTAGCCGGCCACCGGCTTGGCCAGGATGCGCTTGATCCCGGCGTTGCGGGCGATGATCTTGCTCGGGGCGTTGCTGATGCCGGTGAGCATGATCAGCAGGATGTCGTGGTTCAGGCTCGGGTCTTCCTTGATCTTGGCCGCCAGTTGCATGCCGGTCATGCCGGGCATGTTCTGGTCGAGCAAGACCACGTCGAAATAGTCACGCAAGTGCGCCTTGGTGCGCAGCAACGCCAAGGCCTCCTTGCCGGAGGCCACGGCGCTGACGTTCAGGCCCCATGCCGAGCACTGCTGCACCAGCACCTTGCGGCAGGTGTCGTTGTCATCGACCACCAGCAGGCGCGCGTCCTTGAGCGGGCTGTCCAGGTCCAGGGTCGGTTGTTCCAGCAGGTGGGCGGGCAACGGCAGGCTCAGCCACAGGGTATTGCCCAGGCCGGCGCTGTTCTGGATGCCGAAGTCGCCGTCCATGAGCATGATCAGTTGCCGGGCAATCACCAGTCCCATGTGCCCGCCCAGCTTGCTGGAGGCCAGGAAATTCTTGCTGTGCAGCTCGGTATGCAGCAGCGCCTCGCGCTCTTCGCTCGACAGCGCCTCGCCGGTGTCCTGCACGGCAATGCGCAGGCGCGGCTTGCCGGCGCGGCTGTCGAGGGCCGCCACCAGCAGGATTTCACCGCCCTCGGTCTTTTTCAGGGCGTTTTCCAGCAGGCTCAGCAGGGTCTGGCGCAGCCGCGTCGGATCGCCACTGATGACCCGTGGCACCGGCGCCTGCACCAGGCTGATCAGCTCGACATTCTGTTGCTCGGCCTTGGCCCGGAAGATGTTCAGGCAGTCTTCGATCAGGGCGCTGATATCGAACTGCACGTCGTCCAGTTCGATCTGTCCGGATTCAAGCTTGGTGATGTCGAGGATTTCGTTGATCAGGCTCAGCAGTTCGTTGCCAGCGGTGTGGATGGTCTGCACGTAATCGCGTTGCTTGACCGACAGCGGCGTGTCCAGCAGCAGCTCGGTCATGCCCAGCACGCCGTTCATGGGGGTGCGGATCTCGTGGCTGATCTTGGCCAGGAACTCGGCCTTGGCGTTGATTTCTGCCGTGCTGGCGGCTTCGTCGCGGCTGATGCTGAACTTGTCCTGGGCAATGCTGCGCTGGCGCTCGCTCATGGCGGTGTTCATCAACAGGCCACTGATGCAGAACACACCCAGCAGAATCAGGATCAGCCACTGCGGCGGGATCAGGCTCAGCCACAGCATGCCGGGCAGCAGCACCATGAAGCCCAGCGTGAAGATCACCATCGACAACACGAACAGCCGCGCGGAGCGATAGCCGGTGAGCCAGTGCCAGATCGACACCCCGAGAATGCTCAGGATGGTCAGGCTGACCAGCAGGAAGGTGATCAGGTTGATTGCCAGGTGATCGCCCGCCAGCACCAGCAGCGCACCGAGCGCCATCAGGACCCCGTCAACCAACAGCAGGCGATCAAGCGCGTGGGCCTTGCGATGGGCGAAGAAGCAAAAGGTGTACATCAGGCCGGTGATGGCCGCGACCAACAGCGCCAGATGCGCGCTGGGCGTTTGCGGGATGTGCCAGCTGTCGAACACGTTGAGCCGGTTGAGCAGCAGCAGGGCGCTGAGCGCCAGCAGGGCTTCGCACGCCGCCAGCCACAGGTTGGTGCGTGAGCGGCTATGGGTGTAGCGGGCGATGTTCTGCAGGATCAGCATGCCCAGCAGCCCGAACATCAGCCCGGCCAGAAATGGCTCATGCTCGTTGGCGGCGCTGTCGATGGCCGGTTGCAGGCTGATATCAGGGCGCATGTTCTGGGTCGAGGCCAGGCGCAGGTACAGGTCCAGTGGCGCATCGCTTTGCGGCACGGGCAGGAGGAAGTCGTTGGAAGGCAGGCGCTGGCTGTCTTTGGGCACCGTATTGCCGGTGCGCTGCTGGTCGATCAGGTGTTCACCCTTGAACACGTACAGATCGGCGCTGGCCAGGTCCGGGGCAAAAATGCGCAGCAACTGTTCATGGTTGCCAGGTTGCAGCCGATAGTGCAGCCACAGGGCGCTGTTGCGGCCGGCGGCGGTGATGCTGTCAGGTTCGCGCGGGCTGAACTGGTTCTGGTGCTGCGCGGCACGGACCTGGTCGATCGGCAGGTTGCCCTTGTCGTCGAGCAGGGATGACCAGCCGGTTGTCGCTGCCTGGGCGGACAACAACATAATCAGCGACAGCAGGCCAACGGTTGAAGCTATGGCAATCCTGAGCCAGCGCACGGCGAAATCCCTTCGTGAATGAATGCCTGAAAACATGCGCGGTGCGGGTACAGCCTGCCAGCCCCGCAGGGGGCTGGCAGGACGGCCTTATTCCAGGCCTTCACCACGCTCGCGGGCAATGGCGCGATAGCCAATGTCCTTGCGATAGAAGCTGCCTTGCCATTCGATTTCGCCCGCCAGGGCGTAGGCGTTCTGCTGGGCCTCGCTCACGCTGTCGCCCAGCGCGGTCGCGCACAGTACGCGCCCACCGCTGGTCACCACGTTGCCATCCTTGAGCGCCGTACCGGCGTGAAACACCTTGCCGGGCAACCGGGCTGCCGCATCCAGGCCATTGATGGCTGCACCCTTGGCGTAGTCGCCAGGGTAACCGCCGGCCGCCAGGACAATCCCCAGGCTCGGACGCGGGTCCCACTGGGCCTCGACCTTGTCCAGAGCTTGCGCCATTGCAGCCTCGATCAGCAAGACCAGGCTCGACTGCAGGCGCAGCATCACAGGTTGGGTCTCGGGGTCGCCAAAGCGGCAGTTGAACTCGATGACCTTCGGGTTGCCGGCCTTGTCGATCATCAGGCCCGCATAGAGGAAGCCTGTGTAGACGTTGCCTTCCTCGGCCATGCCGCGGACCGTCGGCCAGATGACCTGGTCCATGACCCGCTGGTGCACTTCGGCCGTGACCACCGGTGCCGGCGAATAGGCGCCCATGCCACCGGTGTTCGGACCGCTGTCGCCGTCGCCGACACGCTTGTGGTCCTGGCTGGTGGCCATCGGCAGCACGTTCTTGCCGTCGACCATGACGATGAAGCTGGCTTCCTCGCCGTCCAGGAACTCTTCGATGACCACGCGCGAGCCGGCATCGCCAAAGGCATTGCCGGCCAGCATGTCGCGCACGGCGTCTTCGGCTTCGCCCAGGGTCATGGCGACGATGACGCCCTTGCCGGCGGCCAGGCCGTCAGCCTTGATGACGATCGGCGCGCCTTTTTCACGCAGGTAGGCCAGGGCCGGCTCGACCTCGGTGAAGTTCTGGTAGTCGGCGGTCGGGATCTTGTGCCGGGCCAGAAAGTCCTTGGTGAAGGCCTTGGAGCCTTCCAGCTGGGCGGCGCCAGCGGTCGGGCCGAAGCAGTCCAGGCCACGGCTGCGGAACAGGTCCACGACACCGGCCACCAGCGGTACTTCAGGGCCGACGATGGTCAGCGCTACGTTCTTCTCGGCGAAATCGGCCAGTTGCTCCAGGGCCAGCACGTCGATGGCGACGTTTTCGCACTTGGCTTCGATGGCAGTGCCGGCATTGCCCGGCGCCACGAAGACTTTCTCGACACGAGGGTCCTGGGCGACTTTCCAGGCCAGGGCGTGTTCACGGCCACCGCTGCCAATGATCAATACATTCATTTCAAAAACCTCGATGACGCTGAATTCTCTGGGTAATGCAATCATGCATTACGAGGTCGCAATGGCGTAGGTGGATGCAAGGCGGATGGGGCTGGAACGAGCGCAGTTGCCTCATGGCAATGAGCATCGGGCCAGCCCCATCCAACGTAGCAGACGCCTGCGGCAGTGCGGCCGGTTTTATAAATCAGTGGCGGAAATGGCGCATGCCAGTGAACACCATTGCAATACCGGCTTCGTCGGCGGCGGCGATGACTTCGGCATCGCGCATCGAGCCACCCGGCTGGATCACGGCGGTGATACCGGCCTTGGCGGCATTGTCGATGCCGTCGCGGAACGGGAAGAACGCATCGGAGGCCATGACCGCGCCCTGCACCTGCAGGCCGGCGTGCTCGGCCTTGATGGCGGCGATACGGGCCGAGTTGACGCGGCTCATCTGGCCGGCGCCGATGCCGACGGTCTGGCGGTTCCTGGCGTAGACAATGGCGTTGGACTTGACGTACTTGGCCACTTTCCAGGCGAAGATCAGGTCATGCACTTCCTGCTCGCTCGGGGCGCGCCGGGTGACCACTTTCAGGTCATCGGCGCTGATCATGCCAATGTCGCGGCTCTGCACCAGCAGACCGCCGTTGACGCGCTTGTAGTCCCAGGCCGGCAGGCGCTCGCCCCACTGGCCGCTGACCAGCAGGCGTACGTTGGCCTTGCTGGCAACAATGGCCTGGGCCTCGGCGCTGACGCTTGGGGCAATGATGACTTCGACGAACTGGCGCTCGACGATGGCCTTGGCCGTCTCGGCGTCCAGCTCGCGGTTGAAGGCAATGATGCCGCCGAAGGCCGACTCGGTGTCGGTGGCGTAGGCCAGGTCGTAGGCCTTGCGGATGCCACCTTCGTCGTCAGGGCAGACCGAGACGCCGCACGGGTTGGCGTGCTTGACGATCACGCAGGCCGGCTTGACGAAGCTCTTGACGCATTCGAGCGCGGCATCGGTGTCGGCCACGTTGTTGAACGACAGTTCCTTGCCTTGCAACTGGGTGGCGGTGGCGATGCCGACTTCGGCAGGCCTGGCTTCAACGTAGAACGCCGCGCTCTGGTGCGGGTTCTCGCCGTAGCGCATTTCCTGCGCCTTGACGAACTGGGTGTTGAAGGTGCGCGGGAACTGGCCACGGCCTTCGGTGCTCAGGGTGTCGGCGCTCTGGTCGATGCCGCCCAGGTAGTTGGCGATCATGCCGTCGTAGGCGGCGGTGTGCTCGAAGGCCTTGAGCATCAGGTCGAAACGCTGGGCGTAGGTCAGGCCGCCGGCCTTGAGGCTTTCGAGGACGCTGGCGTAGTCGCCGGCATTGACCACGATGGCCACGTCCTTGTGGTTCTTGGCGGCGGAACGGACCATGGTCGGGCCGCCGATGTCGATGTTCTCGATGGCAGTCGGCAGGTCACAGCCTGGCTTGGCGACGGTGGCTTCGAACGGGTAGAGGTTGACCGCCACCAGGTCGATCGGCTTGATGCCATGCTCGCCCATCACGCCGTCGTCGGTGCCGCGACGGCCCAGGATGCCGCCGTGGATTTTCGGATGCAGGGTCTTGACCCGGCCGTCCATCATTTCCGGGAAGCCCGTGTAGTCAGCGACTTCAACCGCAGCAACGCCATTGTCGCGCAGCAGCTTGAAGGTGCCGCCGGTGGACAGGATTTCCACGCCCAAGGCTTCAAGCTCGCGGGCAAATTCAAGGATTCCGGTCTTGTCGGACACGCTGATCAAAGCGCGGCGGATCGGCAGGCGGGTGGTCTGGTCGGTCATCTCGAGTTCCATCAAAGCAAAAGGAATCAGCAAAAAAGGCGACGCTGGTGCAGGCCGGTCGCCTTTGTCTGTCAGGGGATGCTTACAGCAGGTCGTACTGTTTGAGTTTCTTGCGCAGCGTGCCGCGGTTCAGGCCCAGGACCTCGGAGGCCTTGGTCTGGTTGCCCTTGACGTAGTTCATGACGCTTTCGAGCAGTGGGGCTTCGACTTCCGACAGCACCAGGTTGTACACGTCCGTGACGTTGGCGCCTTCGAGGTGGGCGAAATAATTGTGCAGCGCCTTCTCGACACTACCGCGCAGGGTCTGGCCCTCTTCGCTCGGCGTGTTGAGGTGCTGTTTCAAATTGACATTGTCGCTCACGGGTGTCGTTCCACTCACTAAAGTCTCGGTCATCATCGTCATGCGGCCACCTCTTCTTCACTCTTTTCATCCGGGCCCTGGCCGCTCTGGCTCAGGAATTCCCGGATGTTGGCGCATTGCTCTTGCGTATCGTCCAAACGATTGAAGCGGGCGCGAAACTCCCTGGCGCCCGGCAAGGTTGCGAGATACCAGCCGACATGCTTACGTGCGATCCGCACGCCCATCACATCGCCGTAGAAGGCATGGAGCGCATGCAGGTGCTCCAGCAAGATGCCTTCCACTTCCTCCAGACCCACCGCCGGCAGCTTCTCGCCGGTGCGCAGGTAGTGCTCTATCTCGCGAAAAATCCACGGCCGCCCCTGGGCGGCCCTGCCAATCAGCAATCCATCGGCCCCGGTGGCCTGCAAGACATGCAAGGCCTTCTCGGGCGAGTCGATGTCACCGTTGGCGAACACCGGGATCGACACCGCCTGCTTGATCGCGGCAATGGTGTCGTACTCGGCCTCGCCGGTGTACAGGTCGGCCCGGGTGCGCCCGTGCACGGCCAGCGCCTGGATTCCTGCCTGCTCGGCAATGCGTGCCACGGTCAGGCCGTTCTTGTGGTCACGGTCCCAGCCGGTGCGAATCTTCAGTGTGACCGGCACATCGACTGCGGCGACAACGGCCTGCAGGATCTCGGTCACCAGTTGTTCGTCCTTGAGCAGCGCAGAGCCTGCCGCCTTGTTACAGACCTTCTTGGCCGGGCAGCCCATGTTGATGTCGATGATCTGCGCACCGAACTCGACATTGGCCCGTGCGGCATCG
This sequence comes from Pseudomonas ovata, assembly GCF_003131185.1. GTDB lineage: Bacteria > Pseudomonadota > Gammaproteobacteria > Pseudomonadales > Pseudomonadaceae > Aquipseudomonas > Aquipseudomonas ovata. The sequence continues at coordinate 68,079 of NZ_QFFU01000023.1, read as the reverse complement.
GCCAGCATCTGCGGGTCGCCACCGGCGATCTGCACCGAGCGAGGCTCGGGATCGCCTTCATGGATCATGCGCAGCCGCGATTTGCGGCTGTTCCACAGGCTCATGTCACTGGTGACCATTTCCGACACCACCAGGCCCGCGCCCAGGCGCCGGCATAACTGGCGGAAAGGCTGGTCGGTGACGCCCGCCATCGGGGCGAGAATCAAGCCGTTCTGCAATGTATAAGGGCCGATACGTACCGCCGACATAGCTTTACCTATAAAGGGGCCGAATCATCCAAAGGCCGCATGGAAAACCGCTGCATGCGGTCTGCAACGGTTCGCTCGTCCAGCTGCTAGCGCAGCGGCCAGACCGAACCTGGAGTTTGAAAAAGGGTGGGCATGATACCCGCTCTGGGTGACTGGATAAAGACTGAACTGGATAAAATATGAACAGTTGGCCAAGTGCCGGGAACAGGTGGTTTATTGCGGCCTGATTGCAGCTAAAGGTCGCGAACGTGCCGGGAAGTGTTGCTCGGTGCGCTGCTGCCGGCGCCCCGGCAGCGAGGCGCACGGTCTATTCGGGTGAGCGGAAATTGAGGTTGTAGTTCACCGCCTTTGCGCCTGGATCAAGGATATCCAGCGCAATATGGATCGGCGTCTGCGGTGGCATTTCTTCCTTGCCGGCCATTTCACCACTGAGGTATTCGCTGGGCTTGAACCGACGACTGGCAATCAGTTGACCGCCGGTATCGGCAAAGCGCAGTTCCAGTAATGGAAACGGCTGGGAAAAGGCCGCGCGGTTATAAATGATCGCATCGACCACCAGCGCGCCCTGGAAGTCCGGATGGCTGCGTACCACCAGGTTGCTGCTCTTGAGCTGGCTGATGTCGACCTTGGAAGGCACTTTGCATCCCAGTTGCGGGCACCATTGCTGAAACAGCGGCCGATACTGGTCCTGGCGGGCCAGGTGGTCGAAGTGGTAGTTGATGTACTGGGCCGCCAGGCCCAGCAGCGCCAGCAGGATCAGGATGATCCACAACAGGCGACCGCCGCGACGCGGCCTGGGTTGCTGCCAGTCCAGTTGCAGCGGGTCGTCGGTCAGTTCCAGCAGGGCCTTTTCGCGGATGGCCGGCTCATTGCGCGCGCGCGGGTTGTAGGGCGGCTCATCGACATGCTCGTCATGCTCGTCGTCATCGGCCGCCAGGGCCGACAGGCGTTCCTGGCGCTCCGGTGGCGGCTTGAGCACGCCCAGTGCCGGTGTTTCGGGCTCGTCGGGGTCATCGTCCACGACAAGGCTGTCAGGCGACAGCGAAGGCTCGGTCCGTGACGCCAGAGGGGATTCCGGCTGCGCTTGCGGCTCCAGCTCTGGCTCTGGTTCATCTGGCACCGGGTCGACGGTGCTGATGACCTCGGCCTGGACTTCAGGCAGGTGCGCGACATCGTCGTTGCGCAGGCTGCCGATCCAGTCGTCCTGCTCGTGCTCGCTCTGCTCGGTGTCGCGCCGGGCGCTGAGGCGGGTGTCGGCGGGTGGTGTTCGCGGCCGGAAAGCATGGGGCGGCCGGTTGTCGCGCTGTTCCAGGCGGGCCAGTTCTTCGTCCAGGTCAAGGTTGTCCAGGTCCAGCTCGCTGACCAGCCAGGGATTTTCATCCTGCGCGCCTTTGCCGGCGGCCGGGTGCGGTTGCAGGATCGGTGCGGACTTGGCCAGGGCGGCGGGCGCGACCTGTTCCGGGGGCGGTGCTGGCTGGAACTGGCCCGGCAGCACGATCGGTGCTTGCGGGTCGGTATCAGGCGCTTCGGCCTGGCGCTCACGCTGGCGTTGTTCAAGCAGCTGTCGGGCGGCATTGAACACTTGCAGGCAGGCCCCGCAGCGTACAACGCCACGGGCCACGCTCAGTTGCGCGTGGCCGACCTTGAAGCTGGTCTGGCAGTGCGGACACTGGGTGACGAAACTGTCGGTCATGCGGCGCTCCGGTTCAGGCGCGATCAGCGACGACGGCCGGTGATGCGGACCCAGCCATCACGGTTGGCGATCGGATCAAGTTCGAACGCTTCAGCATAGGCGGCGGCGACTTCTTCGCCCTGTTCGGCGAGAATGCCCGATAGCGCCAGGCGACCGCCGGCCTTGACCAGGCTGGCCAGTTGCGGGGCCAGCTCGACCAGAGGACCCGCCAGGATATTGGCCACCAGCACGTCGGCTTGTTGAGGTGGCAGGTCCTGGGGCAGGTACAGCGGTAAGCGCTCGGCGGCCAGGCCGTTGCGCCCGGCATTGTCGCGCGACGCTTCCAGCGCCTGCACGTCAATGTCGGTGCCGGTGGCCAGGTCGGCGCCCAGCAGCAGCGCGGCGATGGCCAGGATGCCCGAGCCGCAGCCAAAATCCAGCACCTTGCAGCCCTTGAGGTCCTGGCCGTCGAGCCATTCAAGGCACAGCGCCGTGGTCGGATGGGTGCCGGTGCCGAAGGCCAGGCCCGGGTCAAGCAACAGGTTCACGGCCTCGGGCTCGGGCGCGGCATGCCAGCTGGGCACGATCCACAACCGCTGGCCAAAGCGCATGGGCTGGAAGTCAGCCATCCAGCTGCGCTCCCAGTCCTGGTCCTCGATGACTTCGGCGCTGTGTTCGGGCAACTCGGCGTTGGTCAGCAGGCGCAGGTGCGCCAGTGCCAGGTCGGGCTGGGTGTCGGCTTCGAACAGGGCCAGCAGGTGGGTGTGGGTCCACAGTGGCGTGGTGTTGAGCTCGGGCTCGAAGATCGGCTGGTCTTCGGCGTCCATGAATGTCACCGACACGGCGCCGACTTCAAGCAGGGCGTCTTCGTAGGTTTCGGCTTGTTCCGGGCTGATGGCGAGACGGATTTGCAGCCAGGGCATGGCAGGTTACCTATGAAAATGACAGGAAAGCCGCGAAGTTTACTTCAGCTTCGCGCTAAATGCTCGTGACGTAATGGGGCGATCGGACGGGGATCCTCATCAGCCGCTTCCCGGCTGAAGCCGGTCCTGCAGGGTAATGCCGATCAGTCAGGGGGATTTCGTCAGATGCTGTCGCATCGAGGCTTGATTGATTGGCATTCGTCCTGCAGGTTGCCGCGTGACTTGATCCGGCGATGAGGCCGGCTCAGCCCATACAACGGCTGTGTCTACACGTCAGTCATCGCCGGCAAGCCGCCTCCCACGGTAATGGGTTGGGCCGTTGCCTGCCAGAAACGACAAGCCCCGCATGGGCGGGGCTTGTCGTTTCTGGCGCATGAGCGGTCGGGAAATTACTTCTCGCCGGCCAGCTTGTGTTCCAGGTAGTGGATGTTGACGCCGCCTTTGCAGAAGCCTTCATCACGGGTCAGGTCGCGGTGCAGCGGGATGTTGGTCTTGATGCCATCCACCACGATTTCGTCCAGGGCGTTGCGCATGCGGGCCATGGCCTCGTCGCGGGTCGCGCCCCAGGTGATCAGCTTGCCGATCAGCGAGTCGTAGTTGGACGGAACCTTGTAGCCGCTGTACAGGTGCGAGTCGACCCGCACGCCGTTGCCGCCCGGAGCATGGAAATGCTTGACCATGCCTGGGCTGGGGATAAAGGTCTTCGGGTCTTCGGCGTTGATCCGGCATTCCAGCGAGTGGCCGTGAATGACCACGTCGTCCTGGGTGAACGACAGCTTGTTGCCGGCGGCGATGCTGAGCATCTCCTTGACGATGTCGATCCCGGTGACCATTTCCGAGACCGGGTGCTCGACCTGCACGCGAGTGTTCATCTCGATGAAGTAGAAGCGACCGTTCTCGTACAGGAACTCGAAGGTGCCCGCACCGCGGTAGCCGATGTCGATGCACGCCTTGACGCAGCTTTCGAAGACGTCCTTGCGTGCGGCTTCATCAATGAACGGGGCCGGTGCTTCTTCCAGGACCTTCTGGTGGCGGCGCTGCAGCGAGCAGTCGCGGTCGCCCAGGTGGATCGCCTGGCCCTGGCCGTCGGAAATCACCTGGACTTCCACATGGCGTGGGTTGGTCAGGTATTTTTCCAGGTAGACCATCGGGTTGCTGAACCAGGCTGCGGCTTCGGCGCGGGTCTGGGCAGCGGCTTCGATCAGGTCTTCTTCCTTGTGCACAACACGCATGCCGCGACCACCACCGCCACCGGCGGCCTTGATGATCACCGGGTAGCCGACTTCACGGCCGATGCGCAGGGCGGTTTCTTCGTCTTCCGGCAACGGACCGTCAGAGCCCGGAACAGTCGGCACGCCGGCCAGCTTCATGGCGTCCTTGGCCGAGACCTTGTCGCCCATCAGGCGGATGGTGTCGGCCTTGGGGCCGATGAAGGCAAACCCGGATTTCTCGACCTGTTCGGCAAAGTCGGCGTTCTCGGCCAGGAAACCGTAGCCTGGGTGGATCGCCGTGGCGCCGGTCACTTCGGCAGCCGAGATGATTGCCGGAATGTTCAGGTACGACTGGTTGGCCAGCGGTGGGCCGATGCAGACAGTCTCGTCTGCCAGGCCCAGGTGCATCAGTTCGCGGTCGGCCGTGGAGTGCACAGCGACGGTCTTGATGCCCAGTTCCTTGCAGGCACGCAAGATGCGCAAGGCGATTTCACCGCGGTTGGCGATCAGGACTTTTTCCAGCATCGCAGCGTCTCCCTGGTTCAAACGATGGTGAACAGAGGCTGGTCGAATTCAACCGGCTGACCGTTTTCCACCAGGATGGATTCGATGACGCCACTGGCTTCGGCCTGGATGTGGTTCATCATTTTCATTGCTTCGACGATGCAGATGGTGTCGCCTTTCTTGACCGTCTTGCCGATTTCGACGAACGCAGGCGAGGTCGGTGCCGGGGTGCGGTAGAAGGTGCCGACCATGGGCGACTTGACCACGTGACCGTTGAGGACCGGTGCCGAAGGCGCTTCGGCAACCGGGGCCGCTACCGGCGCGGCAGGCGCGGCTACTGGCGCAGCCATGGGGGCCGGGGCGTAGTACGGTTGGGCCGGGGTCTTGCTGTGACGGCTGATCCGTACGGACTCTTCACCTTCACGGATCTCCAGTTCGTCGATACCGGACTCTTCCAGCAGTTCGATCAGTTTCTTGACTTTACGGATATCCATTAATCATCAACTCCCAAAGGGTCTGTAAGGGGCTAGTGGGCAGCCGGCTGCAGCGTGTGCGGTCCAGGCTGCCGTGTCGTTCACGGCTTGGCGTTCTTGGCCAAATGTTCCAGGGCAGCTTCCAGGGCCATGCGGTATCCGCTGGCGCCCAGGCCGCAGATCACTCCTACCGCGACATCGGAAAAGTAGGAGTGATGACGGAAAGGTTCGCGTTTATGCACGTTCGATAAATGCACTTCGATGAATGGGATGCTCACTCCCATGATCGCGTCACGTATTGCCACGCTGGTGTGCGTAAAGGCCGCCGGATTGATGACGATAAAGTCCACGCCTTCGTCGCGTGCCGCGTGGATGCGATCGATCAGTTCGTATTCGGCGTTGCTTTGCAGGTACATCAGGTGATGGCCGGCATCGCGGGCGCGCTGTTCGAGGTCCTGGTTGATCTGGGCCAGGGTGGTCGTGCCGTACACGCCGGGTTCACGGGTGCCAAGCAGGTTCAGGTTAGGGCCATGCAGGACCAGCAGAGTCGCCATTGTCGGTTCCTTTATTATTCACGAGCGTTTTTGTGCCGCGACTATGCCGCAAGCCTCGTGAACTGTCCAGTTAACAACAGTAGTCAACACGATGAGCGATGATCACGCAAAATTTATGACCCGGTTCTCAAAATGAGTCATTTACCCCCTCAAGTCGCGTGATCAGGCCCGGCGCGTCTATTTCTCCGACAACCCTGACATTTGCCCTCTCTTCGCCGCTTTTATCGAAAAACAGCAGGGCAGGCGGGCCAAACAGTTTGTAGCGGTCCAGCAGGGCACGTTGTTCGGCGTTGCTTTCGGTCATGTCGAAACGCACCCGCTCAAAGCCCGCCAGGCGGGCCACGACAGCAGGGTCGGGAAGCACTTCATGTTCAATGACCTTGCAGCTGATGCACCAGTCGGCGTACCAGTCCAGCACCAGTGGCCGGCCGGCAGTGCGAGCGTCGCTCAAGGCCTTGTCCAGTTCGGCAGCGGTACGGATGGTCTGCCATGCGGTGTCGGTCTGTGCGCCAGTGCCGCCGGGCATGACCGCCTGTGGGCGGCCCAGCGGGCGCAGCGGGTCGGTCTCACCCTTGAATGCACCGAACCAGCACGCCAGAGCGTAGACCAACAAAAACAGGCCGAGCAATTGCGCGAGCGTTTGCCGGGTGTTTTTTTCCGTGAACTGCAAGGTGCCCAGAAACAGCGCTACGCCGGCGGCCAGCAGCCCTGTCAGCAGCAAGGTGACCTGCCCCGGCAAGACCCGGCTGAGCAGTCCGATGGCCAGCCCCAGCAGCAGCACGCCGATGGCGTTCTTGACCGTGACCAGCCAGGGCCCGCTTTTCGGCAGCCAGGTTGCGCCGCCGGTGGCGACCAGCACCAGCGGCAAGCCCATGCCCAGGCCCAGTGCAAACAGCTTGAGGGCACCGCCCAGGGCATCGCCACTGGCGCTTATATAAAGCAGCGCACCGGCCAGGGGCGCCGACACGCAGGGTGAGACCAGCAGGCTGGACAGCACGCCCAACACGGCTGCGCCCCAGAGCGAGCCGCCTTCGGCCTTGCCGGCGATGCGGTCCAGGCGCGAGCTCACGGCGTGCGGCAGGCGCAGTTCGAAAGTGCCGAACATGGCCAGGGCAAACAGCACGAAGAACAGCGAGAAGGGCACCAGCACCCAGGCCGATTGCAGGCGTGCCTGCAGGTTCAGGCCGGCCCCGAACAGGCCCATCAAGGCACCCAGTACGGCAAAGCAGATCGCCATCGGCAGCACATAAGCCAGCGACAGGCTCAGGCCGCGAAGGCCGCCGACCTGACCGCGCAATACCACGCCGGACAGAATCGGCAGCATGGGCAGTACGCAGGGGGTAAAGGTCAGGCCGATGCCGGCCAGCAGGAACAGCGCCAGTTCTTTCCAGGTCCAGGGCTGCACGTTCGTGGTGCTGTTTGCGGCCACAGCACTGCCACTGGCGACCCCCTCGCCGATGTCCAGGCGCTCGGTTTCCGGCGGGTAGCACAGGCCATGGTCAGCGCAGCCCTGATAACCAACCACCAGCGTGAAGGGCTTTTGTTCGCCGGGCTTGCGTGGCAACTCGATGTCGACGATGCCGTGGTAGACCTCGACATCGCCGAAATACTCATCGTGTTTGCGCTCGCCAGGCGGCAGTTGTGCCTCGCCCAAGCCGCTGTCGGCCGGCTCGGTACGAAACTGGAAGCGGTGGCGATACAGGTAATAGCCATCGGCAGCGACCAGGCGCAGTTTGACCGATTGCGCGGTGGCGCTCAGCAGGCTCAGTTGAAAGGCCTGGCGCACCGGCAGAAATTGCTGGCTGTTATCCAGTGTCGAGCTGCCCAGGGTCGCCGATGGACGGTTGTCCAGCAGGCCGGCGGCCTGGACGGTGACGGGCAGGGCGAGAATCAACAACATCAGGCATAACAGGCGGCGCATGGCAGTCTCGGGTGTCGGCAGAACGCGCATGATAACCAAGACCTGCATTTTATGCTGGCGACATAGACGCGCAGGGGGCCGATGGCTTACGGCAACTCCACATGATATGGCTCGGCATTGACCGCCGACTGCACCCGGTTGCGCCCTGCCTTCTTGGCCTGGTACAGCGCCTTGTCGGCCTGGGCGGCCAGGGTCTGGCTGTCGTCATCAGGGCCCAGGGCCACGACGCCGGCGCTGAAGGTGCAGACCAGGTCCACAGGTTGCGCCGGGTAATGGATTTCCGAAAAGCGCTGGCGGATGTCTTCGAGCACTTTGTGGGCGTTATGAAGCTGGGTGTCGGGCATCACGATGGCGAATTCTTCGCCGCCGTAGCGGCCGATGAAGTCGGTCTTGCGCAGGCGCTGCTTGAGAAACAGCGCCAGGCTGCGGATCACCCGATCGCCCATGGGGTGGCCGTGGCTGTCGTTGACCTTCTTGAAGTGATCGATGTCGAGCATGGCAAAGCACAGCGACTGCTGCTCGCGCCGCGCCTGGAAGCTGCAGTCGTCAAGCAGTTGCAGGATGTGCGTGTGGTTGTACAGCCCGGTCAGGCTGTCGCGCACCATGTGCGCCTTGAGGCTGCGCGCCCGTACGACCCGGTTGCGCACCGTGGTCACCAGGTGCCTGGGCTTGATGGGCTTGGTCAGAAAGTCGTCGCCGCCTTCGCTCATGGCATCGAGCTGTTTATCCAGGTCGTCTTCGGCCGACAGGTAAATGATCGGCACGCTGACATAGCGATCGTTATGGCGGATGACCTTGGCTATCTCGGTGCCCTTGCAGTCGGGCATGTACATGTCCAGGATGATCAGGTCAGGCTGGAAATCCGCCAGCTCGGCCATGGCCTGGATCGGGTCGAGCAGGGTGCGGGTGACGATGCCGGCATTGTTCAGGACCCGTTCGGTATGGATCGCCTGGGCCCTGGAGTCGTCGATGATCAGCACCCGGAAGGGCTCGTACTGCGCCGAAAAGGTCAGGGCTTCGAGCTTTTCCAGCAGGCTGGCGGTTTCCAGGGTGCCGGTCAGAAACTCTTCGCCACCGGCACGTACGGCTTGCAGGCGGGTCGGGGTGTCGGTTTCGCTGCTACTGAAGAACAGCAGCGGCAGCTTCTGTTCCAGGCTTTGCTGAATCTCGCCGGCCAGCTTGAGGCCAGAACCCGGACCTGCAAAATCGATGTCCATGACAATGGCGGCCGGCAAGCGCTCAAGCAGGGCTGCCTGCACAGCCGCGACACTGTCCAGTGGCAGGGCCGGCCAGCCGAAGAACTCCAGTTGCCGGGCCAGGCGCTCGGCCTGCTCGTGATTGTGCAAGGCGATGTGCACCGGCTTGCGCAGTGGCGGCAGGGCGGTTTGCGCCGGGGTGTCGCCCTGGCGTAAACCGGTGTGCGACAGGCGTTGCATCAAACGGTTGAGGTCGGTGATCAGCTCGCTGTTGAGCCGACCACGGTTGGCCTCGATACCGGCCAGGGTGGAGCCCAATGCATGAGCCAGCTGCCGATGCTCGGCCTGCTCGAAGCGCTCGGCAAAGCGCAGCAGGCGCAAGGCGGCCTCCTTGAGTTCGGCCAGATCGCCCTCGGTCCATTCGCCTTTGTGCAGGCGTTGCCAGCTTTCCAGGATCTGGCGGGCCTGGTGGATGACCCGTTGGGCGAAATGATGCTTCAAACGTTCACGACTGGGGTCAGCGGTTTCGCTCATGTCGGGGCTGCTGTCGAAGCGCAGGTAGCAAGGCGCTGGGTCGAGGTGTGGGAAGGTGATTGATGTCTCAATGCTATCACTTATGCCGCGGCCGGGGTCTACCGTAAGTCACCTGCCTGTCACAAACCCTTGGTGCGACGTGCAATCGCCTTGTGGCGACGGCCAAGGCATAAAAAGCGCACCGCACGTACCGGCCAGACGCACCTTGCGGTAAGGTTGCGGTCACACCCCTGAGTACTGTTTCTCCCCGAGACCCAAAGGACCTTACCATGCTGGATTGGAAGAACCGCGCAGGCAGCGCGGGTGAGCGCAGCGCCGACACGGCGACGGTCAAACGACGCGGTTACCTGGGCAATCTTTTCTACAGTCGCGCACTGGGTGCGCTGATCCTGATCTATCTGCTGGTGGCCTTGCTGGTCGGCTGGTACTGGAGCAAGGAACCGGCCCTGTTTCCGGTGCAGCAGAACGCCCAGGCGGCCGCCGAGCGTGAAGGCAAGCAGATGGTGATCGGCTACACCACCGTCGAAACCCTCAAGACCGTGACCGGCACCCTGCTCAGCAAGCGCGGTGGCTACCTGTCCAACGACCGCATGCCGCCCGGCCTGTGGCTGGACAACATCCCCAGCTGGGAATATGGCGTGCTCGTGCAGGTGCGCGACCTGAGCCGTGCGCTGCGCAAGGACTTTGCCCGTTCCCAGTCGCAATCGGCTGAAGACGGCGATCTGGCCCGTGCCGAGCCCTTGTTCAACTTCAATAATCGCAGCTGGATGCTGCCGTCCAGCGAGTCGCAGTATCAGGAAGGCATCAACGCCCTGAGCCGCTACCAGGCGCGCCTGTCGGACCCTGGCCAGCGCAATGCACTGTTCTATGCGCGTGCCGACAACCTCAACAACTGGCTGGGCGATGTCGGCACCCGCCTGGGTTCGCTGTCGCAGCGCCTGTCGGCCAGCGTCGGCCAGGTCAAGCTCAACAGCACGCTCAAGACCGAGACCCTGACGGTCAAGCCGGGCGAGGTACTGCCGGTCGATGAAGAAATCGTCGAGACCCCATGGCTGGAAATCGACAACGTGTTCTACGAGGCTCGTGGCCAGGCCTGGGCGCTGTCGCACCTGCTGCGTGCCATCGAGGTCGACTTTGCCGACGTCCTGGCCAAGAAGAACGCCACGGTCAGCGTGCGCCAGATCATTCGTGAGCTGGAAGCCTCGCAAGAGCCGCTGTGGAGCCCGATGATCCTCAATGGCAACGGCTTTGGCGTGTTCGCCAACCACTCGCTGGTCATGGCCAACTACATTTCGCGGGCCAACGCGGCGGTCATCGACCTGCGCCAACTGCTGAACCAGGGTTGATCGGTGAGCCTGCCTGACACACTGCCCGAAGGCACCCCGGCACAAGAGGTCGCCCATCGGGCGGCCTCGGACGCCGAGCAGGTCGCCTGGGTCGACGAGCATGACCAGTTACTGGGGGCAGTGGCGCGCATTGAACTGCGCGAGCGCAGCCTGATCGGGCGCGGTACCTTCATTTTGCTGTTCAACGCGCAGGGTGAGTTGTGCGTGCATCGGCGCACCTTGAGCAAGGCGGTCTATCCCGGTTACTGGGATGTGGCGGCCGGCGGTCTGGTGGGGCCTGACGAAAGCTATGCCGAGTCGGCCGCCCGCGAACTGGAAGAAGAACTGGGTGTGAGCGGTGTGCCGTTGCAGGCCCATGGGCGTTTTCTGTTCGACGAGCGCGGTAACCGGCTCTGGTGCGCGGTCTTCAGTGCCGTCTGGGACGGGCCGTTGCGGCTGCAACCCGAAGAGGTACTGGAGGCCGCCTTCCTGCCGCTGGAGCAGGCCCGGCGCCTGGGTCTGGAAAAGCCCTGCTGCCCCGACTCGCTGGTGGCGCTTGAGCGCTACCTGCAAGAGGTCGCAAAACCCCTGTAAATTGCCGCATTCGCACCCTTAGCAATCGGGCAATTTGCCGTTACACTTCGCGCCCTTCGGGCAGCACAGGCTGTCCGAAAGCGCTGCCCCTGCCAGAGTGGGGCCTCGCGGTCGATGCGTTATCGCCTCCGACCCATCGTTCGGTCCTCAACAAGAGGATTTCCCGTGGCCAAGAAAGCCGCTTCCTTCGCCGCCCTTGGTGGGCTGGTGTATTCCACTGACGCCGGGCGCCACTGCCCCGACTGCAGCAAACCGGTCGACGCCTGTATCTGCAAGCAATCGGCCATCCCCGAAGGCGACGGCATTGCCCGCGTACGCCGCGAGAGTAAAGGCCGTGGCGGCAAGACCGTGACCACCATTACCGGCGTGCCGCTGGCCGAAGAGGCCCTCAAGGACCTGGCCAAGGCGCTCAAGCAGCGTTGCGGCACCGGCGGTGCGCTCAAGGACGGGGTGATCGAGATTCAGGGCGATCATGTCGAACTGCTGCTGGCCGAACTGGTCAAGAAAGGGTTCAAGGCCAGAAAGTCCGGCGGCTGATCAATACGCCCCGCACTGGCCAAACCGTCATTTGCGCACTTCACACTGCGCCCGGTCGGACTCGTCCGACGTTACCGACTTATCTATTAGGGGACTTCGATGTCCGTACGACGCACACGCAAAGACGATGGCAGCCAATGGACCGTGGCGGACAGCCGCAGTGTTTACGGGATCCGCCATTGGGGCGCCGGTTATTTCGCCATCAACGAAGCCGGTCGCGTTGAAGTCCGTCCCAGTGGCGCAGGCAGCACCCCGATCGACCTGTATGAACAGGTCGACAACCTGCGCAAGAGCGGCCTGAGCCTGCCCTTGCTGGTGCGCTTCCCTGACATTCTGCAAGACCGGGTCCGCCAGTTGACCGGCGCGTTCGACGCCAACATCGCCCGTCTGGAATACCAGAGCCAGTACACGGCGCTGTACCCGATCAAGGTCAATCAGCAAGAAGCGGTGGTGGAAAACATCATCGCCACCCAGAACGTGTCGATCGGCCTGGAGGCCGGCTCCAAGCCCGAACTGATGGCCGTGCTGGCGCTGGCGCCCAAGGGCGGCACCATTGTGTGCAATGGCTACAAGGACCGTGAGTTCATCCGTCTGGCGCTGATGGGGCAGAAGATCGGCCACAACGTCTTCATCGTCATCGAGAAAGAGTCCGAAGTTGCGCTGGTGATCGAGGAGGCCGCCGAACTCAAGGTGGCACCGCAGATCGGCCTGCGCGTGCGCCTGTCATCGCTGGCGTCGAGCAAATGGGCCGACACCGGTGGCGAGAAGTCCAAGTTCGGCCTGTCGGCGGCGCAACTGCTGTCGGTGGTCGAGCGCTTCCGCCAGGCCGGCCTGGACCAGGGCATCCGCCTGCTGCACTTTCACATGGGCTCGCAGATCGCCAACCTGGCCGACTACCAGCACGGCTTCAAGGAAGCGATCCGCTATTACGGCGAACTGCGCAGCCTCGGCCTGCCGGTGGACCATATCGACGTCGGCGGCGGCCTGGGGGTCGACTACGACGGCACCCACTCGCGCAATGCCAGCTCGATCAACTACGACATCGACGACTACGCCGGTGTCGTGGTCGGCATGCTCAAGGAGTTCTGCGACGCCCAGGGCCTGCCGCACCCGCATATCTTCTCCGAGAGCGGCCGCTCGCTGACCGCGCACCACGCCGTGCTGGTGGTGCAGGTCACCGACGTGGAGCGTCACAACGACCAGGTGCCGCAGATCGACGACAAGGAGAACCTGCCCGAGACCGTGCAGTGGCTGGTCGACCTGCTCGGGCCCACCGATCTTGAAATGGTCACCGAGACCTACTGGCGCGCCACGCACTACATGAGCGACATCGCCACCCAGTATGCCGATGGCAAGATCACCCTGGCGCAAAAGGCCCTGGGCGAGCAGTGCTATTTCGCCGTCTGCCGGCGCCTGCACAACTCGCTCAAGGCGCGCCAGCGCTCGCACCGCCAGGTGCTGGACGAACTCAATGACAAGCTGGCCGACAAGTACATCTGCAACTTCTCGGTGTTCCAGAGCCTGCCCGACACCTGGGCGATCGGCCAGGTGCTGCCGATCATCCCGCTGCATCGACTGGACGAAGAGCCGGTGCGCCGTGCGGTGCTGCAGGACCTGACCTGTGACTCGGACGGCAAGATCAACCAGTACGTCGACGAGCAGAGCATCGAGACCAGCATGCCGGTGCACGCCATCGAAGAGGGCGAGGACTACCTGCTGGGCATTTTCCTGGTCGGGGCGTATCAGGAAATCCTCGGTGACATGCACAACCTGTTCGGTGACACCGACTCGGTGAACATCTACCAGAACCAGGACGGCAGCGTGTACCACGCCGGTATCGAGACCCACGACACCATCGAGGACATGCTGCGCTACGTGCACCTGTCGCCGGAGGAGTTGATGACCCACTACCGCGACAAGGTCGCCAGCGCCAGGATCACCCCGCGCGAACGCACCCAGTACCTGGACGCCCTGCGCCTGGGGCTGACACGCTCGTCGTACCTGTCGTCCTGAAGTCCATGGAGCTGCCGTAGGAGCGCGCTTGCCCGCGACCGGCTGCGTTAGCAGTCGTAAATTTGTGGCGTTTCGCAGATTTTTAATGTGTTCACAGCCAAAGATTTGTGACATTTCATCAATTCTGCGAGCGCTGCGCACTCGGTCGCGGGCAGAGCGCGCTCCTACGACAAGGTGATGCGTTAACCCTTGGTGTAAGAAAAACCTTCAGGCGCTGTAGGGTTCTTCCTGTTCTTGCTCCGGCTCTCTACCTGGTCGTGCTTCTCGACCAGAATTGGCGTTTGCCTTGCCATGTAGAGAGCTCCCGATGCCCGATTCACCGCGCACGCCACGCTTTCGCCTGGAGGTCGCCGGCCTGCGGCGGCGCCTGGCCGTTGTGTCCTTTCGGGGGCGGGAGGCGATCAGCCAGCCTTATGCGTTTACCCTCGACGTGCTCTGCGACAACCCTGCCATCACCCCCTCGCAACTGATGTACCGCTCGGCGTTCCTGGCGCTGGGCGCCGATGGCGCAGGCGTTCACGGGCAGATCCAGGCCGTGGCGCGCACCCATCACCGACCGGGGCCGATGAGCCTGCGCCTGAGCCTGGGTCCGCGCCTGGCGTGCCTGTCCCAGCGTCATACCCCGCGGGTGTTCCAGCACATGAGCGCGCCGCAGATCATCGCGCAGGTCTTGAGCGAGCATGGCCTGCTGGAAGACAGCTACCGCTTCGACCTCAAGGCGCCGTGCGCCGAGCGGGTCTTCTGTGCCCAGTACCGCGAGAACGACCTGCAGTTCGTCCAGCGCTTGTGCGCCGAAGAAGGTATTCACTATCACTTCATCCATTCGCCGCACAACCATGATCTGGTGTTCGGCAGCGGCCTGCACGGCGCCCGGCGTACGCCCGAGGCGCCCTGGCGCACGCGCCTGGACATGGCCGGGGTGACGCGCTTCACGGTCAATCACGCCACGCCCGCAGGACCGGACGAGCGGGTCGAGGAACGCGCCGAAGGGCATAGCACCCTGGCCTTCGTGCACAGCGGCCACCTGCTGCCGGTGACCGGCCATGCGCGCAGCGAATGGAATCACTTGTGGCGCATCACTCATGTCGAGCATCGCGGCGCCAGCGCTTATGGCAATCGGTTTTTTGCCCTGCCCTGGGAGGTCGGTGTCAGCGTGCCACCGGCGCCGGGCGAGCCATTGCCAGCGTTGCAGCGCGCCTGGCTGGTCGGCCCGCCCGGGCAAGAGGCGATGCGTGATGCCGGCGGGCGTGTGCAGGTGCAGTTCGAGTGGGGCCTGCAAGGCCACGGCGCACGGTTCGCCGATTGCTGGCTGCCGGTCGAGGACGGTGTCGGTGGGCCGTTGCACGGCGGCATGGCAGTGCTGGTCCGAGGGCCGGCGCAGGCGCATGCGTTGCCCAGTGTCATGGCGTGTCTGGAGCCGGTCCCGCGTGCGCCGGGCAGCGTCGCCTCTGCGTCGCCGATTATTCAGGCGCGGCTCGACAGCGCCTGGTTGCTGGGCGAGGGCGGCGGGGTGCAGGTCGAGCAGGGGCCGCGCCTGCATCTGGCCCCGGGGGCTGTGTTGGCGGTGCAGGTTGGCGCCAGCGAGGTGCGCCTCGATGCCCATGGCCTGAGCCTGAGCAGCCCGGCGGTGAGCCTCAATGTTTCAGCGCACAAACCAGCCGTCGTGGCGGCTCAGGCGCCAGGCGATACGGCCCAGGCTGACGCCGCGCAGCAAGGTGAAGAGCAGGAAGGCCAGCCATAGTGCGTGGTTGCCGTGGCCGTAGGCCCAGGCGGCGACCGGCGTGATGAGGGCCACGCTGAGCAGCATGGCATCGCGCATTTCCCGGGCACGGGTGGCGCCAATGAACAGCCCGTCGAGCAGGTAGCTCCAGACCGCCAGCAGCGGCATGGCCGCTAGATAGGGCAGGTAGTCGATGGCCGTGGCGCGCACCGCCGGGATGTCGGTCTGCAGGATGATGAACCAGTGCCCGCCGGCCAGGAAGCTTGCCGCAAACAGCAGGCTGGCGAGCAGCGACCAGCCGCCGGCCACCAGCAGGTAGCGGCGCAAGGCCGTGCGATCGCGGGCGCCGATGGCATGTCCGCACAGGGCCTCGACGGCATGTGCCAGCCCGTCCAGGGCATAAGACGTCAGCATCAGGCCATTGAGCAGCAAGGCATTGGCAGCCACGGTGACATCCCCCAGCCGCGCGCCCTGGACGGTGATCAGGAACATCACCGATTGCAGCGCCAGGGTGCGCAGGAAAATATCGCGATTGACCCCCAGCAGGGGCCGCCAGGTGCGCCACAGCCTCAGCGCCTGCCAGGCAATCTGCCCCGGCCAGGCGCGCAGGCTGCGGCGGGCCAGCGCCAGGCCCAGCAAGACCCCCAGCCATTCGGCCAGCACCGAGGCACGGGCTGCGCCCGACACGCCCCAGTCCAGCCCCAGGACGAACCACAGGTTGAGCGCGATATTCGCAAGATTGGTGGTCAGCAGGATGGCCAGCGGCGCCCGGGCATTCTGGGTGCCGAGAAACCAGCCCACCAGGGCAAAGCTGGCCAGGGTCGCGGGCAGGCCGTAGAGCCTTGTCTGAAAGAACGCCAGTGCCGATTGTTGAAGGTCGGCCGAGGGCTGCATCAGCCCCAGCGCCAGGTGACTGAACGGCACGGCCAGTGCCGCCAGGCCCAAGGCCAGAACCAGCGCCAGCAACAGCCCTTGCAGCAGAATGCGCCGCAGCGCCGCCCCGTCATCGCGCCCGGCGGCCTGGGCGGCAAAGCCGGTGGTGCCCATGCGCAGAAAGCCCATGCCCCAGGCCAGGAAGGTGTACAGCGTCGAGCCGACCGCCACGGCGCCCAACTGATGGGCATGCGGCAAATGGCCGATGACGATGCTGTCGACCAACGCCACCAGCGGCACGGAAATATTCGACACGATCATCGGCATCGCCAATCCCCAGACCCGTTTGTGGGTCGGGCGATGACGCCAGTCGCCAGACAGTGTGGAGAAAGGGATAGGCATGCGGGCTCCGTGCAGGGGCGCGCATTGTAGCGTTACGGCACGCCGTATGCCTGGCCGCGTAGGACCGGCTTTAGCCGGGAAGCAGGCGCACCGGTCTTCGCGGCTAAAGCCGCTCCACAGAACATAAGGCTGAGAACAAAGTCACAAACTTGTGGTCTACTCGCCGATGAATCCTGGCGACTGCTATATAGTCGCCCCTTTCCCCTTGCTGTCGACGAGTGCCCCATGCTCAACAAAGGACTGTTCCTGGCTTGCGCGCTTGCGCTGCTCAGTGCCTGCGATTCTTCCTCCACCGATAAACCGGCCACCGCGCCTGCCCAGGCAGCAGCGCCTGCGGCCAGCCAGGCGGCCAGGCCCAAGCCTGCGGTCGACCTGCCGGCGCTGGCCAAGCGCTACGAAGGCCGTGCCTTGACGGTGGTGGACGTTTCGGAAATCCAGGTCGAGGGTGCCAGCACCCTGTCGGTGAGCCTCTCGGTGCCTTTGGACCCGGATCAGAAGTTCGCTGAAAAGCTGCATCTGGTCGACAGCAAGAACGGCAAGGTCGACGGCGCCTGGGAGCTGTCCGACAATCTCATGGAGCTGCGCCTGCGTCACCTTGAGCCACAGCGCAAGCTGGTGCTGACCGTCGACGCCGGCCTGCTGGGCGTGAACAAGGCCAAGCTGGCCAATGAGTTCGTGGCCCGTCTGGAAACCCGCGACCTGCAAGCCACGGTCGGCTTTTCCAGCCGCGGCAGCCTGTTGCCGACCCGCCTGGCCGAAGGCCTGCCGGTGATCGCCCTGAACGTCGACAAGGTCGACGTCGAATTCTTCCGCATCAAGCCCGACCAGTTGCCCAACTTCCTGGCCAACTGGGAAAGCTCGTCGAGCATCTCGGCCTATAATTCCGAAGAACTGCTGCCGATGGCCGAGCTGGTCTACGGCGGGCGCTTCGACCTGAAGCCGGCGCGCAATACCCGTGAAACCCTGCTGCTGCCGATCGCCGGCATCAAGCCGCTGCAACAGCCGGGCGTTTATCTCGCGGTCATGCGTGCCTCGGGCCAGTACAGCTATACCCTGCCTGCCACGCTGTTCACCCTGAGTGACATCGGCCTGTCGGTGCACCGCTACAGCCAGCGCCTGGACGTGTTTACCCAGGCCCTGGAAGGCGGCAAGGCCTTGAGCGACGTGAATGTCGATGTCTATGACACCGACGGCAAGGTGGTCGGTCAGGGCAAGACCGATGGCAAGGGCCATGCGCAATTGCCGCTGCCGGCCAAGGCCGCACTGATCCTCGCGCACAAGGACGAGCAGACCAGCCTGCTGCGTCTGAACAGCCCGGCGCTGGACCTGGCCGAGTTCGATATCTCCGGCCCTCAGGCCCATCCGCTGCAACTGTTTGTCTTCGGCCCGCGCGACCTGTATCGCCCGGGTGAAACCGTGCTGCTCAACGGCCTGCTGCGCGACCAGGACGGCAAGAGCGTCAAGGCCCAGCCGATCAATGTCGAAGTGCGTCGTCCCGACGAGCAGGTCAGCCGCAAGTTTGTCTGGGAACCGGGCAGCAACGGCCTGTACCAGTACCAGTTGCAACTGGCCGATGAAGCACCGACCGGTCGCTGGCAGCTGGTCTACGACCTGGGTGACGGCAAGCCGCAATTGTATGAATTCAATGTCGAGGACTTCCTGCCCGAGCGCCTGGCGCTGGAACTCAAGGGCAGCGAGACGCCGATCTCGCCCGAGCAGAACCCGCAGTTCGAAATCACCGGTCGCTACCTGTACGGCGCCCCGGCGTCGGGCAACAACCTGACTGGCCAGCTGTATGTACGACCGCTGCGCGAGGCGGTGGCAAAACTGCCGGGCTACCAGTTCGGCTCGATCACCGAGGAAGACCTCAAGATGGACCGCGACCTCGAGGGCACGACCCTCGATGCCAACGGTGAGGCCGTACTGGAAGTCGAGACCGAGTGGGCCAAGGCGCGCTCGCCGTTGAACCTGATCATGCAGGTCAGCCTGCAGGAGTCCGGTGGCCGGCCGATCACCCGCCGCGTGGTGCAGCCGATCTGGCCGGCCGAGCAGTTGCCGGGCGTGCGTGCGCTGTTCGGCACCAGCACCGGTGAAGACGAGTATGGCGACAGCGCCAGCCGTGGCGAGGCGCAGACCGATGGCGACGGCCCGGCCGAGTTCGAAATCGTGGTTGCCGACAGTGCCGGCAACAAGCTGGCCGCCAACAACGTCAAGGTGCGTCTGGTGCGCGAGCGCCGCGACTACTACTGGACCTACTCGGACAACGACGGCTGGAGCTACAACTACAACGAGAAATTCCTCAGCCTCAACGAGGAAATCGTCAACATCAAGAAAGATTCCACGGCCAAGATCAGCTTCCCGGTCGAGTGGGGCCCGTACCGCGTCGAGGTCGAAGACCCGAGCACCGGGCTGATCAGCAGCCTGCGTTTCTGGGCCGGCTACCGCTGGCAGGACAACGCCGAAGGCGGCGCTGTGCGTCCCGACCAGGTCAAGCTGGCGCTGGACAAACCGGCCTATGGCGATGGCGACACCGCCAAAGTGACCGTGACCCCACCGGCTGCCGGCAAGGGCTACCTGTTGGTCGAATCGAGCGAAGGCCCGCTGTGGTGGCAGGAAATCGACGTGCCGGCCGAAGGCAAGGCGTACGACATTCCGCTGGACAAGAAGTGGGCCCGTCATGACCTGTACGTCAGTGCCCTGGTGGTGCGTCCTGGCGAGCGCAAGGCCAATGTCACGCCCAAGCGTGCCGTAGGCGTGCTGCACCTGCCGCTGGAACGTGGCCAGCGCAAGCTGGCCCTGACCGTTACCGCGCCTGAGAAGATGCGTCCCAAGCAGCCGCTCAAGCTCAAGCTGACGGCGAAAAACGCCGACGGCAGCGTGCCCAAGCAGGTCCAGGTGCTGGTGTCGGCGGTGGACGTCGGCATTCTCAACATCACCCGCTATGCCACCCCCGATCCGTATGCCAGCCTGTTCGGTCGCAAGGAATACGGCGCCGACCAGCTCGACGTCTATGGTCAGTTGATTGAAGCCGGGCAAGGCCGTGTGGCCAGCCTGGCGTTCGGTGGCGACGCCCTGGCCAAGGGCGGCAAGCGTCCTGACACCAGCGTGACCATCGTGGCGCTGCAAAGCGCGCCGGTGACCCTCAACGAACAGGGCGAAGGCGAAGTCAGCGTCGACATTCCGGACTTCAACGGCGAGCTGCGCCTGATGGCCCAGGCCTGGACCGACGAGCGCTATGGCATGGCCGAGGCCAAGACCGTGGTGGCCGCGCCGCTGATCGCCGAGCTGTCGACCCCGCGCTTCCTGGCCGGTGGCGACCAGACCAGCGTGGCACTGGACCTGTCCAACCTGTCGGGCAAGGCGCAAAAGCTCGATGTACAGCTGTTTGCCGAAGGCCAGTTGAGCATTCCCGGCGGCGACCAGTTCAAGACCGTGCAATTGAAAGAAGGCCAGCGCATCACCCTCAAGGTGCCGGTGCAGGCCCAGGGCGGTCTGGGGCAGGGCAAGCTGCGCGTGCAGATCGACGGCCTGGTATTGCCGGGCGAGAGCCTGCCGCCGCTGTCACGCGAGTGGACCATCGGTGTGCGTCCGGCGTACCCGGCCATGCTGCGCCATTACCGGGCAGTGCTGGAACAGGGGCAGGACTGGAGCCTGCCGGACGGTGCGCTGCAAGCCTTCGAACCGGCCGGTCGCGAGGCCATGCTGTCGCTGTCGAGCCGTCCGCCGCTGAACCTGGGCGAGCAGATTCGTGCGCTTAAAGCCTACCCGTATGGCTGCCTGGAACAGACCGCCAGCGGCCTGTACCCGTCGCTGTACGCCGATGCCGCCACCCTCAAGCGCCTGGGCCTGACCGGCGAGCCGGACGCCGAGCGCAAGCGCAAGGTCGAAATCGGCATCGAGCGCCTGCTGGGCATGCAACGCTACAACGGCAGCTTCGGCCTGTGGGGCGCCGATGGCGACGAAGAGTACTGGCTGACCGCCTATGTCACCGACTTCCTGTTGCGGGCTCGCGACCAGGGCTATGCGGTGCCGGCCGACGCATTGAAGAAGGCCAACGAGCGCCTGATGCGTTACTTGCAGGAGCGTGGCCAGATCCAGGTCAACTACAGCCAGGATGCCGAGCACACCCGCTTTGCCGTACAGGCCTATGCCGGCCTGGTGTTGGCGCGTAGCCAACAGGCGCCGCTGGGGGCCTTGCGCACCTTGTTCGAACGCCGCAGCGATGCCCGTTCCGGTCTGCCACTGGTGCAACTGGCGGTGGCACTGGAGAAGATGGGCGACAAGCCGCGTGCCGCTCAGGCCCTGCAGGCGGGTCTGGCGGTCGGACGCCCGGCCAACCAATGGCTGGCCGACTACGGCAGCCCGCTGCGTGACCAGGCGCTGATCCTGGCGTTGCTGGAAGAGAACGACATGGGCGGTGAGCTGCGCAGCCAGCGTCTGTTCGAACTGGCCGACCAGTTGGCGGCCAGTCGCTACCTGTCGACCCAGGAAAGCAATTCGCTGTTCCTGGCCGGCCGCCACTTGCTGGGCAAGCCGGAGAAAGACTGGACGGCACTGCTGTCGGCCGGCACGCAAAGCCGTGATGTCAGCAACCGTCAGCCAGGCCTGAAACTGGACGGCCCGCTGTTGGCCTCGCCGCTGTCGCTGAGCAACCAGAGCAGCGAAACCCTGTACCAGCAACTGACCGTGTCCGGTTACCCGACCCAGGCCCCGGCGGCCGGGGGCGAGAACCTGAGCATCCGTCGTGAGTACCTGAGCCTCAATGGCCAGCCGCTCAATGTCGAGGCGCTCAAGACCGGGCAACTGGTGCTGGTGCACCTGGAAGTCGCCGCCCGTCAGCGGGTGCCTGATGCCTTGGTCGTAGACCTGCTGCCGGCGGGCCTGGAGCTGGAAAACCAGAACCTGGCGCAAAGCGCGGCCAGCCTGGAAGATGCCAGCGAGTCGGTGAAAAGCTACCGTGAGTCGATGGAGAACGCCGGCATCAAGCACCAGGAATACCGTGGTGACCGTTATGTCGCGGCCCTGGACATCAACGGCAGCACCCGTGCCACGCACTTGCTTTACCTGGCCCGCGCCGTGACGCCGGGCATCTACCGGGTGCCACCGCCGCAGGTCGAGTCGATGTACCGTCCGAACTGGCAGGCGCTGGGCGAGACGCCGGTGCAGATGGTGGTCAGGGGCAAGTAAGCGACCTGGCCAGCCAGTGCCCAAAGCACTGGCTGGCCCAGTAGGAGCGACCAGCGGTCGCGAATGCTTTATCAGCTGATAATCCAGCTCAACAGCCATAACCCGAGCAGCAGCCAGATGATCCCGGCGATGATCGAGGCGCGCATGAAGGCGCGGATGGCCGCGTACAGCAGCATCAGCCCGACGATCAGGGCCAGGATGCTGATCAATGACGTGTCCATGCCCAGGGCACGAGATAACCCATCGACGAAGTTGCCACCGGCATGCGCCAGCAGATTGAACAACCATTCCAGCCCGTCGACGAAGAAGCGGATGACCGCGCCGATCGCCTGGCCGAGCCACTCGAAGAAACCTTGTGCCTGCATGTCATTGTCCTGCCTGAAAGAAATGTCTGTGGGCTTTGGCCCCTGGCCGGCCGTTGCGGTTCCCCGGGCCGGGATGCGTATTTGCCATGAACCTGCGTACACGTAAATGGCTGCGCCTGGCGCTGCTGATCATTGTCGTGCCGCCGGCCTTGCTGTGGCTGGCCGACCGCTTGTGGCCACTGCCGCTGCCGGCCGACGACCTGGCCCGTGTGGTGCTGGCCGAGGATGGTACGCCCTTGTGGCGTTTTGCCGATAGCGACGGCGTATGGCGTTACCCGGTCAGTGCCGGGCAAGTGTCGCCGTATTACCTGCAAGCGCTGCTGACGTACGAGGATCGCTGGTTCTACAGCCACCCCGGGGTCAATCCGTTGTCCCTGGCGCGGGCCACCTGGCAGAACCTCAGTGGGGCGCGGGTGGTGTCCGGCGGCAGCACGCTGTCGATGCAGGTGGCGCGCCTGCTCGACCCGCATGCGCGGACCCTGCCGGGCAAGCTGCGCCAGTTGTGGCGCACCCTGCAACTGGAATGGCACCTGTCCAAGGACCAGATCCTGGAGCTGTACCTGAACCGCGCGCCTTTTGGCGGCACGTTGCAAGGCGTGGCGGCGGCCAGTTGGGCGTACCTGGGCAAGTCACCGTTGCAGATGACCCGCTCCGAGGCGGCACTGCTGGCGGTATTGCCCCAGGCCCCCAGCCGGCTGCGCCCGGACCGTCACCCGGAGCGGGCGCAATTGGCCCGTGACAAAGTGCTACGGCGTATGGCCGAGTTCGGCGTATGGCCGCAAGGCAGTGTCGAGGAGGCGTTGCAGGAACCCTTGTTGCTGGCCCCGCGCCAGGAACCGAGCCTGGCGCCGTTGCTGGCCCGGCGCCTGAACCGGGCCGGCAGCCCGCCGCTGATCCGCACCACCCTCGACGCCAGCCTGCAACGGCGCATGGAGGACCTGCTGCTGGGCTGGCGGGCACGGCTGCCGGAGCGCACCTCGGCGGCGATCCTGGTCGTCGAGGCCGAGACCATGGCGGTGCGTGCCTATGTCGGGTCGGTGGACATCAATGACGCCAAGCGTTTTGGCCACGTCGACATGATCAGCGCGGTGCGCTCGCCGGGCTCGACCCTCAAGCCGTTCCTGTACGGCATGGCGATGGACGCCGGGCTGATCCATTCCGAATCGTTGCTGCAGGATGTACCGCGCCGCTATGGCGATTACCGCCCCGGCAACTTCTCCGCCGGTTTTGGCGGCGCGATTGCCGCCAGTTCGGCGCTGTCGATGTCGCTCAACCTGCCGGCAGTGCAACTGCTGGAGGTCTATGGCCCCAAGCGCTTTGCTGCCGAGCTGCGCAATGGCGGCCTGCCGCTGACCCTGCCGCCGCTGGCCGAGCCGAACCTGGCGTTGATTCTGGGCGGGGCAGGCGCACGCTTGCAGGACCTGGTCACCGGCTACAGCGCCCTGGCGCGCGGCGGTGTCAGTGCCGATGTGCGCTTGCAGCCGCAAGACGCGCTGCGTGAGCGGCGGATGCTGTCGCCGGGGGCAGCGTGGATCATCCGGCGCATTCTCAGTGGCCAGTCGCGCCCGGACCTGGACGCGCATGCCGAACTGGTGCAACGCCCGCAGCTGGCGTGGAAGACCGGCACCAGCTATGGCTTTCGCGATGCCTGGGCGATCGGCGTGGGGCCGCGTTTTCTGGTCGGGGTCTGGATCGGGCGTCCGGACGGCACGCCGGTGCCAGGGCAGTTCGGCCTGGCTTCGGCGGCGCCTTTGATGCTGCAGGTGCACGATGTGCTGGCCAACCGCGACAGCCAGCGCGGCATCGCCAGCCCCGTAGTGCCGGTGCCGATGAACGTCGGCGTGGCCGCGATCTGCTGGCCGCTCGGCCAGCCACTGAGCAAGAACGACCCCAATTGCCGGCGCCAGCGCTTTGCCTGGACCCTGGACGGCACCACGCCGCCTACCTTGCAGGCCGGCGATCAGCCGCTGGGTCTTGGGCTGCTGGAAAAAATCTGGGTCAACGAAGCAGGCCTGCGCGTCGATGCGGCTTGCCCGGGGGCGGTGGCGCATGATGTTGCGCTGTGGCCGGCGCCGCTGGAGCCCTGGCTGGCGCGTGCCGAGCGCCGCGATGCGCGCCTGCCGGCGATCGACCCCACGTGCCCGCCGCACAACCTGAGCCTGGCCACGCCGCTGAGCATTGTCGGGGTGCGCGAAGGCGATAACCTGCGCCTGCCGGCAGGCAGTCGCCAGGCCTTGCACCTGAAACTGTCGGCACTGGGCGGCAGTGGCCGGCGCTGGTGGTTCATCGACGGCGTGCCGGCGGCTGATACCGATAACCAGGACTTCTTCAATACCGACCTGAAGCGTATCGGGCGTTACCAGTTAAGCGTGCTGGACGAGAGCGGGCAGACGGCGCAGGTGCAGTTCAACGTGATCGAGTAGGGCCGCAGCCCCTGGATATTGAATTTTCCCCGTAGGAGCGCGCTTGCCCGCGACCGGCTGCGCAGCAGTCGTAAAATTTCAGCGTTTCATAAATCCCTGATGGGTTAGCGATCGTAAATGTGTGGCGTTTCGCAGATTTTGCGAGCGCTACGCACTCGGTCGCGGGCAAGCGCGCTCCTACGCGAGGGGCTGTTCATGCAGCTGTATTGCGCGCCATAGGGTCAGTACGAATCAATGCCCGACCTGGAAGATCTTCGGTTCAGGAAACAGGTTGTTGAGGGTTTCGATCAGGCGCACGTGGTAGATCGGCTTGCGAAACAGGTCGAGCACCTGCAGGCGCAGCATGTCGCTGACGTCGTCCATGTCGGCATGCCCGGAGGTGACGATCACTGGCAGGTGCTGGCGCGAGGTGTGTTCGCGCAGGCGCTTGATCAACTGGATGCCGCCTTCCTCGGGCATGCGCAGGTCAGTGATGACCAGAGCGATGTCGGGATGCAGCGTCAGCTCCTGCAAGGCCTGGGTAACGGAAGACGCCGTGAAGCAGCAGAACCCTTCACCTTCAAGCAGCTCTGCCAGTTCTTCATTGGCATCCTCTTCGTCGTCAACCAGCAGCAGCTGTTGGCGGATGGGCTGGACGGCCATGGAGGTACCTGTTGGTTGATAGCAATCCGGAATCCTATCTCATTGCCCGGCGGCCAGTCTCAGATTTGTTTGCCTCCCAGCGCACCAAGAACATCATTGAGTACGAGTTTGACTTGAGTACCAATCGGGCTCACGAACAAGACGATCACCACCGACACCATGGCGGCAATCAAGACATATTCAATGGCGGAGGCAGCCTCCTTGTCCTTGAAGAATTGCTGAACACGCACTTGCGTATCAATAAACAGACGGGTCAGTGACATGGGGCTTCTCCTTGCACCCGCTCAAGGCGCAGACAATCACAGAAAGGGGGGCGTTCTTCTTCCTTGCACTGACAGCATTGTCCTCCGTGTCGCTTCCTTCAATCACAAGAAAGCATTAATCCCAAAGTTATAAACACGCTTTCAGCGGCCGGATCCACCAGGGACAGGTCGTGGCGTGCCTGACGCCGCACGGTTATTTGCCCGCCCGATAATGGCGCTTTCGAATGCTTGAACTACATTGCTAGAGCGAAATGGAAGGATCTATCGCACCGTCTTGAGGGTAGAACCCCCCGTTCACCGAGGATCAGGCGTGTGCAATGAGTGACAGAAGGAGAGGTCGTCATGAGCAGTCGCGCAACCCTGATCCTGGCGTCGCTTTTTCTGCTGGGCGCGATTCTGGTCGGCTACCTGGGGGTGATGGTCAGCACGCCCGCCACCCCGGAACCTGCCCCCGTGGCGGTCGTCGCACCGCCATCGGCCCCTGTGGCCCCGCTGCCGGTCGCTGAAAAGGCCGAGGATGCCCTGCGCCAGAGCGTGCTGGTGCTGGCCCGCGACCTGCCGGCCTACACCGTCATCAAGGCTGAAGACCTGACGGTCGAACGCCTGAAGATTGCACCACCCGGCAGCCTGACCACCTTCGATCAAGCCGTGGGCCGCAGCACCTGGCGGACCCTGGCAGCCGGCACCTGGCTCACCGAGGATAGCTTTGAAGCCGGCGGCAGCCTGGCGCGGATGATCCGTGCCGACGAGCGCGCCCTGGCCGTTGCCGTAGACGAGGTGGCCGGCGCGGCCGGGCATATCACCCCCGGCGATTACGTCGACGTGTTGCTGTACCTGCCCTCCGACACTGAAAACGCCCAGCGTTCGACCCAGGTGGTGGTGCCGGCGCTGCGGGTGCTGAGCATCGGTGAACTGCTGGGCCCGACCCTGGACGGCAGCCCGGCCCAGCCGCTGAGTGCCGATGAACGCCTCAAGCAGGAACAGCGCCGTGCCAGCGCCCGCACCGTGGTGCTGGCGGTGCCGGAGCCGCTGCTGGGGCGCCTGATGCTTGCCACCCAGAACGGTGTGCTGCGCCTGGCCGTGCGCAGTGCCGAGGAAAAATACCTGCAGGACTATTGGGCGGCCGAGGCGGGCAGCCGCGATGTGGCCCTGCGCCTGGACACCGCCAATCGCAGCCTGGTGCGCTTTGCCCAGTTGACCCTGGCCGGCCCCGGCGGCAGGACCACGGCCCCCGCTGCGGCCAGGCCTATCGAGGTGATTCGCGGCAACCAGGCCGGGCAACCGGCCCCCTGACTCTGTGCTAAGGATGCAGTCGATGAATGTTCGTTTCCTTTCGATGACTGTGACGCTGGCCGGGGCGTTGGCTGGCGCATGGGCCCCGCCGGCCCTGGCAGTGCCAGCGGGGTGCTCGGCGCAGGTTATCCTGCCGTCGGTGCTGGAAGTGGACCAGGGCTCCCAGCGCGACATTCGTCCGGGCGTGGCGATTACCCGGGTGGCGGTGGGTGATCCGGCGATTGCTGATGTGCAGGTCACCGGTAACCACGGCGTGGTGCTCACCGGCATGGCACCCGGTGCGACGAGCCTGATGGTGTGGACCGACTGCGCCAAGGCCCCGCAACAAGGCATGGTGTTCGTGCGCGGCAAGGCCACGGCGGCGATGACCGAGGCGGCGCGCCTGCCGCTGGACGCCGAGCCCTTGCCCAGCCAGGTGCAGACCGACATCCGCTTTGTCGAAGTCAGTCGCAGCAAGCTCAAGGAAGCCAGCACCTCGATCTTCGGCAAGGGCTCGAACAACTTCCTGTTCGGCTCGCCAGGCACCGTTTCCGGGCTGGGCGTCACCCCCGGCACCGTGCCGTCGATCATTGATGCCGGCACCAATGGCGTGGGCCCGATCATGCGCGCCAATGCGGTGGTGCCGCTGAGCAACGACATGTTCAACATTGTCTGGGGCGGTGGCAGCAGCAAGGTGCTGGGCATGATCAACGCCATGGAAAACAGCGGCTTTGCCTACACCCTGGCGCGCCCCAGCCTGGTGGCGCTGAGCGGGCAGAGCGCAAGCTTTCTGGCCGGTGGCGAATTCCCGGTGCCGGTGCCCAATGCCGAAGGCAGTGGCATCTCCATCGAGTACAAGGAATACGGTGTGCGCCTGACCCTGACGCCCACGGTGGTCGGTCACAACCGGATCCTGCTCAAGGTGGCGCCCGAAGTCAGCCAGCTGGATTTCAGCGCCGGCATTACCATTGCCGGCACCACCGTGCCGGCGCTGAACGTGCGGCGCACCGACACCAGTATTTCCCTGGCCGATGGCGAAAGCTTCGTGGTCAGCGGCCTGATCAGCTCCAACAACAGCTCGCAGGTGGCCAAGTTTCCGGGGTTGGGCGATATCCCGATCCTGGGCGCGTTCTTTCGTAACTCACAGATCAACCGTGAAGAGCGCGAACTGCTGATGGTGGTCACGCCGCATCTGGTCCAGCCGCTGGCGCGCAATGCGCAGTTGCCGTCGCTGCCGGGCGAAGGCTTGCGCAACTACGACCCGAGCTTTCTGCGCATGTATTTCCTGGAGAAGGGCGACTTCGACCGTCGCAGCGGGTTATCCCAATGAGCCAGAGCCTGAGCCAGACCTTTCTGGCCATCACCCGCAATGGTGCTGACCTGGAGTGGCTGCAAGGCGCGCTGGGCTCGCTGGGCCAGGTGGTCAGCGCCGGCACCGGCAGCCTCGATGACCTGTTGGCACTGGTGGATGTGACCTTCGCCAGCGTGGTGTTCATCGGCCTGGACCGCGAGCACCTGATGACCCAGAGCGCGCTGATCGAAGGCGCCCTGGAGGCCAAGCCGATGCTGGCCATCGTCGCGCTGGGCGACGGCATGGACAACCAGTTGGTGCTCAACGCCATGCGCGCCGGCGCACGCGATTTTGTCGCCTACGGTTCGCGCTCCAGCGAAGTGGCCGGACTGGTGCGGCGCCTGAGCAAGCGTCTGCCGGCGGTAGCACCCAACCCCAACATGAGCGGGTTGTCGGTGCTCTATGGCGTACAGTGCGACGGCGACGGCGCGTTGATTTCCAGCCATCTGGCGCTGGTGGTGCAAAAGACCCTGCCGCGCACCTTGCTGCTGGACCTGGGCCTGCCGCGTGGCGACAGCCTGGCGCTGCTGGGCCTGGAGTCGACCTTCAGTTTCGGGGATGCCCTGCGCCACCTGCGCAGGCTGGACGCCACGCTGATCGACAGCGCGTTCACCACCGCCGCCAGCGGGCTGCGCATCCTGGCCTACACCGAAAGCGACGATAACCTGGAGCACTCCAGCGCCGCCGAGCTGTACATGCTGCTCAGCGCCCTGCGCCAGCATTTCGAACACGTGATCATCAACCTGGTCGGCCAGCCGGACAGCGAGGCGCTGCGCACGCTGGTCAGCCATTGCGACCAGTTGATCTGGTACACCGACCAGAGCGTGCTGGCGTGCCGGCGCAACCTGGCGATTCTCAACCTGTGGCGCGACAAGGGCATGAAGCTTGCGCATGCCGTGCTGCTGGTCGACCGCTACCTGCGCCCCGTGGCGCCCAATGCCGAGACCGTGGGCAAGACCTTCGGCCTGCCGGTGGCCTCGGTGCTGCCACTCAGCCCCGAGCTGCGCCTCAATGCCAAGAACCAGGGCGTGTCGCTGTTCGAACTGGCGCCACGCGAAGCGCTGTCGGCAGGACTGCGCCAGTTGGGTGAGCACCTGGTGCGTCACAGCGGCAGCGTAGAAAAACCCACTCAAGGCTGGTTCAGCCGGCTGCGGAGAAATCGCTGATGCCCGACAGACCCTTTGGCGCCTCCTCGCGCGCCCAGCATGCCGCCGACGATGTCCAGGGCCTCAAGCTGGTGCTGCACCGCTATATCATCGACGGTATCGAGGAAAACGGCCGCAACCTGCTCGAAGGCTCACGCCCGGCGCTGGCGCAGTTCGTCATCGACAAGGTGGCCGAATATGTCGCCCGCCTGCGCTTGGCCATCTCGCGCTACGAGATGGAGCGCCTGGCCGAGGAACTGGTCGACGAACTGACCGGGTTCGGTCCGCTGGAAGTGCTGCTGCGTGACAGCTCGGTGACCGAGATCCTGGTCAACGGACCGTCCAAGGTGTTCGTCGAGCGCGACGGGGTGCTGCACCACACCGACCTGCGCTTTATCGATGCGCACCATGTCGAGCGGGTCATGCAGCGCATCCTGGCGCCGATGGGCCGGCGCCTGGACGAATCGTCGCCGATGGTCGATGCGCGCCTGCCCGATGGCAGCCGGGTCAACGCGATCATCCCGCCGATTGCGCTGGACGGGCCGTGCCTGTCGATCCGCAAGTTTCGCAAGGACATGCTCAAGAGCACCGACCTGGTGGCGATCCAGACCATTGACCAGGCGATCTTCGAGTTTTTCCAGGAGGCGGTGGGCAAGCGCTGCAATATATTGATCAGCGGCGGCACCGGCACCGGCAAGACCACGCTGCTCAACGTGCTCAGCCAGTTGATCGACAGCCACCAGCGGCTGGTGACCATCGAGGATGTCGCTGAACTGCAACTGAGCCACCCGCACGTGGTGCGCCTGGAAACCCGCCCGCCCAACGCCGAGGGCCACGGCGAAGTGCGCTCCAGCGACCTGATTCGCAACGCCCTGCGGATGCGCCCGGACCGCATCATCCTGGGCGAGATTCGCGGCGTGGAGGTGCTCGATGTACTGACGGCGATGAACACCGGCCACGACGGCTCGATGAGCACGGTGCACGCCAACAATGCCCAGGACGCCTTGCTGCGCCTGGAGACCCTGGTCGGCCTGACCGGGCGGCAGATCCCGGAAAAGACCCTGCGGCAGATGATCTGTGCGGCGCTGGACGTGATCATCCAGCTGACCCGCCTGCCCGATGGCCGGCGCTGCGTCAGCGAGGTGGTGGAGGTGGTCGGCATGCGCGACGACATCTACGTGACCAACACCCTGTTTCGCCTGGACCGGCGCACCGGCTTTGGCTTTCACCGCGAAGCCCTGCATGCCGCCGGCGACAAGCTGCGGCCGATGTACGGCTGAAAGGAGGGTGGGCATGAACGTGGTCTGGGTGCTGGCCCTGGTGTGTGCCCTGTTGCTGGGCATCGCCCTGTATCTGTTCTACCTGAGCCTCAATCGCGGCGCCAGCGAGCGGATCATGCTGCGGCTTAATCAAGGGCGGGTAGCGCCGACGCCGGAACGACCCGGCCTGCAGCGCCTGGAACGTGCCTTTTTGCGGGCGGGGTTGGGACGCCCGACCGACCGGCTGGGGCTGGCATTGACGGTGTGGAGCCTGGCGATGCTGCTGGGGTATCTGCTGGCCGGCCTGCCCGGCCTGGGCACCGGGCTGCTCGGCGCGCCGCTGGCCTTGCGCCTGTTCGTGTCGTGGCGCTATCGCAAGCGGGTACGGCGCATGATCGAGCAGTTGCCGCAGATGCTCGACCATAGCGTGCGCAGCCTCAAGTCCGGCCGCACCCTGGCCGATGCGGTGCTGCACGGTATCGAGGCCGCCGACCAGCCGCTGCGTGACGGCATGGGACGGATCGAGCGCAATGTGCAACTGGGCGTGAGCCTGCCCGATGCGGCGCAGGATTTTGCCGAGCTCTACGAGCGCGATGAATTTCATATGTTTGCCCTGGGGCTGCGGGTCAACCACCGTTATGGCGGCAACGCCAGCGAGTTGATGGAAAGCCTGATCACGCTGATTCGCGAGCGCGACCAGATGGCCCGCCAGTTGAGCGCCATGACCGGCGAGACACGCATGACCGCCGTGGTCCTGGCCTCGCTGCCGCTGGCGATGGTCGGCTACTTCATGCTGACCAACCCCGGCTACCTGATGCACATGTGGAACGACGACGGCGGCCAGACCCTGCTGCTGGCGGCCTTTGGCTTTCAGGCCATGGGCTGCCTGGCGCTGTGGCGCATGATGCGGAGTATCTGACATGGTCCTGTTGCTGATGAGTGGCTTGATGCTCCTGATGGCCCTGGCGCTGCTGCTGTCGAACATCGCCGGCCAGCGCCGCAACGAGCGCCTGGTGGCCCAGCGGCTCAAGGGCCAGACAGTGCGCGAGAGCCATATCGGCAGCTGGTTGCGCCTGCTCGGTGATACCCGCCTGGGGCATCGGGTGATCAGCATGGACAGCGAAACCCGCGACCTGCTCAACCGGGTCGGCTGGCGCCGTGCGAGCAAGCGCTCGCTGTTCGCCGCCTGTCAGATCGGTGTGCCGATCGGGCTGCTGGTGCTGACTTTGCTGGTGCAGTTCATGTTCTACAAGGACGTGGCGCAGCCGATCGTGGCGCCGATGTTTGCTGTCGGTCTGGGCTACCTGTTGCCCAAGCGCGTCCTGGCCGCAGTCGCCAGGCACCGGCAAAAACAGGTGGTGATCGAGATTTCGACCTTTATCCCGCTGCTGCGCATCCTGTTCGAGTCCGGCATGGCGGTGGAACAGGCCCTGCGGGTGCTGAGCCACGAGGGGCGGCAGCTGTTGCCAGTCTTGTCCGAAGAGATCCGCCTGATCCTGGTGCGGGTCGACTCCGGGCTGGAGCTGGGTGAAGAGTTGCGCAAGACCGCCCGCCTGCTGGCCGTGGACGAGTTCAGCGACACCTGTGTGATTCTCAATCAACTGATCCACCAGGGCGGTGGTGCGCTGCGCTCGTTGCTGGCGCTCAAGCAACTGATCGACGACCGACGCCTGACGCGCCTGCAGGAATACATCTCCAAGCTGTCGGCCAAGATGTCGGTGGTGATGATGGTGTTTCTGTTTCCGGCCCTGCTGATCGTCCTGGCCGGCCCCGGATTTATTGCCCTGAGCCATGCACTGGGGAGCAAATGATGAACGACCTTCTGGCACCCGACCGTAGGCGTAATGCCGAGCAGTCAGGAAGGATTTGGTCAGATGCTGAATGTGTGGGAGGGCGCTCTGCTCGCCAATACGGTGGCGCAGACGCAGTAGATGTGCCGATTTTACGGGCCTCATCGCCAGCAGAGCGGCCTCCCACAATTGAGTGTCAGGCGCAAGATCGGGTGAACCCCGGCTTGACTGATCGGCATGACACCGCAGGAGCCCACCCTGTGTTGCTGACACCGCGCCAAGGCGGCACGCTGTCGCGCATCAAACAGGGACCTGTGGGAGGCGGCTTGCCGGCGATCGGCTGCGCCAGCAGCCGCAGGTTTTTCATGCCTCATGGATCTCTACATGTGCCAGGCCCCCGCGCCCGGCGTCTACAAGGAAAACCCACCCGATGAAAGCCATGATCATGACCTGTGTCCTCATGCTGCTGGGCGGCTGCGCCTCGGACGATCGTGCGTCCTGGGTGCCGGGGAGTGCCAGCCAGGGCGAGTGCCCCAAGCTGACCTCCGACCAGGAGTTCACCCTCAACATGGCCCAGACCATGGCCGATGAAGGCCGTCTGCACGCCAGCCTGGCCAATCTGGAAAGCCTGCCGGCTGACCTGGGCGAGGTGCGCTTGCGCAAGGCCCGTATCCTGCGCCTGCTGGGCAGCCGCGAGGCCGAGCCGCTGTACAGCAGCCTGCTCGGCACCTGCCGTGCGGCCGAAGGCGAACATGGCCTGGGCCAGTTGGCGGCGGCGCGCAGCGACTACCTGCAGGCCCTGCAGCACCTGCAGCGCGCCGCGAAACTGGCGCCCACCGATGAAAAGGTGCGCAATGACCTGGGCGTGGCCTACCTGAACCTGATGAATGTCGACCAGGCGCGCTTTCAGTTCCTGACCGCGTTGGAACTCAAGCCGGCCGACACCCTGCCGGCGCAGAACCTGGTCACCCTGCTGATTTATGAGGACAACTGGCAACGCGCCGCCGAGCTGACCAGCCGCACTGGCCTGACCCCGCGCCAGGTCAGTGAGGCCCAGCAGCGTGCCGAACAGTTGATCCGGCAGGGCACAATCCCCGAGCCTGCCGTGCTGCGCAAGATCCCGGTGCCGCGCAACGCCGCCTTGAACCGCGAAATCCCCATGAGCGTCGGCCTTGGTCCGGTTGCCAGTGGTCATGAAGGAGTCACGCCATGAAGCCTGTCATCCTGGCCGGGCTCTGGCTGCTCGGCACCTGCGGCAGCGCCGGGGCCATCGACCCCGGTCCGTCCTCACCGGCCCAGGCCCAGACCGAAGCGTGGTTGCAACTGCAAGTGCGCGGTGAGGCCGCCAGCAAGACGGTGCAGACCTCCACGCCTGCCGAGCGCGAGCAAAGCCTGCAACGCTGGCTGGACAGCTACAAGCACCCGATCCCCGAGTTCTACGATCAGGGCGCGGAAGGCAAGGTAGGGTCGGGCAAGTAGGAGCCGTGTTATGGCGGCCTCAATGCGCCGTCGTCTGCCGGCGCACGGTGCTGTTGCCCAGGGCCAGGGCCAGTTGTGTGCGGTTGTGCATGTGGGTCTGGCGCAGCACTTGCGAGACGTACAGCTTGACGGTGTTTTCGGTGATGCCCAGTTCGCAGGCGATCTGGTAGTTGGTCTGGCCCTTGCCCACCAGCCGGGCGACGTCCATTTGCCGGGGGGACAGGGCGGCGAACAGCGCCGGTACTTCGGCGTCGCTTTCTTCCAGCGCCTGATCGTTGACCGAAGGCCGGTCACGGTGGGTGCGTGCCTTGTCCAGGTCCTGGTACAGGTCGTCGATGGAGGCAGCCAGGTATTGCAGCTTTTCGTTGAGCAAGCCCAGTTGCTTCAGGCTGCGCTGGCGTTCCTGCAGCGCGATTTCCTGGCGTTGCACGCCCTCCAGCAGCTCGTCGAGATCAACCGGCTTCTGGTAATAGTCGGCAATGCCGGCGCGCAAGGCGCGAATGACGTCTTTTTTCTCGGCCCGGCCGGTGAGCATGATGGCCTCGAACAGGTGTTGCTTGCCGCCGATCAGCTTCATGGCCTCGACCAGCTCGATGCCGTTCATGCCGGGCATGTCCAGGTCGCAGAGCACCAACCCGATGTCGGGCGTGTCACGAAACCGCTCGATGGCTTCGCGACTGTTGGTGCAGGGAACACAGATGTAACCACTGGCTTCGAGAAATTCACTGAGTTCCTCGACGATCAGCGGTTGATCGTCGACCACCAGTACCTTTACCGCCGAATACTTGACCACGCATGACTCCCTGGCGACTTGTCCCTGATTACGCTCGACCGCCTGCGATCTGCGAGGCAGAGCGCGACGAATATGGCGGGCATGCAGTAAACCTAGACGCACTTTCTGACTCTGTACACCGACCCCGGGAGTGATTCTGACTAGTGGGTAAAAAACGCCACGGATAACAGCCCGGCAAACAGTAACGGTGAAAAGGGAAATTTTTCCGTCACTTCAGGATTCATCGCCGCATAGCGCCGGGCAAGGCGTTGACCGGCATGGCGAAACAGCAGGCGGCGAATGGCCAGCCATATCAGCGCGGCCACGGCGGCACCGATAAACGTGCCCAGCAGGTACAAGCTGCTGCTGGCCAGGGCCAGGGCGGCGAGCAGCTTGACGTCACCGGCCCCCAGCCGGCCCAGCACGTAGCCGGGCAGGGTCATGGCCAGCGCCAGCAACAGCGCCCGGCCGCCTTCAGCCGCGTCGGCGCCCAGCCAGGTCTGGCCGCTGTACAGCAGCCAGCCCAGGGCGGCGACAAAACCACCCAGGGTCAAGGCATTGGATATCTGTTTATGGCGGGCATCCTGCTCGGCACATACGGCAAACCAGGTGAGTAGGAAAAGTAATTTCATGGTGTAAAAAACGTCCTGTTTTTCTGAAAGAACCTATGCTCACTGCAGGAGCATCGTCAGGGTAGACGTCGACATGCGTGCCAATCAATTATCTGGACCACGCCACCAGAAAGGCGCCGCTGCCATCGAGTTTGCTGCGGTGTTCGTGATCTTTTTCGGTCTGTTTTATGCCTTGGTCAGCTACAGCCTGCCGTTGCTGATGATGCAGTCGTTCAATGCGGCCACCAGCGAGGCGGTGCGTCGCAGTGTGGCGTTGAGCCCGAACATCGGCACCGCCACCTACAACGCCCTGGTGATTACCCAGGCGCAAGCCACAGTGCAAAGCCAGCTGAGCTGGATGCCGCCCTCGCTGAACCTTGCGGCCAGCGACATCGAGGTGAAGTTCGTCGCCGGCCTGCTCACGGTCAGCATCAATTACCCCAAGGCCAAGCTCACCCAGGTGTTGCCCCTGCTGACCCTGCCGGTCATCGGCGAAGTGCCGAGACTGCCTTCCGTCCTGTCTGCCCAAGCGAGTCTTCAACTTGTCCCTTGAAAAAAGCCGTCTGGGTCGTTGGCTGGGGCGCTCCGAGGCGCCGGCCAGCGCGCCTGTCATTGCGACGAATGCCGAACCCGAGGCGATCGGTGCCGACCTGTACCTGTTGCTTGACGAAGAGGGCCGTCTGCAAGGCCTGAGCACCCTGTTGCTCAATCGCCTGGGGCTGAGCAGCCAGGCGGTGGTCAACCAGCGCCTGATGAGCCTGTTGCTGCCCAATAGTGCGCTGGTGATCGAAGGCGTGCCGCAGGACTGGGTCGGGCACATGCTCGACCTGGACTTTCGCAGCAGCGACGGCCACACCCTGCATGCCCGCGGCTGGGTGCAGCATCACGGCAAGGACTGGTTATTGCAGTTACTCGACATCAGTGACCTGATGGAGGAGGCCAGTGCCGCACGCATCCGCCAGCAATGCCTGCGCTTTGCCGGGCTGATGGCTGAAAAGATCCGCGTGTGCAGTGCCGAGCGGCTGGTCAGCGTGGTTGCCGAGCAGTTGCAGGAACTGGCGCAGATGTGGCACGTGCCCTGTGTGGCGCTGGCGCTGCCCGAAGCCAGTGGCGTCGGCTGGCGCGTCTACAGCCAGTACAGCGCGCATACCGCGCCCGAGCTGTGGCAGGTCGGCCAGCGGCTGGGCAGCGAGTTCGACCGGCTGGACGTCAATGTGGCCCATGCGCTGCATTTTGCCGGACAGACCGAGCTGTCGCCGCTGCAAGGCATGTTTGCCAATGCCGACGGTTTTCTGCTGGCGCACAGCCGTGATGGCATCGCCCGTGCCTGGCTGATGTTCGGCTTCTACGATGCCGCCCGGCAGGCGCCGGACCTGGGCGAGCGCGAATGGCTGAACCTGTGCTCGGCGCTGGCGGGGCCTGTGCTGTTTCGCCTGTCCGAGCAGCACAACCGCCATCATGTCGAGCGCCTGGCGGTGTTGCAGGACCTGCTGGGCACGGGTTGGTGGGAGCTGTTGCCTGACAGCGACGAGATTCTCATGGCGCCGCAGTTGGTGCGCAGCCTGCGCCTGAGCGATCGGATCGACCGCCTGTCGCGTCCTGAATGGCTGGCGCTGATTCACCCTGCCGACCGTCAGGAGCTGTCGAGCCGCCTGGTGCAATTGCGCGACAAGGGCACGCCCATGCTGCTGTGCGTGCGCCTGGCACAGGTCGATCCGGGACAGGACACGCTCTGGCTGCGCATCCAGGGCCAGGCCTTGATCAGCGGTCAGGTGCAGCGGGTGCTGGGTTTCATGCTCGATGTCAGCGACATCAAGAACCAGGAGACCGAGGCTGCCGCCGCCCATGCCCGGCTGGGCAACCTGATCGCCAGTTCGCCGGCGGTGATCTACGTGCAGCGTTACGATCAGGGCAATCTGGAACCGACCTTTTTCAGCGACAGCCTGACCCCGCTGCTGGGCTGGACCCTGGCCGACTGCATCGACGGGCAACTGGCCGACTACATTCACCCCGAAGACCATGACATCTGGTTCGAGCGCAACCGCCAGTTGCTGCGCGAGGGCCTGGTCAGCCGGCGTTACCGGTTGCGCGACAAGCATGGCCGTTATCACTGGCTGCTGGACGAGGCTCGGCTGCTACGCGACGACCTGGGCATGCCGGTGGAGGCGGTGGGCCTGTGGCTGGATGTGACCGATGCGACCCTGGCGGCCGAACGGGTGCGCGAGAGCGAGGAGCGCTACCGGATCCTGGTGGAGGATTCGCCGGCGATGATCTGCCGTTACACCCCGGACCTGGTGCTGACTTTCGGCAACCGGCCGTTGGCGATCTATCTGGAGTGCGACCCGCAGCAACTGCCCGGGGTCAACCTGGGCGACTGGTTCAGCCTTGAGCAACGCACTGATTTCATGCAGCGCATTGCGCAACTGACGCCCGAGTCGCCCTTGAGCACGGCCGAGGTCTGCCTGGAACTGCCGGGCCGCGAGCATGCCTGGTGGGTGTGGGCCGATCGCGGGGTCTTCGACCAGGCGGGCACGCTGGTCGAGGTGCAGGCGGTGGGCCGCGACAACACGGATGTGCGTCGCTCGCGCATGCAGCTCAACCAGAGCGCGAAAATGGCCACGCTGGGCGAAATGGCCACCGGCCTGGCCCATGAGATCAACCAGCCGCTGAACGTGATGCGCATGGCGGTGATCAACGTGCTCAAGCGTCTGGAGCGCGGCAATATCGATGTCGAATACATCACCGAAAAGCTCAACCGCATCGACAGCCAGGTGCAACGTGCGGCCCGGGTGGTGGACCACATGCGCGTGTTCGGTCGGCGCTCGGAAGTCCAGGAGCAGGTGTTCGATCCTTTCGATGCACTCGAAGGCACGCTGGCCATGCTCAGCGAGGGCATGAAAGGCAAGGGCGTGCAGGTGCAGGCCAGTGAACGCGGGGCGCCGTTGCAGGTGCGCGGGCATGGCGACCAGCTGGAACAGGTGTTGATCAACCTGATGGTCAACGCCCGTGATGCCATGCTCTCGCGCAAGGAAACCCGGCCTGAGCTGGCGCCGATGATCGAGGTGCAGGTGCGGCCAGAGGCCGATCAGGTGGTGATCACCGTGCAGGACAACGGTGGCGGTATCGACCCACGGCTGATGGAGCGCATCTTCGAGCCGTTCTTTACCACCAAGCCGGTGGGTGTCGGCACCGGACTGGGGTTGTCGGTCAGCTATGGCATCATCGAGCAGATGAGCGGCCGGTTGAGCGTCAGCAATGTGGGGGAGGGCGCGCAGTTCAGGATTGCCTTGCCACTGCTGTAGAGACCGGCGGCGCCTGGTTCCCGGCTGAAGTGGATCGCCGCCCGGCCCCTCCTGCACGTTAGCGTTCGACGACATTCAGCTTGACTGACTGGCATTACCCCGTAGGAGCGACCACCGGTCGCGAATGCAGGCTGTCAGGCACTGAAGAGGTTGAATCTACTGCCCTTTCGCGACCGCTGGTCGCTCCCACAGGATTGATGTGGCCCTGAATTTCGGGCCTGACACCGGACTGTGGGAGGCCGCTCTGCTGGCGAATGCGGCGGTACGGGCGCAGCAGATGCTCCTGTTTTCCTGCGTGATAGCGCCTATATCACCAGCGTGGCCTGGCCGATATTACAACTGAGGTTGGCGCCGACGTCGGTCGGGTTCAGGGTCAGGCCCAGGCCGTTCAGCAACGGGTCGATCAGGGCCGTCAACAGCGGCTTGAGCGTCTTGTCGATGATTTCGGTATTCACCAGCCCCAGCAGAGTATTGAGCAGGGTCCCGGTGCCGGTGATCACATTGCCCAGCGCGTTGTTGGCCAGGGGTTTATAGACTTGCACCTTGACGCCGGAAACCAGGCCGTCGAGTACGGTGCTGGGCAGGACGGTAGCCACGTTACCGAGGTAATAGGGGGGCGTGCCGATCTCCGGCAGATTGGGGGAAGTGAAGGTGCTGTTGATACTTGCAGCCGTGCCGACAATGGCATTGTTCAGTGGATTGAAACTGAGCCCCACGCCGCCGCCACCGAAAGGCACACGGGCTGTGCAGGTGCCCAGCAGGCCGCCGAGCAACTGTGTGCAGGTCTGGGTGCCGATGTCGATGATCGGCAACGGCTGGGCGACCACGGCCAATGGGTCGGTACTGGCCGGAAAGGCCGCTGCGCTGTCGATCAGCCCCAGACGGGCATTGAGCAGCGTGGCCGTGGTCCGCACGTTCAACGACTTGTTGGTGTTGCTGGTGCAGGTGTAGCCGGTCACATAACTTTCGGCAGCAGCCAGGGCCAGGCTGAGGTCGATGCGCGGCCCTGCGGTGCCCGAGGTCATGAATTTGAAGTCGGTGAACATGCATTTGGCCCCCAGCAGGCAGCCCACGCCTCCGAGCAAGCCCTTGATGTCCAGGCTCAGGGCGCTGTTGAGGATCGGCGTCAGGCTGCCGACCAGGCCGGTCACGGCCGACAACGGTGGTTTGTTCAGCACATCCAGCAGCGGCAGGTTGATCGACACCAGTGCCCGGGTCTGTGCGGTGCGCACATAGATACGGTTCGGGTCGCTGGCCACCGGCAGGGCAGGGTTGATCTTGCTGGGGTCGCCAATGGCCGACAACTGGGGCGGCTCGATGACCTGGATGCGTGTGGTGATCATCGCCAGCGGTGCCAGATTGATCTGCGCCGACGCGGTGATGCTGTTCTTCTTGTTCGCCACCTGGGCCAGGGTCTGCAACAGGTCGACCAGCCGCAGGCTGGTCGACAGCCCGGCAATGTCGGTGCCGCCCTGCACTTTGATCAGGTCACCCAGCGTGACAGTTGCGCTGCCGACGGCGGCCTGCAGCGTCTTTAGGCCTTGTACGGTAACGGCGGTCGTGGCGGTGCTGTTGGTCTGCAGGAGGTTGATCATGCTCTGGATCAACTGGCTGATCGTGACGTTGGTGGCCAGCACCTGGTTGTAATCCAGGGCTGTCAGGTTCAGATCAAGCTTGAGCCGGTCGAGGTAGTCGAGCAGCTTGAGGTCAGTATCGAGCAGGCCTTTCCAACTGGCGGCACCCAGCTGCAGATTGCCACCGAGCAGGCTGCTGAACAGCAGGTCCAGCAGTGGTGACTGGCTGCTGTCGATGCCCGCTGCGATGTTGCGCAGGCTCAGCTGTGCCAGCGGCGGCGCGGCGGCGGCCACTGCCCTGGCGCTGAGAGTGAAGGTGCCCGGCTGTGGCTCGCCGCTGAACGAGGCCGCGATACCGGCGGCCACGCTGCGCTGGACGGCGCGTGACACGATCACCTGTACGGCCTGGGTGCTGGTGGTGTTTTCGACGAAGGTGCGTCGGCTGTCAGCGGCGTCGACGCTCATAGTGCCGCAGGCAACCCTGATGGCCTGCCCCTCGGCTTCAGGGTCAAAGCCGTTGCGGATTGCGCTCTGGCGGGCAAACTGCGCGGCGCTGCTGCCGGCGGCGCAGTTGCCCTTGAGGGTCGCCGCCTCCAGCGCTGACATATCGGCCACGCGCTGCAGCGAGCGTTTTTCCAGGTACAGCCGGCCGCTGTCGATCACCGTCAGCATGAACAGCATCGCCAGAGCCAGGGTCAGGGCCGCCACCAGGCCGATGGCGCCCCGCTGCCTGGCGGGTTGCGCGACATCACGATTCAGGCGAGACATGCGGCACTCCTTTGACTCACTCACCCATGCGTCATGCAGTGTAGTAAAGGCCGCTGGCCGGCGCTGGCTATGGGCCACTCAAGTGGATGGGTGGTCATTGATCGATGCGCACGATTTACTAATCGTACGCCGACCGTTATAAACGGTACTCGGGCGCAGCATTTGGCTGTACCCCAAGTGATAACAGGAGGATGCCATGTCACCGTTAAACGTATGACCTTGTCGCCGGACCCCACCGCCACACCCTCGCTCGACACCCTCGAAAACCGTCTGTACCGGCGCTGGCTGCAAGAAGGCACCTACACCTTCGACCGCAGTGCACCGCGTCACACCGTCTATTCCATCGACACACCGCCGCCCACCGCTTCAGGCGCCCTGCATGTCGGACACGTCTTCAGCTACACCCATACCGATATCATTGCGCGCTTTCAACGCATGCGTGGCAAGGCCGTGTTCTACCCCATGGGCTGGGACGATAACGGCCTGCCCACCGAACGCCGGGTCGAGAATTTCTATGGCGTGCGCTGTGACCCCGATGCGGCCTGGCAGGCGGATTTTGCACCGCCAGAAAGCGTACCGGCCCGGCGTGGGGATTTTGTGCCTGTCAGCCGGCGTAATTTTGTCGAATTGTGCCACCGGTTGACGGCCATCGATGAGCAGGCCTTCCGGGCCTTGTTCATGCAACTGGGCCTGTCGGTGGACTGGAGCCTGACCTACGCGACCATCGATGCGCGTGCGCAGCGCATCAGCCAGCGTGCCTTGCTGCGCAATTACCGGCGCGGCGAGTTGTATAGCCAGCAGGCGCCTTGCCTGTGGGATGTCACTTACCAGACTGCCGTGGCCCAGGCCGAGCTGGAAGACCGCGAGGTCGCCGGCGCCTGGCACGACCTGCGGTTTACGGCTGCCGACGGTGCGTCGCTGAGCACTGCCACGACCCGGCCGGAGTTGCTGGCGGCCTGTGTGGCCTTGATCGCTCACCCGGACGACAGCCGCTATCAGGCGCGTTTTGGCCAGCGATTGCGCTCACCCTTGTTCGATGTAGACGTCCCGCTGCTGGCCCATGTCCTGGCCGACCCGGAAAAGGGCACGGGGCTGGTCATGGTCTGCACCTTTGGCGACCTGAACGATGTGCTGTGGTGGCGGGAACTGGATTTGCCGACCCGGCCCATCATCGGTCGTGACGGTCGCTTGCTGAGCGAAACCCCCGACTGGCTTGGCACGGTGGGCAGCCGTCAGGCCTGGGCGGAACTGGCCGGCCTGACCCTGAACCAGGGGCGCAAGCGCCTGCTGGCGTTGTTGCAAGCCTGTGGCGGGTTGATCGGCGAGCCGCAGGCGATGCGCCATGCAGTGAAGTTCTTCGAGAAGGGCGACCAGCCGCTGGAAATCGTCGCCACCCGCCAGTGGTACCTGCGCAATGGCGGGCGCAGCGAGGCGTTACGCGAGCACCTGCTGGCGCATGGGCGGACGCTGGACTGGCAGCCGCCGTTCATGCGCAGCCGCTACGAACATTGGGTCGGCGGGCTCAATGGCGACTGGCTGATCAGCCGCCAGCGCATCTTTGGCGTGCCGCTGCCGCTGTGGTATCGCCTGGATGCGCAGGGTGAGCCGGACTTCGACACACCGATACTGCCGGACGAAGCTGACCTGCCGGTCGACCCGACTCTGGACACACCGCCCGGTTATTGTCCTGAACAGCGCGGGCAGGCAGGTGGTTTTATCGGTGAACGCGACATCATGGACACCTGGGCCACCAGTTCGCTGACCCCGCAGATTGCCGCCGGCTGGGAGGAAGCCGACAGCCTGTTCGATCAGGTCTGGCCGATGGACCTGCGTCCGCAAGGCCACGACATCATCCGCACCTGGCTGTTCTCGACCCTGGTCCGCAGCCATTTCGAGCACGCCGCCGTGCCGTGGCGGCATGTGGCGCTGTCGGGCTGGATCCTTGATCCGGACCGCAAGAAGATGTCCAAGTCCAAGGGCAATGTGGTCACCCCGCAAGCCTTGCTGGATCAATACGGCAGCGACGGGGTGCGTTACTGGGCGGCGCTGGGTCGGCCGGGCAGCGACACTGCGTTCGAAGAACAGCAGATGAAGATCGGTCGGCGCCTGGCGCTCAAGCTGGTCAACCTGTCGACATTCGTGCCGGGGCTGCCGGGTGACTTCGAAGGCGACATTGACCAGCCGCTGGACCTGGCCATGCTGCAACGGTTGG
Source organism: Pseudomonas ovata (assembly GCF_003131185.1). Taxonomy (GTDB): domain Bacteria; phylum Pseudomonadota; class Gammaproteobacteria; order Pseudomonadales; family Pseudomonadaceae; genus Aquipseudomonas; species Aquipseudomonas ovata. The sequence goes on along the minus strand of NZ_QFFU01000023.1, from coordinate 24,964 downwards.
GCGCGGTGACGCTGGAAGCCACGACGGCACTGGAAGGTTATGACTACAGCCGCGCGCTAAACCGCATCGAAGGGTTCTTCTGGTGGTTCTGCAACGACTATGTCGAGCTGGTCAAGCGCCGCGCCTATCGTCCTGAAGGCACCTCGGCTCGCCAGGCCCTGGCGCAGGCGCTGAGTGTCCTGCAGCGGTTGCTGGCGCCGTTCCTGCCCTTTGCCTGCGAAGAGGTGTGGTGTCGCTGGCAGTCGGGGTCGGTGCACCGGGCCCAATGGCCGTCGGGGCAGGTGGCCGAAGGGGATGTCGACGCTTCGCTGGACAGCGTGAGTGCGGTGCTGACCGCGATTCGCAAGACCAAGTCCGACGCCAGGCTGTCGATGAAGGCGCCGGTGGCGCGCGTCGAGGTGGTCAACGCGGCCGGGCGATTGGCGTGGCTGGCGCAGGTGCGGGCGGATCTGTGCGAGGCCGGTCAGGTCCAGGTGCTGGACATGAGCGAAGGCGCCCAACAGACGGTGCGGGTCTGGTTGTAAGCACTTCAGAACGCCTTCGCGACCGTGCGCTCGCTCCCACGGATTTTGTGTCGAGCCCGGATCCAGGCACGACACCCATCCCGTAGGAGCGACCAACGGTCGCGAAAGGGCTGGCCCGTGCAATCGTTTTGGCCTTTGACACGCCGCTTTTATAAGCCTTGCTCACGCTGATCTGGCACAGGGCATCAAGCGTGAAATCACCGTGGCGGGTACTGTTCCAGAATCTTTGCCACGGTGTTGCGCACCGCTGTATCGCGTGCGGCGGGGTTGGCCGGGTTCTGGTCCAGAATCCGCTCGGTGCTGCCGCGCCACACCAGCTTGCCGTCCTTGCCGTCGAACAGGTCGATCTGCAGGGTGGTGACCTTGTAGTCGACGCTGCGGGTTTCAGTGGCCATCGGTCCGCCCCAGGACCCGTAACCGCCCCACGGTCCCCAGGCGCTGCCGTAGTTTGTGCTGACCAGTTGCTGACGGTCTTCGACAATCAGCCAGGCCTGGACCTTCAGGTCGGCCGGTGCGCCGGCTGCTGCCTGGCGCAGGCCACGCTGGTCGAGCTGCTGGTTGATCGCATCGCGCACACGCTGCTCGGTCAGGTCGCTCTTGAGGCGCGGGTCGGCGGGCTGGTACTGCACCGCCGGCTCTTGCCAGCTCCAGTTGCGATAGCCGCCAAAGTCGCGACGGGCGTCGAAGTCGCGGTTGACCTGGCTGCTTTGGCAAGCGCCCAGCAGCAGGGTAAAGGACAGCAGGGCAAGGCGAAGGTACATGGCCGTTTCTCCAAGGGGTCAGGACGGAGGATACGCCGTCAGGGCCTGTTGCACAGCCTGGCGCAGCGCCTGGCTGCGGGCGGCCTGATCGTTGCCGCCGGGTGCTTCGGCGCTGGCGCTCCAGACCGGTTGGCCGGTCCGGGCATCGAACAGGCGGATACTCACCACCAGCACTTGCTCTTGATAGGTGCGCACCACCGGTACCGTGGCGTAGCCGCCATAGCCCTGCCGATAACCGCCATAGCCCAGTCCACCCCCGTAATACGGGTCGCGGTAGTCGTCACGCACCTGGCGCACGCGGGTTTCGAGGCGACTGTCGGCGCTGACGTACAGGTCAGTGGCGGCCGTGCGCGCCGGGCGCAGGCCGCGCTGGTCGAGGCCATTGCTGACTGCTTCGGCGATCAGCGCAGGGTCCACCCAGGCCGAACCATCGGGGCCGCGATTATCCTGCCAGCGCCAGCTGCGGTAGCGTGCATAGTCACGCGGCGCCGGCGGGTAGGCGCTCAGGTCCACGGCCTGCGCGGCCTGTGGCGGGGCCGGCGGCAGGGGGCTGGAAACGGCGCGGTACGGGTTGTCGCTCTGACAGGCCGTGATCCCCAGCGCGATGACAAGCATGGCGAGTCGAGGGTTCATGACAGTCTCCGTGGTGGTTTACACCGGTCGGCAGATCCAGTGCAGGTAACGGCCCAGGCCGGCAAAGGCCGGATGGCGGCGGTGGGCCAGTTCCATTTCCAGCAAGGCGTCCAGATCGGCACGCTTCTGGAAATCGACGGGCATGTAGTCGTGGAATACACGCACGCCGCTCTGGCTTTCGACCTGCCAGTGAGCGCCAAGTTGCGTCGCCATTTCCCGTGGGTCCAGCGGCTCTTGCGGCGTCAGGCTCTGTTTCTCGCCGGCCAGGCTGTCGCCGCGCAGCTTGCGAAAGTGCCCCTTGAGCAGGTTGCGGTAGACCAGCGCATCACGGTTGTAAAAAGCCAGCGACAACCAGCCTTGCGCGGCGGTCAGCCGGTGCAGGACCGGCAAGAGGGTGTAGGGCTCGGCCAGCCACTCCAGCACGGCATGGCACAGCACCAGATCGTAAGGCTCATGCAGCAGGCCGGGCAGGGCCTGCCAGGGCGCCTGGATAAAGGTGGCATTGCAACCGGCCTCGGCAAAGCGTTGCCGGGCGCCTTCAAGCATGGGGCCGGCCGGCTCGGCCAACGTGACCTGATGGCCCAGGCCGGCCAGCCACAGCGACATGTGGCCCAGGCCTGCGCCGATGTCCAGCACGCGCAAGGGGCGCTCGGGCAAGGCTTCGGTCAGGTCGGCCTGCAGCACGGCCAGACGGATCGCGCCCTTGGCGCCGCCATAGATCTTTTCGGCAAAGCGGGTGGCCAACTGGTCGAAGTGCCGGTCGCTGCCGGGCGCCTGAACGTCGCTCATTTGGCAAACCTGCGTTCGCTGTCGGCCAGCTTGCTGCGCACCACTTCGTTCATGTCCAGGCCCAGTTCACTGCACAGCAGCAACAGGTACAGGATGATATCGCCCACTTCCTGGCCTGCATGCGCGAGCTTTTCCGGTGGCAACTGGCGTGACTGGTCTTCGCTGAGCCATTGGAAGATTTCCACCAGCTCGGCCATTTCCACGCTGGCGGCCATGACCAGGTTCTTGGGGCTGTGAAATTGCTTCCAGTCGTTGGTATCGCGAATGCGGTGCAGGCGGGTGGTCAGTTCTTCGAGGTTCATCAATGGTCTCCTGAGGCGGCATAGCTTCAGGGGCAATGGCTCGACAGGCAAGCATCTTTGCTGGTGCGCAGGAGTCGCCCGGCAGCTCCTGCGTGGTGGGGTTAGCCGTCGATCGGCTTCCATTCGCCGGTCAGGTGCTCGATGCCGGCCTGCTGGCCGTCGACGCGGAACTGGCCGTGGGAGCCGGCGGCGCTGGCCGACAGGGTCACGTGGCCGGGCAGGCGCACCGGTTTGTGGAACTGGACGGCGATCTCGACGTTCGAGGCCGGTAAGTGGTCATCCAGCGCCGCCAGGGCGCGGGCCTTGAGCCACATACCGTGGGCAATCGCGGTCGGGAAGCCGAACAGCCTGGCACTGGGTGCGCTGAGGTGGATCGGGTTGTAGTCACCCGACACCTTGGCGTACTGCCGACCGATGGCCGCCGGGGTGTCCCAGCGCGTGACTTCGGTCAGTGGCAAAGGCGACGGCTCGAAGTCGCCGCCAAGCGGGCCGTCGACTTTCACGTTTTTGCACAGAAAGGTGCTGTGTTCTTCCCAGAGCAGGCCCATGCCATCGTCGACCTGGGTGACCAGGCTGAAGGTCGCGCCCTTGGCGTGGGGTTGCAGGTCAACGGCCTGCACACTGACATAGACCTTGCTGACCCCGCCCAGCGGCCTGTGGATGCTGATGCGGTTGGCCAGGTGCACCAGGCCCAGCAGCGGGAAAGGAAAATCCGCCGAAGTCATCAGTTGCATCTGCAGCGGGAAAGCCAGCACATGCGGGTAGGTCGGCGGCAGCAGGCTGCTGTCGGCAAAGCCGCACACGCGTCGATAATCGGCCAGCTTGTGGGCATCGACGTCCAGCCAGCTGCGCAGGCCCAATTCCGGCAGTCGAGTGCCATTGACCTTGCGCCGCAGGGCGGCCTGGAGAAACAGGCTGGGCAGCGGTTGCAGGCTTTCCAGATAGCGCCAGTGAGCAGTCATCTTGCAGGTTCTCCTTGAACGGATTGGCGGCCTCAGGCCCCGATGACACTTTGTCCACAGACGCGCAGCACCTGGCCGCTGACGGCGCCGCTGCCCGGCTGGCCCAGCCAGGCCACCGCTTCAGCCACGTCCTGGGGCAGGCCGCCCTGGCCCAGCGAGCTCATGCGCCGTCCGGCTTCGCGCAGGGCAAACGGCATGTGCTCGGTCATGCGCGTTTCGATGAAACCCGGTGCCACGGCATTGATGCTGATGTCGCGGGCTTGCAGCGTGGGCGCCAGGGCGCGTGCGTAGCCGATCAACCCCGCCTTGCTGGTGGTGTAGTTGGTTTGCCCGCGATTGCCGGCCAGGCCGCTGATCGAGGCCATCAGCACAATGCGGCTGCCGTCGCGCAGGGTGCCGCTGTCGAGCAGCGCCTGGGTGAGTTTTTGCGGCGCATCAAGGTTGATGTCCAGCACCGCGTCCCACAGGTCCGGCGTCATGTTGGCCAGGGTCTTGTCGCGGGTGATGCCGGCGTTGTGCACCAGGATGTCCAGGCCGTCGGGCAGGTGCTCTGCAAGTTGGGCGGCGGCATCGTCGGCGGTGATGTCCAGCACCAGTGCCTGACCGCCCAGGCGCGAGGCGAGGGCTTCGAGGTCGGCGCGTGCCTGCGGTACATCGAGCAGCACCACTTTGGCGCCGTCACGGGCCAGGGTTTCGGCAATGGCCGCCCCGATGCCCCGGGCACTGCCGGTGACCAGTGCCCGGCGTCCGGCCAGCGGGCGGCTCCAGTCCTGCACCTGGCGGTCGCAGGCACTCAAGTGCAACACCTGGCCGGAAATGAACGCGCTCTTGGGCGACAGGAAAAAGCGCAGGGCGCCTTCAAGCTGGCCTTCGGCTCCGGCTTCAACGCGAAGCAACTGCACAGTGGCGCCGTCGCGCACTTCCTTGGCCAGGGAGCGGCTGAAGCCTTCGATGGCCTGCTGGGCGCTGGCGGCCAGCGGATCGTCCAGGGTGTCTGGCGCCTGACCGAGAATGACGATGCGCGCACTGCGCTCCAGGTTGCGCAGCAATGGCTTGAAGAAGTCACGCAGTTGCACCAGGTGCTCGGTGCGCTGCAGGGTGCTGGCGTCGAACACCACGGCCTTGAGGCGCGGGCCCTGCTCGGCGATCCAGGCGGTGGCACCGGGCACGTCGCTGCCCAGACTGTAGACCGCATCGGTCAGGCGCTGGGCGCACAGCCGGACCTGATCGGCCAGCGGGCCTGCGCTGATCAGCAGGGGGCCTTCGATGGGGCGTAGGCGTCCTGCCTGCCAGCGTTCCAGACGCGTCGGGGTGGGCAGGCCCACGGCTTTCACCAATCGCCGCCCCATGTCGGAGTTGGCGAAATTGATATAACGGTCGGACGACATGGAACACTCTCCTTGAGTCGGGGTTCAAAGCAGTGGACCACAGGGGGACGACATTTGTTCGTGCCTGGACAGTGCTGTTCGTCCAGAGCACATTCGCTTCAGATTCGCTCCAAAAGCCTGTCCGATCCTTGAGAAAAGGGAGTTTTTCCATGAATCAGCCACGTCGTGTCGCCATTATCGGCGGCAATCGCATCCCGTTTGCCCGCTCCAACGGTGCCTATGCGACCGCCAGCAACCAGGCCATGCTCACCGCCGCCCTTGAAGGGCTGATCGAGCGTTATAACCTGCACGGCCAGCGCCTGGGCGAAGTGGTGGCCGGCGCGGTGCTCAAGCATTCGCGCGATTTCAACCTGACCCGCGAATGCGTGCTGGGCTCGCGCCTGTCGGCGCAGACCCCGGCCTATGACCTGCAACAGGCCTGTGGCACGGGGCTGGAGGCGGCGCTGCTGGTGGCCAACAAGATTGCCCTGGGGCAGATCGAGTGCGGCATTGCCGGCGGGGTCGACACCACCTCCGATGCACCCATCGGCGTCAATGAAGACCTGCGTAATATCCTGCTACAGGTTAATCGCAGCAAATCGACGGCTGACAAGCTCAAGGCCCTGTTGCAGGTGCGCCCGCAGCACCTCAAGCCTGAACTGCCCCGCAATGGCGAGCCGCGCACCGGCCTGTCGATGGGCCAGCACTGCGAGCTGATGGCGCAAACCTGGGGCATCGAGCGCGAGGCGCAGGACCGACTGGCGCTGGACAGCCATCTGAAGATGGCCGCAGCCTATGCCGAAGGCTGGCACGACGACCTGCTCACGCCGTTTCGTGGCCTGACCCGCGACAATAACCTGCGCACGGACCTGAACCTGGACAAGCTGGCCAGTCTCAAGCCGGCCTTCGAGCGCAGCGCCAGGGGCACGCTGACGGCGGGTAACTCCACGCCGCTGACCGACGGTGCCTCGCTGGTGTTGCTGGCCAGTGAAGACTGGGCCCGGACGCGCGGCCTGCCGATCCTGGCCTACTGGCGCGACGGTGAAGCGGCAGCGGTGGATTTTGTGCGCGGCGAAGAGGGGCTGCTGATGGCGCCGGTGTATGCCGTGCCGCGCCTGCTGGCGCGCAATGGCCTGAGCCTGCAGGACTTTGACTACTACGAAATTCACGAGGCCTTCGCCGCCCAGGTGCTGTGCACCCTCAAGGCCTGGGAGGACCCCGGGTATTGCCGCACGCGCCTGGGTCTGGACGCGGCGTTGGGCAGCATTGACCTGGCGCGGCTGAACGTGAAGGGCAGCTCGCTGGCCGCCGGGCATCCGTTCGCTGCCACCGGTGGGCGCATCGTCGCCAACCTGGCCAAACTGCTGGACGTGGCCGGTTCAGGACGCGGGCTGATTTCGATCTGCGCCGCCGGCGGGCAGGGCGTGACCGCGATCCTGGAGCGCTGACCGCGGGTCTTGCGTGATAGCAATCGATCAGGGCGGTGGGCATAATCGACGCGCGGCGGCAGTACAGCGCGCACCGATTGGCTCGTTCGGCAGGTCATCCATGGGACTCATCATTGCGGTACTGGTTTTTCTCACCCTGGTGGGCATTGCGCTGTACCTGTTCGACAAGGGCGCCAGAACCCGCTGGCTGCAACCGCATATCGGCCTGTTGCTGATCGGTCTGCTGATTGCCGGCATGGGCTGGCTGATGGGTTTGCTCAGTCCTGAAATCGAAGGCTGGTTCATGCTGGTGGCCAAGGCGGTGATCGCCCTGGCCGGCGTGATGCTGTGCCTGCGCCTGATCAAGCGCATCGCCAAGCGCTTCATTTTCAGGAATTGAACGCGGCGGTGCCGCCAGACGCGTGAGGCCTGTGGACAATCACTTCAAGTTTCTGACGCTGCCCAGGGCCACCGGCAACGTCGCCAATATCTTCGTTCATGGCTATTCGGCCGGCCACGATCTGGATGACCGGCGCCTGCTGGCCAACAGCATTCCCGGCGAGCTGCGCCAGAGCGTCAATGTGCTGGCTTTCTGGCCGTCGAGCCATTTTGCACAACTGGACAACCGCTCTCGCGGTTTGTTGATGGCCGCCGCCCGTGTGCACCCGCTGGCCGCTGCCGCCGCACTGGCCGGTGACCGGGCGCTGCACTTTGCGCGCATCCGCGCCAAAGCCGAAGCCATGGGCAAGGTCCTGCTGCCGCAATTGACGGGCTACCTGGCCGAGCATCATCCGCACATTCGTCAGATCAACCTGATCGGTCATTCGCTGGGCGGCCGGTTGTTGGTCAGCGTGCTCAGGCAGCAGCGCGATGCGCCCGATACCTCACTGACCATCGGCGATGTGTTGCTGATGGGCGCGGCGGTGCGCATCGAGGCTGCCGAGGCGGCGCAGTTGCGCCCGTGCATTACCGGGCGCCTGATCAATGCCTGGTCACGTGACGATCAGATCCTGTTGCTCAACCTGGGCGAGCGCAGCCTGGGCAGGATGGCGCTCGAGCCTTTCGATAACGTGCACATGCAGGGGTTTGGCCATAACCATTACTGGATGCGTTTGCGTGAAGTGCTGGTGGCCTGCGCATTCAGTGGTTTTCGCGAGCCGACCGTGGATGAGGTTTTGCCACGCGATGTCGACCTGGACCCGGTGCTGCAGGACGCGTACCTGCACAGTGTGCTGCAGCGTTCACCGGCGTATGTGCTGGACGAGGCCATCCGGCAGTTGCGCCGCAGCCGCTGGACCCGCTTGAAGGACTCAGAGACCGACCGCGCCTATGCCTTTGTGCGTGAGTTCCAGTTGGTGGGCGGGCATTTTCTGCTCAATGCCGCGCGCCGCCATGGGGTGTCCTACACCCGGGTGCTGGGCATGCTTGCCCGCCAGTATGGCCTGGGCGAGGCATTGCATCAGTGCGCGACGGTGGTGGAGGTCGAGGTGCTGTTGCTGCGCAGCTTCTTTCGCCATGCCTTTGCCGATGATCACCCGTTTGTGCAGGCCTTGATTCAGGCACCGCAGGCCCATGTCAGGGCCATGCCGTGGGCGGTGTATGCCCGGCACGTCGATGCCTTGGCCGAGCGGCTGACCCTGGCAGCGTCGTTCAAGGCGGCCGACGCTTCGACCGGGCCGGGCAAGGCGTTGGTGGCCAACGGGACGCGCGGTGCGCTCAAGGGCTGGCTGGGGGCCGTGCGCCAGGTGCCGGTGCAGCGCCTGGTGACGCGGCTGGGCAGCGCGCTGCGGCCGGGGTATTCGGCGCTGATCCCCACGGTGGCGATCGTGTTCTATGCGCGGGTCATGCTCGATGATGAAGGGTTGATGTAGGCGCGCTCATCAAGCACAACGTATGAGCGGCATGAAAACCACCTTGGGGGGGCGCGAAAGGCGCAGGTCATTTCATGCCTGCCGAGGGCGTCCCTCAGGCCGCACGCGCCTCTTCCAGTGCGGCCTCGGACAGGCTGCGTTTGTGCCGGCTGGCGTAGTTTTCGGCAATCACCGAGCAGACGATCAGTTGCAGCGGATGATAGATCATGATCGGCAGCAGGATCAGACCCATGGCCGGGTGTCCGCTGAAGATGATCGCTGCCATCGGCGCGCCGGCTGCCAGGGATTTCTTGGTCGCGCAGAACACCGCCGCGACCTTGTCGGCATGGTCAAACCTGAGCACCCGTGCGGTCGAGGTGGTCAGCAGCAGGATCACGGCCAGCAGCAGCGCACTGCCGACGATGGCCGCCACGATCACACTGTTGCCCTGTTGCTGCCACAACCCCGACAGCATCGAGTTGCAGAAGGCTGCGTACACCAGCAGCAGGATCACCAGTTTGTCGATGACGTTGGTGATTTTCTTGTAGCGCGCAAAGAACTTGCCCAGCAGCGGGCGCAGCAACTGGCCCAATATCAACGGCAGCAACAGAATGCTGCACAGGTCCAGCAAGGTGTCGCCCAGGTCGATGCCGCCGGCGCCGGTGCCCATTTCCAGGCTCATCAGCCACGGCGTGATGAAAATGCCCAGCACACTGGACAGGCTGGCATTGAGGATCGCCGCCGGCACGTTGCCGCCGGCGCTGCCGGTCAGCGCCACAGACGATGAAATGGTCGACGGCAGCGCGCACAGGTACAGGAAGCCCAGCATCAGCATGGCCGGCAGGTGCGTACCCAGCAGCCGGTCACAGGCCAGCCAGATCAGCGGGAACACCACGAACGTGAATGCCTGGATCATCACATGCAGGCGCCAGTTCTTGAGGCCCTTGACGATCTGCTCGCTGGACAGGTGGATGCCGTGCAGGAAGAACACCACGAACACGCCGCCCTTGATCAGGTATTCGGCATGCAGGGTGCCGCCCGTGCCGCCGAAGTGCGGGAAGAAATACGCCAGTATCGTCATCAGCACCATGCCGCACAGGAACCAGTCGGTGACGACGCGCTTGAGGTGTTTGAGTGCTTGCATGGCCTTGGATCTTTGTAAAAGAGAATGTCGGCAGGCTACTCTGATGCACTTCTGCCGTCTTGCGACATAAGGCCATTAGATGCCGAGTAACGGACAATCTGTCGAATCCTCAAGAGTCGGGCTGCGCAGCATTCCGGACCTGGAAGATCTGCCGCGACCGCTATATGCCCGGGCCGAAAGCCTGGGGGCGGGGTCGTGGACAGCACCGCACTGTCATGACTGGGTGCAGTTTTCCTACGCCATCAGTGGCGTATTGGGGGTACACACCAGCGAGGGCAGCTTTTTCGCGCCGCCGCAGTGGGGCGTGTGGATTCCGGCCGGGCTCGAACACCAGGTGCTGACCTCGATGCAGGCCGAGATGCGCAGCCTGTACGTGCGCAGCCGCGACTGCGAGTGGGCACCCGGGCGTTGCCGGGTGTTGGAGGTCACGCCGCTGGCGCGCGAATTGATCAAGCATTTTTGCCAGTTGCCTGCCACCTACCCCGAGCACGACAGCGCCGAGGCGCGTCTGGTGCAGGTGCTGCTGGATCAACTGGCGACCTTGCCGGAGGTCGGTTTCAGCCTGCCCTTGCCGCGTCATGGGCGTTTATTGGGCTTGTGCAACGAATTGATCGGCGACCCGGCCGTGCCTGTGAGCCTGCAGGCATGGGCGGCACGGCTGGGCACATCGGAAAAAACCCTGATGCGTTTGTTTCAGCGTGAAACAGGCCTGAGCTTTCGCGGCTGGTGCCAGCGGGCGCGGTTACTGTCTTCGCTGGAGGCCTTGCACGGCGGTGCCAGCGTCACCCAGGCCGCGCTGCAAAGCGGCTACGACTCGACATCGGCCTTTATTGCCGCGTTCAAGCGCCTGTTCGGGTTTACCCCTGGCGAGTTGTTTCGCCACGGATGAAACTGGCGTGAAAGCTGCTACTCCAACAGCCGCGACACGCCCGGATTATCATCGGGTGTCAAACCCTGTCACTGCTCCCTCTACTCGCGTGTAGAAGATTGCCGTATAACGGCGGTACCGCGTATCAGGCAAAGGACCCACACTGAAAGCCGATGAAAACTCCAAAACGCATTGAACCCCTGATCGAAGACGGTCTGGTCGACGAGGTGCTGCGTCCGCTGATGAGCGGTAAAGAGGCAGCTGTATATGTGGTGCGCTGCGGCAAGGAACTGCGCTGTGCCAAAGTCTATAAGGAGGCCAACAAACGAAGTTTCCGTCAGGCGGCGGAGTATCAGGAAGGGCGCAAGGTGCGTAACAGCCGACAGGCACGCGCCATGGCCAAGGGCACCAAGTACGGGCGCAAGGAGGCTGAAGAGGCCTGGCAGAACGCCGAAGTGGCGGCGCTGTTCAAGCTGGCCAGTGCCGGTGTGCGCGTGCCGACGCCGTATGACTTCCTCGACGGCGTGCTGTTGATGGAAATGATCACCGACGGCTACGGCGATGCTGCGCCGCGCCTGAACGATGTCGAGCTTGAGCCCGACCAGGCGCGCGAGTACCACGCCTTCCTGATCAAGCAGATTGTATTGATGCTGTGCGCCGGCCTGGTGCATGGCGACCTGTCCGAGTTCAACGTGCTGCTGGCGCCTGACGGCCCGGTGATCATCGACCTGCCCCAGGCGGTGGATGCGGCGGGCAACAACCATGCGTTCAGCATGCTGGAGCGCGATGTCGGCAACATGGCCAGCTATTTTGGCCGCTTTGCGCCGGAGCTGTTGCAGACCCGTTATGCCCGCGAAATGTGGTCGCACTACGAGGCGGCCACGTTGACGCCCGAGACGGTGTTGACCGGCGAGTTCCCGGACGACGAGGAAAGCGCCGATGTGTACGGTGTGATGCGCGAAATCGAAGCCGCCCAGCGCGACGAAGCCCGCCGACAGGCCGCCCGTGCGGCGGCCGAAACGACGGCCGAGCCGGCCAACGAAGAGCCGATTCCACCGTGGATGCGCTAAAGCAGGTCATGTAAGGCAGCGCTGCCCTGTGGGAGGCAGCGCAGCTGGCGAAAGCGGTCGTGGGTCTGGCGCATTTCTGGCGTCTGTCACGGCCAGTCGCGAGCAGAGCTACCTCCCACATGATCGCTAAAGCGCAGTGCCATCTGGCCGTGTTCATGTCGACGTGCTGTTGCAACCGCCCGACGCTAGGTCCTTGAGGATCGGGCAGTCGGGGCGGTCGTTGCCCTGGCAGTGGTCGATCAGATCATTAAGGGTGTCGCGCAGGCTGGCCATCTCGACGATCTTTCTTTCCAGTTCTTCCACATGGCGCAGGGCCAGGGCCTTGACGTCGGCGCTGGCGCGTTCACGATCCTGCCACAGGGTCAGCAGCTTGCCGGCTTCCCCCAGTGAAAACCCCAGGTCCCTTGAGCGCTTGATAAAGCTCAGGGCGTGCAGATCGTGCGGGCTGTAGCGGCGATAGCCACTGTCGCTGCGCTCGGCCGGTTGCAGCAGGCCGATGGATTCGTAGTAACGGATCATCTTGGCGCTCAGGCCGGTGCGTTGTGCCGCTTGACCGATATTCATGCTTGATCCACCGGGGTTTTCGGCTTCCAGGCCTTGAGCAGCAAGGCATTGCCCACCACGCTGACACTCGACAAAGCCATGGCCGCGCCGGCCAGCACCGGGTTGAGGTAGCCCAGGGCGGCCAAAGGCAGGCCGATCAGATTGTAGACAAAGGCCCAGAACAGGTTCTGGCGGATCTTGGCGTAGGTCTTGCGGCTGATCTCCAGTGCCGCCGGCACCAGGCGCGGGTCGCCACGCATCAGGGTGATGCCGGCGGCCTGCATGGCCACATCGGTGCCGCCGCCCATGGCGATGCCGACATCGGCGGCGGCCAGGGCCGGCGCGTCGTTAAGGCCGTCGCCGACCATCGCCACCACCCGGTCACGCTTGAGGGCGCTGACAATCGCGGCTTTGTCGGCCGGCAACACCTGCGCATGCACTTCAAAGATGCCCAGCGCCTTGGCGATGGTCCGGGCGCTGCCCTGGTTATCGCCGGTCAGCAGATGAGGCACGATGCCGCGCTTGATCAGTTGCTGCACCGCCTGCCCGGCGCCGGGCTTGACGGTGTCGCCAAAGGCGAACAGCCCGATCACGCCCGGCTCCGGGGCCAGTTCCACCAGCCAGGACACCGTGCGGCCTTCGGCTTCCCAGGTGTGGGCGGACTCGGCCAGTTCGCCCATCGACAGGTTGTTTTCGTCCAGCAGGCGGTGATTGCCCAGCGCCAGCTGCCGGCCTTGCACGCTGGCGGTGATGCCGCGACCCGGCAAGGCCTGGCTGTGTTCGGGCATCTCCAGCGGCAGTTGCCATTGTGCGCACACCTCCAGCACAGCTTTGGCCAGCGGGTGCTCGCTGCCCCGCTGCAGCGTGCCGGCCCATTGCAGCAGTTGCTCTTCGTTGACCCGGGCGGCGCTCATGTTGGTGATGCGCGGGGTGCCGGCGGTCAGCGTGCCGGTCTTGTCGAACACCACCACGTCGATCTGATGAGCGCGCTCCAGGGCTTCGGCATCCTTGATCAGAATGCCGTGTCGGGCCGCCACGCCGGTGCCGGCCATGATCGCCGCCGGCGTGGCCAGGCCCAGGGCGCACGGACAGGCGATCACCAGCACGGCGACGGCATTAAGCAGCGCGACCTCCAGGCCGGCACCGGCATACAGCCAGCCTCCCAGGGTCAGCAGGGCGATGACCAGCACCGCCGGTACGAACACCTGACTGACCTTGTCGACCAGGCGCTGGATGGGCGCCTTACCGGCCTGGGCGTCTTCGACCAGACGAATGATGCGCGCCAGTACGGTTTCAGCACCCAGGGCCGTGGCCCGCACCAACAGCCGGCCTTCGCCGTTGATGGCGCCGCCGACCACCGTGTCGCCCGGGTGCTTGGGCACTGGCAGGCTTTCGCCACTGATCAGCGCTTCATCGGCATGGCTCTGGCCCTCGATGATCTGGCCGTCCACCGGAAAGCGTTCGCCAGGGCGCACCAGCACCACGTCGTCGATGCGCAGCGCATTGATCGCCACGTCGTGTTCCTGGCCATCGATCACTTGCCAGGCCCGTTCCGGACGCAGCGCTTCCAGGCCGCGCAAGGCACTGGCGGTCTGACGCTTGGCGCGGCTTTCGAGGTGTTTGCCCAGCAGCACCAAGGCAATGACCATGGCCGAGGCTTCGAAGTACAGGTGCGGTGTGGTGCCGGGTGCCGCGCTGATCCAGGCGTAGACGCTCAGGCCGTAACCGGCGCTGGTGCCCAGGGCGACCAGCAGGTCCATGTTGCCGGCGCCGGCGCGTACGGCTTTCCAGGCGGCGACATAAAAGCGGGCGCCGAGGATGAACTGCACTGGTGTGGCCAGCGCGAACTGCAGCCAGGCCGGTAGCATGGCGTGCACGCCCAGCGGCGCCAGCAGCATTGGAAGGACCAGCGGCAAGGCCAGTGCCAGGGCCAGCAGCACCGCCCAGCGTTCGTGATTGCTTTGGCGTACCCGGGTCTCGGCAGGGGCGGGCGCGAGGCTGGCTGCGTAGCCGGCACGGCTGACCGCCGCGATCAAACTCTGCGGATCAAGGCCGGGGCGGGCCTGGACATGCGCTCGTTCGTTGGCCAGGTTGACCGTCACGCTGTCGACCCCCGGTACCTTGGCCAGGGCGCGTTCGACCCTGCCGGCGCAACTGGCGCACGTCATGCCGCCAATCGGCAGGTCGAAGACGATGGGTTCTTGCATGGTATTCACTCCCTGAAGGCTCGATGCCTGCAAGGATCAACCTTGACCCAGGGGCAAGGTCAAGGCAATCAGTAATTCAGGCCAGCCGGTGTGAGGTAGTAACCGTTCAGGTTGGCGGCGATACGGTACTTGAGGATGTCGCCGGCACGCACGTTGATGCGCATGCTGCTTTGCGCTTCCAGCCCTGCGGCGCAGCCGGGCACGGTGCCGGGCAGGCGGGTCAGGCGTATGTTCACAGTGCCGGGCGGCAGGTTGAACGACACCGATTGTTCCTGGAACACCCGGCCGGCCAGTTGGTCCTGGACATAAATACCGATTTCGCAGGCGCTGCCTATTTCCAGGCGCTCCCGGGAAATGATCAGGATGCCGTATTCCTGTTGGGCCTGGACGCTGGGGGCCGCTGCCAGAAGACCGAGAATGCCCAAGAGGCCCAAAGCTGATCGACGCATCGCGGATGCTCCTGTGAAAACCGATGATGGCCAAGCTTGGCCCAGTGCCAGTCCGAATGCCAGCCCGGCAGACAGACGCGGAACTTGACCTTGCCACGATGGCAAGGTTGAGAATGCACTCATCCCACTCACGGAGGTCATTCATATGCACGTATTCAACGTTCAAGGCATGACGTGCGGGCACTGTGCCCGTGCGGTCACCCAGGCGATTCAGGGCGAAGATCCAGCGGCGCAGGTCGAGGTTGACCTGCCTGGCAAGCAGGTCAAGGTTGCCAGTACGCTGGCGGCGCAACGGATCATCGAGCTGATCACTGAGGAGGGTTATCAGGTTCAGCCTTGATCACGTTCAAACGGTAATTTTTCATCGCCCCGCAGTTATCCGTGCGCAAGCCGAGTAGACTGGCCCTAATGCTTAGCTTGCTTACGGATATTCGATGAATCCTCGCATTATTCTTATTCTCGGCGCCTTGAGCGCCTTCGGCCCGCTGGCCATCGACTTCTACCTGCCAGGCTTTCCAGCCATGGCCCTGGCGTTCGGCACCGATGAAAAACACATACAACTGACCCTGGCCGCCTACTTTCTCGGTTTGTCGATCGGGCAACTGGTGTATGGCCCGGCCGCTGACCGCTTTGGCCGACGCAAGCCCTTGCTGGTGGGCGTAACATTGTTTTCCGTCGCTTCGCTGGCGTGCGCCTTTGCACCGAACCTGGAATGGCTGATCGGGGCGCGCTTCGTGCAGGCGCTGGGCGGTTGCGCCGGGATGGTCATCGCCCGAGCGGTGGTCAGCGACACGTGCGATGCCATTGGCTCGGCCAAGGTGTTTTCGCAATTGATGCTGGTCATGGGCCTGGCGCCGATCCTGGCACCGATGCTGGGCGGGGTGATGGTCAATGCCTATGGCTGGCAGTCAATCTTCCTGGCGCTGACGCTGTTCAGCGCTGCCTGCCTGATCGCGGTCACCCGTGGCCTGCCGGAAAGCCTGAGCCCTGAGCGGCGTGCACCGTTGAGTGGCGCGCCCAGGCAGTACCTCAATCTGCTCGGTGATCGGGTCTTTATCGGCTATGCCCTCAGTGGCGGCATCGCCATGGCCGGGATGTTTGCGTATGTCGCCGGTTCGCCGTTCGTGTTCATCAAGCTGTACGGTGTGCCGGCCGAGCACTACGGCTGGCTGTTCGGCATGAATGCCGCCGGCTTCATTCTGGTCGCGCAGGTCAACGCCCGCCTGCTGCGCCGCTTTGGCCCTGCCTTTTTGCTGTCGCGCGCCATTCTGGTTTATCTCACGGCGGCCTTGACCGTGCTGGGCATCAGCCTGCTGCGCACTGAAGCACTATGGCCTCTGCTGGTGCCACTGTTCATATGCCTGGCCAGCCTGGGGTGCATCATCCCTAATGCCTCGGCCTGCGCCATGAACGGCCAGGGCCGTCGCGCCGGCAGCGCTTCGGCCCTGCTCGGTTGCCTGCAGTTCAGCGTGGCGGCCGGCGCGTCCAGCCTGGTCGGGGTGCTGCATGATGGCACCGCCACCGCCATGACCCTGGTGATCAGCCTGTGCGCCGCGCTGGCCGTGACGATGTCGGTTTACACCCGGCGCCAGGTGCGGCGCCGGGAAGCACAGAAAGTGGCGGCCTAGGGGCTGTTGCCGTTTCAGCACGAGCCGCGTTGCCGGGCCCAATCTCGCCAGGCCAGGCCAGGCCAGGCCAGGCCAGGCCAGGCGCAGGACGCAGAAAAGGGTCACGCCCTTTTCAAGTCCTCCAACACCGCCTGGCGAGATTGGGCACGCAACCCGAAGGGCCGGGCCTGTTTTGCCGTGAGACTGTGTTACTCGCCACTCATCTGGAATGACCAGACTTTGCGGCGCCTGCCTTGCCTTGCGGCAAAACGGGCGCCGGCGCGGCCGTGCTGAAACGGCAACAGACCCTAGAACCCCTCAAGCACGATCTTGCCCTTGGCCTTGCCGCTTTCGAGCAGGGCGTGGGCGCGGCGCAGGTTGTCGGCATTGATGGTGCCGAAGTGCTCGCCGAACGTGGTTTTCAGGGTGCCGGCATCGATCAGCCGGGCGACGCGATCGAGCAGGTGATGCTGTTCGATCATGTCGTCGGTCTGGAACATCGAGCGGGTGTACATGAACTCCCAGTGCAGCGACAGGCTCTTGCGCTTTAGCTGCTTGATGTCCAGGTGCTCGGGGTCGTCGATCAGTGCCAGTTTGCCCTGGGGCCTGAGCACCTCGACCAGGTGTGCCAGGTGCTGGTCAGTGTGGGTCAGGCTCGCCACATGCGTGACGTCCTTGATGCCGATACGCTGTAACTCTTCCTGCAAGGGCCGGCTGTGGTCGATCACCTCATGGGCGCCCAGTTCACGCACCCAGGCGGCGGTTTCGGGGCGTGACGCGGTGCCGATGACTTTCATCGACGTCAGCTGCCGTGCCAGTTGGGTCAGGATCGAACCGACCCCGCCGGCCGCACCGACGATCAACAGCGTTTGCTCTTGCGGCGCACCCCCTTCGGCGACCTGCAGACGCTCGAAGAGCAGTTCCCAGGCGGTAATGGCTGTCAATGGCAAGGCCGCGGCATGGGCAAAATCCAGCGAGGCCGGCATGTGCCCGACAATGCGTTCGTCCACCACATGGCGTTCGCTGTTGCCGCCCGGGCGGGTCAGGTCGCCGGCATAAAACACCTTGTCGCCTGGCTGGAACAACGTCACTTCGCTGCCCACCGCCACAACCACGCCGGCAACGTCCCAGCCCAGCACCTTGGCCGCGCCGTCCTGCGGCGCGACATTGCGACGGATCTTGGTGTCCACCGGATTGACCGAAATGGCTTTGACCTCTACCAACAGGTCGCGCGGGCCGGCAACCGGCTCGGGCAGTTCGATGTCTTGCAGGGCCTTGGCGTCGTCAAGGGGCAGTGGCTGGTAATAGGCGATGGCTTTCATGGCGTGTCCTTGAAGGGGTTGAGCGATGGCGGGATCATTGCCTATTTGCACGCAGGGTAAAACCGGCTAAAACAGCAGGCTCTTTCAATTTTTTTTTGATAATCGAGGCGGCCATGCTGCGTTTTGACGATGTGCAGTTGTTTGTGCGCGCGGCCGACCTGGGCAGCCTGTCGGCCGCCGCCAGGGCAATGGATTTGTCGGCGGCGGTGGCCAGCGCGGCGCTCAAGCGTCTTGAGCAACGGCTGGGTGCCCGTTTGCTGGCCCGCTCGACGCGCAGCCTGCGGCTGACGGCCGAGGGCGAGGGCTTCTTGCAATATGCCCGCGCCGCGCTCAGCAGCCTGGAAGAAGGTCAGCGCGTGCTGGCCGGGCGCCAGGACCAGTGCAGCGGGGTGCTGCTGCTGTCGGCGCCTTCGGATTTCGGGCGCAATGTGCTGTTGCCCTGGCTGGATGATTTTCAGCAACAACATCCCTTATTGAGCGTGCGCCTGCTGTTGGGCGATGGCATTACCGATCTGTTCCGCCAGCCGGTGGATGTCGCGCTGCGCTATGGCGAACCTGAAGACTCCAGCCTGGTGGCCTTGCCGGTGGCGTCGGACAACCGCCGTGTACTGTGCGCTTCCCCGGCGTATCTGGCCCGGCATGGCGAGCCGCAGCAGGTCGAGCACCTGGCGTTGCACAATTGCCTGCTGTACCGGCTGGGCGAGCGCATCCATGACCATTGGCGCTTCGAGGACGGCAAGCGTGAGGTCGGCCTGACGGTACGCGGTGACCGATTCAGTGACGATGCCGACGTGGTGCGTCGCTGGGCGGTGGCCGGCATGGGCGTGGCCTACAAGTCGTGGCTGGATGTGGCCGCCGATGTCCGCGCCGGGCGGCTCAAGGTGCTGATGCCCGAGCTGCGTGGCGAATGGGCACCCTTGAATCTGTTGTGCAGTCATCGTGCGCAGTTGAGCCGACCGGTCAACCTGTTGCTGGCGATGCTCCGACAGCGCTGCGCTGAATGGGAGACGCAGGCTGGCGAAATGTCTTACAGCCATTTCGGAAAATAGCAAGGGTGAACACAGCTTTCAGCTGTGAAGTGTCAACATGAGCGCAATGGCCTCTGGTGCTGGCAGGCACCACGTCGATGATGGCCATTATCCCGGTGCCGGGGCACAGAGGCGGGACTTATAATTGCGGACCTGGGAGGGGTCGCACTGTCGTATGGCCAGCAGCACGGAAGGCTGGGCGGCAGGCGATGGATGAATGTTTCGACAGGGAGTGAATACATGGAATACGCACCTAGCATCAGCCAGATCGCGGCATTGCTGGCCGATCCCAAGCGCAGTGCGATGCTCTGGGCCTTGATGGATGGCGCTGCGCGCCCTGCCGATGAGCTGGCCTTGCAGGCGGGCTTGTCTACCGCGTCTGCCGGTGCGCACCTGGCGCGCCTGGCGGCCGGTGGCCTGCTCAAGCAGGAAACCCGGGGGCGCAAGCGCTTCTTCCGACTGGCCGCACCCGAGATCGGTGCCGCCGTGCAGGCGCTGGCGTGTGCGTCACAGGTCAGTGCCGAGCAGGTCAGCCGCCGGCAGGTACAGCCCCTGCCGCCATTGCCGCTGCGCCGGGCGCGGGTGTGTTGCGATCATCTGGGTGGCGAGCTGGCGGCCGAGTTGTACCAGCGCCTGCTGGGTGATGGCTGGATCGCCCAGCAGGAGCAGCGCATCGAAGTCACCAGCAAGGGCATGGCCAAGTTCGCCGAGCGTGGCATCTACGTGCCGGCCCTGGCTCAGCGCGAGCGTGAAACCGTGTGCGCCTGCCCCGCTTGCAACGAACTCAGCCCGCACCTGGGCGGTGCCTTGGGCGCGGGGCTGTTGCAGTTGTTCATCCAGATGGGCTGGCTGCGCCCCACCGAGGAGTCCGACACGCTGCAGATCTCTTCAAACGGCCAGCGTGAGATCAGCAAGATCGCATCGGCGGCCTGACAGGCTGATTGGCCGCACAGGCCTCAGGGCTTGACCAGCCGCGCATCCAGGCTGTTTTGCGCCAGGCGGCGGGCCTGGTCCTCGGTCATGCCCAGGTGGGTGTGCAGGGCGTGGAAGTTTTCCGTCACATAGCCGCCGAAGTAGGCCGGGTCGTCGGAATTGACCGTCACCTTCACGCCACGCTCGAGCATGTCGAGGATGTTGTGCTGGCTCATGTCGTCGAACACGCACAGTTTGGTATTGGACAACGGGCAGACCGTCAGCGGGATCTGTTCGTCGATGATGCGCTGCATCAGGCGCTCGTCTTCGATGGCGCGCACGCCATGGTCGATCCGCTGGATCTTGAGCAGGTCCAGCGCTTGCCAGATGTACTCGGGCGGGCCTTCTTCACCGGCATGGGCCACGGTGAGGAAGCCTTCGCTGCGGGCGCGGTCGAATACACGCTGGAACTTGCTCGGTGGATGACCCATTTCCGAGCTGTCCAGGCCGACGGCCACGAAGGCATCGCGAAACGGCAGGGCCTGGTCCAGGGTCTGCTCGGCCTGTTCTTCGCTGAGATGGCGCAGAAAGCTCAGGATCAGGCCGCTGCCGATGCCCAACTGCTGCTTGCCGTCCTTCAGGGCCTGATTGATGCCCCCCAGCACCACCTCGAACGGGATGCCGCGGTCGGTGTGGGTCTGCGGGTCGAAGAAGGGTTCGGTGTGGATCACGTTCTGCGCCTTGCAGCGCAGCAGGTAGGCCCAGGTCAGGTCATAGAAGTCCTGCTCGGTACGCAGCACGTCCGCGCCCTGGTAATAAAGGTCGAGAAACTCTTGCAGGTTATTGAAGGCATAAGCCTGGCGCAGGGTGTCGACGTCGTTCCAGGGCAGGGCAATCCTGTTGCGCTCGGCCAGGGCGAACAGCAGTTCAGGCTCCAGCGAGCCCTCAAGGTGCAGGTGCAGTTCTGCCTTGGGCAGGGCGTTCAACCAGTCGTACATGGAAGGCTCTCATCAGGTGCAATGGCCGGGCATTTTACAGATGGCCACCTTGGTGTGGGTGAAAGCTGACCGAACGGTCGGTGGGCGTCAGGTCTGCCGCTTGAAACCTTTTGACACATGGTGGTTCTGAGACTGCAAGCAACCTTGCGTCATTCAGATGGAAAACCACAATGGGCTCAGTCTTCAAGCAGGAAAAACTTCTTCTTCTGGCGATCATTGCCACCGTGGCGGCCTATGCGCTGGAGCATCTGCTGCTCAGCAACGGACGCACCGTGGCGCTGGTCGCGGGTCTTGTGCTGGTGGGCTTTATCATCTGTGCGTCGATGCGCGTGGCCCATCACGCCGAGGTGCTGGCCGAGAAGGTCGGTGATCCCTACGGCACCATGATCCTGACCTTGTCGGCGGTGCTGGTAGAGGTGGTGATCCTGGCCATCATGATGAGCAACGAGCCTTCGCCGACGCTGGTGCGCGACACGATTTATGCCGCGGTGATGCTGGACATCAACGGAATTCTTGGCCTGGCCGCGCTGATGGGCGGGCTCAAGCATGGCGAGCAGTCCTACAACGACAGTTCAGCGCGCACCTACAGCGTGATGATCCTGACCGCGATGGGCGTGTCGATGGTGGTGCCCGAGTTCATTCCCGAAGGCGACTGGAAGTTGTATTCAGCCTTCACCATTGGCGCGATGGTGGTGCTGTATGCCTTGTTCCTGCGCATGCAGGTCGGGCCGCACAGCTATTTCTTCAGCTACAGCTACCCGGAAAAGAAACAGCACAAAGACGCTGATCAGGCGCATGGCGGTGCCATCAACCTGACGCGTTCGATCGCGACATTGGTAGTGGGGGTCATTGTGATCGGCGCGCTGGCCGAGGTCATGGCGCAAACGCTGGACCTGGGGCTGGAGGGCAGTGGCGCGCCGCCGGTGATGACCGCCATTTTGGTGGCTGCGATCTCGGCGTCGCCGGAGATTCTCACTGCATTGCGCGCCGCCCTGGCCAACCGCATGCAGTCGGTGGTCAACATCGCCCTGGGCGCGTCGCTGTCCACGGTGATCCTGACGGTGCCGGTGATGGAGGCCATGGCGCTGTACAACGATCAGCCGTTCCAGATGGCCATGACGCCGGTGCAGACGGTCATGGTGTTCATCACCTTGCTGGTCTGTGCAATTAACCTCAATGACGGACAGACCAATGCCATCGAAGGCATGACGCATTTCGTGTTGTTTGCAACCTTCATCATGCTGTCGTGCCTGGGACTCTGACGCGGTTTTACCAGGTCAGGGGTTCGCCCTTGTAGTTGATGAAGTGGTGGCCGCCCTTGCCGGCGTAGGCATTGAGTTGTTGCACCAGGCCGGTGGTGCTGGTCAGGACGTCGATCTCGGCATGCTCGCCGCCCATGTCGGTCTTGACCCAGCCCGGATGCAGCGACAGTACGGTTGGCCGCGGTTCCGGCAAGCGGGTGACGAAGGTGTTGGTCATGGAGTTCAGGGCAGCCTTGCTGGCTTTATAAAGGCCCATGGTGTCGCCGTCCGGGCAAGCGACGCCGCCCAGCACCGAACTCATGAACGCGATGATGCCGGTGCCGGGTCGCACCTGGCCAACCAGGTATTCGGCCAGGCGGATGGGCGCTACGGCATTGGTCAGGAACAACTGGCCCAGTTCGGCGGCGGTCGATTGGGCCGCACTCTGATGGGCGGCGCCCAGCGTACCGGCATTGACGAACAGCACGTCGAACACTTCACCCTTGAGCTTCTGGATCAACACTTGCACCGAGGCATTGTCGTCGATGTCGAGGGTTTCGATGTGCACGCCACCAATGGCTTTCAAGGCGTCGCTCTTGTGCGGGTCGCGCACGGTGGCGATGACTTTCCAGTTCTGTTCGGTCAGGCGCTGGACCAGCCCCAGGCCCAGGCCGCGAGAGGCACCGATGATCAGCGCAGTTTTTTCGGCAGACATGGAAAACTCCTTTTCTGTGGATAGTTGTCGCGCCAGGCGTCGACAGTGCGGTCCGGCAGCGTAATGCAGGCGCGGACCTGTGGATACACTGTTTCTGACCGCAGCGGATGCTGCGCCGTGCGTTCGGCTTTTGGTTAAAAACTGTACAGGCTGCTGCAGGGGCGGTGCACAAGGCTGTTGCGCAAGGCTTGCACCGGTTATCCACAGGCTGATCCACCGTTATGGTGAGTAACGTGCAGGCCGCGAAATTCGGGCGCCTGCAGAAGATTGGCGGTCGTTCGGGCCGTCCTTCATGGCTTGGCTATGGCGCTTGGTCGAAAAGTGATCAGTTTCGTGTAAGGGCCGGCCTGCAAGGGCTGTAGCGCGGTGTGCTCAGCTTATCCACAGCCGGGTGCACAGTAGTTGTGGGCAATTGAGGTCCTGGATTATTCGGTGACGTGCAGCAGGATGCGACCGCGGCTCAGGTCGGCCAGTTGCCGGCGCAGGGTGTCGACCTGCTCAGGGCTCACGGCAATCGACAATTGCACACCGTTGGCCGTGAAGTGTTCTTCTTCTACCAGGCCATCGAGTTCGGCCAGTCGCAGCTTGACCTGCGTCAGTTCGCTGAAGCCGCACTCAAGGTGAAAAGCCTGGCGATGGATCAGGGCACGCCGCGGCGCCTGTTGCAGGCATTTGTTCGCACCGCCGCCATAGGCGCGGGCCAGTCCGCCAGTGCCCAGCTGGATGCCGCCGTACCAGCGAATGACCAGCACCACGACCTGATCGAAGTCCTGCGCCTCGATGGCCGCCAGGATCGGCCGCCCGGCCGTACCGCCCGGTTCACCATCGTCGTTGCTGCGGTACTGGTCGCCCAGTTTCCAGGCCCAGCAGTTATGGGTGGCGTCCAGGTCGCTGTGCTGTTCTATGAAGGCCTGCGCCTGAGCGGCGCTGGTGATGGGGCCGGCGAGGGTGATGAAGCGGCTTTTGCGAATCTCCTCGCGAAACTCACAAAAGTCGACAAGGGTCGAGGGCATGCACGGTGTCCGACGGATTACGGGAGCTGCATATTACAAGGCCGGTGGCGTCAACCCGCAACCCTTGAGAATGATACGGACCAGGTTGTCGCCTGCCAAGTCCATGTCCTGTCGGGTCAGGCGGCTGCGATCGGTGAGGCGGCAGATCTGATCGGCAAAGTCGGCGTAGTGCTGGGTGCTGCTCCATAAAAGGAAGATCAGGTTGACCGGGTCGATCGGGTCCATTTTGCCGGCATCGATCCAGGCCTGGAATATGGCGGCACGCTCGCGGAACCATTGGCGGTAATCCTGGTTGAAATGCTGGTTCATGCATTCGCCGCCACTGATGATTTCCATGGCAAAGATTCGCGACGCTTGGGGCTGGCGCCGTGAGAACTCCATTTTTGCGCGGATATAGGCGGTCAGCGCCGTGGCCGGGTCATCCTCCACCGTCAAGTGATTGAAGGTGGTGTCCCATTGCTCGATGATGTCATTGAGCAAGGCGATGTACAGCCCCTGCTTGTTGTTGAAGTAGTAATGCAGGTTGGCCTTGGGCAGGCCCGCCTTGAGGGCAATGGAATTCATGCTGGTACCCTTGAATCCGTGCCGGGCAAACTCGTCTTCGGCAGCCTTCAGTATCAGCTGCTGGTTTTTCTGACGAATACGACTGGCGGGCTTGCTGGGGGACGCGCTGTGCACAGGGAGTTCGAAGGGCATAAGGCACTTCCGCAGATCAGGGTTACGAGGGGCTATGCGCTGCACAGATAGCGCACCGATGCGAATCCGACAAGCGCTATTGGTAATTTTGTCTGACAATATCTTTGGGTGAATACAAAGTGCTTCTGTTTATATAGAAGAAGTGGTGCTTAAAGGGGATTGAAGCGTTAATTTCACATTATTGAAATTAAGTGTTGACGCCCTGTCTCAGCGCTCTATAATGCGCACCATTCCCGCCGCGGAAGAAACTGAAAACTTCTTGAATATCAATGAGTTGGATAAGAAATCGGCGAGGGGGTGGTGCTGGCCTCAGGGCCACAGCGGTGAAAAAAGGCAGTTGACAGCAAGTTTCAATGCTGTATTATTCGCCTCCCGCTGACGAGTTGATCGAAAGATCAGTCGGCACGCAAGTGATGAAGGCTTCAGAGTTGCTCTGGAAACTTCCGAAAATAATCACTTGACATGTTACACAGGCGCTGTAGAATGCGCGCCTCGGTTGAAGCGAACAGCTCAACCAACCGCTCTTTAACAATTGA
>NZ_QFFU01000022.1 GCF_003131185.1 Pseudomonas ovata | reverse complement strand
TGTGATTTTGAACTGCGTAGAGTACTTGCCCATGAAAAAACCCCCAGGAAGTCAGATTGGTGTCCAACTTTTGGGGTGCAGATCAGACTGTGGGAGGCGGCTTGCCGGCGATGGCTATGTGTCAGGCGCAGCAGGTGTAGGGGCCTTGCTGGCCTCATCGTCGGATCGCCGCCCGCAGCAAGCCGCCTCCCACAGGATTGATGTCGCCCAAGGTCTCGTGCCTGGCACCTGACTGTGGCAGGCAAGCTCTGCTGGCGATGGCCAGGTGACAGACGCAGCAGGTGCAGCGGCCTCAATGGCCCTGTCGCGAGCAGAGCGCCCTCCCATACGTTCAGCGTTCAACGAAATTTGGCTGAACTGATCGGCATTACCCCGTAGGCGCGGACAGAGCGGCAAAAACCACGTTTCACGCCGTCAATCGATCATCACGGAAATCGCGCAGCGCCTGCTCGATCTCTTCACGGGTGTTCATCACGAACGGCCCGTATTGCACGATCGGTTCGCCCAGCGGCTTGCCGGCAATGAGCAGTACCCGTGCACCTGCGGCGCTGTCGATGCGCAGCTCACCGGTGTCACCCAGTCGCACCAGGCGACTGGCTGCCACCGGCTGCGGGCAGCCGGCCACCTCGACCTGACCTTCATACACGTAGAGCAACACCCGGTGGCCCTGGGCAATCTGCGGGCTGATCTGACTGCCAGCGGGCAAGTGCAGATCAAAGTACTGCGGCTCGGTGTCCGGACGTTGCACGGCGCCGTCCTGCTGCACCTGGCCATCGTCGAAGCGGCCGGCAATCACCACCACATCGATGCCGGCGGCCGTGGTCAGGCGTGGAATGTCCTGCGGCTGAATGTCCCGATAGCTGGCATCCATCAGCTTGTGCTTGCCCGGCAGGTTCAGCCAGAGCTGAAAACCACGCATCACGCCTTCTTCCTGTTCAGGCATTTCGCTGTGGATGATGCCGCGTGCTGCGGTCATCCACTGTACGCCACCGCCCTGCAGCAGGCCGATATTGCCCATATGGTCTTCATGACGCATGCGGCCTTCAAGCATGTAGGTCACGGTCTCGAAGCCACGATGCGGGTGCGGCGGGAAGCCGGCAATGTAGTCATCGGGCTGGTCCGAGCCAAACTCGTCGAGCATCAGGAATGGATCGAACTGCTCGACGCCTGCGCCGCCGAACACGCGGGTCAGGCGTACACCTGCGCCATCAGAGGTGGGCTGGCCGTTGTGAATCGACAGGACCTTGCGAAATTGATTCATGGGGCGGTGCTCCTTGATCTTGTGACGATGCCTGCAAGGATAAATGTATTGAGTCGATAGATGAGGTTGAAATTTTTATCTGATCAATCGGCTTTTTTGATGTTTTAAGGGGCGGGTAAGGGTTTTCAATTTTTTCGGAGGACATGATTTGCTGAAATTTCCTACGGACTCTGCTGTGGCTATCCGATAGGAAGATATGTGGCTGTCTGTATATTGGTCGCTTGGGTTTGAAGGGGTTTTGAGAGTGCCTGTTTTTATGAGGTGTAAAAGTTGCGGGTTCGATTGTTCAGTGGCTTGCCGGCAGGATGTTTTTCATGATGATCACGCTTGTGAGAACAGTGCTTAAGACTTTTGATTTCAAGGGGCGTGCAAGTCGAAGGGAACTGCTGTTCTATCTTGTTTTTGTCTGCAGCGTGTACTTTCTGAATGGGGGTGTCGAGTACCCTGGTCTGTCTATGCGGGCCGAGAGCAGCGCCTCCATGAATGCAGGGTTTTGGTTGTGCATAGTGCCGTTGAGTGCGCTGATCGTACGCAGAGTCCACGACATTGGCTGCAGCGCCTGTGTAGTGCTGGCGTGGCTCGTCCCTTTCAGTGGCGTTGTGATTCATGTCTGGATGCTGATGAGTAAAGGTGACCCCGAAGAAAACTATTATGGTCTGCCGCCTCGGTATTGAAAGGGCTCAGATGAATCGCACATCACTCGATAAAAGCAGGTTGAATGAAAACAGTTATTGATGTTTATAAGCGGACGTTCGACTTTGGCGGACGATCAAGTATTCGTGAGTTCGGATTTTTTCTGATCTATTTTGTTGTCGTATCAACGGCACTTTTCATCGTCGACTATCGCCCTGTCGAGTATGGCGCTGAGTGGCACATCGGGCCTTGGGTCTTGGTGTTCATTGTCGTGAATTACTTGACCAGCCTGTCGTTGCAGATTCGTCGTCTTCATGATGCCGACTACAGTGGCTGGTATTCCCTGATCGGTTTCATTCCTTTTGTAGGACCGTTCATTTTGCTTGTGCTGGTGTTCATGCCCGGCACGAAGGGTGATAACCGTTTTGGACCAATGCCTGAGCGTTGAGGGTGCCTCTAAAAACGTGGGCGAGGCAGTCAGCGCAATACCGATGGCGGCCCAACAAAAACAGGCGCAGAACAGTCGGCGTCGCGTTCGACTTTACGCGTTGTAAATGAGCATTTTGACCGGGATCGCGCACGATCGTACTCGCGCACGAGCCTGTTTTTAACGCAGCGATGACAACGCAGGTAGTTTTTAGAGGTGCCCTTGAGTGAGCAGCGCTTACAGGACACCATGAAAAAGGCCAACCAGATCGCTCGGGTTGGCCTTTTTCATGACCGGTCGATCTACTCGGCAATCTGCAACTTGCGTGACTCGGTGTACACGTAGCGGACCTTTTCATACTCGAACGGCGAGTTCATCTGGCCATAACGGAAGCTGGTCGTGTAGCGGCGGTCGATCGCCCGCAACAACAGGATTTCCGGGTGGTCGCTGCTGACCTGGGCCACATTGAGGAAGTTGATCTGCGCTTCGGCGGCGACGTCGAAGATCAGCCCGCCTGTGTCGCGCAGGTTGGAAGGACCAAACAATGGCAGCACGATATAAGGGCCTGCCGGTACGCCATAGAAGCCCAGGGTCTGGCCGAAATCTTCGCTCTGGCGTGGCAGGCCCATCAGGGTGGCCGGGTCCCACAGGCCGGCCACGCCGATCGTGGTGTTCAGCAGCAGGCGGCCGGTGGTCTGCAACGAGCGCTGGCCCTTGAACTGCAACAGGCTGTTGACCAGGTTGGGGACGTCGCCCAGGTTGCCGAAGAAGTTGCTGACGCCGCTGCGTACGAAGCCTGGGGTGATGTAGCGGTAGCCATCGACCACCGGCAGGAACACCCATTCATCGAAACGGTAGTTGAAGTGGTAGACCCGGCGGTTCCACGACTCCAGCGGGTCGAAGACTTCCAGGGCATTGATCGAGGCACGTTCGAATTCACGCTGGTCCAGGCCCGGGTTGAACTTCAGCGCCTTGAGCGGCTGGGTAAACCCGTCGGCATCGTACCGGGGCACAACCGTGGCTTCATCCTTGGTGGCATGGGAGATGTCGGTTTTTTCGGCATGCGCCGTACCGGCAGCCAGCAGGGCGGCCAGAAGCAAGAGACGTTTAGCCACGGAAAAACTCCAGCATGGCGTCGCTGTTGACGCGGTAGTTGATGTTGCCGCAATGCCCGCCATGCGGGTACACGGTCAGGCGATCACCGAAAGTCTGGCGCAGGAAGCCCAGGTCACCTGATCCCAGGATCAGGTCATCGGCGTTGTGCATCACCGCAATCTTGCTGCTGCCTTGCAGATAATCCTTGAGGGCATACAGGCTGACCTGGTTGACCAGTTGCAGCATGCTGCCGCCGTCGGTGCGTGCGCGCCACATCGGAATCAGTTGCTCGGTCATGTAGCAGTCGAAGTCGCATTGCATGGCCCGCTTGAGGAACGGGGTCAGGCTGGTGCCTTCGGTGATCGGGAATTTCGGCGGAATGATCAGGCCGCGACGGTTGATCAGGTCCGAGGTAAAGGCGATGTCGGCCGACGAGAAGCGGAAGGAGGTGCCGATCAGCATGGCCATCTGCTCGTTGCTCAGGTGCTCACGTGACAACTGAAAGTCGTAGAGCAGGGCATCGTTGAGGTCGATGTAGCCTTTTTGCTGGAAGTAACGGGTCAGCTTGGCCAGCACCAGCTCATAGAAGGTGGTGGTGTTGTTGACGCCCTTGACCTGGGTCTGCACCAGCTTGTCGAGGTTGGACACCGAGGTGTACAGGTTGACCGGCGGGTTGAGCAGCAGCACTTTCTTGAAGTTGAAACTGCGGCGGGTTTCGTCCAGCTTGCTGACGAACGCAGCATTCAACGCGCCCAGGCTGTAGCCGGTCAGGTAGAAGTCGGTAATCGGCAGCTCGGCATTCTGTGCGCGGATGGCCTGCATGACCCGGTACAGGTCTTCGGCATCTTCCTTGGACAGGCCCGGGGTGGCATAGCGTGAGGCCGAACTCATGAAGTCATAGCTGGTGGGCGACGACAGTTGCACCACGTGGTAGCCGGCGCCGTAGTACAGCTTCTTGAGAAACTCGTTGAGCGTGCTGTTGTAGGGCGCCCCGGTGCCGGCAATCAGGAAGATCAGCGGGGCGGCGTGATCCTGTTTCGCCAGGCGGTAACGCAGTTTCTTGACCGCCCAGAAGTTGTCGGGCAGCGTGAACTCGCGTTCCGGGTGCAGGTTGAGGGTGTAATCGTCCTGATCGATATCATCATCGGCCGGCAGGTCGGGCCGCAGGTCAGGTGGCGTTGTGGCGATGGTCGCTTCGAACGGATTAGTCAGCGGATAGCCATAAGTGGCTGGATCGACGGTTTTCGCCAGGGCGGCCGTACTTATACAGAGGCCACCCAGGACTGCAGCGAAACGCAGGAGACGGAGCATGACTGAATCCCATGGAAAGAAGAGCAGGTTAGGTTCGCAGCCTATGACCTTCGGCATGCTGCCAAAGTGCCGCATCGGCAAGCGATCTTTGTAAGATGGGTGAAACGATACACGCTCCCGCGTTTGCGGAATGTAGCGATGTGCGTTTTTTTTGAGAAACGCCTTGAATCGCACAACCGCAGGTGCGGCTGGGTGGCGATCCGCTTCAGCCGAGAAAGCCGCTCAAGTCGGGCCTGCATCATCCGGGGCCCAGACGCACAAAGGGAGCCCTAAGGCTCCCTTTCCAGTGGTTTTACGTGCTCTTTTTATTTTTATAGGGCGGCCTGTTGTTGTTTTTGTCGGCTGACCCTTCACTGCATTCTTTTTGTCCCCATACGGGATCAAGAGCAAACGTATTTTTTTGAGCGCTGACCCAGCTTCAATCGACTGTCTGCACAACAGCCTGATCCAACCCGTGCGGTGCTACCTGAAGGTAGTTTTATTGTTCTGTGCAAGGTTGCGTGGTCTTCCGCAAAAGACCCGGTGAAGCCCATCGACTCCAAAAAAATCAGTTGGCTGCGTCTCTGTCCGTGTTGTTCTTGTTATGTCAGAGCCGTTACGTCTTGTTTTTATTGGGTTGCTGCTTGTTTTTGTTCTTGTTGTGCCTGAGATATAGCAGGTGCTGTGCCAACTTTTTAAAATCCTTTTAAATCAATCGCTTAAGAAAATAGTTCTCGGCAGGCAGGTCGTTTCTACCCTTGGTGTGTTTCCGTGTTACCCGTTGGCCCGTGGTCAGCGCAAGGCCCGGTAACACATTGTGTTTCTTCCTCGGGTCGGTTCGCGCAACGTTCGATAATGATCCATTCTGAAGTGCGCGCGTTGTGGCATGACCGCATGCGATTACAGGAAAGGGCGCCTCAGGCAAGCCTCGAAATACAAGGCTGTTCACGGCCTGACACCATGTTACGGCGTTGATTCTTTCGGCTTTGTCGCTGATGGCTCTGTGATGTCGTTTACCGTTGCCTGGGAGTCGCTGACAGAGCATG
This sequence comes from Pseudomonas ovata, assembly GCF_003131185.1. Classification (GTDB taxonomy): domain Bacteria; phylum Pseudomonadota; class Gammaproteobacteria; order Pseudomonadales; family Pseudomonadaceae; genus Aquipseudomonas; species Aquipseudomonas ovata. The sequence goes on along the minus strand of NZ_QFFU01000022.1, from coordinate 104,271 downwards.
TCGCTTGAGCCATGGGGCAGATGATCAACAGGTCGATGCAGTGCCTCTGACTGCGCGCAAGAGTGCTTGAAACGTGAAGGACGCACATGGCCCCGTTTCCGGGCGTGGTGCGCGGCCTTGAGAACAACGTCAACGATGCCCGACCTTTGTCGGTGCAGGACTCTACCGGGGAAGTAATGATGAATATGCGCAAACTCCTGGGGGCGGGTGCCGCTCTGGTGCTGGCTGCCGGCTCCACGCTGGCCAGTGCCGAAACCAAGACCGTGAGCATCGGTTATGTCGAAGGCTGGTCCGACAGCGTCGCCACGACTTTTGTCGCCGCCGAAGTGCTCAAACAGAAGATGGGCTATGACGTCAAACTGCAATCGGTTGCCGCCGGGATCATGTGGCAGGCGGTGGCCACCGATAAACTGGACATGATTCTGTCGGCCTGGCTGCCGGGCACTCATGGCGAGTACATGACCAAGTACAAGGACCAGGTGGTCGACTACGGTCCCAACTTCAAGGATGCCAAGATCGGTCTGATCGTCCCCGAGTACGTCAAGGCCATCAGCATTGCCGACCTCAAGACCGATGAGTCCTTCAAGAACAAGATCACAGGGATCGATGCCGGTGCCGGCGTAATGCTCAAGACCGACCAGGCGATCAAGGACTACGGCCTGGACAGCTACAAACTGCAGGCCAGCTCCGGAGCCGGCATGATTGCCGAGCTGACCCGTGCCGAAAAACGCAATGAATCCATTGCTGTGACCGGCTGGGTGCCGCACTGGATGTTCGCCAAATGGAAACTGCGTTTCCTGGAAGACCCTAAAGGCGTGTATGGCGCCGCCGAAACCGTCAACAGCGTCGGCAGCCTGAGCCTGGAAAAGAAAGCGCCTGATGTGGTCGCCTTCCTGAAAAAATTCCAGTGGCAATCCAAGGACGAGATCGGTGCCGTGATGCTGGCCATCCAGGACGGCGCCAAGCCCGAGGCTGCAGCCAAGGACTGGGTCGCCAAGAACCCTGAGCGTGTTGCCGCCTGGACCGCCAAGTAAGACTTCCCCCTCTTCAAGCGGCCTGCGGGCCGCCCTGCGAAAACCATCTGGCGCTGGCGCCCGGTGGTTTTTTGCGTTTCAGGGGCAGGCCATTTCGGCCAGGCTCGCGTAATTAATGTCGTTCTAATACTAAGGTCGTCTGGAGTCGGGCCCGCAGCGGACTAAAGTAAAGTTGTGTCATATCTTCCGTGCTGCGAGGACAAAAACAATGAACGACAGCATCTATCAAACGATACAGAACAACCCGCGCTTCAAGGAGCTGGTTGCCAAGCGAGAACGCTTCGCCTGGATTCTCTCGGCGATCATGCTCGGAATCTACGCCTGCTTCATTCTTCTGATTGCTTATGGACCGCATATCCTGGGCGCCAAGCTCAGTCCTGCATCGACCATCACCTGGGGCATGCCGATCGGGGTCGGCCTGATCATCACCGCCTTTATCCTGACCGGTATCTACGTGCGCCGCGCCAATGGCGAGTTCGACGACCTGAACAACGCCGTGCTCAAGGAGATCCAGCAATGATCCGTCGTCTCCTGGCAGGTCTTGGTCTTGCAGCGTTTGCGCCCGCCTTGCTGGCGGCCGATGCCCTCACCGGTGCCGTGCAGAAGCAACCGCTGAACGTTCCGGCGATCGTCATGTTCGTGGCGTTCGTTCTGTTCACTCTCTACATCACCTATTGGGCGTCGAAGAAAAACAAATCGGCGTCCGACTACTATGCGGCAGGCGGCAAGATCACCGGTTTCCAGAATGGTCTGGCCATCGCCGGTGACTACATGTCCGCGGCGTCCTTCCTGGGTATTTCCGCGCTGGTGTACACCTCTGGCTACGATGGCCTGATCTACTCGATCGGCTTCCTGGTGGGCTGGCCGATCATTCTGTTCCTGATCGCCGAGCGCCTGCGCAACCTGGGCAAGTACACCTTTGCCGACGTCGCCTCCTACCGTCTCAAGCAGATGGAAATCCGTACCCTGTCCGCCTGCGGTTCGCTGGTGGTGGTGGCGTTCTACCTGATTGCGCAGATGGTCGGTGCCGGCAAGCTGATCCAGCTGCTGTTCGGCCTGGACTACACCGTGGCGGTGATCCTGGTCGGTATCCTGATGTGCCTGTACGTCCTGTTTGGCGGCATGCTGGCCACCACCTGGGTACAGATCATCAAGGCAGTGATGTTGCTGTCCGGTGCCTCGTTCATGGCCCTGATGGTCATGAAGCACGTCAACTTCGACTTCAACCAGCTGTTTGCCCAAGCCGTTGCCGTGCACCCCAAGGGTGAGGCGATCATGAGCCCGGGCGGCCTGGTGAAAGATCCGATCTCGGCGTTCTCGCTGGGCCTGGCGCTGATGTTCGGTACCGCCGGCCTGCCACACATCCTCATGCGCTTCTTCACCGTGAGCGATGCCAAGGAAGCCCGCAAGTCGGTGTTCTACGCTACCGGTTTCATTGGTTACTTCTACATCCTGACCTTCATCATCGGCTTTGGCGCCATTCTGCTGGTCAGCACCAACCCTGCGTTCAAGGATGCCGCCGGTGCCCTGATCGGTGGCAACAACATGGCGGCGGTGCACCTGGCGAATGCGGTGGGCGGCAGTCTGTTCCTGGGCTTCATCTCGGCAGTGGCATTCGCCACGATCCTGGCGGTGGTGGCGGGCCTGACCCTGGCCGGTGCTTCGGCGGTGTCGCATGACCTGTATGCCAGCGTGATCAAGAAAGGCAAGGCCAACGAGAAAGACGAAATCCGTGTGTCGAAGATGACCACCATGGCCCTGGCCGTTGTGGCGATCATTCTGGGTATCGCCTTCGAGAGCCAGAACATCGCGTTCATGGTCGGCCTGGCGTTCTCGATCGCGGCCAGTTGCAATTTCCCTGTGCTGTTGCTCTCGATGTACTGGAAAAACCTGACCACCCGTGGCGCCATGATCGGCGGCTGGATGGGCCTGATCAGTGCGGTGGTGTTGATGGTGCTCGGTCCGACCATCTGGGTGCAGATCCTGCACAACCCCAAACCGATCTTCCCGTACGAATACCCGGCGCTGTTCTCGATCATCATTGCCTTTGTCGGTATCTGGTTCTTCTCGATCACCGACAAGTCCAAGGCTGCTGCTGACGAGCGTGCGCTGTTCGTTCCACAATTTGTCCGCTCACAAACCGGCCTGGGCGCCAGCGGTGCGGTTTCGCACTAAAAGGTAAGCCCGCCAGAACGAAAAAAGCAGCCTCAGGGCTGCTTTTTTCATTTGGGTGGGCGTTCGCGTCAGGCGCGAATGGGCCTCACTTCTTCCCTGGATTCATATCCTGCCCAGCAGTACCAGGACCAGCAGAATGATCAGGATGGTACCGACCACACCCGATGGACCATAACCCCAGCTGCGCGAGTGGGGAAATACAGGCAGACCGCCAACCAGCAGCAAGATCAAGACGATGATAAGAATTGTACTGATGCCCATGACGAGTTCCTTCTTTCAATGGTGGAGGCAAGGATCGCCTTCAATACCTGAGCCGATAGGCATCAAGTTTGCAGGCTTCTTGAATACTCCGACCCTGGGCATTTCCGAAAGGTTCTAGGGGGCATGAATATTTTTTTACAATTTTTTAAATAGCTGTTTTTAAAAGGTTTTTTGAATTATTAGCCTGTTCGGTACTCTTCGGGGCTTTTTAATAAGTCAGCGAAATATTGAACTTGTAGGGTACTCAGGTATCTGCGTTGGCTTACTGGTTTTCGCCGACAAGGATACCCCCCGCATGTTGATCAGCCTGGCCGCCGACCTGGTGGTTGTCTTTCATTTGTTATTTATCCTGTTCGTACTGTTCGGGGCCTTGCTGGTGGCCTGGAAACCCTGGCTGGCAATCGTGCATCTGCCGGCAGCCGCATGGGGCATGGCCGTGGAGTTCCTGCACTTGTACTGCCCGCTCACACCGTTGGAAAACAGCCTGCGCAAGCAAGCCGGCGAGCAGGGCTATGGAGGCGGTTTCGTCGAGCACTACCTCATTGCGCTGATCTATCCTGCTGGTCTGACAATGTCCATCCAGCTCTGGTTAGGGGCTGTCGTCCTGGTGATCAATGTGCTGGCCTACGCATGGGTGCTCACGCGTTTGCGGCGCCGGTAGGACGTTTCCTTCAGTCCGATCCGTCTGGCTTGCAGGACATGACTGATTTTTCCTTGCCGCATTGAAGCACTGTGCCATGCACGGCACTCTGCCTGCTTACTTGATAACAAGAGAGCAGCCCTATGCTGGTATTGACGCGGGAAGTGGGTGAGACCTTTTCGATCGGCGATGAAATCACCGTGCAGATTCTCGGCGTAAGTGGCAATCAGGTGCGCTTTGGCTTCGAAGCGCCCAAGCACATCAAGATTCATCGCGCCGAAGTGTTCCGGCGCATTGCCAACACCTTGTCGCAGCCGCAGGAACGGCCGCAGTCGCCAGCGGCCTGAGGCGTGTCAGTCGAACATTTCCCGAGGCACTTCGTGACGGGCCATCAGTTGGCACTGCTGGCTGTCCATATCGAAGAAAATCACCGCCTGGCCTTTGGTCAAGGCATGCCGCACTCGCAGCACGCGGGTTTCCAGAGGCGTTTCGTCACCGTTGTCGGTGCCGTCGCGGGTCACGAAGTCCTCGATCAGGCGGGTCAGGGTTTCAGGTTCGAGTTGGTCGTAGGGAATCAGCATGGAGGGCTCTCACGGCAGGGCCGGGGATGATAGTGCAGCGCGCATCGGCATGCACCTGCCTTGCACCGCCCGGCTCGGGCCGGGCAGTGCAATGATTCGGTGACCGCTGTTTTACTCCTCGCGGCCCTGGCCGATCAGGCTGTCCACCGGGGGTACACGGGTTTCCGGTTCCATTTGCGTTTCATGTTCCAGTTGATGGCTGAAACTTTCGAGCGAGGCCTTGCCTGGCTGCGCATCGCTGGCAAATACCGGCGGGCTGAGCATGTAGGCACTGAGCAACTTGCTCAGGGCGGCCAGGCTGTCGATATGCGTACGCTCGTAACCGTGGGTCGCGTCGCAGCCGAACGCCAGCAGGGCGGTACGAATATCGTGCCCGGAGGTGACGGCCGAATGGGCATCGCTGAAGTAGTAGCGGAATATGTCGCGGCGCACCGGCAATTCATTATCGACCCCAAGACGCAGCAGATGCCGCGACAGATGGTAGTCGTAGGGCCCCCCGGAATCCTGCATGGCCACACTGACCGCGTGCTCGCTGGAATGCTGGCCGGGCGCGACCGGGGCGATGTCGATGCCGACGAACTCACTGACGTCCCATGGCAGGGCACCGGCGGCACCCGTACCGGTTTCTTCGGTGATGGTAAACAGCGGGTGGCAGTCGATCACAGGCTGCGCGCCACTGTCGACGATGGCCTTGAGGGCGGCCAGCAAGGCCGCTACACCGGCCTTGTCATCCAGGTGACGAGCGCTGATATGGCCGCTCTCGGTGAACTCCGGCAGCGGGTCGAAGGCGACAAAGTCACCAATGCCCACGCCCAGCGATTCACAGTCGGCCCGCGTTGCGCTGTAGGCGTCGAGGCGCAGTTCGACGTGGTCCCAACTGACCGGCATCTGATCGACGGCGGTATTGAAGGCATGCCCGGAGGCCATCAATGGCAGCACACTGCCACGGATCACGCCGGTGTCGGTGAACACACTGACCCGGCTGCCTTCGGCAAAGCGACTTGACCAGCAGCCAACGGGCGCCAGTGACAAGCGGCCGTTGTCCTTCACCTCGCGCACGCTCGCGCCAATGGTGTCCAGGTGCGCCGAGACTGCACGGTCCGGGCTGTTCTTGCGGCCTTTGAGCGTGGCGCGAATCGTGCCGCGTCGCGTCAGCTCAAAAGGGATGTCCATTTCCTCCAGGCGCTCGGCGACATAGCGCACGATGGTGTCGGTGAAACCGGTCGGGCTGGGGATGGCGAGCATTTCCAGCAGGACTTTCTGCAGATAATTCAGATCCGGATCAGGGATATTTGCATCAGGCATGGTGGAGGCTCCTTCGGCGCAGCGGCAAGTTTGAAGCTGCAAGCTGCAAGCAGTGGTAGGCCACTTGCGGCTTGCCGCTTGAGGCTGCAGTCAGTTATGGACGGGCAGGCTATGGGGAAACAGTAGATCAACAAAGCGTTCAGCGGTGGGTTGCGGTTCATGATTGGCCAGGCCTACCCGTTCGTTGGCCTCGATGAACACATAGTCAGGCTGATCGGCGGCCGGCACCATCAGGTCCAGACCAACCACCGGGATGTCGAGCGCACGTGCAGCGCGCACGGCGGCATCGACCAGCACCGGATGCAGAATGGCAGTGACATCCTCAAGACAACCGCCGGTGTGCAGATTGGCTGTGCGGCGCACGGCCAGGCGCTGGTCCATGGGCAGGACACTGTCGTAGTCGAACCCGGCCTCACGCACCGTGCGTTCGGTTTCTTCATCCATCGGAATACGGCTTTCGCCCCCGGTGGCCGCCGCACGACGACGGCTCTGGGCTTCGATCAACTGCTTGATGGTGTGTCGACCGTCGCCCAGAATCTCTGCCGGACGACGAATGGCAGCGGCCACCACTTCAAAGCCGATGACCACGATGCGCAAGTCCAGGCCTTCATGAAAGCTTTCCAGGATCACCCGGGTGTCGAACTGGCGGGCCCGTTCGATGGCCTGTTGCACATCTTCGATCGTACTCAGGTTCACGGCCACGCCCTGGCCCTGTTCGCCGTCCAGCGGCTTGACCACCACACGGCTGTGTTCTTCCAGAAACGCCAGGTTGTCATCGGCGTTGCCCGCGCGCTGCTGGGCCGGCAGGTTCAAGCCCGCCGCCTTCAGCGCACGGTGGGTCAGGCTCTTGTCCTGACACAGCGTCATGCTGACCGCACTGGTCAGGTCGCTCAGCGATTCGCGGCAACGCACGCGGCGTCCACCATAGCTGAGCGTGAACAGGCCGGCATCGGCATCGTCGACCTGCACATCAATGCCGCGACGATGAGCCTCTTCAACAATGATGCGCGCATAGGGGTTGAAGTCGGCCTGAGGGCCGGGGCCCAGGAACAACGGCTCGTTGATGCCGTTCTTGCGCTTGATGGCAAACGTCGGCAGCGTGCGGAAGTCCAGCTTGGCATACAGCGCCTTGGCCTGCTGGTTGTCATGCAGTACCGACAAATCAAGGTAGCTCAGGCCACGGCTCATGAAGTGCTCGATCAGATGCCGTACCAGCACCTCGCCCACACCGGGGCGGGTGCAATTGGGGTCGACCGCCAGGCACCACAGGCTGCTGCCTTTTTCCGGGTCGTGAAACGCCTTCAAATGGTTCAGGCCCATCACGCTGCCAATCACCGCGCCGGTGGTCTCGTCCTCGGCCAGCCAGTACACCGGGCCACCTTCGTGGCGCGGCGTCAGCAGGGCCGGGTCGATGGGCAACATGCCGCGGGCGATGTACAGGTTATTGATAGCCTGCCAGTCAGCCTCGTTCTGCGCACGGCGGATACGAAAGCCACGGAACACCCGCTGCGCCGGACGATAATCGCTGAACCACAGGCGTAACGTGTCGGACGGATCAAGAAACAGCTGTTGCGGTGCCTGGGCCAGGACCTGCTGCGGAGCGGCCACGTACAAGGCAATGTCGCGCTCGCCGGGCTTTTCGTTCAGCAATTCCTGGGCCAGCGCCGCCGGCTCCGGGTAGGTGTGGCCGACCAGCAGTCGCCCCCAGCCGCAGTGCAGGGCCAGTGGCCCGCCTTCGGGCTGGTTGCCGTCTTCGGCAAACTGCGCCTGCAAGCGTTCATAGGAGGGCGACTGGCGTCGCAGCAGGCGCTGGCTGTAAGTGGATTTCATCACTCAGAGTCCTTGTTCGCTCAACCACAGGTTCAGGGCCGCCAGTTGCCACAGCTTGGAGCCGCGCAGAGGTGTGAGCTGGTCCTTGGGGTTGGTCAGCAAGGTGTCGACGATCGACGGATTGAACAGCCCGCGATCCTGGCTGGGGTCAAGCAGCAGCTCGCGTACCCAGTTCAAGGTATTGCCTTCCAGGTGCTTGAGGCCCGGCACCGGGAAATAACCCTTCTTGCGGTCGATCACCTCGGCCGGAATCACCAGGCGTGCCGCTTCCTTGAGTACATGCTTGCCGCCATTGGGCAGCTTGAATTTCGCAGGCACTCGGGCCGACAGTTCGACCAGGCGATAATCCAGGAACGGCGTACGTGCTTCCAGGCCCCAGGCCATGGTCATGTTGTCGACCCGCTTGACCGGGTCATCGACCAGCATCACTGTGCTGTCCAGGCGCAGCGCCTTGTCCACGGCTGCATCGGCACCCGGCTGGGCAAAGTGATCGCGAACGAAATCACCGGCCGCATCATGGTCGAGCAGCCATTTCGGTTGCACGGTGGCGGCATATTCTTCGTAGCTGCGATCAACGAACGCGGCGCGGTAGGCCGCCACCGGGTCGCTGGCACCATCCACTTGCGGGTACCAGTGGTAGCCGGCAAACAGCTCGTCGGCGCCCTGGCCGCTTTGCACCACCTTGCAGTGCTTGGCCACTTCACGCGACAACAGATAGAAGGCAATGCAGTCATGGCTGACCATCGGCTCGCTCATGGCCCGGAAGGCCGCTGGCAACTGCTCGATGATCTCGCTTTCCTGGATGCGCAACTGATGGTGACGGGTGCCGTAGTGCTTGGCGATCAGGTCCGAATACTGGAACTCGTCGCCACGCTCGCCACCGGCATCTTCAAAGCCAATGGAGAAGGTTGACAGGTTCTCGGCACCCACCTCACGCAACAGGCCTACCAGCATGCTGGAATCGACACCGCCCGACAGCAGCACCCCGACATCCACCGCGGCACGCTGACGAATCGCAACGGCCTCGCGGGTGCTGTCCAGCACGCGACCGCGCCAGTCTTCGAAACTCAGGTTGCGCTCGTCTTCATGCGGACCATAAGGCAGCGTCCACCACACCTGTTGCTCGCTCTTGCCATCGGCATCGATCATCAGCCAGCTGGCCGGCGGCAGTTTTTCAACGCCTGCCAGCAGCGTGCGCGGAGCGGGCACCACGGCATGGAAGTTCAGGTAATGGTTGAGCGCGACCGGGTCGAGCATACCGCTGATGTCGCCGCCCTTGAGCAGCGCCGGCAGGCTGGAAGCGAAGCGCAGGCGCTTGTCGGTTTTCGACAGGTACAGCGGCTTGACGCCCAGGCGGTCGCGGGCAATGAACAGGCGCTTGCTGTCACGCTCCCAGATGGCAAAGGCAAACATGCCATTGAGCCTGGGCAGCAAGTCCTTGCCCCAGGCGTGGTAGCCCTTGAGCAAGACTTCGGTGTCGCCACCGGAATGGAACGCATAGCCCAGGCTTTCCAGCTCGGCACGCAGTTCGGGGAAGTTGTAGATCGCGCCATTGAAGGCCAGCGACAGACCGAGATGATTGTCGATCATCGGCTGCGCCGAGCCGTCGGACAGATCCATGATCTTCAGACGGCGATGACCAAGGGCAATCGGCCCCTGGCTGTGAAAGCCCCATGCGTCCGGGCCACGAGGCGCCAGTTCATGGGTGATTCGTTCAACAGCGGCAAGATCCGCTGGTTGATGGTCAAAACGCAACTCGCCTGCTAATCCGCACATAAGTCCTTACCGGGTTTCCGTTGGGGAGGTGACCGTCATGAATGCGGCCACTCAGGAACTGACCCGATGAAGAAGAAGGAGTTTTAGATCAACTAGTTATAAGCAGGATTGGCCAAGTGTTTTTTGCTGATCGAGAGACCCTCTGGGCAGCGTTCGTCATCGGGTTTCGACGGGCTTGACGGTCACTTTTCTCCCGGACAGCTTCAGGTCGATGCAGGCACAGCAGACCCTGGCAGAACTGCCAGTTTCCTGGCAGCGTTCTTCAGTTGCATGCTTGTCAATCAGGCCAGAGAACCAGGGAGCGGGTCATGGAAAGCGCGGTGACATGGACGTCATCAGGACGGATTTCTTCAGAGCGGGCGCTGAGCGCCGGTGAAAAACTGCACATCAAGGTCATCGACAGCCAGACTGAAGCCGTGATCGAGACGGTCGAGTTCGAGCCATCGGCCACCGACCTGGGGCTGTATCGCTGGCCCCATGCCCTGGCCCGACACATCAACGCCACAGCCGCATACCTGCGCGCGGGCACCCAGAGCGTCGACGGCAGTTTCATGCCTCAGTTCAGCACCTACCTGAACACTCTCTGGACCCGGAGCGCCACCTCCAGCGTGGTGCTGTCCACCGCCTGCAACCTGGCGGGCTGGGCCGACCTGGGTGAAATCCGCTCGATCGGCTCGCTGCCGACGGGGACTTCCATTGCGTGCCGACTGTCGAGCGCCAACAGTGAGGTGACCTATCAGGAGCTGACCTGGAGCATGCCCGACAGCCAGGGCGGGCGTTATGCCTGGCCTGTGCACCTGAGCCACTTCATCAATGCCTGGGCAGGCCTGCTGCGCTCCGGGGAGAAAAACCAGGACACCAAGACCATCACGCCGATCGGCAGCAGCTACCGTAATCGCCTCTGGGCGCCTGTCGGCCTGACGTTAAAGGTGCAGCGGGAAGTCGTCATGTCCGACAGCACCCGGGCGTGCGCTGCGCAGATCTATGACACCCTGGGCGCACGCCTGGCCGGCAACGTACCAGCCCCCGAAGTGATCGATGGCTGGCTGCAAGGCTTCGCAGAGGGGCGCTATCAGGATCTTGTCTATCCGCCCAACGACAAGCCGGTCAGTGATACGACTGTGTTGGCCACGCATCTGGAGCGGACCCAGCGCATCGCCGCCTATCTGTTCAAACAAGCGGTGCCGTCGCCTGCCCGCTACCTGAACAGTGCTGTCCAGGCGCTGGATTTCTATGCGACGCAGGATTATCAGACCAGCAACTGGTGGGAACGACAGATCGGCCTGGCAAGGCGGGCATGTGCTGCCGGGCTACTGCTGGCCAGGCATCTGCCGGCGCACGCGTTGATGAGCGTCTTCGTGCCGCACGCGATGAAGAACACCAGCACGTTCGATCATGTCCAGAGCGGTGCCAACCTGGCCGACTTTGCCAGTGTCCAGATCAGTTGGAGCCTGTGCGCCTGGAAGAACGGTGCAGGTGACCCGTACTTGCTCTACCTTCGCGCCGCCGCCGATGCCTTGTCCGGCTTGTGCCTGCCGGTGACGCGTGACGGGGCGGAGCACGGTAATGGCATCAGCGTCGATTATTCCATCAGTCAGCACAATGTGCTCCGTCAGGAGCGTTACTTGAGCCAGCTGTACGCTGGCAGTTACGGGGTGGTCCTGCTGTCACGGATCTTCGAGAACGTGACCCTGCTCAACGGCGCGTTTGCCTTGGCCGAGGCGTCCTTGAAGGCGTTGATCGACGTGCTGGTGCAAGGCATTGGCTGGATGGGCTACGCCCGTCACCTGGATTTTCAGGTGTGTGGCCGGGCGATCAGTCGTGGCGTCAACCTCAGCCCCGGTTACAGCGCCTGGGTCCAGGCACTGTTGCCTCACGCCGATGAGCCCGGCAGGCGGGCGCTGGAAGAATTGACCCGGCGCGCCAGCGGCGACGAATCAGCCAATCGCCATTACCTTGGCGCGCGGCTGTATTGGGTCAATGATTATCTGGCCTATCTGGGGACAGGGTTCTGCTGCTGGGCCAAGGCGGTCTCTACCCGCACGGTCGGTTGCGAGAGCGGCAACGGAGAAAACCTCAAGGGGTATTACATGGGCGCCGGCACCTGCTTTCTGAGCCGTGATGGCCTGGAGTACGAAGGCATCCAGCCAGTCTGGGACTGGCAGCGCCTGCCCGGGGTCACTGCCGAGCAAGTGCCCGGCTTCGACTTTCCGCTGATCAACTGGGGGCAGAATGCCTGGGGCAACCATGACTTTGCTGGCGGTGCATGCGATGGCGACAACGCGGTGCTGTCCATGGAACTGTCCAGGGGCAACGTTACCCATGCGCTCAAGACAGTCATCGCACTCGATAACCGGATTTACTGCATTGGCTCACGCATCAACCGTGCGCCGCAATCGCATCCGGTGATCACCAGCGTCAATCAGTGCAAGGCGCGCGGGGAGGTCCAGTACTGGGATTACCAGGGCAACAGATCCGTGTTGCTGGAGGGTGAATCAATCACCTCGTCAAATATCCATCAAGTGTTGCACGACGGCTTGCTGTACATCTTCGGCGTGCGATGGATGCCACCCAGCATTACCTTGCAGGTAGAAAAGCGCAGTGGCGCCTGGTCGCAGATCAACACCAGTGGCTCTCCGGCGCTTGTTGAACACAAGGTGTTTTCACTCTGGATCAATCATCCGGAGTACGAGAATGCCAGCTACCTGTATGAAGTCCGGCCCGCTGATGGCTTTGACTGGACGCAGATGTCCCGGTCAGTCAAAGGACCCGATATCGACGTGCATGTGATCGCCCTGGACAATCGGGTGCTGGGCACTTTCTTCAAGCCCCAGCGGCCTGATCCGGGAGGCGTTGGCGGGCGGATATTTTTCCCTGAGCAGCCTTGTTCTTACATTTACGCGCCGGGAGACACGCATTTTCGCCTGACCTGCTCGGACCCCGGCCAGACCCTCGAAACGCTGTCGTTCGTCCTGGCGGTGGATGAGCAGGGCCTGCCGGTTCGCCGCCTGGAAGTGCCACTGCCGCAGGGCGATGAAAAAGGCCGTTCGGTAACCGGTACCTACCCTCTGGCCTGAGCAGGACTGCCAGGCTCAGTAACCGGTCATTTCCAGGTAGCCGACGCCCTGTTGGCTACCACTGACGGTTACCGGGCCTTCCCAGTACGGCACGTCCAGGTCCATCCACGCCTTGGGATTGAGCGCCTCGGTGGTGATTGCCAGGTGCTTGCCGGGGATCTTGATCGACCAGCGCGTGGGCACGGCCTTGCCAGCGACCTCGGTCGTCTGCAGGGGCTCAAGCCGGATGTCGCTGGCCGCCAGGGGCTGCGACTGGCCTTCGGGGCCGATCCAGGTGCCGATCAGGTAGTGTGCGCCGTTGTCATGGCGAATGCGGTAGAGCATCAGCCGGGTGCCGTCACGCAAGTGCAGGGAAAACCAGTCCCAGCCGCGCTGATCGGCGGTCAGGGGCTGGCTGCTCCACTCGCGGTCCAGCCAGGCCTGGCCTGTGACGGCATGGTCCTGGCCATCGATCCGCAGTTGGCCCTGCACGGTAAAGAACGGCTGGCTGTAGTAATACGAAGCCTGGCCCTGCTCGGATTTGCTGCTGTAGCCCTGGTCGCCCTGGAGCACCAGCGGCCGGTCGGTGCTCAGGTGCAGGTCGTAGTCGAAGGCCGGGCCGCTGGCCTGCAGGCGCACCTGGGTCATGGGGTCGGCATGGCTGTCGGCCGGTAGCGTGCTGCTCAGCGACCAGTTGTCGATCCAGGCGCTCAAGGGCGTCAGGGTCACCCCGGCCTGGCCAATGCCGCCGCGCCCCAGGCGCTGGGTGGCGTAATGTCGGGTGGCCGAGGTCACGGCGGCATGGCCCATCCACAGGTTCGGGTCGTCCCAGTCCTGCCTGGCCGGACCGGGTTGCCCGGCACTGCGAAACAGGGTCCATTGCACGCCAAAGGGCTGGCCGCTGGCGTCCTGCAGGTTGGCGGTGATGTACCACCACTCGATCCGAAAACCCGGGTGCGGCGCGTGGTCCTGGGGGAAGACAAACCGGCGTCCGGGGGTCACCTCGGTAAAGTCGCCGGTCTGTGCGCCCAGCCCGGCAAAGCCTTGCGGGGCTGGCGCAGAGTCGTCGCAGCCACTGAGCAACCAGGCGCCGAACAGGAGGGCCAACCACTCAATTTTCACGGTCGAAGCTCCTCAGCAGGTCGCTTGGTTGACTGCGATACAGGCGCCACAGCGGCCAGGCCGAGGCCAACAAGGTGGCGAGCAGCGCCAGGGCGGTCAGGTTCAGCCATTGTCCCGGATACAGGTGCGAAGGCAGGCGCCAGCCAAAGGCCTGCACCTGGATCACGGCATTCAGGCACCAGGCCAGCAGCACGCCCAGCGGCAAGGCGGCCAGCAGGGTCAGGCTTGCCAGCAGCCAGGTCTGGCCCAGATTCAGAGCCATCAGTTGCCGGCGGGTAACCCCCAGCGCCCAGAGCGGCGCCAGTTGTCCCAGGCGGTCCTGGCTCTGGGTCAGCAGGCTGATGAACAAGGCGATACCGGCCACCCCCAGGGTCAGGCTGTTGAGTGCGGCTGTGGCGGCGAACGTGCGTTCGAACACACGGCTGGACCATGACTTGAGCTGCTGCTGATCGATGATGCGGCTGTCGTCCAGGGCAAAGTGCGTCTGCAACTGTGCGGTCAGGGCCGGGATGTCGGCAGGGGCCAGGCGCAGGTTGAAGCGGCCCGGCGCCAGGGCCGGCCAGTGCTGCAACAGGTGCCGGGCATCGACCAGCAGGTGTCCGCGGGCGTTGCCGTAGTCGGCGTAAAGACCGACGATGCGTGGCGTCCAGCGGCCCTGAGGCACCGGGATGTCGAGCGTATCGTCCACGTCCAGGTCCAGGCGCCGTGCCAGTTGTTCGCTGATCATCACCGTGTCGTCCTGTGCCAGGCGCTGCCAGGCATCGCCGGCGCCGGCGGCCAGCAGGGGCCAGTGATCGCGATAGTGCCGGTGCTCGACCACGCCGTGCAGGTCGGCCGGCCAACCCTTAAGGCGCAGGCTGACCTGCCAGTCGGGCAGTACGGCGCTGACCGCTGGCTGTTGTGCCAGCCAGGTGTAGAGGTTCTGGGCCTGCTCGGCATTACTGGTGGTGACATACAGTTCGGCGCTCAGGCGCTGGTCGAGCCAGTCACCGAACGTCTGGCGAAAACCCGAGGTCATGCCGCCCGCACCGATGCTGGCGGCCAGTGCCAGCAGCAACGCCATCAAGGCCAGGCTCAAGGCCGGCAGCTGTTGCCGGCAGTCGGCCACAAACCACTGGCCCAGCACCGACCGCGTATGCTGCAAGGCCGTACCCAGCACCGCATCGAGCAACACCGGCAGGCCCAGCGCGGCGCTGAGCAGAATGGCCGCCACCATGATGAAACCGCTGAGCAGGCTGTTGCCGGTCCAGGCCAGCAGCGCCACACCCAGTGCTGCGGCGGCCACCCAGGCCTGACGGCGCAGCCAGCGCTCATGGGCCTGACGCCAGGCCTGGGCACGCGCCAGGGCCAGCAATGGCAGACGCGCGGCGCGCAACACGCTGCTGGCCCCGGCCAGCAGCGCGCCCAGCAAGGCCACGCCCAGGCTGGTTAACCACCATGACAACCCCAGGTTCAGTTGCCCGGCCACCGGTGCGCCATACAGGCCACGCAGGCTGGCAGCCAGGTCCGGCAGCAGCCAGCCGGCCAGCAGATAGCCGCTGATCACGCCCGCCAGCCCGGCCAGCAGGGCCATACCCGTCAGCTCAACAACCAGCGCACCGATCAGCAAACGCGCACTGACCCCGCTGGCGCGCAGGTTGCGCAACAGGCCACGGCGCTGTTCCAGCGCCAGGCCGATGGCGGCGTGCACAATGAACAGGCCGACCACGAAGGACAGGGCGCCCAGGGCATCCAGGTTGAGATGAAAGCTCTTGGTCAACCGGTCCAGGTCGTCTGCCGCATCACCGTGTTGCAGCACCAGAAGGTCGGCCAGCGCGTCCGGCAAGGTCGGCTGGGTCGCCGCGAAATCCGCGCTCAGCAACAGGCGGCTGACTTGCCCGGGCATCGCCAGCACGCGCTGGGCCTGGCCGATATCGGTCAGCAGCACGCCAGGCGCCATATCTGGCCGGCCGCGTAGCGGGGGCAGTGCCTGGCCGCTGTCCGTCACCGGTTGCTGACCTTCCTGCAAGCCCAGTGCCTGCAAGGTGTCGCGGGCGATCCAGGTGACGCCAGGGGGATGTAAGAAGTCGAGTAGCTGCCCGAGGTCCTGGCGCTGGCCGGCCAGTTCCAGGTCGCGAGGGAGGGTCAAAGGCTCGATGCCAAGCAGTTGCAGGCGTTCGCCATTAAGGGTGATGCGCCCTTGCAACTGCGGTGACACCGGCCAGCCCGCCCTGCGCAGATCGACAAACACCTGCTGTGGGAACGGTGCCGCCGAGGGGCTGCTCAGCCAGCTTTGCGGTTGCGTGCCGAGCAATTGGCTGGCGCGCTGGTAGCTGTCGCGGGCCTGGCTGTTGAGGGCTTGTACTCCGGTGAGCAGGCCGGTGGCCAGCCACAGGCCGGTCAGCACGCTGAACAGTTGCACCGGGTGGCGACGCCAATGACTGAGCAAGGCGCGTAGCGTCCAATAGAGCACGGCCATTCAGCGGGGCCCGGCGCTGACCAGCCGCCCCTTGTGTAATACCACCCTATGCATCAGGTGGGCGGCAATGCGCGGACTGTGCGTCACCATCAACAGGCTGGTGGGGCTGTCGGCGACCAGCTCCAGCAGCAGCTTGAGGACTTCATCGCTGGTGGCTTCGTCAAGGTTGCCGGTGGGTTCGTCGGCCAGCAGCAGGGCCGGGCGCGAAGCCAAGGCGCGGCCGATGGCCACGCGCTGTTGCTGGCCGCCGGACAGTTGTTCGGGGTAACGGCTCAGCAGATCGCCCAGCCCCAGGCGCTCGACCAGTTGGGCCTGCCAGGCCGGATCATGGCGCCCGGCCAGGCGCGCCTGAAAGGCCAGGTTGTCGGCGACCTTGAGGCTGCCGATCAGATTGAACTGCTGGAATACCAGGCCGATGCCGGTGCGTCGCCAGTGCGCCAGGCCAGCTTCAGTGAGGCCGTCCAGGCGCTGGCCGTCGATTTCGATATGCCCGCCGTCGGCACGGTCCAGCCCGGCGACCAGGTGCAGCAGGGTACTTTTGCCACTGCCGGACTCACCCATCAGGGCCAGGGTTTCCCCTTGCGCCAGTTGCAGGCTGACGCCGTCGAGCACCTGCAACGGGCCCTGGGCGGTGGGGTAGTGCTTGAGCAGATCGACAACCTGCAACATGGCGGATGACTCGGGTCAAGGAACAGGTCAGGTCTGCCCGCACGCGCGGTTGGCGGCTACGGCGACGTCCAGCAGGCGCGGCGGTGGCAGGTGCAGGTCGTCCATCAAGGCGGCGTATTCTTCGGCATTGGCCACTTGCAGACGCGGGTTGTGGCGGCGCTCTTCACCAATGGTCGAGCAGGTCCAGCCCTTGTAGTCATGGGCCGGAAATACCAGGGTGTCATCGCCCAGGTCCAGCAGGCGTTGCAGGCTGGTCCACTGCTGACGGGCGCTGCCGTTCTGAAAGTCCGTACGCCCGCTGCCGCGGATCAGCAGGGTGTCGCCGCTGAACAGCCAGGCAGGCTGGCGACCGCGCGCGGCCAGCAGGAAGCAGTAGGAGTCGCGGGTGTGCCCCGGTGTGTGCCAGACCTTCAATTCGCGGCTGCCCAACGCCAGGCTCTGGCCGTCGTGGAACGTGAAGCTGGCGCAGGGCACCTGGCTTTCCTGGCCCAGGCCGGTGTTGCAGCCGGTGGCATCGCGCAGGTCACCCAGCGCAGTGATGTGATCGGCGTGGGTGTGGGTATCGATGGCCATGATCAGTTGCAGGTCCAGGTCCGAAAGCAACTGCAGGTAGGTGTCCAGGTGCTCTTTGACCGGGTCGATCAGCATGGCCTGGCCGTGGTCGGCCAGCAGGTAACTGTAGGTGGATGTCTGGCTGTCGAACAATTGACGGAACAGCATGCAAGTCTCCATTTTCAGCACTGTGCAGGTGTTCACCGTAGGGTGAATCACCGCTCAGGTCAAAGGTCTTGCTGCAATTGTCTGTTACAGATCGGCGCAGAATCTAACCTCTGGCCTGGCTTTTCGGCCCACGAATCAGGCTGCGCAGGGCGAACCGGTTGGGGTGGCAGGCCTCGGCCACGCTGCGCGGTACAGGCAACGGTTCGTCATCCAGCCAGGCTGCCAGCAGCTCGGCAGCCAGGGGCGTGGTGATCAGCCCGCGTGAGCCATGGCCGCTGTTGATGTACAGGCCGTCCAGCCAAGGGCAGGGCAGCGATGGCACCTGGCGGGCATCCTTGGTCAGCGCGGCATAGGTGCTGGCAAAGACCTGACCATCGGCCAGCGGGCCGACGATCGGCAGGTAGTCGGGACTGGTGCAGCGAAAGGCCGCCCGGCCTTGCAACTGCTCAAGGTCCAAATGGGCGGCATCGAGGCGTTCGCTCAGATCAGCCGAAATCTCCTCCAGCAAGTGCAGATTGCCTTGATGCTCTGCAAGGGTCGGGGCCAGGTCCTGGTTATGAAAGTCGAAGCTGGCGCCCAGCGTGTGCTCGCCATCACGCGCCGGTGCCACGTAGCCTTCGGCGCACACCACGGTACTCAGACGGTGGCTGGCGTCGGTGGCAGGCAGACGGGTGATCTGCCCGCGAATGCGCTTGAGCGGCAGTTCAGCGCTTTGCTCGAACGCTTTGATCTGCGCGGCATTGGCCAGGATCGCCACCGGGGCGCTGGCCAGTAACTGCGCGCCCGCCCAGGCTTGCCACTGGCCATCGACCCGCCGAAGTTCAAGCGCCTCATGGTGCAGCAGGGTCTGGATATTCGGGTGGGCGGCCTGTTGCTGGCACAGCGCCGGTGGATGCACCCAGCCGCCTTCAGGGTAGAACAGTCCGCCGCTGCCCAGGCCGATGCCGGCCTGCTGCTCGGCTGCCGACTGATCCAGCCGGTGCAGCAGCGCTTCTGGAAAGGCCTGGGCCAGTTGCGCCTGGCGCTGCGCTTCCTTGGCATCGAAGGCCAGTTGCAACACGCCGCAGTCATTCCATTCATGACCGCGCTGCAAGCGCTCCAGCAGGCGGCGCGTATGGCCGAAACCGCTGAGAATCAACTGCGACAGGGCCGTGCCGTGGGCCGACAACTTCAGGTACAGCACGCCTTGCGGATTGCCCGAGGCCTCGCCGGCCAGAGCGTCATGACGCTCAAGCAGGCTGACGTGCCAGCCACGCATGGCCAGGCTGCGGGCGGTGCTGCAGCCGGCCAGGCCACCGCCGATCACCAGCGCATGACGCTCACCGGGCAGGCGGGGTGGGCGTGCAAACCACGGTTTGACCGCTGCCGGCGGTGTGGTTTCGGCCGGCCAGCCGGCGAATGTGCCGCGCATGACTTCCCACTTGTGGCCGATGCCGGGGATGCGCTTCATGGCAAAGCCGGCCGCCTTCAAGGCGCGTCGGACCCAGCCGGTGCTGGTGAAGGTGCCCAGGGTGGCCTGTGGCGCCGACAGTCGGGCCAGTTCGGCAAACAGCGCATCGTTCCACATGTCCGGGTTCTTCGCCGGTGCGAAACCGTCGAGAAACCAGGCATCGATCTGCCCGTCCAGTTGCGTCAGCATCGCGTGCGCATCGCCGATCAGCAGCGTCAGCGTTACGCGCGCATCTTCGAACACCAGCCGCTGGAATCCCGGGTGGATCGCCACGTACTGCGCCAGCAAGGGTCCGGCTTGGGCGGTCAGTTCCGGCCACAGGTCCAGGGCACGTTGCAGGTCGGTCCGGCTCAGCGGGAATTTTTCGACGCTGATGAACTGCAGGTGCGCATCCGCCGGGGCGCATTCATTAAACAATTGCCAGGCGCAGAGAAAATTCAGCCCCGTGCCAAAGCCGGTTTCGCCGATGACCAGGCGTCCACCCGCCGGCAGTGCCGAAAAGCGCTCGCGCAGGTTGTTCTGGATCATGAACACGTGTCGGGTTTCTTCAAGGCCTGCGCCGGTGGCGAAGTACACATCGCCAAATTCGCTGGAGGTGGGGTTGCCATGTTCATCCCAGACGATCTGGGCGTGGTGCAAAGGGCGGGTCATGTCGGGCTCGGTCACGGGGCAGGCAGAAAAACCGCTGCAGTTTAACCGGCTGATCACTTCGGGAGGTAAACGCAATTGACCCATCTGTCCCATTGGTGGTCTTAATGGGCAAAGCGCTATCAATCAGGGTTGGCATAAGGGAGTTTCTGATGTTCGAATCCGCCGAAATCGGCCATGTCATCGACGATGAGACCTACGAGGACCAGGTGCCGGCCTTGCGCGAGGCCTTGCTTGAGGCCCAGTACGACCTGCACGAGCAGGGCCAGCGCCAGATCATTGTGTTGATCAACGGCATCGAGGGCGCGGGCAAGGGCGAAACCGTCAAGCTGCTCAACGAGTGGATGGACCCGCGTCTGATCGAGGTGCGTACCTTCGATCAGAAAACCGACGAAGAACTCGACCATCCAAAGGCCTGGCGCTACTGGCGGCAACTGCCGGCCAAGGGCCGAATGGGGATTTTCTTTGGTAACTGGTACAGCCAGATGCTGCAGGACCGGGTTCACGGGTTGATCAAGGACCCTGAGCTCGACCAGGCGATCAGCGGTGCCGAGCGGCTGGAAAAGATGCTCAGTGATGAAGGCGCGCTGATCTTCAAGTTCTGGTTCCACCTTTCGCGCAAACAGATGAAACACCGGCTCAAGAGCCTGCGCGACGACCCGTTGCACAGCTGGCGCATCAGCCCGCTGGACTGGCAGCAATCGAAGACCTACGACCGGTTCGTGCGCTTCGGCGAGCGTGTGCTACGGCGCAGCAGCCGCGAATATGCCCCCTGGCATGTGATCGAGGGTGTGGATGCCAACTACCGCAGCCTGACGGTCGGTCGCTTGCTGCTCGAAGGCATGCAGGCCGCGCTCAAGACCCCGCAGGTCGAGCCACAGGCCTTGACGGTGGGGCCACGCGCTACGCATGACGACGACCTGACCTTGCTTGACAGCCTGGACCTGAGCCTGTCGCTGGAAAAGGACGAGTACGAGGCCCAACTGATCGCCGAACAGGCCCGGCTGTCGCGCAACCTGCGTGACAAGCACATGAAGCGCCATGCATTGGTCGCGGTGTTCGAGGGCAACGATGCGGCCGGCAAGGGCGGTGCGATCCGCCGCGCCGCGGCCGCACTCGATCCGCGTCAGTACCATATCGTGCCGATAGCCGCGCCCACCGAGGATGAACGGGCGCAACCGTACCTGTGGCGTTTCTGGCGACAGATTCCGGCGCGTGGCAAGTTCACCATCTTTGATCGTTCCTGGTACGGGCGAGTGCTGGTGGAACGGGTCGAAGGCTTTTGCAGCGACACCGACTGGTTGCGTGCCTATGGCGAAATCAATGATTTCGAAGAACAGCTCACCGAGGCTGGCGTGGTCGTGGTCAAGTTCTGGCTGGCCATTGATCAGCAGACCCAGCTGGAGCGGTTCAAGGCTCGGGAGACCATTCCCTTCAAGCGTTACAAGATCACCGAAGATGACTGGCGTAATCGCGACAAGTGGCCGCAGTATCGTCAGGCGGTGAGCGATATGGTCGACCGCACCAGCACCTCAATCGCGCCCTGGACCCTGGTGGAAGCCAACGACAAGCGCTGGGCACGGGTCAAGGTCCTGCGCACGCTCAACGAAGCGCTGGAAGCGGCGTTTGCCAAAGACCGGAAAAAGTAGCCTGCACAGGAAACACGGTGCGGCAGTGGACGGTCAGGTCGGAAGTATTGGCAGATGCTTCCGATTCGTTTGCATGAAATGTCCTAGAGTTTATGGATGCCTTGCACCTGGCGTATAGGTTCCCTAATCTGCGCCCGTCGCGGCAGGTCGGCTGCCTTTGTAGCCGTCTACGCAAGGTCTGCAGCTCGCGGTCCGCCGCGACGCTAAATCTGGTCGACAAGGATGCTGGCCGTCGCAAGCCTTATGGAGAACGCTCATGCTTGAGTTAAAGCCAACCACATCCTGCCTCTTTTCAATTATGGATACCGTAACCCCGGAAGCTGCACTCAACCATGCCTCTGACTTGTTGCGCTGTATCATCGCGACTGCAGGTGAGGGCATTGAAGCCAGCCAAGGCCCAAATCGCGACTTGAACCTGGCAGTCCTGCATTTGTCGCAAATGGCCAAAATGCTGGTGGATCGCTCACTGGACAGCCTGTTCGCCACTTGATGACGCCTACCCTTGCAAGGGCCGAAATGTCGAATTGTCCAGGGCGGGTGCAGCCTGGTCATGATTGACCAGCGAATTGTTGCAGGGAGTCCCGGTCGTTCGGTGACGACTGCAGGATCCTGAACATTCAGCAAACTTTCCAGACATGAATGCTTCGGCCAGCGATTTCAGGATCGCACTGTAAAGTGGTGGAACATCGCGCATGAGGAGGGTCCTTGCTGATCAGCGGAGTGATGCACGCCTGTAACGCCTCAAACCCAGGCGTTACAGGCGTGCAACAACAGCTAAGAACAATTTTTCAACAGCACCAGACGGTTTTTGCATAAGACTTATGCCGTTTTCATGCGGGCTACCCTGTGCCAGGGCGTCACGGTTGCTGCGCGGTCTTGTACTTCAGGATCCAGACGCTCACCAGCGTGGCACACACCAGCAGCACAATGCGTACCCAGGTCAACGGCACGAACCAGCACGACAAGCCAATGCTGACCCACATCAGGGCGATGGTGTAGACCTTGGCCTTGAATGGAATGCCATGGCCGTTCAGGTAGTCACGGATCCACGGACCCAGCCGTGGGTGATCGACCAGCCAGTGGTAAAAACGGGGAGAGCTGCGCGCGAAACAGCCAGCAGCCAGCAGCAGGAAGGGGGTGGTGGGCAGCACCGGCAGGAAAATGCCGATGATGCCCAGCGCCACGCTCAGCCAGCCGGCGGCCAGCAGCGCGTAGCGCACCAGCGCAGGGCGGCTGGTGCGTGGCGGGCCTTGCGTCACCTCAGTGGTGGCGAGGCTTGAGGATCGCCGGTTTCTCGTCGGGGGCCTGGCACAGCAGGAACAGCGCGGTCAGGGCTTCGGGGATCTGCACGATCATGTCGTCCATCAGGTTGGCATCCTGGGCGATATCGGCAAATTCAGGCTGCTCGTCGAACAGACCGGAACCGACCATGATCGGCAGGAGCATTTCGCTGACTTCTTCCTCGGCCTGTTCGAACCAGGCTTCTTCGCGCAGGAAGACGCCTTCCATGAAACCGATGCACCAGCCGCGCAGGTCGGAGTCATCCGGGTCGTCGCCCAGGTCCAGGTCACATGGCAGCTCGAACTCTTCATCCGATGCCAGCTGGCGGGCGATATGGGCCTTGAGCAGCACCAGTGTGGTTTCGACTTCTTCGCGCTGTGCGTCGCTGGAGTACTGCGGCGGCTCGGAGAACAGGGCGTCGATCCACTCGCGCTCCGGCACTTCTTCGGCGCAGACCGACAAGGCCGTCATGAAACCATGAGCGGCCACGTAGTCCAGTGCTTCATCGTGCAGATCATCTGCATCGAGGAAGACTTGCAGGCGGGTAAGTTGCTCAGCGAAGGACATGGACGGACTACCTAGGAAATAAACGATGCTGAATTCTAGGCCCTGAGCGCCCGGCGCGCCAGCCGCGAGGTGGCCCGGATTGATATTCGACCGCTTATGTCCCGGGCGTCCCTTGCCCCGAAGGGTCGGGTATACTGCCGCGTTTATGGCCGGGCGACTCGACCGCTGCGGCCTGCTGTGGCAGGACAACCGGGGTATTTATGCTCGAACAGGCTCAACACATTCTCAAGGACATCTTCGGCTACGACAGTTTTCGGGGTAGCCAGGGTGCGATCATCGAGCGTGTGGCCCAGGGCGGCGATGCCCTGGTGCTGATGCCCACCGGCGGCGGCAAGTCGCTGTGCTTCCAGGTACCGGGACTGTTGCGTGACGGGTTGTGCGTGGTGGTTTCGCCCCTGATCGCCCTGATGGATGACCAGGTGGCGACCCTGGATGAACTGGGCGTGTCGGCCGCAGCATTGAATTCCACGCTGAGCGCCGAGCAGCAGCGCGACCTGGCCGTACGGATCCGCCAGGGCGAGATCAAGATGCTCTACCTGGCGCCCGAGCGTCTGGTTCAGCCGCGCATGCTGGCGTTCCTGCAAAACCTGAAGATTGCCCTGTTCGCCATCGACGAGGCCCACTGCGTCTCGCAATGGGGCCATGATTTCCGTCCCGAATACCTGCAACTGGGGCAACTGGCCGAACTGTTCCCTGATGTGCCGCGCATCGCCCTGACCGCCACGGCCGACAAGCGGACCCGCGAAGAGATCGTCACCCGCCTGCACTTGCAGAACGCCGAACGCTTCCTGTCCAGCTTCGACCGCCCCAATATCTTTTACCGCATCGTGCCCAAGGAACAGCCGCGCAAGCAGTTGCTGGCGTTCCTGTCGCAGCGGCGCAGCGATGCCGGCATCGTCTATTGCCTGTCGCGCAAGAAAGTCGATGAAACTGCCACCTTCCTGAGCGATAACGGCTACCCGGCGCTGCCGTACCATGCGGGCCTGCCGGCCGAGACCCGAGCCGCCAATCAGAAGCGCTTCCTTAACGAGGAAGGCCTGATCATGGTCGCGACCATTGCCTTTGGCATGGGCATCGACAAGCCCAACGTGCGGTTCGTCGCGCACATGGACCTGCCCAAGTCGCTGGAAGCCTATTACC
The DNA here is from genome assembly GCF_003131185.1 of Pseudomonas ovata. Taxonomy (GTDB): domain Bacteria; phylum Pseudomonadota; class Gammaproteobacteria; order Pseudomonadales; family Pseudomonadaceae; genus Aquipseudomonas; species Aquipseudomonas ovata. The sequence continues at coordinate 79,909 of NZ_QFFU01000022.1, read as the reverse complement.
AGGAGACCGGCCGGGCAGGGCGTGACGGCCTGCCCGCCGATGCCTGGATGGCCTACGGCCTGCAGGATGTGCTGATGCTCAAGCAGATGCTGCAAAGCTCCGAAGGCGACGAACGGCACAAACGCCTGGAGCATCACAAGCTCGATGCCATGCTGGCGCTGTGCGAAGAGACCCGCTGCCGCCGCCAGGCCTTGCTGGCCTATTTCGACGAAGACCTGCCCCAGCCCTGCGGGCATTGCGACAACTGCGTCGATGGCGTGCAGACCTGGGACGCCACTGAACCTGCGCGTCAGGCCTTGTCGGCAATCTTCCGCACCGGCCAGCGCTACGGCGTGGGCCATCTGGTGGATGTGCTGCTGGGCAAGAGCAACGACAAGGTGCAGAGCTTCGGCCACGAGCGTTTGTCGGTGTTCGGCGTCGGCAAGGCCCATTCCGAAGGCGAATGGCGTTCGTTGTTCCGCCAGTTGGTGGCCCGCGGTCTGGCCGATATCGACCTGGAAGGCTACGGCGGGCTGCGCCTGTCCGACACCTGCCGGCCGTTGTTGCGCGGTGAAGTCAGCCTGCAATTGCGTCGTGACCTCAAGCCGCAGACCAGCAGCAAGACCAGTGGCGCCAGCCCTGCCAGCCAACTGGTGCGCGGCGAAGAGCGCGAGCAATGGGAAGCGTTGCGTACCCTGCGCCGGCGTCTGGCCGAAGAGCACGGCGTGCCGCCTTATGTGATTTTCCCTGATTCGACCCTGCTGGAGATGCTGCGCAGCCAGCCTGGCTCCATGGCCGACATGGCCCGGGTCAGCGGCGTGGGCGCGCGCAAACTGGAGCGCTACGGCGAAGCCTTTCTTGAAGTGCTCAGCGGCAAGGCCGAAGCGCCGAGGTTGGTCACCGACCTGCGGCATGAGCTGATCAGCCTGGCCCGCGCCGGCATGACCCCTGCGCAGATCGCCGGGCAATTGCAGTGTTCGGAAAAGAATGTCTATAGCCTGCTGGCTGAAGCCATTGGCAAGCAGCAACTGTCGGTGGAGCAGGCGCTGGACTTGCCCGAAGACCTGTTGAGCGAAATCCAGGATGCGTTTCTCGACGGTGAAGGCGAGTTGCCCGCCGTGGGCGAAGTGGCTGCGCAGTTCAGCGGACGGGTGCCGGACGGTGTCCTGTATTGCGTACGGGCGGCCCTGCAATCGGAGTTCGAGGCGTAACAGGCGGTGACGAAAGGACGCTACCCCAGCCTTGATACCCTTCTGTGAACATGCTTAGCTGCCTAACAATTGTTTCAACCAAGAGTTTGCCATGCCACTGACAGATCAACACCGCTTCGGGATGCAACTGGCCCAACTGACCCGCGGCTGGCGTGCCGAGCTGGATCGGCGCCTGGCCAGCCTGGGGCTGTCCCAGGCCCGCTGGCTGGTGCTGCTGCATCTGGCCCGTTTCGATGACGCGCCGACCCAGCGTGAACTGGCCCAGAGCGTCGGCGTCGAGGGCCCGACCCTGGCCCGTCTGCTCGACAGCCTCGAAAGCCAGGGTCTGGTCCATCGCCAGGCGGTGCTGGAAGACCGACGCGCCAAGAAAATCCTGCTCAGTGACAGCGCCACGCCGCTGATCGCGCAGATCGAAGCCATCTCCAATACCTTGCGTGCCGAGCTGCTGACCGGCATCGATGAAAGCGAGCTGCAACTGTGCATGAACGTGCACGCCCGCATACTGGCTAACCTGGAAAGAACCTGAGGCACGCCTGCCGGTTCTCGCTCATACTTATTACACTTATTCAAAGCGTGAGAAGCCGTGTCCGGTTTCCTGAAGGGGACGCATGCTGAAAAGATCTCAGGTCGTGGTCGAGAACGACGCCAGGGCTATTGTTCGTGGCCGTATCGGCAAGGCTGCGAAGGCATTGTCCATTGCGCTGGCAGCGTTGTCCTGGTCGGGCCTGGCGTCGGCGCTGGGCCTGGGTGACATCACCCTGCATTCAGCCTTGAACCAGCCGCTCAACGCCCGGATCGCCCTGATCGAGGCCGACGGTTTGAGCAGTGAGGACCTGGTCGTCAAGCTGGCCTCGCCCGAGGCGTTTGCCAAGGCCGGCCTCGAGCGTGCGTTCTTTCTCAATGACCTGCGCTTTTCACCGGTCATTCGCGGTAATCGCAGTTTCATCCAGGTGGTGTCCAGCAAGCCGGTCATCGAGCCTTACCTGAGCTTTGTGGTGCAAGTCGCACAATCCAATGGCGACTTGCTGCATGAATACACCGTGTTGCTCGACCCGGCCACCTCGCCCCAGGGGCTGGCGGCGACCCGCAGCCGACAGGAAGAAGCCAAGGCACAGACAGCTGCAGCATCTGCATCACGTCTGCCGGTGGCGCCGCCGCCTGCGGTGCAGGGCAAGCACTACACCGTGGCTCGCGGTGACACCCTGAGCGCTATTGCACGTCGCTTGCAAGGCGCCGGGAGCAAGGTCTCTGCCGCGCAGTTGGCCGACGGCATCCAGGCCTTGAATCCCCAGGTATTTGCCGATGGCGCTCGTTCCGGGTTGAAAGCCGGACAAAGCCTGCTAGTGCCGGATGCGGCAGTACTGCCGGCACCGGCAGGCCCTGCGCCAGACAGTCAGACGGCGGTTGTCCCGGCAGCGGCAGCCGCCGACGTTCAGCGCGCGGCTACGGAGCTGGCGGGCGCTGCCCTGGAAAACCAGCAACTGGCGCGCAGCCTTGAAGACCTCAAGGCGCAGAACCAGAGCCTGCAGGAACAACTGATTGAAAGGGACAAGGCCGTATCGGTGCTACAGGCACGCCTGACTGAAACGCCTGCGCCTTTGCCCGTAGCGGCCCCGGTCCCGGCCGCGCCGGCGGTGCCTGTCGCTGTACCGGCTGCGCCGCCTGTCGAGGACAATCCACTGTTCAGCCTGCCGCTGTTACTGGGCGCATTACTGGCGATTCTATTATTGCTGGGACTTGTCTACCTGCGCCGCAAGCGCCATGCCCAGGTGCAGAGAGCGCCTGTAGCACCTGTATCGGCGCCTGACGAACCGCTGATCAAGCCGGCGCAGTCGACCGTATTGCCGGTCTACGAGATTCCGGCGGTGGCGCCGCAGCCGGTGCCGGGCCAGGCCGCGTCTCCTGTGCTGGAAAAAAACCCGACGCCGGCCAGGCGCCTGGCCGGCACCGCCCCCGATGCACTCGATGGCGTCAGTATCTATATCGCCTACGGTCGCTTCAACGAGGCCCTGGGCATCCTGCGTGAAGCGCTGGACAAACAACCCGAGCGCGAAGACATCCGCGTACGCATTCTCGAGCTGCTGGCCGAACAGGGCGATACCGCAGGCTTCGAACGTGAAGTCCAGGCTGCGCTGGACAACGGCATGGGCGATGACCAGATCCAGGCCATTCGCAATCGCTATCCACAACTCAAGCCGGCGCCGGTTACCCCTGCACCGCTGGCAAGCGCTGCACCGATCGCCGCCGCAGTGGGCGTTGCAGCAGTGGCTGTCACGGCCGCCCGGGTACAAGACCAGGCACCTGCGCAACTCGACGAAACAGCAGCGGCCGCACTCAACCCCGAGCACCCCGATGAGTTTCAGCTCAACCTCGACGACCTGTCCATGGACGCCGACTGGGATCTGGTCGACCCTTTCGACAACCCTGCCGCTCGCCAGGCAGCTGCACCCCCGGTCGAGGTCGATCCAGGGTTCTCCTCCAATCTCAATCAATTGCCGGAAGTCTTCGAATTGCAGGACGACCAGTTCCTGGGGGATCTGTCGGCGCCTGAAACCACCGAGCCCGAATCGATCGAGCTGACCGAGCCGGTGATGATCGACGAGCCGCCAGTACGCATCGATGATTCATTTATCGGTTCTGGCCTGAGTGATTTTGACGACCTGAGCGCTTCAGGCATCGAAGCGCTCGAAATCATCGAACCGGCCGCCAGTGATGAACTGGACGATGCCTTCCTCGACAGCTTTGCCGGCGATGAAGGCATGGAGTTCGACTTGCTGGACCTGGATGAAGCCCCGCTGACCCTGATCAATCAGGCGCAGTTGCTGATCGACGAAGGCGAGATCGAGCAGGCGCGGCGCTTGCTGTTACAGGTGATCAAAGAGTCTGACGAGGCGCATCAGCAGATGGCCAGCGATCTGCTGGCCGGTCTGGAGTAAACCCCAATATTGTTCAGTTAGACCTGTGAGCGGCTTTAGCCGCGAAGAGGGCGGTAGGTTCGCTACAGGTGCGCTGACGTTACTGGCCATTTCGCGACTAAAGTCGCTCCTGCAGAAGCAATAGGCACCTGAGTGAACAGTGTTGGAGTAAACCCACGTCGCTGCAGCGTCTTAGTGTCCCTGACCCTGTGTCGACAAGGCCAGCAACTGTTTTTCCTGCAGCCAGTCAAAAGGCTCGTCGTTCTGTTCGGCCTCGAAGCGGCGTTCTTCCAGCGCCTGGTACAGGTCGATTTCATCGTCGGGCATGAAATGCAGGCAGTCGCCGCCGAAGAACCACAGCAGGTCGCGCGGCACCAGGTGGGCGATCTGCGGGTAGCGCTGGATGACCTGGCACATGATGTCCTGGCCCAGGTACTGGCTTTCGATCGGGTCCTGCGGTAATTGCTCGACCAGTTCGTCGAAACGCTCCAGAAACAGGGCGTGGCTTTCTTCAGGCACCTGTTCTGCCTCGCCCAGCGCCACCAGAATGCTGCGCAGGTGAGCCAGCAGGCCCAGGTGATGGTCGATGATGGTGCCGGCCATGATGAATTCCTCAAAGGCAAAAAAGGGCGCGAGAGTATAAGGCTCTGCGCGCCCGCTGTGCGGATTGGACACTTCTAAAAACGCACGGCGTCTTCAGAAGCACCCGATGGCTTGCCGGTTCAGCGAGTCTTGCCGGGGGCCAGCGTCAACTGCTCCTTGTCAAAGTCGTCCACGTCGATCACCTTGCGCCGCGCGTGCTCGGCCTCTTCCAGGGTCTGCGCTTCGCTGGCCTGCAGGATGCCGGCCTGCACAGCGGCGGCCACCGGCGACTCGCCGGGTGCCACAGTGAGTTGCTTGCTCTTGAGCGCATGCGCCAGCTTGCGCCGCACCGGGTACGCGGCCTGAAGCAGGTCGTGGGCCTGTTGCAGAGCGCCGACCGGATCGTCAGCCGATTGCGGACGGTAGCAGCCGGTAAGCAACTGCTCCAGCGCCGGATCGCCTTTTGACTGGCCAAGCAGGCGCGCCACCTCGGCATCCAGTGCGTCGCTCGGCCCTTTGTGTCGGCGCCCGAACGGGAACACGATTACGCGCAGCGCACAGCCCAGCCACTTGTTGGGAAAATTGCGCAGCAGTTCGTCCAGCGCCCGTTCCGCTTCGCCCAGGCTTTCTTCCATCGCCCAGCGCATCAGGGGACGTACGTCCTGGAGCGAGCCCAGGTCGTGGTAGCGCTTGAGCGCCGCCGAACCCAGGTACAGGTGACTCAGCACATCGCCCAGACGGGCCGACAAGCGCTCGCGGCGTTTAAGCTCGCCGCCCAGCAGCATCATGCTCAGGTCGGCCAGCAACGCAAAGGCTGCCGCCTGGCGGTTCAAGGCGCGGAAATAGCCCTGGCTGATCCGGTCGCCGGGCAGGCGGTCGAAATGCCCCAGGCCCAGGTTGAGCATCAGGGTGCTGGCCGCGTTGCCCACGGCAAAGCCGATATGGCGCATCAACAAGTCGTCGAACTCGTACAGCGCCCGCTCTTGATCCTGGCGCCCGACCAGCGCCATTTCCTTGAGCACGAACGGATGGCAGCGAATCGCACCCTGGCCGAAGATCATCAGGTTGCGCGAAAGAATATTGGCGCCCTCGACCGTGATGAAGATCGGCGCGGTCTGCCAGTTGCGCCCCAGGTAGTTGTTGGGGCCCATGATGATGCCTTTGCCGCCATGCACATCCATGGCGTGGCTGATGCATTCGCGGCCGCGCTCGGTGAGGTGGTACTTGAGGATTGCCGACAGCACCGAGGGCTTTTCGCCCAGATCCACGGCGTTGGCGGTCAGGATGCGGGCGCTGTCCATCAGCCAGGCATTGCCGCCGATACGGGCCAGCGCTTCCTGGATACCTTCGAAGGCCGACAGCGGCACATTGAACTGCTCGCGCACCTGCGCATACTGGCCGGTGACCAGGCTGGTGAACTTGGCCGCACCGGTGCCCACCGCCGGAAGCGAGATCGAACGGCCGACCGACAGGCAGTTCATCAGCATCATCCAGCCCTTGCCGAGCATTGCCTGACCGCCGATCAGGTAGTCGAGGGGTACGAATACGTCCTTGCCGGAGTTGGGGCCGTTCATGAAGGCGGCGCCCAGTGGCAGGTGACGCCGGCCGATCTCGACGCCAGGGGTGTCGGTCGGAATCAGCGCCAGACTGATGCCCAGCTCTTCCTCTTCGCCCAGCAGGTGGTCGGGGTCATAGGCCTTGAACGCCAGACCGAGCAGGGTGGCAACCGGGCCGAGGGTGATATAGCGCTTTTCCCAGGTCAGGCGCAGGCCGATGACTTCTTCGCCCTGCCACTGGCCCTTGCAGATGATGCCCTTGTCGGGCATGGCGCCGGCATCGGAGCCGGCCAAAGGACCGGTCAAGGCAAAGCAGGGGATGTCATCGCCCCGCGCCAGGCGCGGCAAGTAATGGTTACGTTGTTCATCGGTGCCGTAGTGCAGCAGCAGCTCGGCAGGGCCCAGCGAGTTGGGGACCATGACCGTGGAAGCCAGGTCGCCGCTGCGGGTCGCCAGTTTCATGGCCACCTGTGAGTGGGCATAGGCCGAGAAGCCTTTGCCGCCATACTCCTTGGGAATGATCAGGGCAAAGAAACCGTGTTCCTTGATATGGGCCCAGGCCGCCGGTGGCAGGTCCATGTCCTGGCCGATCTGCCAGTCACTGACCAGGGCGCACAGTTCGTTGGTGGGGCCGTCGATAAAGGCTTGTTCTTCTTCGGTCAGGCGTGCCGGTGGGTAGGCCAGCAGGGTGTTCCAGTCCGGGCGGCCGCTGAACAGCTCGCCGTCCCACCAGACCGTCCCGGCTTCGATGGCGTCGCGCTCGGTCTCGGACATCGGCGGCAGGACTTTCTTGAACCAGCGGAACATCGGCGCACTGAAGTACTGGCGGCGCAGGTCCGGCAGCACCAGCGGCAGCAGCACGGCCAGCCAGAGCAGCCAGAAGATCACCAGCAGCCAGCCCGGTGCATGGCTCCAGGCGCCCATGGCCAGCAGATAGACCGCGACAATGCCCAGCGTGGCAATGGGTGTGATGCGCCGGTGGGCCAGCCAGGCAATGCCGGCCACCAGTCCTGCAATCCACAACAACAGCATAAGAAATCCTCCGTGATGACAACGGCTCGAGCGTTATCAAAGGCTGGATGCCCGACAGCGGGCAATCTCGATAGTGACCCTGCGTGACCCTGGAAGTTGCGACGGGGACGTTGTGCCCCTCTCAGGGTAGACTGGCAGGCCGTGATTGCCCGAACTGCCAAGGAGGAGAACGTAATGCTCAAGATCTGGGGACGTCAGAATTCCACCAATGTGCGCAAGGCGCTGTGGATTGCCGAAGAACTCGGCGTGCCTTACGAATCGCTCAACGCAGGGGGCGAGTTCGGCCTGGTGGACACACCGCAGTACCGTGCCAGGAACCCCAATGGCCGGGTGCCGATGATCGAGGACGGCGCGTTCATCCTGTGGGAATCCAATGCCATCGTGCGCTACCTGGCGGCCGTTCACGGTGCCGGCTCGGCCCTGTACCCGGCCGACCCGCAAGCCCGCGCCCAGGCCGATAAATGGATGGACTGGGCCAGCTCGACCCTGGCCGGGCCGTTTCGCCCGGTGTTCTGGGGCCTGGTGCGCACTCCGGCCGAACAGCAGGACAAGGCGGAAATTGATCAGGGTGTGCAAGCCCTCAATGAACTGTGGGCCATCGTCGATGCTGCATTGGCGCAGCAGCCTTACCTGTCTGGCGATGAGCTGGGCATGGGCGATATCCCCTTGGGCTGCTTTGCCTATGCCTGGTTCGGGATGCCTGTTGCACGCGCCGATTTGCCCCACCTGCAGGCCTGGTATGAGCGCCTGACAGCCCGTGCGGCGTATCGCAAGGCGGTCATGACGCCGCTGACCTGAAGGGCACCCTGAAGACGGGTGGGGCTGTACGGCCCGCTACGGTTCATCGGGCTTTTTTGTGTCTGTTTAATACTTATTATTAATGAATGTGTCTGTACTTGGGTGGCCCGGCCCAGCACCATGGTTTGATCGGGCCACCATGGACCTTCCTTATTTCTCCAGATGGGTGCGTTTTTAGCTATGAGTTCAGCCCTGTCCATCCGACAGTTGACCAAGACCTACAGCAACGGCTTCCAGGCCCTCAAGGGCATCAACCTGGACGTTGCCGAAGGCGACTTTTTTGCCTTGCTCGGCCCCAACGGCGCGGGCAAGTCCACCACCATCGGCATTCTTTCGACGCTGGTGAACAAGAGTGGCGGGACGGTCAATATCTTCGGCCACGACCTGGACCACGATCCGGCCGCACTCAAGCGCTCGATCGGCGTGGTGCCGCAGGAATTCAACTTCAACCAGTTTGAAAAGACCTTCGACATCGTCGTGACCCAGGCCGGTTACTACGGCATTCCGGCCAAGGTGGCCAAGGAGCGCGCCGAGCAGTACCTGACCCAGCTCGGGCTGTGGGACAAGCGCGATGTGCCTTCACGTTCGCTGTCCGGCGGCATGAAGCGGCGCCTGATGATTGCCCGTGCCCTGGTGCACGAGCCACGCCTGTTGATTCTCGATGAGCCCACCGCCGGCGTGGACATCGAACTGCGCCGCTCGATGTGGACCTTTCTGACCGAACTGAACCAGAAGGGCATCACCATCATCCTCACCACCCATTATCTGGAAGAGGCCGAGCAGCTGTGCCGCAACATCGGCATCATCGACCACGGTGAGATCGTGCAGAACATGGGCATGAAGCAACTGCTCAGCACCCTGACAGTGGAAACCTTCGTGCTCGACCTCAAGCAGTCGCACACGGCCGCGCCACACTTGGCCGGGTTCCCCTGCAAGCTGATCGATGACCATACGCTGGAAGTGCAGGTCGACAAGAACGTAGGCATCACCGCGTTGTTCAGCCAACTGGCCCAGCAGGGCATCGACGTGCTGAGCCTGCGCAACAAAGCCAATCGCCTTGAGGAGCTGTTCGTGTCGTTGGTGGAGAAAAATCTGGCGAAGGTGGCCCAATGAACAAGCAAGGCGGCGAATTGCGCCCCAACCTGGTGGCCCTGAACACCATCGTCTACCGCGAAGTGCGGCGTTTCACCCGTATCTGGCCGCAGACCCTGCTGCCCCCGGCCATCACCATGGTCCTGTACTTCGTCATCTTCGGTAACCTGATCGGCCGACAGATCGGCGACATGGGCGGCTTCACTTACATGCAATACATCGTGCCGGGGCTGATCATGATGTCGATCATCACCAACTCCTACGGCAACGTGGTGTCGAGCTTCTTCGGCGCCAAGTTCCAGCATTCCATTGAAGAACTGATGGTCTCGCCGGTCTCGCCGCACACCATCCTCATCGGCTACGTGCTGGGTGGCGTGCTGCGCGGCCTGATGGTGGGCGTGATCGTGACGGTGCTGTCGATGTTCTTTACCGACCTGCAAGTGCACCACCTGGGCGTCACCATTGTGGTGGTGCTGCTGACCGCGACGATCTTCTCGCTGCTGGGCCTGGTCAACGCGGTGTTTGCCCGCAACTTCGACGACATCTCGATCATCCCGACCTTCGTCCTGACCCCGCTGACCTACCTGGGCGGCGTGTTCTACTCCATCAGCCTGCTGCCGCCGTTCTGGCAGACCGTCTCGCTGGCCAACCCGGTGCTGCACATGGTCAACGCCTTCCGCTACGGCATCCTGGGCGTGTCCGACATCCGCATCAGCATCGCCCTGGCCTTCATGGTCGTGGCCAGCGTGGTGCTGTACCTGTTCTGCATTCGTCTGTTGGTCAGCGGCCGCGGCATGCGCCACTGATCAAGTGATGGATCACCGGGTCTTCGGCCCGGTGACCCATCCGGATCAAGCCGCTTGCTGGTCGGCTTCCCATCTGGCCAGTGCGGCCTGCAGTTCGGCGGAGGGTTTGGCCCATTGTTCGGGGGGCAGGGGTCTGGACCATTCGATGATGTCGGGGTGGTCGAGGTCGGGCGGTGGGGAAATTTTCAACTTTACAACGGCATAGATTAATAACGAATTGAAGATGAACAGGCCCGCCAGGCCCTCCCATAGAAAGGCGAGCACCCAGCCACGTCTGTGTGCGAACTCGATAAAGTCTTCTTTGTAGCAGGTGAATATATTTTTGCCTGGCCGATTGTATTGAAACGTCTGGTCCTCGACCGCGTCGGGGCCGATTTCCATGTAGCAACGAATGCACTCCCATAACGCCATGGCTGCTTCACCGCCGCCACAGCCGAAGGCCATCGTGAAGTGTTGGTTGTCTTTAGTAGCATTTGGGTCAGGGTTTTCAAGGCTGACAACCAGCATGCCATGAGTGATTTTTCCGCCCTGACTGGTTGAGGAGAATTGGGTAGCGGCGGCTACGACGCTTTCCCAGGGAACGATCCAGTATTCACCGCTTCTTTTCAAAAAACAGGCCTCGCGTCGTTGCCGATTGAAGCGAATGGGAAGGGGAGTAGGGCGAAAGAGTGAATAGATCAGCATAAGGCCAGGTAAACCTGTTACGACAGCCCCCATCATCAGGACGATGACATCGTTCATCATATAAGCCAAGCTGCAATAAATGATAACAAGAGGCCAGAGCATCATGATGCCCGATCCGATGCTGTAGTTGCTGATGTCCATGAAGACATCATTTTTACGCCAGATGATCCGCATACCGTCGCTGGGTTTTTGTCCTGTCGGTAAAGGCAGGGGTGCCAGATAATCCTGCCTGGAAAAAAAGCCTTTTTTACAGGTGCCAGCTGCCGGTGTATTCATATCTTAACTTCCGCTTCCAGACCCATTTCAGCCAGGGCCGCTTGTAGTTCGGCGGAGGGTTTGGCCCATTGTTCGGGGGGCAGGGGTTTGGACCATTCGATGATGTCGGGGTGGTCGAGGTCGGGAAGCGGGTAGAGCTTCCAGCGCTCCAGCAGATCGGCCAGCAATGTGTTGAAAATGAACACGCCGAAAAAACCATCCCAGAGCAAGGCCATGAACCAACCCTTGCGCTGAGCTGCGTCCTTTAAGTCATCCAGGCAACTGGCCAGGATGCCTTTGGTATGAGCAAGTCTGGCGGTATTGTCGGTGACGGCATCAGGGCCAACCTCCATATAAGTACGTATGCATTCCCACTGAGCCATGGCGGATTCGCCGCCGCCGCAGCCGAAACCCATGGTGAAGTTTCGGTTATCTTTCGTCGCGTTTGGGGCGGGGTTCTCAAGGCGGATAAACAGCATGCCTTGGGTAACTTTTCCGCCCTGGCTGGTTGAGGAAACCTGGGTGGCGGCGGCCACGACGCTTTCCCAGGGAACGATCCAGTAGTCGCCATTTCTTTTCAAGAAACAGGCCTCGCGGCGCTGACGGTTGAAACGGATGGGGAGAGGCGTGGGGCGAAAGAGTGAGTAGATCAGCATCAAACAGGGCAGCACCGTTATCACAGCGCCCATGATCAGGATGGCGATGTCGTCCAGCGCATAGGCCATACTGGAAAAAAGCACGAGAAGCGGCCAGAGCAGCATGATGCCTGTACCGATGCTGTAATGGCTTATATCCAGAAACGTGTCGTTTTTACGCCAGATAATTCCCATTGAATCACTGGGTGTCTGTCCTGTGGGTACAGGGAGTGGTGCCAGATAATCCTGCCTGGAAAAAAAGCCTTTTTTACAGGTGCCAGCTGCCGGTGTATTCATATCTTAACTTCCGCTTCCAGACCCATTTCAGCCAGGGCCGCTTGTAGTTCGGCGGAGGGTTTGGCCCATTGTTCGGGGGGCAGGGGTCTGGACCATTCGATGATGTCGGGGTGGTCGAGGTCGGGCGGTGGGGAGATTTTCAACTTTACAACGGCATAGATTAATAACGAATTGAAGATGAACAGGCCCACCAGACCCTCCCATAGAAAGGCGAGCACCCAGCCACGTCTGTGTGCGAATTCGATAAAGTCCTCTTTGTAACAGGTGAATATATTTTTGCCTGGCCGATTGTATTGAAACGTCTGGTCCTCGACCGCGTCGGGGCCGATTTCCATGTAGCAACGAATGCACTCCCATAACGCCATGGCTGCTTCACCGCCGCCACAGCCGAAGCCCATCGTGAAGTGTTGGTTGTCTTTAGTAGCGTTTGGGTCAGGGTTTTCAAGGCTGACAACCAGCATGCCGTAGGTCATCTTTCCACCTTGGCTGGTCGAGGAGGCTTGGGTGGCGGCAGCCACGACACTTTCCCAGGGGACAATCCAGTATTCACCACTTCTTTTCAAAAAACAGGCCTCGCGACGTTGCCGATTGAAACGGATAGGAAGAGGGGTGGGACGAAAGAGTAAATAGATCAGTCTCAGGCAGGAGGGTACTGTTATGACGGCTCCCAGAATCAGAAAGTTAATATCGTCCGTGAAATAGGCCAGGCTGCAAAAAATAATAATAATAGGCCAAAGTATCATGATGCCCGAGCCGATGCTGTAGTTGCTGATGTCCATGAAGACATCATTTTTACGCCAGATGATCCGCATACCGTCACTGGGTTTTTGTCCTGTCGGTAAAGGCAGGGGGGCCAGATAATCCTGCCTGGAAAAAAAGCCTTTTTTACAGGTGCCAGATGGAGGAAGGCTCATGGCTTCTCCTTGGGGAGCGAGATCATCGAATTATCCTGAATGCGAATGTTATGCAGGCGCGCCTGATCCAGCACCGGTGTGCCTGAGCTGCGTAACGGGATGACACCGCCGTCGGCCGACAGGGCGAAGGCCAGGCCGTGTTTGCCTCCTAGATATGGGTCTATCTCAAGCATTGTTGTCAGTGGCGTGCTGTATTTCACTCGCAGATACAGTTGGCGAGGAAGGGACAGGAATGTGCCGGTTATCAGTTTAAACGGCCCGCTCAAGCGCAGGCCCTGGCCTTGTTCATGAGGGATCCATTGGCAGCGCAGGTCTTTCAACCAATACTCGCCGATGTCTCGCATCCTGTGAACGGGACTGCCAAGAGCCGTTTTACCGCGACTGTCCACCCAGGCGTCGTAAATGATGGGATCACCGGTCAATGCCACTTGCAGGTTCATGGTTTCCGGTGTCGCACCCGGCAGGTCGATGCGCAAACCTGAAATATAAGCGTGCTGCTTCATGCCATCCCTGCTGTCGGTCAGTGCATAATCGAAAATGTGTTCATGGCTGATCTGAGGGGTATAAATAAGCGTCAACAGATGATTCATCTCTTCTTGTTGGCTTTTTCCATCGATAGGTCCCGGTATTTTGGCCTTGGCATGTGACCAGCAACTGTGGGATAAAAAATTCTGCAGTGGCGTGCGCTGAAACAGCGAGGCCACAAGGTAAATCACACCCAGGATTGCAGTAATCAAAATGATAGGCGCCAGCGCTATGCCAAGACCGGTAAGGGCAGCGCCTGCCGACATGAGGCCTGTGAAGGCGGCGAACGTATAAAACGTACCGGCTATTGCTTGAGCAGCATAAACAGCAGTTTGTGCGCCGACGATATTCTTTCGAAATTCAAGCCACGGATCGACGAAGTCTTGGGATCTTTCTATCTGGAATGCTAGAGATTGAAACTCGCTATAGGCCGCACCTGCTGAAAGCGATCCAATGATGGCTATAAATAATGGCGGGACGAGTAGTGTGCCTGACCGTGTATTGAATTGTGTTATACCTGCGCCTTTGCGCACTCTATTGTCCACCACGGCGGCCAATGCGGCTGCCGTATAAAGCGTTGCCGACAAGGTGTCATGAAAACGCTGCTTATCCATCGTTTCCACAACCCCGGCCTGTGCCAAGTACCGACTGGCATTCCATATATTCAATATCAACACGATCAACGGCGTCAGCCCGCCACTGTCCTGCACCGCACGGCTATTGACGATGTCGGCCACACGCCCCTTGCCAATTGCAGCACCGGTTCGGGCTGCCCAGTGCCGTACTTCATCGACGTTCTGACCAAAAGCTTCCAGTGTGCGAACGTTCTGCTGCTGTACCCAGCGAAAGCCCAGTTGGGAATTGAGGCGGGCAAAGGTCATCAGGCTTACCCAAGTAGCGCTCAGGCGATCCACCTGGTTGCTCTTGAGTTGCAGCACGGCCGGGCTCAGTCGATTGACCATGGCGGTCCACTGGCTGTTATTGGCCATGGCCTGCATATGGGCCAGCACGGGTTGGCCTTCGGTCCCCAGGATTTTTGATAACAAGGCTTTGGTATTGGCGATGTTTTCGTCGCTGAGCGCCGCCAGTATTTCTCCCAGGCGCGTCTCGCTATTGAGTGCCGCCTCCAGGCTCGGGCTCCAGGAGAAGAACAACTGCCGCAAGGCGCCCGGGTCCTTGCTGCGCACATAGTCGGCGTACTGTTGGGCGCCCTGGCTGCGTATGCATTGGGCCGTCAGGCAACTTTCCGCCAGCTCATTCAGCCAGGTGCGGTGGCCGGCATCGTCATGGTTCACGAACCATGTACCGCTGTCATGGCGGAGCAGGAAGACACCACGGTCGGCATAGAGTCGTTGCTGGCGGTCTTCTATGTGTCGGTAATGGTCGGGGGCCGTGACGTCCAGCCAGTGGTTCATGGTCGGCAGGTCGACGTATTCACCGATTTTCCCGTCAAGAATGCCATTCTTGTTGTTGTGCTTTTTCTGCTGGCGATAACGGCGTACTTCGCTTTCCAGATCGTCCTTGTCTATTTCCCTGGGCAGGAACGAGTCCATAGGGGCTCTCACGTGTTCGATTTCATCGTCGATGTCGGCCAGTCTTGCTTGAGCCCTGGCCTGCGTACGCACCCTGCTGAATTTTATGATCCTGGCCTTTTCAGCACGTAACGGCTCCAGCTGGCGACTGATCTCCAGCAAGGTTTCACCCTGTTCAGGCGTTACATTGGGTTTATGCGGCGCGAAGCGGTAATTGACCCGGTTTGCCACCTCCGCCCCGTCTTCCTTCAGCAAGCTGCGAACGAACCCGCCCACCGTCAGGCGGATCTGGTTGTCACCGATCCACTGCTGATGGCTGATTTCCAGATGATCCTGTTCGTGATCGATGTCGCGCAGCACGCCCAGGTCATCGTCCAGGCAGGCGAGTACCGCCCACAGCTCTTTTGCTTCCTGCCTCGCCGCTCGCAGCCAATGGTAGGTGGTCAGGGCATTCCAGGGGTGGGCGCTCCACTGGCCGGGGGCAGGGCGGTCTTTGTCGGCGTCGGGGTACCTGGCGAGGAGCTCCTCGCGTGTGCTGATCCGGTTCATGGCATCGGTGTAGGCCTTGGCGGTTTCAACCGTGTGGTGCTTGATCATCGTGTCGTACAGTTGTTCGGCCTTGCGCCGCTCGGCCTCGCCACGGCGTTGATGTTCGCTGGCCGCCCCCCGGCTGAAGGTTTCCGGCATCAGTTCGGCGATGACCTTCTCGGCATCCTGCAGCGGCGGGCAATGGGGGGCCTGCAAATGATTGGCGACCTGCGGCAGGTCGATCAGGCGCATGCGTCTTTGCCGTGTGGCCGGTTGGGCAAGTTCCGCGCAGCGTTGCTGGTCGAGCGGGTATTCGGTGTACATCAGCCAGGCCGGCTGGTGTTTGTTCAGGGCAAGACCTGTCAGGGTGCCGCACTGGATCAGCGTGTCATCGCCATCCAGAGGGTCCGGGTCCAGCCTGCCTTCCGGGCACACGCCAAAGCGTTGCAGCGGGCCGTTGCCCTGCCACAGGTAGAGGTAACCGCCCCGTAGTCGGCGGGCGGCCATGGCGTGGGACCTGGTTTCGACACCGGGCTGGCAGCCTGGGTGGCGGGCGGCTTTTTCGGCCAGGGCGTAACGCACCGGCACCACGAAGATCGTGTCCTGCCTGGCCGGGCAGGCGGCCACCGGGCTGTCGATGTCTTCATGGGGCTGCTCCCTGGCTGCGCGCTCGGCATTGCACAGGTTGAGCAGGGCGGTTTCGTTTGGGTCGGTGCTCATGCGTGGGGCTCCAGGCGGCGGACCCATTGCAGGGTCAGTTCGTCGATCAGGTCATCGAGGCGCTGCGCAGGGGAGCGGCCTCTGGTTGCAAGAATCTTGCGGTAGGCCTGGGGCACAGGTTCATCGGGGAAGTGAGCGCCCAGAAGCGCGTACAGGCTGACCCAGCGGGTGATCTCGTCTTTCGTGCTGTAGCCATGACGTTTGGCGCTGTCCCGGCAAGCCTTGGCCCAGGCGTATTGCGCGGGGCTGTCCAGTCCTTTGAGTGCATTCGGAAAATAGCGCTGGCAGTGCTCGATCAGGTGTTGGTCGAATTGCCGGTACCGCGCCGCGCTGAGGTGTTCAAGCTGTGCCGCGCTCAAGCGCAGCCAGGGAATAGGTGCATAGCGCTGCCCTGGCATCGGGTCGGTGTTGATGATCGACAGCTCGCTGCCGTCCTCGGCAGGCAGGCGAATCGACTGGATAGGCCCCATGACCCGGCCGCGCTCGGCAGGGGCAAGGTCTTGCAGCCATACACGGGCGATGCGCGGGTCGTGGTAACGAAAGAACGTCGTGACATCACCGTCCAGGCTGGCATGCACCAGGCTGCGCAAGTGATCGAGCAAGACCGGTTCCGGCGCCTCGGTTTCCAGCCAGAGACCGGCCTGCAGGCGCCACTGAGCATTGAATAACTGTGCCAACGGACTGTCTGGCACCACCGGGACCAGCAACGGTCCGCAATCGGCCAGTTCGGCGTAGTCGGTCGTCAGGTAAAGCGGGTGGCAGGGCATGAACTGGCCCAGGCTCAGCAGGTGCCGGGGCAGGTTCTCGATCAGGGCGCTGTCGAGCAACAGATAGGCGCGTCTCATGCGGTGGCCGCCTTGAGCTGTTGGCATATGGCGCACACGGGGGCTGCGCTGTTGGCCGCATTGATGAAAGCTTGTTTCTGCACGTTGAGGGTCAGTGTCAGCAACGCGGCAACCTGCACCGGTAACGTTGACAAGGCGGGCATGCCGGCCAGTGCCGGGCCGCCGGTCAGGATCGGGCTGCTGCTGAACAGGCCGGCGGCGCTGATCAGCAGGTGCTGGCCTCCGGCCTTGAGCGTGATGCTGGCCCCGGCATCGATGATCAGGTTGGCCCCGGACTTGAGGTGCACCTGCTGACCGGCCTCGATGGCCAGCACCTGGCTTGTGCGGGTGTAGCTGTTGCCCTCGATGTGCAGGTAGTCGTCGGCCTTGAGGTGAGTCTTGCGATCAGCCGCCACTGTGCACTGCGCTTCGCCTTCCACCTGGCTGATGCTGTTGCCCTTGATGGTTTCCAACCGGTCCTTGCCCACCTCCAGGCGGCTGTCGTTGTTGATCTTCTGTTCCAGGTCGCGCTGCGCATGCAGGTAGATCAGCTCCTGCCCGGTGCGGTCTTCGATATGCAGTTCGTTGTAGCCGGTGCCCTGCGGCGTGCTGCGGCTGCGGTACACGCTGCGGGTCTTGTGGGCCGGCAGTGGGTAGGGCACAGGGTTGATGCTGTTGGGCAGGCAACCGCTGATCACCGGCTGGTCGGGGTCACCCTCCAGAAAGGTCACCAGCACTTCCATGCCGACGCGTGGAATGGTGACGCTGCCATGGGCGTTGCCCGCCCAGTTGGAGGCCACCCGCAGCCAGCAACTGCTGGCTTCGTTGTACTGGCCATGACGGTCCCAGTGAAACTGCACCTTGACCCGCCCGTACGCGTCGCAATAGATCTCTTCGTTGGCCGGGCCGGTGACCCGGGCGGTCTGGCTGCCGAGTATGCGGGGCCTGGGATGACGCAGGGCCGGGCGAAAGAAGGTGTCCCAGGGCGTGGCGGTGAAACGGTTGCGGTAGCCCTGGCTGAAACCGTCAAGGTCGTCGGTGCCCAGGGCGTTTTCTTCCAGCACTTGAGGTTGTTTGCCCTGGTGCTCGACACGGCTCAGCAGCCACTTGGTATTCCACTCCGGGCGTGGGTGATCGGCAAACCTCACAAAGTGGCCGCTGCGCAGTTGCGGATGATCGCTGCCGCCTTCGGCCAGGCAGTAGTCGGTGCGTCGTCGCTCCAGCGCCCGCCGGGTCAGCGGCTTGCCGCGCTCTTGACCCTCGAAGCCACCGGGGCAGGCATAGTCTTCGAGGTCAGGCTGCAGGATGTCCGGATCGGCAGGGGACTCATATTCCAGTTGTCGGCTGGCTTTCTGGAAGTCGTAGTCACGTCGTGTGGTGCGGCTGGTGCGTGCTTGCAGGCGCAGGCTCAGGTGCTGCATCACCGGTTGCTGTGCTGGCTGACCGCTGGGTGGGTGGTAGGAAAGTGGAAAGTCCAGCGTGTTGAACATGCTCTGGTGGTCGGCAAAGATCAGGACGTGGCCTTCGCGACTGTGCTGGAAGTGAAAGTGCAGGCCCTCTTCTTCGCACAGGCGCTGGATGAAATGCAGGTCGCTTTCAGCGTATTGCACGCAGTATTCCCGGGCGCTGTAACTGTCGGCGAGCCTGAACTGGCAAGTGTTGCTGAACAGCCCGTGCTCTTTGAGGATCGCCTCGATGATCTCTGGCACCGACTTTTTCTGGAAGATGCGCTGGTTGATACGGTGCTGCAGGCAGTCAAGCCGCGGCACGAGGGTCAGGCTGTAGTGCGCCAGGCGCTGGCCGCTGTCGCGTTGCACGATGCGCTGGACCTGGCCATGAATGCCCGCCCCGGTGCGATCGAACGCCAGGAACGCCATTTGATGCAGCAGTGAGGCAAGTTTCAGTTGCGGGCGTTCGCTGACCAGTTCCACCGTGAACCGATACGGTTGGCTGATCGCTTCCTCACCGTCGAAAGACAGCACTTGAAAGTCATGGCCGAGCGTGTCGAGGTACAGGTTGAAATGACCATCGGTGGCGAGCATGCATGGGTTCCTGGCAGTCGTTGAATCGAAAAGACCTGGCAGGCTAGCCATGAAGCACGTAGAAAAAAGCCGGGCATTTCTGCGGACTGTGTAAGAAAAAGGACCTATACAGGCAGGGCTTTTACTACTTAAACGCTGCAACACTCTGCGGCTGTACAGCCGGTGTTTCGCCGCCATTCTGTAAGGCTTTTCTGCCTGAGGAATGCTCATGCGCACAGGGATGGTCGCGCTTGCACTGGGTCTGTTGACCCTGCGTTTTTTGCCGGCCTTGCCGCCGGGCTGGCTGTTGCTGCTGATGCCGGTGCTGGCCTTGATGCTGTTGCCGTACCGCACCTATCCGCTGGCGCTATGGCTGTTGGGGTTGAGCTGGGCCTGCCTGTCGGCGCAATGGGCGCTGGATGACCGGCTGTTGCCCAGGCTCGATGGCCAGACACTGTGGCTGCAGGGCGAGGTGAGCGGATTGCCGAGCGCCAGTGAGGGCGTTGTCCGTTTCGAGCTCAAGGACGCTCACTCACGGCGTGCCCGGTTGCCGCAGCGCATCCGGGTGAGCTGGCAGGGCGGGCCACAGGTGCGCAGTGGTGAACGCTGGCGGCTGGCGGTCAAGTTGCGGCGCCCGGACGGGCTGGTCAATCCAGGGACCTTCGATTACCCGGCCTGGCTGCTGGCGCGGCGTATCGGTGCGAGCGGTACGGTGGTCGATGGTCAGTTACTGGCATCCGGGCAGGGCGCCTGGCGCGAAGCCATTCGCCAGCGGTTGTTGGCGGTCGATGCACAAGGGCGCGAGGGCGCGCTGGCGGCACTGGTACTGGGCGACGGCGCCGGGTTGGGCAGTGACGACTGGCAGGTGTTGCAGGAGACCGGCACGGTGCACCTGCTGGTGATCTCGGGCCAGCATGTCGGGTTGCTGGCTGGCGCGGTGTATTTCCTGATCGCTGCGCTGGCGCGTTGGGGCCTGTGGCCGCGCGCCTGGCCCTGGTTGCCCTGGGCATGCGGGCTGGCCTTTGCGGCGGCCCTGGGGTATGGGCTGCTGGCGGGCTTCGAGGTGCCGGTGCGGCGGGCGTGTGCGATGGTCGCCATGGTCTTGCTGTGGCGCTTGCGCTTTCGACACCTGGGGCTGCTGTGGCCCTGGCTGGTGTCGCTCAACCTGGTGCTGCTCTTCGAGCCGCTGGCCAGCCTGCAGCCGGGGTTATGGCTGTCATTTGCGGCGGTGGGCGTGCTGATGCTGACCTTCGGCGCACGGCTGGGTGCCTGGCGCTGGTGGCAGGCCTGGACCCGGGCGCAGTGGTTGATCGCTATCGGGCTGTTGCCTGTGTTGCTGGCGTTGAACCTGCCGGTCAGTCTCAGTGCGCCTTTCGCTAATCTGCTGGCGGTGCCGTGGGTGAGTCTGGTTGTCTTGCCGCTGGCGCTGCTGGGCACACTGTTGTTGCCAGTGCCGGGGGCGGGGGAAGCGCTGTTATGGCTGGCCGGCGGTGCCTTGCACATGCTGTTCGTGGCGCTGGGCTGGCTGGCCGGGCAAGTGCCGGTCTGGGTGCCGGCGACCATACCTTTGTGGGCCTGGGGCTTGAGCCTGATCGGCGCGCTGTTGCTGTTGTTGCCAGCAGGCTTGCCCTTGCGGCCACTGGGCTGGCCGTTACTGCTTTTATGTGTCTTTGCACCGCCAGACAGGATTGCGCACGGACATGTGGAGGTGCTGCAGCTGGATGTCGGCCAGGGCCTGGCGGTCCTGTTGCGCACCCGCGACCACACGCTGCTGTATGACGCCGGCCCTGCCACGGCCGGAGGCGATCTCGGCGAGCGCGTGGTGCTGCCCGTGCTGCGCAAGGCCGGGGTGCGCCAACTGGACCTGATGCTGATCAGTCATGCGCATGCCGACCACGCCGGCGGGGCCCTGGCGGTGCAGCGTGGCATGCCGGTCAAGCGGGTGGTGAGCGGTGAGGCCGAGGCCCTGCCGGCTTCACTGGCAGCCCAGTCATGCCGTACCGGGGAGCGCTGGCAATGGAATGGCGTGCAGTTCGCGACCTGGCGCTGGGAAGACGCACGTAGCAGCAACGAGTCCTCGTGTGTGCTGAGTGTCGAGGCCAATGGCGAGCGCTTGCTGTTGACCGGTGATATCGAAGCCGGTGCCGAACGTGCACTGCTGGCGGCGGACTTTGACTTGCAGGCCCACTGGTTGCAGGCGCCGCACCATGGCAGCCGCACCTCGTCCTCGCGGCGTCTGCTGGAGCGCGTGGCCCCCAGGGGCGTACTGATTTCCCGCGGACGGCACAATACGTTCGGCCACCCGCACCCTCTGGTCATGGCCCGCTACAAGGCTTTGGGCATCGGCGTTCATGACAGCGCCGAGGCCGGCGCGATCCGTCTGCGCCTGGGGGCGTTCGGCGAGCCGGAGGCTGTACGTGCGCAGCGGCGTTTCTGGCGAGATTGATGCGTCGATACCGGCCATCGGTCGTGTTAGAGTGGCGCCAATTTTTCAGGGGAGACGGCACTGTGTGGGAACTGGTCAAATCCGGTGGCTGGATGATGCTACCGATCATTCTGAGTTCGATCGTCGCAGCCGGCATCATCGTTGAGCGCCTCTGGACGCTGCGC
Source organism: Pseudomonas ovata (assembly GCF_003131185.1). Classification (GTDB taxonomy): domain Bacteria; phylum Pseudomonadota; class Gammaproteobacteria; order Pseudomonadales; family Pseudomonadaceae; genus Aquipseudomonas; species Aquipseudomonas ovata. The sequence continues at coordinate 58,393 of NZ_QFFU01000022.1, read as the reverse complement.
AGCAGCCGTATCACGCCGCCGCACCTGCTGGGGCAGGTCTGGCAGTGGATCCAGGAAAACAGGCTGGATGGCGAAAAGCTCAAGCAACTGCGTGCCGACTCGCCGCTGGGAGAGATCATGGCCGCAGGCCTGGCCAACTCCAAGCATGGTCGCGAGATCATGAAAGAAAGTATCGAAGAGGCCGCCGCGCGCGTTATCCACGAACTGGAGCGCTACCTCAGTGCCCTGGGGTCGATCGGTGCAATGGCGCCATTGCTCGGTCTGCTGGGTACGGTGCTGGGCATGATCGACATTTTCGCTTCGTTCAACGCCACCGGCACGGCCGGCAATGCCGTGGTCCTGGCCGGCGGTATTTCCAAGGCGCTGATCTGTACGGCTTCGGGCCTGATGGTCGCCATCCCGACGATCTTCTTTCATCGCTTCCTGCAAGGCCGGGTCGATGAACTGGTGGTCGGCATGGAGCAGCAGGCCATCCGCCTGGTTGAAGTGGTGCAGGGCGACCGCGAAGTGGATCTGGTCGATGCGCCGGTCGATCTCAGGTCCCTGGCCAAGACCGGGGGCAAGAGAAAGTGAAGTTCCGTCGCCGCAAGCAGCGCGACATCATCGACATCAATCTGGTGGCCTTGATCGATGTGGTGTTCATCCTCCTGCTGTTTTTCATCCTGACCACCACGTTTACCCGTGAGACGCAGTTGCGTGTCGACCTGCCACAGGCGGTGACCGGGGCTTCGAACGACGACGCCGCTCGCAAGCAGGTGGACATCGCGATCAATGCCGACGGCATCTTTTCGGTGAACAACCAGATGTTGCCCAGCAATGACCTGGCCAGCCTGATCGACGCCTTGCAGCGTGAGTCCGCCGGTGACACCAGCCTGCCACTGTCGATCAGTGCCGATGGCAAGACCCCGCACCAGGCGGTGGTCACGGCCATGGATGCGGCCGGCAAACTGGGTTTCAGCCATCTGCGCATGACCACCGTTCAGGCCGCTCAGGCTAACTGATGGCGCTTTCCGATCGCTTGCTTGCCGCCTGGTATCAGGGGCATCCGGCCCTGGCGCTGTTGCGGCCGCTGGAGTGTCTGTATCGGCGAGTGGTCAACAACAAGCGAGCGCGCTTTCTGGCAGGCGACGGCACGATCTACAAGGCGTCAGTGCCGGTTATCGTGGTGGGTAATATCACAGTGGGTGGCACCGGCAAGACGCCGATGATCCTCTGGCTGATCGAGCAGTGTCGCCGCCGTGGCCTGAAGGTCGGGGTGGTCAGCCGTGGTTATGGCGCCAGGCCACCGAGCCTGCCATGGCGGGTGCAGGCCGGGCAGAGCGCAGCCGAGGCCGGCGACGAACCCTTGCTGATCGTGCAGCGCACCGGCGTACCGCTGATGATCGATCCTGATCGCGGGCGCGCCGTGCAGGCGCTGCTCGACGCCGAACCGCTCGACCTGATTCTCTCTGACGACGGCTTGCAGCATTACCGCCTGGCCCGAGACCTGGAGCTGGTGTTGATCGATGCCGCTCGCGGGCTGGGTAACCGTCGCTGCCTGCCGGCCGGTCCCCTGCGTGAGCCGGTCGAGCGCCTGCAAGGCGTCGATGCGTTGCTCTACAACGGTGCGCCGAGCGATCGCGAGGATGGTTTCGCCTTTACCCTCCAGCCTTCGGCCCTGGTCAACCTGCGTACCGGCCAGCGCGTCGGCGTGGCGCATTTTCCGCCCGGGCAGGCCGTGCACGCGGTGGCTGGCATCGGCAACCCGCAACGTTTCTTCACCACCCTCGAAAGGCTAGACTGGCGGCCTGTGCCGCATGCCTTCGCCGACCATGCCGTATTTGACGCACAAGCGCTGGCGTTCACACCGGCACTGCCGTTGGTCATGACCGAGAAGGATGCGGTGAAATGCCGTTCCTTTGCCGCCGAAGACTGGTGGTACCTGGCTGTGGACGCCCAGCCGTCTGCAGCATTCGTCAGCTGGTTCGACGAGCGGCTGGCACTTCTTATTCAATGACGGGACCTTTCATGGATACCAAACTGCTCGACATCCTCGCCTGCCCGATCTGCAAGGGGCCTCTTAAACTCAGCGCTGACAAGACCGAGTTGATCAGCAAGGGCGCGGGCCTGGCCTATCCTGTCCGCGACGGCATTCCGGTGATGCTCGAAAGCGAAGCGCGCACCCTGACCGCCGAGGAGCGTCTGGAGAAATGACCGCCCCTTTTACCGTGGTGATTCCGGCGCGTTTCGGCTCCAGCCGATTCCCTGGCAAGCCGCTCAAGACCATTGCCGGCAAGCCGATGGTCCAGCATGTCTGGGAACAGGCCCGCAAGAGCAGCGCCGAACGTGTGGTCGTGGCCACCGATGACGCACGCATCGTCGAAGCCTGTCAGGGCTTTGGCGCCGAAGTGCTGCTGACCCGCGAAGATCACAACTCCGGCACTGACCGTCTGGCCGAGGTGGCCGGCAAGCTGGGCCTGGCGGCGGATGCCATCGTGGTCAATGTGCAGGGCGACGAGCCGATGATTCCGCCTGCGGTGATCGATCAGGTAGCCGCCAATCTGGCGGCACACCCCGAAGCCGGCATGGCCACCCTGGCCGAGCCGCTCGAGGATGTCACCAGCCTGTTCAATCCCAATGTGGTCAAGGTCGCGACCGACCTCAACGGCCTGGCCCTGACGTTCAGCCGCGCACCGCTGCCCTGGGCGCGCGATGCGCTGGCGGCCAGCCGTGATGTGCTGCCAGAGGGCGTACCCTATCGTCGCCATATCGGCATCTACGCGTACCGTGCGGGTTTCTTGCATGATTTCGTGGCGTGGGGGCCGTGCTGGCTGGAGAATACCGAGTCGCTGGAGCAGTTGCGAGCGCTCTGGCACGGTGTGCGTATTCATGTCGCCGATGCCGTCGAGGCACCGCCGGCGGGCGTCGACACCCCTGAAGACCTGGAGCGCGTACGGCGCTTGCTGGAGGGTTGAGGTGGGTTCTGAAGAGGCACAGCGCATGAGCCTTGATGTGCAGCCTGCAGTTTCGCTCAAGCCGTTCAACAGCTTTGGCGTCGATGTCCAGGCCCGGTTGTTTGCCCAGGCCCATGATGACGACGAGGTGCGCCAGGCCCTGGCCTGTGCCCGTGAGCTTCAGGTGCCGTTGCTGGTGATCGGCGGTGGCAGCAACCTGTTGCTGACTGCTGATGTGCAGGCGCTGGTGGTGCGCATGGCCAGTCGCGGCGTGCGTATCCTGAGCGATGAGCCGCAGCGGGTGGTGGTCGAGGCCGAGGCGGGCGAGCCCTGGCACCCCTTCGTGCAGACCTGTTTGCAGATGGGCCTGGCAGGGCTGGAAAACCTCAGCCTGATCCCTGGCACCGTGGGTGCTGCACCGATGCAGAACATCGGTGCCTATGGGGTCGAGCTCAAGGATGTGTTCCACAGCCTGGTCGCCCTGGAGCGTGAAACCGGCGAGTTGCACGAGTTTTCCCTGGAGCAGTGCCGCTTCGGTTATCGCGACAGCGTGTTCAAGCAACAGGCCGGGCGCTGGATCATTCTGCGCGTACGTTTCATCCTGAGCCGTCAGGCGCACCTGCACCTGGAATATGGCCCTGTGCGTCAGCGCTTGGTCGAGCAGGGTATTGAACAGCCGACCCCGCTGGATGTCAGCCGGGCCATCTGTGCCATTCGCAGCGAGAAACTGCCCGACCCGGCCGTACTGGGCAATGCCGGCAGTTTTTTCAAGAACCCGCTGGTGCCGGTTGCCCAGGCCGAAGCCCTCAAGGCGCGTTATCCGCAACTGGTGGCTTACCCGCAAGGTGATGAGCAGGTGAAGCTGGCTGCCGGCTGGCTGATCGAGCAGGCTGGCTGGAAGGGCTTTCGTGACGGGGATGCCGGTGTGCATCGCTTGCAGGCGCTGGTGCTGGTCAACCATGGCCAGGCCAGCGGCCTGCAGTTGTTGAGCCTGGCGCAGCGCATACAGGCCGATGTCATCGAGCGCTTCGGTGTCAGCCTGGAGATGGAGCCTAATCTGTATTGAGCTTCAGGCTCAAGGTGCAGGCGGCAGGCCGGGATCAATTCCGGTCATGCTGATCGACTGCTCCCAGAGGCGTCGCGCCATTACAGGATCCTGCGCCTGCGCCGAGCGTGACGCCTCGCCTGAGGCGCCTCGGGCTTCACCCAGGCCGGTCGGGCCATAGTAAGCACCTGGCTTCACTATTGCTGTTGCTGCTTGCAATGCAGGCCATGCGCCTTTTTGCGCCGTGTTGAGCAGCCACCCCACCATGGGCCCGAAAACCTTCATGGGCCCCATGAAACGTCCCAGTTCGGTGGCGGCGATGCCTGGATGACAGCCCACTGCCATCACCTTCGACCCTGTGGCACGCAGGCGTCGGTCAAGCTCGAAAAAGAACAAGGCATTGGCCAGTTTGCTGGCGCCATAGCGCTTTATTCGGCTGTAGCGGCGCTCGGCATTGAGGTCCTCCCAGTCGATGCTGGCGCCCCGGTGGGCCAGGCTGGAAGTGGTCACGACCCTGGCGCCAGGTGTTTCACCCAGCTTGGGCAGTAACAGGGCTGTCAGGGCAAAGCTACCAAGGTGATTGACGCCCCATTGCAGTTCAAAGCCTTGCTGGGTCCGCATCAGCGGTGGTGTCATGACGCCGGCATTATTGATCAATGCGTCCAGGCGTGGTTCGCCTGTCGCCTGGCGGGCCGCTGCCTGGATGCTGGGCAAGTCGCTGAGATCCAGTGGCAGGAAGGCCAGGTCAGCCTGTGGCGCCAGCGTCTTGAGGCGCGTCATGGCCTGCTCGGCCTTGACCGGGTCGCGGCACGCGAGCAGGACACGTGCACCGCGTACAGCCAGGACGCGTGTTATTTCGTAGCCGAGTCCGGTGTTGGCCCCGGTGACGATAAAGCATTTGCCGGACTGGTCCGGGACGTCGGCATCGGTGAAGCCTTTCAAGGGGGAGGGCATGAAGAAACTCGTGTAGGGAAGGAGGCAGCCAACTGGCGGGTCATACCACAGACCAAAAAAAAGCCCCGTCTGCTTGCGCAGGCGGGGCTTTTTTCATGAGGTCGATCAGACCAGCGGTTTGCTTTCGCTGGTTTCTTCCTCAGTCAGGGCCTTGCGAGGAGCGGTCGGTTCGACCTTTTCCTCTACGGTGTCCTGTGCCACGGGAGCCTCGGTGCTGACCAGAGGCTCTACGGCTGGTGCTTCGATTGCCGCGTTTTCAACCACAGGGGCTTCGACGACAGGGGCCTCGACCGGCGCCACAGGTGCTGCCTGGTTTTCAGCTTGCAGGCGACGCTGCTCCTCCGCTTCACGCTTGCGACGACGCACTTCGCGTGGATCGTTAGGCGCGCGGCCCGAGCTGCTGACCGGCAGGGCCGGGGCTTCGACAGGGGCTGGCACGTCGACGGCAGGCGTATCGATGACCGGCGCTTCAACCACCGGGGTTTCAATGGCTGGCGTCACAACGGCTGATGCCTCGACCGCGACAGTCTCGACTACCGGTGCCTCGACGACAGCAGGGGCTTCGACGACAGGCTCGGTCTGGGCGACAGGCACGAGTTCAGCCGATTCGGTTGCCGGAGCATCGGTGATGCTGGAGGCTTCAACCTGGGCTTCGACTTCAGGTGTCGGCTCGGGTGTCGGCGTGAACCGTGCAGCAGGCTGGTCATCGGCAATCACGACCGGGGCAGGCGCTTCGGTGTTCAGCTCGACGTCTGGAACGGCCGGGCTTGCGGGTGCAGGCTCGAAACGTTCAACCACCGGCGCTTCTACCGGAACGATGTCTGCTGCAGGGGCCTGAGTAACCGGCGCCTCGCTGGCGGTGACATCTGTGACCGGCGCTTCAAAGCGGGCAGGCTCGTCGGCGGCTGGCGCTTCGGCCACTGCTGCCTGAGTGTCCACCCGGGCAGGCGCTGCAGTTTCAGTGCTGCCGGCAACCGTCTCTGCTGCAGGCTCGGTCGTTTGCACGGTAACATCACTGGCACGTTCGGCCTGTTGATGGGCATCGGCTTCGGCTGGCGCGCTAAGCACGCCGCCTGCGACGGCAGCCGTTACGACCAGGCCGGCGGCCAGGGCGTCGCTGTTGTCATCGTTACCGGCTTCTTCGCTGCCTTCAATGATGTTGCCGTTGGCATCGCGTTGACGCTCACGACGGTTGCTGCGACGACGTTGACCACGCGAGCGACGACGCGGGCGATCACCCTCGTTGCCTTCCTGCTGATCGTCGTGGGCCTGTTCTTCGCTGCTCAGAGCCTCTTCTTCAGCGGTGTCGGTGTCCTGCTCGACGCGAGGCTGACGCTCTTCACGCGGTGGGCGTGGCTGACGTTCTTCACGCGGTGCGCGCTCAGGGCGCTCTTCACGAACCGGTGCTTCGGCGCTGGGTGCAGCGACGGCATCGGCTGCCAGTGCAGCGGCGACCGGTGCGGCATCCAGTGGTTCGCGCAGTTCACGCACACGCTCTTCACGCGGCTTGCGGTCGCGAGAGTTGCGTTCTTCGCGCGGGGCGCGGGCCGGGCGTTCTTCACGCTGGCCGTTTTCTTCACGCGGTGCACGTTCCTCGCGAGGGGCACGTTCTTCGCGTGGTGCGCGCTCTTCACGAGGTGCACGTTCTTCACGTGGAGCGCGCTCTTCGCGTGGGGCGCGTTCTTCACGAGGCGCACGCTCTTCGCGTGGGGCGCGTTCTTCACGAGGCGCACGCTCTTCACGCGGGGCGCGCTCGGCACGCTCTTCGCGTGGCTTGCGCTCTTCGTCGCGACGGTTGTTGCGGCCACGGCTCTGCTGGCGACCGTTACGACGCTCGTCATTGCGTGCCGGGCGCTCGGTGGCGGCAGGCTTTTCAGCCGCGACTGGCGCGACCGGCTCCGGCTTGCTGGTGGCAAACAGGCTGACCAGCGATTTCACCAGGCCCTTGAACAGGCTGGGCTCATGCACCGGTGTCGGTGCTGCGACAGGCGCGGGGGCAGGGGCTGCCTCTTCGGCTGGCATCGGGGCGTTGGCGCGGGCCGGCGCGGTCTTGACCGCCGCTTCCTGGCGAACCAGGGTGCGTGTGGCGCTGACCTGGGGCACGACCTCTTCGACTTCGGCGGCGGCCGCAGCGATTTCGTAGCTGGTGTTGATGTTGGCGTCCGGGTTGTCGTCACGCAGGCGCTGCACTTCGAAATGCGGCGTTTCCAGATGATCGGTCGGCAGAATGACAATACGGGCGCGGGTACGCAGTTCGATCTTGGTGATCGAGTTGCGCTTTTCATTGAGCAGGAACGCTGCGACCGGAATCGGCACCTGGGCGCGGACTTCGGCGGTGCGGTCCTTCAGGGCTTCTTCTTCGATCAGGCGCAGGATGGCCAGCGACAGGGACTCGACGTCACGGATGATGCCGGTGCCGTTGCAGCGTGGGCAGACAATGCCGCTGCTTTCGCCCAGCGAAGGACGCAGGCGCTGACGGGACATTTCCAGCAGGCCGAAGCGCGAGATGCGCCCGACCTGAACGCGGGCGCGGTCGGCTTCCAGGCTTTCGCGGACTTTCTCTTCCACGGCGCGCTGGTTCTTGGCCGGCGTCATGTCGATGAAGTCGATGACGATCAGGCCGCCGATGTCACGCAGGCGCAGCTGGCGGGCGATTTCCTCGGCCGCTTCCAGGTTGGTCTGCAGGGCGGTTTCTTCGATGTCGCTGCCTTTGGTGGCGCGCGCCGAGTTGATGTCGATGGACACCAGGGCTTCGGTCGGGTCGATCACGATCGAGCCGCCGGACGGCAGTTCGACCACGCGCTGGAAGGCGGTTTCGATCTGGCTTTCAATCTGGAAGCGGTTGAACAGCGGCACGCTGTCTTCGTACAGCTTGATCTTGCTGGCGTACTGCGGCATCACCTGGCGGATGAAGGTCAGGGCTTCTTCCTGGGCCTCGATGCTGTCGATCAGGACTTCACCGATGTCCTGGCGCAGGTAGTCGCGGATGGCGCGGATGATGACATTGCTTTCCTGGTAGATCAGGAAAGGGGCGGAGCGATCCAGGGACGCTTCCTTGATGGCGGTCCACAGCTGCAGCAGGTAGTCGAGGTCCCACTGCATTTCTTCGCTGCTGCGGCCCAGGCCGGCAGTGCGTACGATCAAACCCATGTCGGCCGGTGCGATCAGGCCGTTAAGGGCCTCGCGCAGCTCGTTGCGCTCTTCGCCTTCGATGCGGCGCGAGATGCCGCCGGCACGCGGGTTGTTGGGCATCAGCACCAGGTAACGGCCGGCCAGGCTGATGAAGGTGGTCAGGGCGGCGCCCTTGTTGCCACGTTCTTCTTTCTCGACCTGAACGATGACTTCCTGGCCTTCGCTCAGGACGTCCTTGATGTTGACGCGGCCTTCAGGATTTTTCTTGAAGTATTCGCGGGAGATTTCCTTGAGGGGCAGGAAGCCGTGGCGCTCGGAGCCGAAATCGACGAAGGCGGCCTCCAGGCTTGGCTCGATGCGAGTGATGCGGCCTTTATAGATATTGGCCTTTTTCTGCTCGCGGGCACCGGACTCGATGTCCAGGTCGTAGAGGCGCTGGCCATCTACCAGGGCAACACGCAACTCTTCGGGTTGAGTTGCGTTAATCAGCATTCTTTTCATGTAGTACCGTCGGTTTCCGGGCTGCCGGAAACGGCGTTCGGCACACACGACTTCTCACGGTCGGTGTCAGAGCACGTCAGGAGTACCGGGGTACTCCAGTTTCTGGCGAAGATTCCGGCCAACAGGGCCGGAAAGTCGCAACGACGTATCCTGTTTGCTGTGGTGACATAAGGCACCCAGCCAGCAAAAGCTTGATCAGGAGGAGGAATCGGCCATCGGTAGCGGACGAGATGAAGCGTCTTGAACAGCGTTGTTGCTACACAGTCCGATGGTCGTGCGTCTCCGCCCTACACGTATCCCTGATAATTCGGGTGCTGCCGTGCGCAGAATCCGCAGCGGGTTGGCATTTACCGCGATCTTCCCGTGGAAGGTCGCGCATCATGGCTCGAGGCGTTGTTCGTAAGGCTTCGCTCAAAGCGCCCGGAAGCGACTGCACCTTGTGAACTGGCCGTGGGTTCTTCGCTCGGGAAGGCGAGTATCGACTCAGCGATCCGGCGTATTTCAGGCCTCATGTCACGCGCGCTTGTTACATTTCCAGGGGGCTTCGTTATCACCGAGAGCCTTGCAGGGCGGCCTCCCGCCCTGTGAATTGCGTTGGTCAGGGCCGGTTGTCAACCGTTTGTCCGCTGTCCGACCGCTTTTGGCGGCGTTCGCGACTATAGCAGCAATCATTAAGTGCTTCAAATCCATAAAAAATTGTTATGATTCGCGGCATGACGAATATTGCCCCCCCAACCCCCGGCGTCCAGCTGGTCGAGGTTGCGCCGGAACTTGCCGGTCAACGTATTGATAATTTCCTGATCACGTACCTGAAGGGCGTGCCCAAGACCTTGATCTACCGCATCGTGCGCAAGGGCGAAGTGCGGGTGAACAAGGGGCGCACCAAGCCCGAGTACAAGCTGCAGGCCGGTGATATCGTGCGCATTCCGCCGGTGCGGGTGCCTGAGCGTGACGAGCCGGTGCCGGTGGCACAGGCCCTGCTGCAGCGCCTGGAGGCCTCGATTGTCCATGAGGACAAGGCGCTGATCGTGATCAACAAGCCGGCGGGTATCGCCGTGCATGGCGGCAGCGGCCTGAGTTTTGGCGTGATCGAGGCTTTTCGCCAGCTGCGCCCCGATGCCAAGGAGCTGGAACTGGTCCATCGTCTGGACCGCGACACCTCAGGTCTGCTGATGATCGCCAAGAAGCGCAGCATGCTGCGGCACCTGCACGAAGCCTTGCGCGGCGACGGGGTCGACAAGCGCTACATGGCGCTGGTACGTGGCAACTGGGCGACCAGTTGCAAGCAGGTGCGCGCCCCGTTGCTCAAGAGCAACCTGCGTTCGGGCGAGCGCATGGTCGAAGTCAATGATGAAGGCAAGGAGGCCCTGACGCTGTTCAAGGTGCTGCGTCGCTTCGGCGATTTCGCCACCATGGTCGAGGCCAAGCCGGTGACCGGTCGCACCCACCAGATTCGCGTGCACACCCTGCATGCCGGGCATTGCATTGCCGGTGACACCAAGTACGGAGACGAGGATTTCTCCCGTGAGATCCGCGAACTGGGCGGCAAGCGCCTGTTCCTGCATGCCTATATGCTTAATGTACCGCTGCCCGATGGTGGTCTGCTGCAGTTGCAGGCGCCGGTCGATGAGATGTGGGCCAAGACCGTGGAGCGTTTGAGTGCGCCGTGACTATGACCTGCTGATTTTCGACTGGGACGGCACGCTGGCCGATTCCATCGGGCGTATTGTCCAGGCCATGAGCGAGGCGGCGCTGACCGGTGACATGCCGGTGCGTGACGAGCTGGCGATCAAGGGCATCATCGGCCTCGGCCTGCCCGAAGCCATTCGCACGCTGTATCCGGACATTTCTCCCAATGCGCTGCTGGATTTTCGCCAGCGCTATGCCGACAGCTACATGGCCATGGATCAGGTGGCTTCGCCGCTGTTTGACGGCGTGCTGGAATCGATGCAGGCCTTTCGCGAGGAGGGCTACCGCCTGGCGGTGGCCACCGGCAAGGCGCGGCGCGGGCTGGATCGGGTGCTGGGTGCGCATGGCTGGCTGGAGTATTTCGACATCACCCGGGCGGCCGACGAAACGGCCAGCAAGCCTGATCCGTTGATGCTGCACGAAATCATGGCGCACTGCGATGTGCCGCCCGAGCGTTCGCTGATGATTGGCGATGCTTCCTTCGACCTGTTGATGGCCCGCAATGCCGGCATGGATTCGGTGGCGGTGGGCTATGGCGCCCAGTCGCTGGAGTCGCTGCGTGCCTACCAGCCACGATTGGCCATTGAGCATTTTTCCGAACTGCGTGCCTGGTTGGGCAAGCGCAGCCACTCGCTTTTGCAGCAGGGGTAGATGAGCCATGTCTGATAAATGGAACGCACTGTCGCAGGACCGGGACGGATCGCCGGAAGACGCCAAGAGCTGGAAGCTGCTGGAGAAGACCCTGCTGGCTGGTGTTCAGGAGCAGCGCCGCAGCCGGCGCTGGGGTATTTTTTTCAAGTTTCTGACGTTTGCCTATCTGTTCACGGCGCTGATGCTGTTCATGCCGCTGTTTGGCGATAAAAAGGTATCGGGCTCGGGCAGCCACACCGCACTGATCGAGATCCAGGGCATGATCGCCGACAAGGAGTCGGCCAGTGCCGACAATATTGTCGGCAGCCTGCGTGCAGCTTTCGAGGATGCCAATACCCGTGGCGTGATCCTGCGTATCAACAGCCCCGGTGGCAGTCCGGTGCAGTCGGGCTATGTGTATGACGAGATTCGTCGCCTGCGCGCCGAGAAGCCGGCCATCAAGGTCTATGCCGTGATCAGTGACCTGGGCGCCTCGGGCGCCTACTACATTGCCAGCGCAGCCGATCAGATCTATGCCGACAAGGCCAGCCTGGTCGGTTCGATCGGTGTGACTGCGGCCGGTTTCGGCTTTGTGGGCGCAATGGAGAAGCTGGGTGTGGAGCGGCGCACCTACACCTCGGGTGAGCACAAGGCCTTTCTCGATCCGTTCCAGCCGCCCAAGGCCGATGAGGCGCAGTTCTGGCAGGAAGTGCTGGCCACCACGCACCGTCAGTTCATCGCCAGCGTCAAGCAGGGGCGTGGTGATCGCCTCAAGGACAAGGAGCATCCCGAGCTGTTCTCCGGCCTGATCTGGACCGGTGAGCAGGCCGTGGGGCTGGGCCTGGTCGATGCGCTGGGCAGTTCGAGCTATGTGGCGCGCGAAGTGATCGGGGCCAAGGACATTGTCGACTATACGATTCAGGAATCGCCGTTCGACCGGTTCTCCAAGAAATTGGGCACCAGCATCGCCGAGCGCCTGGCCATGTGGGCCGGCTTTACCGGGCCGAGCTTGCGCTAAAGCCCGGCCGCTGGTCGGGCTTTTTTATCAGGGCACGCTGACGCCTTCCTTTAACAGCATGTCGACCAGCCGGATCAACGGCAGGCCGATCAGGCTGGTGGCGTCCGTGCCTTCGGTGCTGCGAAACAGACTGATTCCCAGGCCTTCGGCCTTGAAGCTGCCGGCGCAGTCGTAGGGCTGCTCGGCGTGCAGGTAGCGCGCCAGGGTGGCGGGTTCCAGTTCGCGAAAGGTGACGCTGAACGGCACGCAATCGACCTGGCACTGGCCGGTGCGGCTGTTGAGCAGCGTCAGGCCGGTGAGGAACGTGACCCGTTTGCCGCTGGCGGACGACAGTTGCGCCAGAGCGCGCTCGAAGGTGTGGGGCTTGCCGAGGATCTGCTCGTCCAGCACGGCCACCTGGTCGGAGCCGATGATCAGGTGGTCCGGATGACTGCCTGCCAGGGCCTGGGCCTTTTCCCGGGCCAGGCGTTGCACCAGCTCGATGGCGCTCTCGTGCGGTCGGCGGCTTTCGTCGATGTCGGGCGAGCTGCAGGTGAAGGGCAGGCGCAGGCGGGCAAGCAGTTCGCGGCGGTACGGCGAGCTGGAGGCAAGAAGCAGGGAAGGCATGCGATTCTCCAAGGATTGAACGCTGAATTCTAATCAAGGCCGGTCCTTGCTGACAGGCCGAATTTCCTTTGACATGCCATGGGGTGATCCCTAGAATGCTGCGCCTATGTTGAATGACCAGATTCCACCTCACGTTGACCCTCGCAAATTGGCTGATCGCGGCACTTCCCTTGAAGGAAACGTGCAGCTGGCCGATCTGGAGAGGCTGTGCGACCCGTTGGCCGACAGTGTCGGCACGGTACAAGCGAAATTCATTTTCGAGCGAGATGAGCGCCGGTCGGTGGTTTTCCACACCCAGTTGCAGGTCGCGGTCAAAATGGTTTGCCAGCGCTGTCTTGAGCTGGTCACCCTGCCGATCCAGAGCGAATGTACCTACATCGTGGTGAAGGAGGGTGCGAATACCCAGTCGTTGCCGAAAGGTTATGACGTACTGGAACTGGGCGAAGATCCATTGGATCTGCTGGCACTGATCGAGGAGGAGCTTCTGCTCGCCTTGCCCATTGTGCCGGCTCATCAACCGGAAGAATGCCAGCAACCGGCGGGTCTCGATGAGCCCGAACCGAGCGTGGACGAGGTAACACGGTCCAACCCGTTCAGTGTATTGGCGCAGTTAAAGCGTGACCCAAACGTTTAGGAGTTAATCAATTATGGCTGTTCAGCAGAACAAAAAATCCCGCTCTGCCCGCGACATGCGCCGTTCGCACGACGCCCTCGATGCCAGCGCTCTGTCGGTTGAGAAAACCACCGGTGAAGTTCACCTGCGTCACCACGTATCGCCTGAAGGCGTTTACCGTGGCCGCAAAGTGATCGACAAGGGCGCTGACGAGTAATTTCTTGTCCGCTCCGATCATCGCGATCGACGCAATGGGCGGGGACTTCGGTCCCCGCAGCATTGTAAAGGCAAGCCTCGCCTGCCTGACTGCCAACCCCTCGCTGCATCTGGTCCTTGTCGGCCAAGCCCCCCTCCTTGAAGAACTGATCGCCCGCCAACAGGGTGTGGACCGTACGCGCCTGCACGTTGTGCATGCCAGCGAAGTTATCACCATGGATGAGCGGCCTTCCCAGGCCTTGCGCGGCAAGCCTGATTCTTCGATGCGCGTGGCGCTCGGGCTGGTGGCGGCCGGTCATGCCCAGGCGTGTGTCAGCGCCGGCAACACCGGCGCGCTGATGGCGTTGTCGCGTTTCGTGCTCAAGACCCTGCCGGGGATCGACCGACCCGCGATGGTGGGGGCGATTCCAACCCGCAGCGGCTATTGCCAGTTGCTGGACCTGGGCGCGAACGTCGACTGCAGTGCCGAAAACCTGTACCAGTTCGCCGTCATGGGGGCGGTGGCCGCCGAAGTGCTGGGCAAGCCGCGACCCAGGGTCGCACTGCTCAATGTCGGCACCGAAGACATCAAGGGCAACCAGCAGGTCCGCCAGGCGGCTGCGCTGCTGCAGGCGGCACCGATGCTCAATTACATCGGCTTCGTCGAGGGCGATGGCCTGTACCGGGGCGAGGCGGATGTGGTGGTGTGCGACGGGTTTGTCGGCAATGTGCTGCTCAAGTCCAGCGAAGGCCTGGCCACCATGATTGCCGACCGGATCGAGGCCTTGTTCACTCAGGGTGTGCTGGGCCGGATGGCGGGTGTGGTGGCCTTGCCGCTGCTGCGGCGCCTGAAAAGCGACCTTGCGCCGGCCCGGCACAATGGTGCCAGCCTCCTGGGGTTGCAGGGTATCGTGGTCAAGAGTCATGGCGCCGCCGGTGTCGACGGCTTGCAAAGCGCAATCCAGCGCGCCGTGGTGCAAGTCCAGGAAAACCTGCCGCAACGTCTTGGCGGGCGGCTTGAGGCGCTTTTGCGCGAGCGCGGGCAAATGTGACGCTGCCTGCGGGTGCGTCATCAAACCGTTCAGTCGTGCCAGTTTGCATCATGTCGTCGGTCCTGCCGGCGGCTCATTTCGAAGATAACCACTCAGGGGCCTGTTACATGTCTGCATCCCTCGCATTCGTCTTTCCGGGTCAAGGATCGCAATCGCTCGGCATGCTTGCCGAACAAGGCGCGCAGCATCCGTTGATCCTCGATACCTTTGAACAGGCGTCCGAAGCCCTGGGCTATGACCTCTGGAAACTGATTCAGGAGGGTCCGGCCGAAGACCTCAATCGCACCGACAAGACCCAGCCGGCCATTCTGACCGCCTCCATTGCCCTGTGGCATGTGTGGCTGGCCGAGGGCGGTGCCGTGCCTGCGTATGTCGCCGGTCACAGCCTGGGTGAATACAGTGCCCTGGTCGCCGCGCAAAGCCTGGCGCTGGAAGATGCCGTCAGGCTGGTCGAGCGCCGTGGCCAACTGATGCAGGAGGCCGTGCCGGCCGGGCAGGGTGGCATGGCGGCGATCCTGGGGCTGGATGATGCCGATGTCATCGCCGTGTGTGCCGAGGCGGCGCAGGGTGAAGTGGTCAGTGCGGTGAATTTCAACTCGCCAGGCCAGGTCGTCATCGCCGGCAGCGCCGAGGCAGTCAGGCGTGCGATGGAGTTGTGCAAGGCGCGAGGTGCCAAGCGTGCACTGCCGCTGCCGGTCAGCGTGCCGTCGCACTGTGAGCTGATGCGTCCTGCGGCCGAGCGTTTTGCCTCGTCTGTCGAGGCGATCGAGTGGCAGGAGCCGCGCATTGCCCTGGTGCAGAACGTCAGTGCTGCAGCCGTCACCGATCTGGCTACGCTCAAGCGTGACTTGCTGGAGCAGTTGTACAAGCCTGTGCGTTGGGTCGAGTCCATCCAGTGCCTGGCCGGTCTCGGTGTGACCCAATTGGTGGAGTGTGGCCCGGGCAAGGTGCTCGCCGGCCTGAACAAACGCTGCGCCGACGGCGTGGTGACCTACAACCTGGATACACCCGATGCCTTTGCTGCCGCCCGTGCGGCACTGGCTTGAATAAGGAGAAACCTGCATGAGTCTGCAAGGTAAAGTTGCACTGGTGACCGGCGCCAGCCGAGGTATTGGCCAGGCCATCGCCCTGGAGTTGGGGCGCAACGGTGCTGTGGTTGTCGGTACGGCGACATCCGAAGCCGGTGCAGAGTGCATCAGCGCAACCCTCAAGGAACATGGCATCGAAGGTTTCGGCCTGGCGCTGGACGTATGCAATGCCGAGTCCGTCGAAACTGTCCTGGCGACCATCCAGGCGCGGGTGGGCGTGCCGTTGATCCTGGTCAACAATGCCGGCATCACACGCGATAACCTGATGATGCGCATGAAAGACGACGAATGGCATGACGTAATCAATACCAACCTGACCAGTCTGTACCGCCTGTCCAAGGGCGTGTTGCGTGGCATGACCAAGGCGCGTTGGGGCCGAATCATCAATATTGGTTCAGTTGTCGGTGCCATGGGCAACGCCGGTCAAGTAAACTACGCTTCCGCGAAGGCTGGGCTGGAAGGTTTCAGTCGTGCCCTGGCGCGTGAGCTCGGTTCTCGTGCCGTGACCGTGAATGCGGTAGCGCCAGGCTTTATCGATACGGACATGACCCGCGAATTACCCGACGCCCAGCGTGAAGCGCTGTTGACCCAGATTCCTCTGGGTCGCCTTGGGCAGGCGCAGGAAATTGCCAACGTAGTAGCATTTCTGGCGTCCGAGGGTGCAGGCTATGTGACCGGGGCTACGATCCCGGTGAACGGCGGGATGTACATGTGAGCTGATTGCGACGGTTCGTTTCAAAAAAATGTAATACGAGCTGTCTAAAATCCGTTATAAAGCTGCAATCTTTCAGTAGGTACAGGGCCGGTGGGGAGCCGGAGGGGTGCGACAAGCTTGAAAAAGCCAAAACCTCTTCTATACACTTACCCACTGGCCAGATGCCTGAACATTTCCACTAGGAGTTAAAACTAGGTATGAGCACCATCGAAGAGCGCGTCAAGAAAATCGTTGCCGAGCAACTTGGCGTCAAGGAAGAGGAAGTGAAGAACGAGTCCTCTTTCGTTGAAGACCTGGGCGCTGACTCCCTGGACACCGTCGAGCTGGTCATGGCTCTGGAAGAGGAATTCGAAACCGAAATCCCTGACGAAGAAGCGGAAAAGATCACCACCGTTCAGGCTGCCATCGACTACGTGAACAGCCACCAGGCCTGATTCTTCGTAATCGCTGCCTGTTGTCATGGGAAAACCGCACTGCTTTTACCGGCGTGCGGTTTTTTCTTTGAAACGATGAAGATGTTTCGCCAACGAGAGAGAAGGAGAGTCCTGTGTCGCGTAGACGCGTCGTGGTCACCGGGATGGGAATGATATCGCCACTGGGCAATGATGTGCCCAGCAGTTGGCAAGGCATTCTGGCAGGCCGCAGTGGTATTGATCTGATCGAACACACTGACCTGTCGGCTTTCACTACACGCTTCGGTGGGTCGGTGAAAGGATTTGATGTCACGCAATACCTGGCGCCCAAGGAGGCGCGGCGGGTCGACCTTTTTATTCAGTATGGGCTGGCGGCCAGTTTTCAGGCAGTGCGTAACGCCGGGCTTGAAGTGACCGATGCCAACCGTGAGCGCATCGGCGTTGCCATGGGCTCGGGCATTGGCGGCCTGACCAACATCGAGAACAGCAGTCGTCTGATGCACGAGCAGGGGCCAGGGCGGATTTCTCCGTTTTTCGTGCCAGGCTCCATCATCAACATGATTTCCGGCTTCCTGTCCATCCACCTGGGTGCACAGGGACCCAACTACGCCATTTCCACGGCCTGCACCACCGGTACCCACTGCATTGGCATGGCGGCCCGCAATATTGCCTACGGTGAAGCCGACGTGATGATTGCCGGCGGCGCCGAAATGGCCGCATGCGGTCTGGGCATGGGCGGTTTCGGCGCGGCCCGTGCGTTGTCGACCCGCAATGACGAACCGGCGCGTGCCAGCCGGCCCTGGGACAAGGAGCGCGACGGTTTCGTGCTGTCCGACGGCTCGGGGGCGATGGTGCTCGAAGAGCTTGAGCACGCCAAGGCGCGTGGTGCAACCATCCTGGCCGAACTGGTCGGCTTTGGCATGAGCGGCGATGCCTTCCACATGACCTCGCCACCCGACAGTGGGGCCGGTGCTGCGCGCTGCATCACCAACGCCCTGCGTGATGCGCGGGTCAACCCCGAGCAGGTGCAGTACATCAACGCCCACGGCACCTCGACCCCGGCCGGCGACCTTGCCGAAGCCCAGGCGATCAAGAGCGTATTTGGCGATCATGCCTACCGACTGGCGGTCAGCTCCACCAAGTCGATGACCGGTCACCTGCTGGGTGCAGCCGGTGCCGTCGAGGCGATTTTCAGCGTACTGGCCTTGCTCGATCAGGTGGCGCCGCCGACCATCAACCTCGACCAGCCCGATGAAGGCTGCGACCTGGACTTCGTGGCCCATGAGGCCCGGCGTCTGCCGATCGACGTGGTTCTGTCCAACTCCTTCGGTTTTGGCGGTACCAACGGCTCGCTGGTGTTCCGTCGGTTCAGCGAGTGATGCAAGCCTGGGTCGACGGCTGCCCGGCTGACGCCCTGTCGCTGACCAGTCGGGGGCTGGCCTACGGCGATGGCCTGTTCGAGACCGTTGCCGTCAGGGCCGGTCGGCCCGTGTTGTTCGAGCGTCACCTGCAGCGCCTCGAGGCTGCCTGCGCACGGCTGGCCATCGAGCCTGACCTGTCGCGGGTGCGGGACGAGATGGTTCGCTTCGCCGCCGGACTGGATGAAGGGGTCATGAAACTGATCCTGACCCGTGGCGACAGCCTGCGCGGTTATGCCCCGGCGCCTGATGCGCCGGCACGGCGCATCCTGCAAGGATCCGCTGCCCCGTCATACCCGGCCGGACATTACGAGCAGGGCGTGCAACTGTTCGAATGCCAGACCCGCCTGGCCGAGCAGCCACTGCTGGCCGGCCTGAAGCACCTCAATCGTCTTGAACAGGTGCTGGCCCGTGCCGAATGGCGCGACCCCCGTTATGCCGAGGGGCTGATGCGCGACACCTCGGGGCGACCGGTCGAAGGGGTGTACAGCAATCTGTTCCTGATTCGTAACGGCGTGTTGCTTACTGCCGCGCTGAGCCGCTGTGGCGTGGCTGGCGTCATGCGCGGTGAACTGCTCGATCAGGCACAAACGCTGGGTATTGCGGTCGATATACGCGATCTGTCGATGTCCGACCTTGAGCAATCGGACGAACTCTTTGTGTGCAATAGCGTGTATGGCATCTGGCCGGTGCGTGGGTTTGCGCAGTTGAACTGGCCGGTCGGACCGCTCACCCGTAAACTGCAGTCTATTGCGCGCGTGCTTCTGGGTAACTGATTCGTGATCCGAAAATTACTGGTGTTGCTGGAAACTGCCGTGGTGCTGGTCGTCCTGGGGCTCGGCTATGCGCTCTGGGAGCAGAACCAGGCCTTGCATCAACCGTTGAATGTCGCCCAGGAGCGCCTGCTGGACGTGCCCAATGGCTCCACGCCGTCGGGCGTGCTCAATCGCCTTGAGGGTGAAGGCGTCATTGATGGCGCGTTCTGGCTGCGCTTGTACTGGCGCTTCAACCTCGCGGGCCAGCCCTTGCACAGCGGTGAATATCGCCTGACACCAGGCATGAGTGTCCAGGACCTGTTCGGCGTCTGGAAACGCAAGGAAGTGGTGCAATACAGCGTGACACTGGTCGAAGGCTGGAATTTTCGTCAGGTGCGTGCAGCACTTGCGCGCCAGGACAAGCTGGAGCAGACCCTGCAGGGCCTGAGCGACAGTGAACTGATGACGCGCCTCGGCTATCCGGGTGTCGTGCCCGAAGGCCGGTTCTTTCCGGACACTTACCGCTATGTGCGTGGCATGACCGATGCCGAGCTGCTCAAGCTGGCTTACAAGCGCCTTGAAGAGGTGCTGGACGACGAATGGCGACAGCGAGCCCCGGACCTGCCGTATGTCGATCCGTACCAGGCGCTGATCATGGCCTCGCTGGTCGAGAAGGAAACCGGCGTGCCCCATGAGCGTGGCCAGATTGCCGGTGTGTTCGTGCGCCGCCTGCAGATCGGCATGCTGCTGCAGACCGACCCGACCGTGATCTACGGCATGGGTGAGCGCTACAACGGCAAGATCACCCGCGCGCACCTCAAGGAACCCACGCCTTACAACACCTATGTGATTGCCGGTCTGCCGCCGACCCCGATCGCCCTGGCCGGTCGTGAAGCCATCAACGCCGCCCTGCACCCGGTAGCCGGGCGCAGTCTGTATTTCGTGGCCAAGGGCGATGGCAGCCATGTGTTTTCTGCCAGTCTGGATGAGCACAATGCCGCCGTGCGCGAGTACCAGATCAAGCGCCGCGCCGACTACCGGTCGAGCCCCGCGCCCCTGGCGCCACCGGCCACCGGTTCAACCCCTGCGCCAACCGATCCTGCCGAGGCTGAACAAGCGTCCGGCGACGAGCCGGTGGCGCCATGACCCTCAAGGATTTTTTGTGACTGGCCTGTTTATCACCCTAGAAGGCCCTGAAGGCGCCGGCAAGAGCACCAATCGTGAGTACCTGGCGGCGCAGCTGCGTGCCCAGGGTGTCGATGTGGTCATGACCCGCGAGCCGGGCGGCACGCCACTGGCCGAGCGAATTCGCGAAATTCTCCTGGCGCCCAGTGCCGAGGTGATGAGTGCCGATGCCGAACTGCTGCTGGTGTTTGCGGCGCGTGCCCAGCATGTGGCCGAGGTCATTCGCCCGGCGCTGGCGCGTGGTGCGGTCGTGTTGTGCGATCGGTTTACCGATGCCACCTACGCCTATCAGGGCGGTGGGCGCGGCCTGTCTCATGAGCGCATCGCCATTCTCGAGCAGTTTGTGCAAGGCGCATTGCGACCCAACCTGACCCTGGTATTCGACCTGCCGGTGGAAATCGGTCTGTCGCGGGCAGCGGCCCGGGGTCGGCTGGATCGCTTCGAGCAGGAAGGCCGGGCGTTTTTCGAGGCGGTGCGCAACACCTACCTGCAACGCGCACACGCTGAACCTGCACGCTATCAACTGATCGATGCCGCGCAGTCGCTCGAACAGGTCCAGCGCTCGCTCGATGCGCTGCTGCCCGCCTTGCTGGACCGTTGCCGTGGCTGAGGCCTACCCCTGGCAAGATGCGCTGTGGAAGCAACTGGCCGGCCGCCCCCGGCATGCGCATGCCTACCTGTTGCACGGACCGGCCGGTATCGGCAAGCGGGCCCTGGCCGAGCGGTTGATGGCGCACCTGCTGTGTCAGCGGCCCGAGGCGCTCAAGGCCTGTGGGCAGTGCAAGTCGTGCCTGTTGCTGGTCGCCGGCAGCCATCCTGACAATTACATCCTGGAGCCTGAAGAGGCCGACAAACCCATCAAGGTCGATCAGGTGCGCGACCTGGTGAGCTTCGTGGTGCAGACGGCACAGATGGGCGGGCGCAAGGTCGTGCTCATCGAGCCGGTCGAGGCGATGAACATCAATGCTGCCAATGCCTTGCTCAAAAGCCTGGAAGAGCCTTCGGGCAACACCGTGCTGCTGCTGGTCAGTCACCAGCCGAGCCGTTTGCTGCCCACCATCAAGAGTCGCTGCGTGCAACAGGCCTGCCCCCTGCCGGGCGAGCGCATGAGCCTGGACTGGTTGCAGGCAGCCCTGCCGGATGCCGGTGAGTCACTGCGGATCGAGTTGCTGACCCTGGCCGCCGGTTCGCCGCTGCTGGCGGTCAAGCTGCAGGCCCAGGGCGTCAGTGAGCAGCGGGCGCTGGTGGTCGACGGCGTCAAGAAACTGCTCAAGCAGCAGCAATCACCGACCCAGTTGGCCGAAGCCTGGAAAGACGTGCCGTTGTTGCTGCTGTTCGACTGGTTCTGCGACTGGTCGTACCTGATGCTGCGCTACCAGTTGACCCAGGACGAAGAGGGCCTGGGCCTGGCGGACATGCGCAAGGTGGTGCAATACCTGGCGCAGAAGTCGACGCGCAACAAAGTGCTGGCCATGCAGGACTGGGTACTGGCCCAGCGCCAGAAGGTCATGGGCAAGGCCAATCTCAATCGCGTGCTGCTGCTCGAAGCCTTGCTGGTGCAGTGGGCAGGCTTGCCCGGACAAGGGTAGACTGCGTTGAATGTCACCTTGAGGAGCTGCAATGAGCTTGCCGATCAGTCCTGGTCCGCGTAACGGCATTCTGTCCTTGACCATCAAGGACAAGTCCGTGCTGTATGCCGCCTACATGCCCTTCGTCAAGAACGGTGGCCTGTTCATCCCGACGGGCAAGAACTACAAGCTGGGTGACGAGGTGTTCATGCTGCTCAACCTGATGGACGAGCCGGAAAAAGTCCCGGTCGCCGGGCGCGTGATCTGGATCACGCCCAAGGGCGGACAGGGCAACCGCGCCGCCGGCGTCGGTGTGCAATTCAGCGACGGTGACAATACCGCCCGCAACCTGATCGAAACCCATCTGGCCGGTGCCCTGAAGTCCGACCGTCCCACCCACACGATGTAGTTGTGTCCTTGCCCATGCTTGTAGATTCCCATTGTCACCTTGATCGCCTTGACCTGACCTCGCACGCGGGGTCGCTGGACGCTGCGCTGGAGGCCGCCCGCGCCCGCGGCGTCGGCCACTTTCTATGCATCGGCGTCAGTGCCGACAACGCCGCCGTGGTCAAGGCCGTGGCCGAGCGCTACAGCGATGTCGACTGTTCGGTGGGCATTCATCCGCTGGACGTGACACCGGGCGGGGCGCCAGCCTTGCAGTGGCTGTTGAGCGAACTGGATCACCCCAGGGTGGTGGCCATCGGTGAAACCGGTCTGGATTACCATTACGAGCCCGAGGCGGCCGAGGTGCAACAGGACTCGTTTCGCCTGCACCTTCAGGCTGCGCAAGTCACCGGCAAGCCGGTGATCGTGCATACCCGTGCGGCCCGTAGCGACACCCTCGCGCTGCTGCGCGAAGCCGCGTTGCCGCAGGCCGGCGTGCTGCATTGTTTTACCGAGGATTGGGAGATGGCCAAGGCTGCCCTGGACCTGGGCTTTTACATCTCGCTGTCCGGCATCGTGACCTTCCGCAATGCCGATGCCTTGCGCGATGTCGCGCGCCAGGTGCCGGCCGATCGCTTGCTGGTCGAGACCGACTCGCCTTATCTGGCGCCGATTCCCTATCGTGGCAAGCCCAACCTGCCGCAATACGTGCGTGAAGTGGCCGAGTTTCTGGCCATGCTACGCGGCGAACCCTATGAGCGTTTTGCCGAGCAGACCACCGCCAACTTTGCCCGCTTGTTCCCCCTGGCCCGAGTGCAGGCCTGAAGCCTGCCGCACAAGCCGTAAACCGCAGGCAAAAAGAAACCCGGGTTCTGGGGGGGGAATCCGGGTTCAAGACCATTAGGAGTAAAACAAAGGCAGGGTCATCCATGGTTGCCTTTACTGGCGCGACATTTGGGGGAATGCGCACCAACGCTTTAAGTATTGATGAGGATACGATGGCGTCCAGTCGTCTTTGATCATTTTTTAAACAGTTTTGGAATAGCAAACCATCGCTTCAGAGCTTGATGAATGGTCTGTAGGCCACTCATCGGCGCTTGTGGGCGGTTTTTCAGGGCGCTTTGGCGTGCCGTTTTATGTGAGGCGATGAAAAATGGAGTTTTCCAACGGCTTTCTGCTCAGCCTGTCGTTATGCCTGGACATTGGCCTGGCCAATATCGCCATGATGACCCTGGCCATGCAACGTGGTTTTTCCAAGGGCTTATGGCTGGGCATTGGCACCTGTTTCGGTGACCTGGCCTATGCGGTGCTGGCCATGACCGGCATGGCGGTGCTGTTGCAGTATGAGGCGGTGCGTTATGTGTTGTGGCTGGGCGGCACGGCGGTGCTGACCTGGTTCTGCATCAAGATGATCATGAGCGCGATGTCGGCCACGGCGGTGTTGCAGACCCCGGAGCGTGTCGGCAACGACAGCAATCGCACCTTGTTCTTTCGCGGCATTTTCCTGGCCATGTCGTCACCGACCGCCATTTTGTGGTTCGCTGCAGTGGGTGGGGCGATCATTGCCCGCCAGGGGGCAGACCTGGGCGGCGCGTCGGCTTTTCTGAGCGGGTTCTTCATGGCCGGGCTTTGCTGGTCGTTTGCCTTGTGCGCATTGGCCCACCAGGGTGGACGCTTGCTCGGCGAGCGCATGCTCAAGTGGTCGTATATCGCCTCGGCATTGATTTTTGCCTACTTCGCCATTTATGTCGTCGTGACCGGCTACATGGAGTTCATTGGCGGCGCGTCGCCGGTTTTTGCGCACTGACACCTTGAATGTGGGCTGAAACACCGGCAGATTTGCCGGTTGCGCACTGTCGCAGCGCGTGGATGATCCGTGCAATTTCGCGCCAGACAGGCATAATACCGGGCTTCGATTTAAGCCTTGCAGATTGACTCACTATGCAAAAAGAACCTCGAAAGGTCCGTGAATTTCGCCGTCGTGAGCAGGAAATCCTCGACACTGCGCTAAAGCTGTTTCTGGAACAGGGCGAAGACAGCGTCACCGTCGAAATGATTGCCGACGCGGTCGGCATCGGCAAAGGGACGATCTACAAGCACTTCAAATCCAAGGCTGAAATCTACCTGCGCCTGATGCTTGATTATGAGCGCGACCTGAATACGCTGCTGCATTCGGCCGATGTCGACAAGGACAAGGAAGCGCTGTCGCGCGCCTATTTCGAATTCCGTATGCGTGACCCGCAGCGTTACCGGTTGTTTGATCGTCTTGAAGAAAAGGTCGTCAAGGGCAATCAGGTGCCCGAACTGGTCGAAGAACTGCACCGCATCCGCGCGTCCAACTTCGAGCACCTGACCCTGCTGATCAAGGGACGGATCAACGAAGGCAAGCTTGAAGACGTTCCCCCGTATTTCCATTACTGCGCGGCGTGGGCGCTGGTGCACGGCGCCGTGGCGCTGTACCACTCGCCGTTCTGGAGCAATGTGCTCGAAGACCAGGAGGGGTTTTTCCAGTTCCTGATGGACATTGGCGTGCGCATGGGCAACAAGCGCAAGCGTGATGCCGACAGCCATCCTGAGCCAGCACTCGATCCTGCCGATAAATAAGGCGGCCGGTCGAATCTGTCTGCAATCCGGGTGGAAATGGCGCGGAAGCTGCATCAGGCGACCATTCGCCGGTTTTTCGTCACCGGCCTCTGGGAGGAATATGATGCGTAGCCTGGTCTTGCTGCTGGCGCTTGTGGCGCTGGGCGGTTGCATGAAAGTGAGTGACATGGGGGAGGGGGTGCGCGAGCAGTTCAGCGATGCCGGCCTGCTCGATCATAGCCAGACCCGGCGCACCAGCAACTTTCGCCTGCAACCCGACTCCTTCATCTACATCGCTCAGGGCGCTTTCGTGCCGCCTGGCAAGGCTTACCCGCGCCCCAATGTGGTGGCTGAAGAGGCCTTCGATAACTTTGTTGAGTTCTTTCCCATGGTCCGCCGTGCTCGTGGGCCGCTCGGCCTTGACGATGCCTTGACCGAGGCGCGCAGTGCCGGTGCTCACTATCTGCTCTACGCGCGTTTTGCCAGGGCTGACGACCGGATCGGCACCTATGATCAGTGGGCAGACGAAGAAGCACTGGATCGCATGGGCATCGACAGCGGCGTCATCCAGTTGATGCTGGTTGAAACCAGTACGCGTTATCTGATCGACAGCGCCCGTATTCGCAGTCGCGGCGGATTGCTGACGCTTTACGATACCCGTCCTGAAGATTTGCTTGGTCCGCCCCTGGAAGACTACGCTCGCAGTCTGTTGGGACTTTCCCGTTAGGACTCATCATGAGTGATTCAGGCAAGGTTAACGATCTGCTGGGGCAGATTCCGAAAAGTGGTGCATTGCCGCCGGTGCACCTGTGGAATCCGGCATTCTGCGGTGATATCGACATGCGTATCGCTCGCGACGGCACTTGGTACTACCTGGGCTCGCCCATTAGTCGCAAGCCGATGGTGCGGCTGTTTTCCCGGATCATTCGCCGCGACGGTGATGATTATTTCCTGGTCACGCCGGTGGAAAAGGTCGGCATCCAGGTCGATGACGCACCCTTCGTGGCCGTGATCCTGCAGGTGACGGGCGAAGGTGAAACCCAGGTCCTGCGCTTGCTGACCCACGTCGACGATGAAGTCGAAGTCGGCCCCGGTCATCCCTTGCGTGTTCACACCGACCCGCTGACCCAGGAGCCTGCGCCGTATGTGCTGGTGCGTGACAACCTCGAGGCCCTGATTCATCGCAATGTGTTCTACCAACTGGTCGAGCTGGCGGTGGTGCGTGAGATCGACGGCCAGCGCTGGCTGGGTGTCTGGAGCCATGGGGCCTTTTTCTGCCTCGGCCTGGAGCCGTGACCTCGTTTGCCTGACAGGCGTTGCCCGCGTAAAGTGCCGCTCCCTGTTTTTTCCTGAGGTTTTTGCATGAGCCAGTCCTTTGATATCGCCGTGATTGGCGCCACCGGTACTGTCGGCGAAACCATTGTCCAGATTCTTGAAGAGCGCGATTTTCCGGTGGGTGAGCTGCATTTGCTCGCCAGCGCCGAATCTGCCGGCAGTTCAGTGCCCTTTCGCGGCAAGAACGTACGAGTGCGTGAAGTCGATGCCTTCGATTTTTCTCGCGTGCGCCTGGCGTTTTTCGCCGCCGGTCCCGCCGTCAGCCTGAGTTTTGCCCCGCGTGCGCTGCAAGCGGGCTGCTCGGTGGTCGATTTGTCCGGTGCTTTCCCGGCTGACCAGGCGCCGCAGGTGGTGCCTGAAATCAATGCGGCACGACTGGCGGGCCTGTCGGGTGCGTGCCTGGTGGCCAGTCCGAGTCCGTCGGCCACTGCGCTGGCCCTGGTCCTGGCACCCTTGCAGGATTTGCTGGACATTCAGCGCGTCGATGTCACGGCCTGCCTGGCCGTCTCTACCGTGGGCCGCGAAGGCGTCAGCGAGCTGGCACGCCAGACCGCCGAATTGCTCAATGTCCGTCCACTGGAACCGCGCTTTTTTGATCGCCAGGTGGCTTTCAACGTGCTTGCGCAGGTGGGCACGCCCGATGCCGACGGTCATGTGGCCCTGGAAAAACGCCTGATCCTGGAGTTGCGCCAACTGCTGGGTCTGCCTTTGCTGAAGGTTGCGGCCAGTTGCGTTCAGGTCCCTGTGTTTTTTGGCGACAGCTTCAGCGTTTCGCTGCAAGGCGCCAGGGATGTCGACCTGCAGGCCATCAATGAACGCCTTGAGGCGGCAGCCGGGATCGAGTGGGTCGAGGCGGGTGACTATCCAACGCCGGTAGGCGACGCAGTGGGTCAGGATGTGGTCTATGTTGGTCGGGTGCGTGGCTCGATGGACGACCCCAAGCAGCTCGGTTTGTGGCTTGTGTCAGATAATGCACGCAAAGGTGCTGCGCTCAATGCTGTGCAGTTGGGTGAATTGTTGATAAAAGACCATGTGTAAAAGATACTTGTCGGTAATTTGCAGAAATACTCTAGCAACAACACGCTTTAGACCCATTGCGGAACTAAGTTCTTCAGCTTCGGGGAATATTTAACAAGGGATGGGCTATGGTTCAGGTTCGTAAACTGGTAGTAGCAATCGCTGCAGCTTCGGCACTGTCATCGGGCATGGTGCATGCGTTGGGGCTTGGTGAGTTGTCGGTCAAGTCGACCCTGAACCAGCCACTGCTGGCTGAAATCGAGCTGACGGATGCGAAGGGCATCAACGCCTCGCAACTGGTGCCCAGCCTGGGCACGACGGCCGATTTCGCCCAGGCAGGCGTGACCCGGCAGGCCTTTCTCAGTGACCTGACCTTTACCCCGGTGATCAATCCCGGTGGCAAGAGCGTCTTGCGCATTACTTCCAGCAAGCCGGTGCGTGATCCTTACGTAAAGTTTCTGGTACAGGTCCTGTGGCCCAATGGCCGTGCTCAGCGTGAGTACAGCCTGCTGCTGGACCCGCCCAAATTCGAAACGGCTGCCGCGCCTGCCGAGAAGCCGGCAGCCGTGCCTGCGGCGGCCGCCCCGCAACTGCCATCGGTGACACCGCCGGTGGCTGCACCGGCACCGCAAGCCCCGGCGGCCGCTGCGGCAGCGCCTGCCGAGGCGCCTTTGCCGGCACCGAGCGCCGACAAGGCGGCCCGCTACGTCACCTCCAACAACGATACCCTGTGGGAAATCGCGGCGAAGGTGCGCAATGGCGGCACCATTCAACAGACCATGCTGGCCATCCAGGCACTGAATCCGGATGCGTTCATCGATGGCAATATCAACCGCCTCAAGAAAGGCCAGGTCTTGCGCTTGCCGACTGCGCCGCAGGCCACCGCCTTGCCGCAAAGCCAGGCCGTGGCCGAAGTGGCCCAGCAATACCGCGCCTGGCGCGAAGGCCGCAGGACGCCTGCCGGCAGTCGTCAGGTGGATGCCACTCGCCGCGCCAGTGCAGGCGCAGCCCCCGCCCAGGTCGAAGCCAGGGATAACCTCAGCCTGGTCGCGGCCGGCCCCGCCGCCCAGAAAGGCGCGGCGGCCGATGCCGACCTGGCCAACAAGCTGGCGGTGACCCAGGAAGCGCTCGACACCACGCGTCGTGACAATGCCGAGCTGCAAAGCCGCATGGGCGATCTGCAGAGCCAGCTCGACAAGCTGCAGCGCCTGATGGAACTCAAGAACGATCAACTGGCCAAGATGCAGGCCGGAGCCAACGCACCGGCCGCGCCGGCCACCCCGGCTGTCGCACCGTTGCCGGCCACTGCTGTCGATGCCGCCGGTGCGCCGATCAAGCCGGCCGGTGAGGTTGCACCTGAAGACGCCCTGGCGGCAGCCCAGGTGGCCACACCACCAGCCGATCAGCCGCTGGCGGTGGAGCCTGTGGCTGCCGAGCCTGAATCCGATCCGCTCAAGGCCGTGCTCGACAACCCGGTGATGCTTGGCCTGATTGGCGGTGCCGCCTTGCTGGTCCTGGCCTTGCTGCTGCTGTTTCTGGCGCGTCGTCGCAATGCCAAGGCCGAGAAAGACAAGCACAAGCGCATGGCGCGTGCCCTGGCCGAAGAAGCGCAGTTCACCAACGACATGGAACTCAATGCGCCGGCCGACAGCTTCGATGGCCTGGACGTCGCTTCGCCCAGCTACAAAATGGCCCCGGCTGCCGTGGCCGCCGCTGCTGCCAATGCCTCGCGCGACCGACCGACCGATCCTCTGGTGCAAGCCGAGATCCATATTGCCTATGGCCGCATGAACCAGGCTGTGGAACTGCTGGAAGAGTCGGTCAGAGAAGAGCCGCAGCGCGACGATCTGCGTCTGAAACTGATGGAAATCTACGCCGAGCAAGGCAACCACAAGGCGTTCGCGGCTCATGAACGAAAGCTGGTGGCGGCGGGAAAGCTTCAAGCTGAGGCCGGGCCGGCGCTGGCGCCGGCCGTTGTGCCATTGCCTGTAGAGCCTAAAGTGGCCGATACCGCAGCGCCTGTGGCCGCCGTTGCCGCTGCCGCCGCAGTCGCCGCCACTACGGCGGCGCTGTCGACGGAACTGGATGCCAAGTACCTGGAAGAACTGCTGGCCGATGACGAGCCCGAGCAGGCGCCGGTGGTCGAGCCAGTCGTTGAGCCGCCAGCCGTGGCGCAGGACGAGGCTGAAGTCGACCCGCTGGAAAACGAGTTTGACCTGAGCCTGGATGCCCTTGAGTCGGCGCCTGAAGATCATGTGGTCACGGTGGACGACCTGGATGACCTGCTGCTCGACGACGCGCCAGGTGCCAGCGATACGCCGGTCATGGACGAGCCGCTGTCAGCGGTGAGCCCCGAGCCTGACAATCTGTCGGACTTCGACCTTGATCTGGCCGACGATGATCCGGTGCTCAGTCACGAGGACGATTTCCTGGCAGGCTTGGGTGAAGATCCGCTGGACCTGGGTGCGAGCGAGCCTGAGCACGCCAACGTTGACCTGGAACTGCCCGAGGATTTCGACCTGTCTTTGGCCGACGAAATTGAAACCGAGCACGCCAGCGAAGCCTTTGCCTCCGAGATCGACGACGTCAATGCCGAACTCGATCGTCTGTCGCAGAGCCTGGAGAACCCACCGCTCGAAGAACAGGCCTTCACGCGCAACGAGCCGGCGCCTTTCACCAGCGACGATGCGTTGGCCTTCGATGACGAGCCTGAATTCGATTTTCTTTCAGGCACCGACGAGGCGGCAACCAAGCTGGACCTGGCACGGGCTTATATCGACATGGGCGATGCCGACGGCGCGCGCGACATTCTTGGCGAAGTAGTCGACGAGGGTGACGAAGGGCAGAAAAGCGAAGCGCGGGAGCTGTTGGCAGGCCTGACCTGACATCATGCATCGGGGCGGCTGGCGTCTTTTGTCCGCCGCCTTATAATGGCCGCCCTTTTTGTAACCCTCTCAGGCTGTAATCCTTGGCCAATATCGATAACCCGGCTGCCGAAACGGCTGCCGAGGGCGTTTACCGCATTGCGCTGGGCGTCGAATACAAGGGCTCGCGCTACAACGGCTGGCAGCGTCAGCTCAGCAGTGCGACCACCGTCCAGGAAATTCTCGAAAATGCCCTTGGCAAGGTGGCGGCAACGCCCGTCTCGCTGCAGTGCGCCGGCCGCACCGACGCCGGGGTGCATGCCTGCGGTCAGGTGGTGCACTTCGATACCACGGTCGAGCGCTCTGAAAAAGCCTGGGTCATGGGCACCAATGCCAGCCTGCCGCACGATGTCAGTGTGACCTGGGCGCGCGTCATGCCGCCGCATTTTCATGCGCGCTTCAAGGCCATCGCCCGACGTTATCGCTATGTGATCTACAACGACCCGATCCGCCCGGCGCACATGGGCCAGGAGGTCACCTGGAACTACCGGCCGCTGGATGTCGAGCGCATGGCCGAGGCGGCGCAATACCTGATTGGTACCCACGATTTCAGTGCCTTCCGTGCCGGGCAATGCCAGGCCAAGTCACCCATCAAGAAAATGCACCACCTGCGTGTGACCCGTCACGGCAAGATGATTGTCATTGATGTGCGGGCCAACGCCTTCTTGCATCACATGGTCCGTAATATTGCAGGTGTCCTGATGACCATCGGCACCGGCGAGCGGCCGCCGCAATGGGCCCTGGAAGTCTTGCAGAGCCGGGTGCGGCGCAATGGCGGGGTCACGGCGCATCCTTTCGGCCTGTACCTGGTGCAGGTCGAGTACCACGATGAGTTCGCCTTGCCGGAACGTTACATCGGTCCGCATTTTCTCACCGGCTTCACTGGCCTTGCCGGCTGACGATCGCAGCAGCATTTGTTAACATCCGGCACTTTCCGAAAGGACTGAGGTTTCGCGACATGTCAGCCGTTCGAAGCAAGATCTGCGGGATTACCTGCATGGAAGATGCACTGGCTGCCGTGGATGCCGGCGCAGATGCCATCGGGCTGGTGTTTTATCCGCCCAGCCCGCGTGCGGTCACTGTGTTGCAGGCGCGGGCAATCATTGCCGCCTTGCCGCCGTTCGTCACCACGGTCGGGTTGTTCGTCAATGCCACCCGGTGCGAGCTCAACGAGACCCTCGAGGCCGTGGCGCTCGACCTGCTGCAGTTTCATGGCGATGAATCACCCGAGGACTGCGCCGGTTACCACCGGCCGTTCATCAAGGCGCTGCGGGTCAGGCCTGGCGATGACATCGCCGCCGCTTGCAGGACATACGCCAAGGCCAGCGGGCTGTTGCTCGATGCCTATGTGCCCGGCGTGCCGGGCGGCACCGGAGAAGCCTTTGACTGGAGCCTGATTCCCGAGGACCTGGCAAAGCCGGTGATTCTGGCCGGTGGCCTGACTCCGGACAACGTGGCGCAGGCCATTGCACAGGTCAGGCCTTATGCGGTGGATGTCAGTGGCGGGGTGGAGTTGCGCAAGGGCATCAAGGATCACGACAAGGTACGGGCTTTCATGCGTGCTGTGCGTGGGGCCTGATGTGACGGTTGCCAAAGTGCTGCCGTCCATTAGCCTGTCCCTGTGTCGAACCGCATCGGCAGGTCTTATTGAGCAGGTCAGGTCCTGATGGGCGCTGGCCGGATTGTAAATACCATGGTCGAAAGCAGGCGGGTCTGGCCAGGCGCCGGCCGCAGGCTGTCTGTTTCGGCCAACATCACGAATTTAGTCAAGGGCATGCACCCGACGCACAGGCGTCAGGTG
The DNA here is from genome assembly GCF_003131185.1 of Pseudomonas ovata. Taxonomy (GTDB): domain Bacteria; phylum Pseudomonadota; class Gammaproteobacteria; order Pseudomonadales; family Pseudomonadaceae; genus Aquipseudomonas; species Aquipseudomonas ovata. The sequence goes on along the minus strand of NZ_QFFU01000022.1, from coordinate 26,839 downwards.
CTGGAACCGAACCGGTACTGGAGAAGCAAAGCATGAGCAATTGGTTGGTAGACAAACTGATCCCTTCGATCATGCGTTCCGAGGTCAAGAAAAGCTCGGTCCCTGAAGGTCTGTGGCACAAGTGCCCCTCCTGCGAAGCGGTGCTGTATCGCCCCGAACTGGAAAAGACCCTGGATGTCTGCCCCAAGTGCGATCACCACATGCGCATTGGTGCGCGCGCGCGCCTGAACATTTTCCTCGATGCCGAGGGCCGCAATGAGCTGGGTGTCGACCTGGAGCCTGTGGACCGCCTGAAATTCCGCGATGGCAAAAAGTACAAGGACCGCCTGGTCGCTGCGCAAAAGCAGACCGGCGAAAAAGACGCCCTGATTTCCATGAGCGGTACGCTGCTGGACATTCCTGTCGTGGTGTCGGCGTTCGAATTCTCGTTCATGGGCGGTTCGATGGGCGCTGTCGTTGGCGAGCGCTTTGTACGCGCAGTCAACTACGCGCTTGAACACCGCTGCCCGATGATCTGCTTCTCGGCCTCCGGCGGTGCGCGCATGCAGGAAGCGCTGATCTCCCTGATGCAGATGGCCAAGACCTCGGCGGCGCTGGCACGTCTGCGCGAAGAAGGCATTCCGTTCATCTCCGTGCTGACCGACCCGGTCTACGGCGGCGTTTCCGCCAGCCTGGCCATGCTGGGCGATGTGATCATTGCCGAACCCAAGGCGCTGGTCGGCTTTGCCGGTCCTCGCGTCATCGAGCAGACCGTGCGCGAGAAACTGCCCGAAGGTTTCCAGCGCAGCGAGTTCCTCATCGAGCATGGCGCCATCGACATGATCATCCCGCGCCAGGAACTGCGCGTGCGCATGGCCCGGCTGCTGGCACAGATGCTGGGCCTGCCGTCGCCAAAGACACCAAAGCCGGTCTTTGAGGCCGTTGCCGCCGAGCCGGACCTGGCCACCGTATGACCGCGCGCACGCTGGATGACTGGCTTGCCTATCTGGAGCAACTGCACCCGTCGGCCATCGACATGGGGCTGGACCGTTCACGGCAAGTCGCTCGCCAGCTGGGCCTGACCCGGCCGGCACCGCGGGTGATTACCGTGACCGGCACCAACGGCAAGGGCTCGACCTGTGCCTTCCTGGCAGCTCTGTTGCAGGCGCAGGGCCTGAAGGTCGGCGTCTACAGCTCGCCGCACCTGCTGCGCTACAACGAGCGTGTGCAGGTGCAGGGCGAGCAGGCCAGCGATGCACAGTTGTGCGCAGCCTTTACCGCTGTCGAGGCTGCGCGTGGTGATATCACCCTGACTTACTTCGAGATGGGCACCCTGGCGGCGTTCTGGCTGTTCGAGCAGGCGCAACTGGATGCCGTGGTACTGGAAGTCGGCCTGGGCGGGCGCCTGGATGCTGTCAATCTGGTCGATGCCGATCTGGCGCTGGTGACCAGCATCGGGCTGGACCATGCCGACTGGCTGGGCGACACCCGCGAATCGGTGGCATTTGAAAAGGCCGGGATCTTGCGCGCCGGTGTGCCGGCGCTGTGTGGTGATCTCGATCCACCGGCGCCATTGCTTGAGCGTGCTGCCGAGCTGGCGTGTCCGTTGTCACTGCGCGGCCGCGATTTCGATCTGAGCATCGAGGCGCGGGGCTGGCACTGGCAGGGGCGTGACCGGGCAGGGCACCCGCTTGAACTGCGTGAGGTGCCCTTGCTCGACCTGCCGATGGAAAATGCCGCCCTGGCCTTGCAGGCCTATGCCCAGCTCGACCTGCCCTGGCAGGCTGATGTATTGCGTCAGGCGCTGAGGGATGCGCGTATCGTCGGGCGGCTGGATCGGCGGGTCGTGCGCTGGCAGGGCAAGCCCCTCACGTTGCTGCTGGACGTCGGTCACAACCCGCATGCTGCCCGCTTCCTGGCGCAGCGCATGGCCCAGCGACCGCTGTCTGCCGGGCGCCTGGCCGTATTCGGCCTGCTGTCCGACAAGGACCTTGAGGGCGTGGTGGGTGAGTTGCAGGGCAGCATCCGGCACTGGGCGGTGGCGCCTTTGCCGACGCCGCGTACCCGACCGGTCGTGCAATTGCAGTCGACCCTGCAGAACCTTGGCGCGAATGTGACGTCTTATCAGGATGTCGCGCAGGCGCTGCAAGCACAGTGCGTGCAGGCGACAGCCGATGACGAGATCCTGGTGTTCGGGTCTTTTTATTGTGTGTCCGAGGCGCTGGCGTGGTTGGCCCGGCACACCGATTGAGGATTGAGGAAGCTGCACATGGCGTTTCTGGATAAGGCTTACAAGCAGCGGATGGTGGGTGCGCTGGTATTGATCGCTTTGGCGGTCATCTTCCTGCCGATGTTGTTTACCCGCCAGGACGAGACCCGTTCGGTGCAGGTCGACGCCCCGGCAGCCCCCCAGGCACCGGCGGTGCAGCCTTTGCAGGTAGAGCCGGTCCCGGTGCCTGAGCAGCAGGAGGCGCTGGTTGATAATGCGCCCACTGGCACTGCGCCGCCGTCGATGCCGATTGCACCGGCACCCACCGCTTCTGCGCAAGCATCGGCACCGGTTGCCAGCGCACCGGCGCCCAGGCCTGCGCCCGCTGCCAAGCCGACCCCGGCGCCTGTGACCACCGCTTCGGTGCCTGCCGCCACGGCCCCGGCGACCACGCCCGCCAAACCGGCGGCGCCCAGTGGTGTCGATGCCAACGGCCTGTCGGTGAGTTGGTCGGTGCAACTGGCCAGCCTGTCGAACCGGGCCAATGCCGACAACCTGCAAAAGACCCTGCGTGCCCAGGGCTATAACGCCTACATCCGCACTGCAGGCGAGGTCAACCGGGTGTTCGTCGGGCCGCTGATCGAGCGTGCCGAGGCCGACCGCCTGCGCGATCAGCTCGACAAGCAGCAAAAGCTCAAGGGCATCGTGGTGCGCTTCCAGCCTGAGCGCGGCTGACTCTCCTGCATTTCTGCGTAATACGGGCCAGTTTCCTGGTCCGTTCTGGATAAAAATCCCTGCACCGATAATCGCAGCTTACCGAGGGCCGAGCGCTCTGCTAAAATGCGCCGCCTTATCCGTCTGCAGGCTGCAACGTGTCATTTACTCCGGTTGACTGGGCGATTCTTGCGATTATCGCCATCTCCGCTTTGATCAGTCTCAAGCGCGGCTTCGTCAAGGAAGCCCTGTCGCTGCTGACCTGGATCATTGCAGGTGCGGTCGCCTGGATGTTCGGCGCGGGGCTGGCCCACCACCTGGCTGACTACATCGCAACGCCTTCTGCGCGCATCATTGCCAGTTGTGTCATTCTTTTTGTCGCCACCCTGCTGGTAGGCGCCATGGTCAATTTTCTCATCGGCGAACTGATTCGCGTCACCGGGCTGTCCGGGACCGATCGTTTCCTGGGCATGGTCTTTGGTGCCGCGCGCGGTGGCCTGTTGGTCGTCATCGCCGTCGGGCTGATGAGCCTGGGGCCGGTGCAACAGGATCAATGGTGGCAGCAATCGCGTCTGCTCCCGCAATTTCTCATGGTCGCTGACTGGTCGAAAAACCTGGTTCTCGGGATGTCCGGTCAGTGGTCCGCCAGCGGTATCAGCATTCCTGCTGAGCTACCGTTCAAGGAGCAGGTCCTGTCGCCGGAAGCGGCGCAGGACGTGCTTGGTAAATCCAGTTCCATTAAGTAGGGGTTGTGTCGCATGTGTGGCATCGTCGGAATCGTCGGTAAGTCGAATGTCAATCAGGCGCTCTATGACGCGCTGACTGTCCTGCAGCATCGCGGCCAGGATGCTGCCGGTATCGTGACCAGCCATGACGGCCGGTTGTTCCTGCGCAAGGACAACGGATTGGTGCGCGATGTGTTCCAGCAGCGTCATATGCAGCGTCTGGTCGGGCACATGGGCATCGGCCATGTGCGCTATCCGACAGCGGGCAGCTCGACCTCGGCCGAGGCCCAGCCGTTTTACGTCAACTCGCCTTATGGCATTACCCTGGCGCACAACGGCAACCTGACCAACGTCGTGCAGTTGGCCAAGGAGATCTACGAGTCTGACCTGCGTCACGTCAACACCAACTCCGACTCGGAAGTGCTGCTCAACGTGTTCGCCCACGAGCTGGCCGTGCGCGGCAAGCTGCAGCCCACCGAAGAAGACATCTTCGCGGCCGTCACCGACGTGCACAAGCGTTGCCGTGGTGGCTACGCCGTGGTGGCGATGATCACCGGTTATGGCATCGTCGGCTTCCGTGACCCGGACGCCATTCGTCCGATCGTGTTCGGCCAGCGTCACACCGACGAAGGTGTGGAGTACATGATCGCCTCCGAGAGCGTGGCTCTGGACGTGCTGGGCTTCACCCTGATTCGCGACCTGGCACCGGGCGAGGCTGTGTACATCACTGACGACGGCAAGCTTTACACCCGTCAGTGCGCGCCGAACCCCAAGTACGCACCGTGCATCTTCGAACACGTCTACCTGGCGCGTCCGGACTCGATCATCGACGGCATCTCGGTGTACAAGGCGCGCCTGCGCATGGGTGAGCGGCTGGCCGACAAGATCCGTCGCGAGCGTCCCGAGCACGACATCGACGTGGTCATCCCGATTCCTGACACCAGCCGCACGGCGGCGCTGGAGCTGGCCAACCACTTGGGCGTCAAGTTCCGCGAAGGCTTCGTCAAGAACCGCTACATCGGCCGTACCTTCATCATGCCCGGCCAGGCGGCCCGCAAGAAGTCCGTGCGCCAGAAGCTCAACGCCATCGAGCTGGAATTTCGCGGCAAGAACGTGATGCTGGTCGACGACTCGATCGTGCGCGGCACCACCTGCAAGCAGATCATCCAGATGGCCCGTGAAGCCGGCGCCAAGAATGTGTATTTCTGCTCGGCGGCGCCTGCTGTGCGTTATCCGAACGTGTACGGCATCGACATGCCGAGCGCCCACGAACTGATCGCCCACAACCGCAGCACCCAGGAAGTGGCCGACCTGATCGGTGCCGACTGGCTGGTCTACCAGGACCTCAGCGACCTGATCGAAGCGGTCAGCGGCAGCAAGAAGATCAAGATCGACAATTTCGACTGCTCGGTCTTCGATGGCAAATACGTGACCGGCGACATCGACGAGCATTACCTGAACCGGATCGAAGATGCGCGCAACGACGCGGCCAAGGTCAAGACCCAGGCCGTAAGTGCGATCATCGATCTGTACAACAACTGATTGCGACAAGGAATACGCGCATGTCTGAGCAATGGGATGCAGGGCGCCTGGACAGTGATCTGGACGGCGCAGGCTTCGATACCCTGGCCGTACGTGCCGGCCAGCACCGCACGCCGGAGAGTGAACACGGTGATCCGATGTTCTTCACCTCCAGTTATGTGTTCCGTACGGCGGCCGATGCCGCCGCCCGGTTCGCAGGTGAAGTGCCAGGCAATGTCTATTCGCGCTACACCAACCCGACCGTGCGCTCCTTCGAGGAGCGCATTGCCGCCCTCGAAGGCGCCGAGCAGGCGGTGGCCACGGCCACCGGCATGGCCGCCATCCTGGCTGTGGTGATGAGCCTGTGCAGCGCCGGCGATCATGTGCTGGTGTCGCGCAGCGTGTTCGGCTCGACCATCAGCCTGTTCGAAAAGTACTTCAAGCGCTTCGGCGTCGAAGTCGACTACGTGCCGCTGGCCGAACTGGCCGGCTGGGATGCGGCGATCAAGAACAACACGAAACTGTTGTTCGTCGAATCACCGTCCAACCCGCTGGCCGAACTGGTCGATATCGCCGCGCTGGCTGAAGTCGCCCATGCCAAGGGCGCGATGCTGGTGGTCGACAACTGCTTCTGCACACCGGCCTTGCAACAGCCGCTGAAACTGGGCGCCGATGTCGTGGTGCATTCGGCCACCAAGTTCATCGACGGCCAGGGCCGTTGCATGGGCGGCGTGGTTGCCGGTCGCAGCGAGCAGATGAAGGAAGTGGTCGGTTTCCTGCGCACCGCAGGCCCGACCCTGAGCCCGTTCAACGCCTGGATCTTTCTCAAGGGCCTTGAAACCCTCAGCCTGCGCATGCGTGCCCATTGCGCCAGCGCCCAGGCCCTGGCCGAGTGGCTGGAGCAGCAGGACGGCATCGAGAAGGTGCATTACGCCGGCCTCAAGAGCCATCCGCAGCACGCCCTGGCTCAGCGCCAGCAAAAAGGCTTCGGGGCGGTGGTGAGTTTCGAGGTCAAGGGTGGCAAGGAGGGCGCCTGGCGCTTTATCGACGCGACCCGACTGGTGTCGATCACCGCCAACCTGGGCGACAGCAAGACCACCATCACCCATCCGGCCACCACCTCCCATGGTCGCCTGTCGCCTCAGGAGCGCGCCTCGGCGGGCATCCTTGACAGTCTGATCCGTGTGGCTGTCGGGCTGGAAGAAGTGGCCGACCTGCAGGCTGACCTGGCACGCGGGCTGGCAGCCTTGTGAGTGACTGGACGCTGCCGGTCCACAGCAACAGCAACGGTCGGGTGGCGCTGGTCACCGGGGCCGCTCGCGGCATCGGCCTGGGCATCGCCGCCTGGCTGATCAGCGAGGGCTGGCAAGTGGTGCTGACCGACGTGGACCGCATGCGCGGTGCCAGGGTCGCCGAAAGCCTGGGTGACAATGCCCTGTTCATTTGCATGGACGTGGCCAGTGAAAGCCAGGTGGTGGGCGGCGTGGCCCAGGTGCTGCGCCAGTTCGGGCGTCTGGATGCGCTGGTGTGCAACGCGGCGGTGTCCGAGGCGCACAACGGCACACTCGAAAGCCTGGACCTGGAGCGCTGGAACCGGGTGCTGGCGGTCAACCTCAGTGGTCCGATGCTGCTGGCCAAGCACTGTGCGCCTTACCTGCGTGCCCACGGCGGCGGCATCGTCAACCTGACCTCGACCCGTGCGCATCAGTCCGAGCCTGATACCGAGGCTTATGTGGCGAGCAAGGGTGGCCTGCTGGCCCTGACCCATGCCCTGGCGATGAGCCTGGGGCCGGAGATCCGTGTCAATGCCGTATGTCCCGGCTGGATCGATGCCCGTGATCCCTCCGTGCGGCGTGCCGAACCGCTGGCCGATGCCGATCATGCGCAACACCCGGTTGGCCGGGTCGGCACCGTTGAAGACGTAGCGGCCATGGTCGCCTGGCTGTTGTCGCGCAACTCCGGTTTCGTGACAGGGCAGGAGTTCGTGGTCGACGGCGGCATGAGCCGCAAGATGGTCTACGTAGAATAGTGGCAAGCGGCAAGTTGTCAGCGACAGGTAAAAGCGCTCTGATCTGGAGAGATTTTAAAAAACTTCAATCAGGGTATTGACTTAGGTTCTGTAGGTGCGTAAATTTCGCGGCCTCAGCGAAGCAAAGGGTGATTAGCTCAGCCGGGAGAGCATCTGCCTTACAAGCAGAGGGTCGGCGGTTCGATCCCGTCATCACCCACCATCGTTGAGTTTGAAGGCTGTTTCACGAGGGTCTTCAAGGTTTCAAAACCAGGGTGAAAGTCCTGAATGCGCAGCGGTAGTTCAGTCGGTTAGAATACCGGCCTGTCACGCCGGGGGTCGCGGGTTCGAGTCCCGTCCGCTGCGCCATATCATCCAGACCGGGTTCGCCGGGTCCGGGACTGAAAAGCCCAAGGGCTGATCAGTCAGGCAGTGATGCAAACTACCGAAAGTTTATTTCAGGCCGATTAAAGTGTTGTAAGCGTCACAAGCGATACGCAGCGGTAGTTCAGTCGGTTAGAATACCGGCCTGTCACGCCGGGGGTCGCGGGTTCGAGTCCCGTCCGCTGCGCCATACAAAGCTTCAAGGCCTTGAACTCCTTGAAGCGAATAAAAAAGCCACCTCAGGGTGGCTTTTTTATTGCCTGGTGTTTTTGCACCTTTCTGATGCGCAAGCGTCGAGTGACGGGTACGTCTGTCGCGAAGGTTGATGAAACACAAAATGTATCGTCATCCATGCCAACTCTGCGTTGATCCTCTGCCTGCCTTGTTGCAGACTTGGCGCCTCTTTTGCTTTGTCGTCTTGTCGCTACTCTCTCCAGGATCCTCGATGGTCAATTTTCTGAATGTGCGCACCGCCTGCTGGGTGACTGCCCTGCTGCTGGCTGCCGGCTGCACGTCTCCCAAGAAGCAGGCGCTTTACGATCACGAGCATTTCGACGATGCCGGCACGTATTCGCGCAGTTACCCGGCCAGCGACGTAGCGTCCTGCGAAGCGGCGCGCCGCGCCTTGCTCAGCCAGGGCTACATCATCACCAGCAACGACCCGAAGATGATCGGCGGGCGCAAGAGCTTCCAGCAGACCGGCGACACCCATATCGAGATCAGCTTCAACGTGGTCTGTGCCGATGACTCCAGTCCTGGTACCTCGAGCATGTTCGCCAACGCTCTGCAGGACCGCTACGCGTTGAAGAAAACCAACACCTCGGCCAGCCTGGGCGTCGGCGTGCTGGGGTCGGTGTCGATGCCGATCGGCTCCACCGACGACTCGATGGTCAAGGTGGCCAGCGAAACCGTGGCGTCAGACAAGTTCTACGAGCGCTTCTTCGGCCTGGTGGAAAACTTCCTGCCGGCCGAGGTCAAGCAGGCGGCGCATATCGTCGAGAAACCCAAGGCGGACATGGGCGTGCCTGAAGTGGCTCCGGCTCCGGCTGCCGCGCCCGTACCTGCCGCACCGGCGGCGCTGTCGGCTCCGGCGACCCCGGCGGTGGTGCCGGCTGATGCAACGCCCGCGCCGGCGGCTGTCAGCGATTCACCGGCCACCGACGTGAGCAGTCAGCCGCAGGCGGCGCCTGTGGAGTCGGAGTCGATCAAGGTCGAGGCTGTCGAAACACCGGCCCAGGCGCCCGTTGAAGAGGTTCAGCCAGCGGCAGAGCCACCTGCCGCCGAACAGCCGGTCATCGAGTCGTTGTCCACGGAACCTGCGTCCAACAAGCCGCCGTCGGAACCGATCCAGGCCATGCCGATCCCGTAACCGCGTCAGCCCTTCTGCGCCAGGCTCTGTTCGTGCAGTTGCTGGAGAAATGCCGTCAAGGCGACCTCTTCGGCACTCAGGCCCTGGCGCTTGCGCACCCGCGGCAGCTTCGCCAACTGGCCCAGCACAAACCCTTCCAGCACCGCCGGGTGGATGTAGCACTTGCGGCACACCGCCGGCGTGTTGCCCAGCTCCCTGGCCACGTTCTTGACCATCTCGACGATGTGCTTTTTCGCATCGGCTTCCGGCTCCCAGTCCAGCTTGCGCAAGGTGGTCAGGGCCATGACGCTGCCGGCCCAGGTGCGATAGTCCTTGGCGGTGAAGTCAGCGCCGGTGAGGGTGTGCAGGTAGGCGTTGACGTCCGATGAGGTGATGGCGTGGCGCTGCCCGTCTTCGTCCAGGTACTGGAACAGGTTCTGGCCGGGCAGCTCCAGGCAGCGCTTGATGATGCGCGCCATGCGCTTGTCCTTGATGCTGATCTGATGCTCGACGCCGCTCTTGCCCCGGAACTGAAACAGGATCTCGCTGCCCTTGATGTCCACATGCTTGTTGCGCAGGGTGGTCAGGCCGAACGAACGGTTATCCCGTGCGTAGCGTGTATTGCCGATACGTATCAGGGTGGCGTCAAGCAGCATGACCACGGCCGCGATCACCTTGTCGCGACCCATGCCGGGCACGCCCATCTGCGCTTCGAGCTGCTTGCGCACCTTCGGCAGTGCCGAGCCGAACGCCATCATGCGCGTGTACTTGTCCTGGTCACGAATTTCCCGCCAGCGTGGGTGGTAACGGTACTGCTTGCGCCCTCGCGCATCGCGGCCAGTGGCCTGCAGGTGACCGCGAGGGTCGGCGCAGATCCACACATCGGTGTAGGCGGGCGGAATGACCAGCGCATTGATGCGCTCGATCTCGGCCTGGTCGCGGATGCGCTGGCCGTCCAGGTCGAAGTAGGCAAACTTGCCGCGCAGGATCTTGCGACTGAAGCCAGGCTGGCTGTCGTCGACATAATGCAGGTCGCTGGGAAGCTGTTCGGCGGCGATGGCGTCAGGCATGACGTTCAGGTCCGGAAGGGGATATCTTCATGGACCCTCGCCGCGTTTACAGGTGCCAAAAATCTGCAGACACCACCGTGTCACGTTCCCCGTAGGAGCAACCAGCGGTCGCGAAGACTCACGATCAGGCGCAACAGATTCAGTGTGTGCCCCGGCCCTTTCGCGACCGTGGGTCGCTCAGTTATTTCTATAGCGACCCACGGTCGCGACTCGGTTCTACCCCATAAACAGCCGGTACGCCGGATTATGCGTCTCGTCCCAATACGGGTAGCCAATCTCCTGCAACGTGTCCTTGACCAGGTCGTGTTCGTCCTCCGGCACCACCAGCCCGGCCACCACGCGGCCATCTGCGGCGCCGTGGTTGCGGTAGTGGAACATCGAGATGGTCCAGCGCCCGCCCAGCTTGTTGAGGAAGTTGAACAGCGCCCCCGGCCGCTCCGGGAACTCGAAGCGCAGCACCAGCTCGTCGCTGACCCGCTCCGAATGCCCGCCCACCATGTGGCGGATGTGCAGCTTGGCCAGTTCATTGTCGGTCAGGTCGACCACCGGAAAGCCCTGTGCGGTCAGGCTGTCGATCAGCGCGTGGCGCGGGTCGCGGTCCGGGTGGGTCTGCACGCCGACGAAGATGTGCGCCTCGCGGTCAGTGTGGTAGCGGTAGTTGAATTCGGTGATCTGGCGCTTGCCGACCGCCTCGCAAAAGGCCTTGAAGCTGCCCGGGCGCTCGGGGATGGTCACCGCGATGATGGCCTCGCGGCCTTCGCCCAGTTCGGCGCGCTCGGCGACATGGCGCAGGCGGTCGAAGTTGACGTTGGCGCCCGAGTCGATGGCCACCAGGGTCTGGCCCTGGACACCGCGCTGCTCGACGTATTTCTTGATGCCGGCCACGCCCAGGGCGCCGGCCGGTTCCGTGATCGAGCGGGTGTCGTCGTAGATGTCCTTGATGGCGGCGCAGATTTCGTCGCTGCTGACGGTGATGACCTCGTCGACGTAATGGCGGCAGACCTCGAAGGTGTGCTGGCCGATCTGCGCCACCGCCACGCCATCGGCGAACAGCCCGACCTGGCTGAGCACCACGCGTTCACCGGCGGCCATCGCGGCCTGCAGGCAGTTGGAGTCGTCCGGCTCGACGCCGATGACCTTGATCTCCGGGCGCAGGTACTTCACATAGGCGGCGATGCCGGCGATCAGCCCGCCGCCGCCGACCGGCACGAAGATGGCGTCCAGCGGGCCGGGGTGCTGGCGCAGGATTTCCATGGCCACCGTGCCCTGGCCGGCGATGGTGTCGGGGTCGTCGTAGGGGTGGATGTAGACCAGGCCCTGTTCGTCGACCAGCTTGAGCGAATGCGCCAGCGCCTCGGGAAACGAGTCGCCATGCAGCACCACCTGCGCGCCGCGTGAGCGCACGCCCTCGACCTTGATTTCCGGGGTGGTCTTGGGCATCACGATAACGGCCTTGATGCCCAGCTCGCGGGCCGCCAGGGCCAGGCCCTGGGCATGGTTGCCGGCGGAGGCGGTGACCACGCCGCAGGCCATTTGCGCGGGGCTCAGCTGCGCCAGCTTGTTGTAGGCGCCACGGATCTTGAAGGAAAACACCGGCTGCAGGTCTTCGCGCTTGAGCAGCACCTGGTTGCCCAGGCGCTCGGACAGTTGCCGGGCACCGTGCAACGGGGTTTCGATGGCGACGTCGTAGACGCGCGAGGTGAGGATCTTGCGCATGTAATGGTTCAGCAGGTCATGGCTCATCGCGGCGTTTCCTTGTCCAGAGTGAACGAGCGAAGGGCGACGGCTGAAAAGCGCACAGGGCTGGCAGGCGAGGCGATAGAGCGAAGGATGGCGATCATGGCTGACTCCTGGTTCACGTATCGAGACCCGGGAGGCAGAAAAAAACCCGCCTCCAGGGCGGGTTTTTTTTGCAAACGTCGGCTAACCCGCCATGACTGGAATGACGGTAATAATAATCTGGCCGAGGTTTTGCTTGAATGTAGGCATGACCGCGAGGGTAGGGTGTGAAGGGGCTGCACGTCAAGCCGGTCAAGCAGCAATGTGCCTTCATCGTGTTCCATGGCAGACGCCATGCACCTCGACAGTGCAGGGCAACGCTAAATTGTCCGCCTGTGGACACGTATATTTACCTGAACTGACATTTTTTCTTCATCGGCGAACCTTACTGTCAAGCCTGCGGTCAGTACACCCAACGCCCAAGACAACGAGGGCAGATCAAAAGAACTTCAGCCAAGAGGGCTAGCCACATGGACGAATACCAGGAAGAACTGCTTGAATCGCGCGCCTTTGAACTCGACCCGGTAGAGCCGGCCGACGACGCGACCGAACTGTGATTATCGAGCGCTTTGGCGCTGGTGGCGGCGAAACTCTCCCGGCGTCTGCCCGCTCCAGCGTTTGAAGGCGCGCTGAAAGGCCTCTGCCGAGGCAAACCCCAGCAAATAAGCGATCTCGCCGAACGCCAGTTCCGTGTCGCGGATATACGCCATCGCCAGGTCGCGGCGGGTGTCGTTGAGAATGTCCCGAAAGCGCGTGCCCTCATCACTCAGCTTGCGCCGCAAGGTCCAGGTCGGCAGCTTGAGCAGGGTCGCCACCGCTTCCAGATCCGGTTCCCTTCCACCATTGAGCAGCGGCCCCAACAGGCCGATGATGCGCTCGCGCAGGCTGCGTGTGCGGGTCAGGCGCTCCAGTTCCTGTTCACACAATTGCTGCAAGTGATCGAACGTACCGGGGCAGTGCGCCGGGTTGGGCAACTGCAGGCAGGCACGTTCCAGCCGCAGCCGATTGGCGCTCGCATCGAAAACGATGGATTGCTCGCTGAGCGGGGAATAGTCGCCTGCATAGTCCGGCGCTGCGCATTCGATTTCGATGCGTTGGGCTTTGAGCGCTTGCCCGGCCACGGCCGACAATTGCGCCAGCCAGCCGCTGAACACCGAGTCGACGACAAAACGGTTATAGGCGTTGTACGGGCTGATGGAATAAAAATTCAGCCACGCGCCCTCGGCGTCTTCCTCGAACACTGACTGGCCCCGGTAGTTGGAGGCGTACAACGGCTCGAAGCGCAGCAGGGTGCGCGCCGCCTCGCGCACCGTGGGGGCCTGGGCGGCGGTGACACCGGCCAGCCCGAGCTGCGGCAGGCGGCTGAGCCGGCCCATGCGCAAGCCCAGCCCGGGCTGGCCGGTCAGCGCGATGGCCGCATGCCCCAAGTGCATGTAGCGCGGGATCGACAACCGTGCACCGGCCTGGCCCAGTCGGGCTGCCGTCAGTCCGTATTGTTCGAGCATCAAGACCGGGTCATGGCCATAACTGCGCACGGCATCGCTCAGGCTGTGGATAAACCCCACCGACAGGTCACCCAGGCGCAGTGTCGGTCTGGGGGCGTTCACAGCCACACATTGATCATGCGGGCACCGTCGCTGCGCTGTTCAACCGGTTGTCCTGCCGGCACGGCCCTGGGTGCGTGGGTAAAGCTTTCGCCAGCACTGTTCTGGTCCCAGAACTGACCCTGCATGAACACGCTGATCCCGGCCTTTGCCGTGCTGCGCGGGGCCTGGCCGGTCAGGGTCAGGTGTCGCCAGGCCTGGGCCTCGGTAAGGCTGCCGGCTGGCAGGTCGACACCGCGGCGGTCGCGCCAGGGCTGGTTCCAGCGCTCGCGATTGGGCAGGAAGGCCGGCACGGCAATCAATTGCACCGCCTGGTCGTTGAGCCGCGCATAGTAGTCGGCATGCAGGCTGTCACTGCCGATCAGCACGCCCAGGCGTCCGGCCGGGGTGTCGAAGACTTGCAGCGCGGCGGGATCTGCGGCCTTGATGTAGCGTCGCTGGTGATTGTCCGGGGCCATCTGGCGTTGCGGCTGGCCCAGCGGCTGGCCGTCGGCGCCAAAGACCAGGCTGACGTTGTACAAGGGGCCGGAGCCGATGTGCAATTGGCCGTCTTCGAGCCGCGGGTCAGGCAGCACCACGGAGCCGGCCACCAGCGTCACGCCAAACTCGCGCGCCAGGCCGCCGAACACCTGTTGATAGTCGTGGGCCATGCCGCTGGCCTTCATGCGCAGGTAGGCATCCGCCAGCCGGGGCTGGCCTTCTGCCTGTGCCATGGCGCGCAAAAACTGCACAGGATTGCTCCAGGCCAGCCAGTGCATGGCTTGCCCGACCGTGTCGGCCTGGTAGAACTGATTCTTCTCGCCGGCCGCGTACAGCCAGGTGCCGATGTGCTCAGGCAATACCACCAGGGTCTTGTCATTGAGCAAACCCTGATCCCGGGCCTGTTGCAGCCAGGCGGCCAGTTTGCGGTGCAGGCGGTTCAGGTCCTGATAGTCGGTGGGGTACAGCCGGGCCTCGATGCCCAGCAGGTTGCCGCGCCCGGCGGGCGTGCCTTCGTTGGCCACCAGTTGAATGCGCAGGTCCGACAGGTAGTGACCCATGGGCCGTTGGGTGGTCCATACGCCATAGCTGACCAGCAGGGCCGCGACCAGCACTGTCAGGCAGAGACCGAGAATTTTACGCATGAAGCCCTGCCGCTGCCGTTGGAAAGTTGCCGACTAGGGTAGGGCGCGGCTGGCAGCTTGCCAAGCCCGGGTTGCGCATCCTGATCAGTGAGTTGTCAGTTTCGGTCATTGAGCGCAGCGACTGCGCTATTTACTGTGGGCAACATAGCGATACATACCGATACATAGCGATAAGGGAGCCCAGACTCCCACCCCTTTCCGTGATGACCTAGCTGGAGCCTGACCATGAGCACCGCCGCCTACCCGCACCTGCTCGCCCCGCTGAACCTGGGGTTCACCACCTTGCGCAACCGCGCCCTGATGGGCTCGATGCACACCGGCCTGGAAGAACAGCCCGGCGGGTTCGAGCGCATGGCGGCCTACTTTGCTGAGCGCGCCCAGGGTGGCGTCGGCCTGATCGTCACCGGTGGCATCGCCCCCAACGAAGAAGGCGTGACCTACAAGGGCGCGGCCAAGATGACCACCCCCGAAGAGGCGGCCCGGCATAGAGTGGTGACCGACGCGGTGCATGCCGCCGGCAGCAAGATCTGCATGCAGATCCTGCACACCGGGCGCTACGCCTACAGCCCCAGGCAGGTGGCCCCCAGCGCGATCCAGGCGCCGATCAACCCGTTCACACCGCGTGAGCTGGACGAAGAAGGCATCGAAAAGCAGATCCAGGACTTTGTCACCTGCGCCCGCCTGGCCCGCGAGGCCGGTTATGACGGCGTCGAAATCATGGGCTCCGAAGGCTACTTCATCAATCAGTTCCTGGCCGCACGCACCAACCAGCGCACCGACCGCTGGGGTGGTAGCTATGAGAACCGCATGCGCCTGCCGGTGGAGATCGTGCGCCGGGTGCGCGAGGCGGTAGGGCAGGACTTCATCATCATTTATCGCCTGTCGATGCTCGATCTGGTCGAAGGCGGCAGTGACTGGGAAGAAATCGTGCGGCTGGCCCAGGCGGTCGAGCAGGCAGGCGCCACCCTGATCAACACCGGCATCGGCTGGCACGAGGCGCGCATCCCGACCATTGCCACCAAGGTGCCGCGTGCGGCGTTCAGCAAGGTCACCGCACACCTCAAGGGCGCGGTCTCGATTCCGCTGATCACCACCAACCGCATCAACACCCCCGAGGTCGCCGAGCAGGTGCTGCGCGAAGGCGATGCCGACATGGTGTCCATGGCCCGGCCGTTCCTGGCCGACCCTGAATTCATCAACAAGGCCGCTGCCGGGCGCGCCGCCGACATCAATACCTGCATCGGCTGCAACCAGGCGTGCCTGGACCATATCTTTGCCGGCAAGCTGACCAGTTGCCTGGTCAACCCGCGCGCCTGCCATGAAACCGAACTTAACTACCTGCCCACCCAAC
The DNA here is from genome assembly GCF_003131185.1 of Pseudomonas ovata. GTDB lineage: Bacteria > Pseudomonadota > Gammaproteobacteria > Pseudomonadales > Pseudomonadaceae > Aquipseudomonas > Aquipseudomonas ovata. The sequence goes on along the minus strand of NZ_QFFU01000022.1, from coordinate 11,023 downwards.
AGCCCAGGCGCATCGCCGTGGTCGGCGCCGGCCCCGCCGGGCTGGCAGCGGCCACCGTGGCGGCCGGGCGCGGCCACCGGGTGACACTGTTCGAGTCGGCCGGCGAGATTGGCGGGCAGTTCAATATCGCCAAGCAGATTCCGGGCAAGGAAGAATTCTTCGAAACCCTGCGCTACTTTGGCCGCCAACTGCAAAACACCGGGGTCGAGGTGCGCCTCAATACCCGCGTCACCGCGCCAGAGCTGCTGGCCCAGGGCTTCGACGAGGTGCTGCTGGCCACCGGCATCACCCCGCGGTTGCCGGCGATTCCCGGCATTGAGCATCCCAAGGTCCTGAGCTATCTGGAGGTCATCGGCCAGCATCGCCCGGTCGGGCATCGAGTGGCGGTGATCGGTGCCGGTGGCATCGGTTTCGACGTGTCGGAATTTCTCGTGCACCAGGGCACCTCCACCAGCCTGGACCGTGAGGCGTTCTGGAAAGAGTGGGGCATCGACACCCGTTTGCAGGCACGCGGCGGTGTCACCGGCATCAAGCCCGAGATCGAAGCACCGGCCCGCGAGGTATTTCTCTTGCAGCGCAAGGCCTCCAAGGTCGGCGACGGGCTGGGCAAGACCACCGGCTGGATTCATCGCACCGGCCTGAAGAACCGCCAGGTGCAGATGATCAGCGGCGTGCAGTACCTGCAGATCGACGACGCCGGGCTGCACATCCGCGTGGGGGAGGGTGAGCCGCAGGTGCTGGCGGTGGACAACATCGTCATCTGCGCCGGACAAGACCCGTTGCGCGAGCTGCATGACGCGCTGGTCGAAGGCGGGCAGCGCGTGCACCTGATCGGCGGTGCCGACGTGGCCAGCGAGCTGGATGCAAAACGGGCCATCGACCAGGGGTCACGACTGGCGACGGCCCTGTAGACCTGTAGACTGGCGCGCCCTGTCACCGACCGACCTGCCATGATCTACACTGCCCTGGCCTGGCACCCCCAGGCACCGTTGCAACCGCTGACGCTGCCCTGGCTGCACGTGGCCGGGGTCGAGATGGCGATCCTGCGCCTGGACCTGATCGATCCGCTGATCAGCGGCAACAAGTGGTTCAAGCTGCGCGAACACTTGCACTGCGCCGTACAGCAAGGCGCGACCGGCCTGATGAGCCTGGGCGGCGCGCATTCCAACCACCTGCACGCGCTGGCCGCCGCCGGCCAGCGCTTCGGCTTTGCGACCGTCGGCCTGCTGCGCGGCCATGCGCAACAGACGCCCACCGTGCAGGACCTGCAAGCGTTCGGCATGCACGTGCACTGGCTGGGTTACGCCGGTTACCGGGAGCGTCACCAGGCCGGTTTCTGGCAACCCTGGCAGGCGCAGTATCCCGGCCTGTACCCGATTGCCGAGGGCGGCGGCGGACTGGCCGGCACGGTCGGCTGTGCGGACATCGTGACCCTGGCGCGCAATCAGCTGGCCGGCCTGGGCTGGCGCGATTATCACGGCTGGTGGCTGGCTGCCGGCACCGGCACCACCCTGGCCGGTCTGGTGCGCGCCGAGGCCGGTGCGCATCCGGTCTACGGCGCGCTGGCGGTGCCGGCTGATCATGGCGTGGCGGAAAATGTCGCGGCACTGGTTGAGCACGCCGGCAGCGGCTATCAACTGATCGACGCCAGCCGCGGCGGCTTTGCCAGAACCGATGCCCGGCTACTGGCGTTCATGGCTCAGTGCGAAGCGCACAGCGGCGTGCCGCTGGAGCCGTTGTACACCGGTAAGGCCCTGCTGGCGCTGCACGATGCCGTCAGCGAGGGCCGCTTCGCCCCCGGCACCCGCCTGATCTTCATCCACACCGGCGGCCTGCAAGGCCACCGCCCATAAGCCCCAGATCACCCGCGCATCCACCATAGGACCGCGGTAGGAGCGCGCTCTGCCCGCGACCGGCTGCGTTAGCAGTCGTAAAATTGTGGCGTTTAATCAATTTTGCGAGCGCTGCGCTCTGCCGGAATGCCGGACCACCGCGACCGGCTGCGCAGCAGTCGTAAATTTTCAGCGGCCACACAATTTTTGCGAGCGCTGCGCACTCGGTCGCGGGCAAGCGCGCTCCTACGGTGGCTGTCATGTAGCAAGCATGTCGGTCTTGACTACGTCGACGCCCCTTTCAGAGCGAGGCGGGGCTTGCAGGCTGCGGATAATCGATTCAGTCCCGATCAACGCGCCGAGGTCCACATGACAACCACTGCTGTCGAGCAGGTCGATCCTGCCACCCTGAGAAAAGTCATCGTCGCCGCGGCCATTGGCAACTTCGTCGAATGGTTCGATTTCGCCGTGTACGGCTTTCTGGCCACCACCATTGCCTTGCTGTTCTTCCCCAGCGGCGACCCCAGCGTGGCACTGCTCAAGACCTTCGCCGTGTTCGCCGTGGCCTTTGCCTTCCGGCCCCTGGGCGGCATCTTCTTCGGCATGCTGGGCGACCGTATCGGGCGCAAGCGCACCCTGGCCATGACCATCCTGCTGATGGCCGCCGCCACCACCCTGATCGGCCTGCTGCCGACCTACGCCAGCATCGGCGTAATGGCGCCGGTGTTGCTGACCCTGATTCGCTGCGCCCAGGGCTTCTCGGCCGGTGGCGAATACGCCGGGGCCTGTGCCTATGTCATGGAGCATGCGCCCAATGACCGGCGTGCCTGGTATGGCAGCTTTCTGCCGGTGTCGACCTTCTCGGCATTTGCCACCGCTGCGGTCTTTGCCTACGTACTGGAAGCCTCGCTGTCGGCTGAAGTGATGGCCAGCTGGGGCTGGCGCCTGCCGTTCCTGATTGCCGCCCCCATGGGCCTGATCGGTCTGTACCTGCGCTGGCAACTGGAAGAAACCCCGGCCTTCCAGGCGGTCAGCGACGAGCACGCCGTGGCCCATTCGCCGTTGAAGGAAACCCTGACCCGGCAAGCCCGGCCCATGCTGTGCCTGGGCGCCTTCGTCTCGCTGACGGCGCTGTCGTTCTATATGTTCACCACCTATTTCGCCACTTACCTGCAAGTGGCCGGTGGCCTGAGCCGCGCCACCGCCTTGCTGGTGGCGCTGATCGCCTTGCTGTTCGCCGCCGCCATTTGCCCGCTGGCCGGGGCATTTTCCGACAAGGTCGGGCGACGCAAGACCATTGTCACCACCTGCGCACTGTTGATCGTGGCGGTGCTGCCGTCATTCCTGATGGCCAGCTCCGGCTCGTTCGCCGCTTCCGTGGCCGGTGTGATGCTGCTGGCGGTGGGCGCAGTGCTCAGCGGCGTGGTCACCGCCGCGCTGCTGTCGGAAGTCTTCCCGACCCGCACCCGCTACACCGCCTCGGCCATCACCTACAACATGGCCTACACCCTGTTCGGCGGCACCGCGCCGCTGGTGGCCACCTGGCTGATCGCGACCACCGGCAGCAACCTGGCCCCGGCCTTCTATCTGGTGGCCGTTGCGCTGCTGGCCTTGATCGGCGGGCTGGCGCTGCCGGAAACCTCGCGGATCTCCTTGCATGACGTGCCGTCGATGGACAAGCCCGGGGTGGCGCGCTCCATCGCGTGAAACGGTCAACAGACCGCAGCGGCAGGCCATCAAGGACGATGCCCCCTGTCGCAGAACCGGCAATAAAACATGGCGCTTCAATAGCAAAAAATGGCACATTGGCGCGCCTCTTGAGCGAATGACACATTTTGTAATCATCCCTTCAAGGGCCTCTGCCACTTGATTCTATGGAAGATTCTTCATGTCGCTCAGCGCCCAATCCGCCCCTGCGGCGGCTTCGACGACCCCCCAATCCAGCCCGCTGGTCATGCGCATCATTGGTGCGGTGGCCCTGGCGCACCTGATCAATGACCTGATCCAGGCGATCCTGCCGTCGATCTACCCCATGCTCAAGGCCAGCTATGACCTGAGCTTTGCCCAGATCGGCATGATCACCCTGACATTCCAGATAACCGCCTCGCTGCTGCAACCCTGGGTGGGCTATTACACCGACCGCCATCCCAACCCGTTGGTGTTGCCGATGGGGTCGGTGTGCACCCTGGTGGGCATCGTGTTGATGTCGCAGGCCAACAGCTTCGAAATGATCCTGCTGGCTGCGGCCCTGATCGGCATCGGCTCCTCGACCTTCCACCCCGAAGCCTCGCGCATTGCCCGGCTGGCCTCGGGCGGGCGATTCGGCCTGGCGCAGTCGACCTTTCAGGTCGGCGGCAACACCGGCACCGCTATCGGCCCGTTGCTGGCGGCGGCGATCATCATTCCGTTCGGCCAGGGCAACGTGATCTTCATCGGCGTGATTGCCTTGCTGGCGCTGGGCCTGCTGTGGGCCATCAGCCGCTGGTACAAGGCGCACCTGACCCTGTTCAAGCTCAAGTCCGGCCAGGCCGCGACCCATGGGCTGACGCGCCGGCAGGTCATCTTCTCGCTGATCATCCTGGCGCTGCTGATCTTCTCCAAGTTCTGGTACATGACCAGCCTGACCAGCTACTACACCTTCTACCTGATCGAGAAATTCCAGCTGTCGGTGGCCAGTTCGCAGTTGCACCTGTTCCTGTTCCTGGGCGCGGTGGCGGCGGGCACCTTCTTCGGCGGCCCGATCGGCGACCGCATCGGGCGCAAGGCGGTGATCTGGTTCTCGATCCTGGGCGCGGCGCCATTCACCCTGGCGCTGCCGTATGCCGACCTGTTCTGGACCAGCGTGCTGAGCGTGATCATCGGCTTCATCCTGGCCTCGGCGTTCTCGGCCATCGTGGTCTACGCCCAGGAACTGGTGCCGGGCAACGTCGGCATGATCGCCGGGATCTTCTTCGGCCTGATGTTCGGCCTGAGCGGCATCGGCGCCGGAACCCTGGGCCTGCTGGCCGACAGCCATGGCATCAATTACGTCTACCACCTGTGCTCGTTCCTGCCGCTGCTGGGCATCCTCACGGTGCTGCTGCCACGCATGAAGAAATAAGCCGGGCGGCGTACATCAGCGGGCTGTAGCGTCCAGCGGGCGGCGGGCGGTGTCGTCCAGCGCCGGCCAGGCATCGGCCACCAGAAACAGCCGCTCGGCCTCGTGCCAGTCACCGTCAGCCTGCTGCTCCAGGCGCACCAGTAACTGCGCCGGGGCCAGCGGGTCGAGCTGTTCCAGCCAGGCTTGCATCTGCCCGGCACTCCACACCTGTTGATAACGCGCCGGTGCCAGCCAGGCCTGGCGTGGCAAGGGCTGCCAATGGCCCGGCAGGCTCTGGGCAATGAAGGCTGGCCAGTCACGCTGATGCAGCCAGCGGCCCTTGAGGTGGTGCGGGTGAGCCCCCAGCGGCGGCTGTGCCTGACCGGGCCACGGGTACAGCAGGTAACCGCCCAGCCACAGCTGGGCACTGAATTCATCGATCCCCAGTTCACCCAGGCTGGCCCGGCCTTGCGGGCGTGCCGACATCGGCAACTGATGCCCGCTCAGGTGCGCCAGTTTGCGGTCCAGCCGGTCATTGGAGCCAGGCCCCAGCCAGGTGGCCGGGTCATGGCCGTCACCGTCCTGCGGACCCAGATACAGCTTGATCGCCAGTTCCACATGGTGCACCCCGTCACGATCACGCAACACAAGGTCCAGCTCGCCCAGTGTCAGGCCATCGGCCCGGATCGGCAGGTTGGCGGCAATGATCGCCACCCCCGGTGCCTGCCCGGCCGCAAACTGCCAGAGCCGTTCGTAATAGCGTCCCAGCCGCTGGGTGGTCGCCTGCGCCAGCCACTGTTCGAGCGGCGCCGGTGCCCGGTCCAGGGCCAGCAGAAAATCCGCCAGGGCCTGCGGGGCCTGCACCCAGTCACTGCCGCTCAAGGGATGGCGCTGTGGCCACGGCGTCTGCGCCAGCATCGGCGGCGCGATGATCACCCAGGCCAGGTCACGCACCTGAGGGTGGCGCAGTTGGCGGGGCAGGTCGATAAGGGTCGGAAATAGAGTCATGCGCGCAGGATAGCCGAGAGCAGGGAGAGCGTGCGCAGCGGGGTGGATGGCACCCAGGTCAAGCCACTATTCAGTGGCGTGTAATTATTTATTACCTTGGCAAACATCAACTGAAAGATCATTAGCCGACAGCGCGATCAGCCCCCTCTGAACAACAAGTCCTGTGACGCAGCGCGCGCTGGAGAAAGCCACGTGGGTCGCCAAGAACGCCACCCAATACAACTTCTTGGGTGATCACTCTGCGAAGCAGCGTGATGAAGTGCGTGAAAAATACCGACAGGAAGGCACAGCACAACAAGCCAGGGAACTGATCGGTCTTGAAGGTGCAGACCATCGCAGTGACAACCTGCTGGAAGCCTATCAACGCAATCCCGCGTTGCTGACCAAAGACGACATGGCAGAGCTGAGCGCTTATCTGCAGGTTTATGTTCACGAACAAACCTTGGCAGGCGGCGAGCAGGCAGCCCAGATCAATCTCAATCAATTGCTCAATGGCAGTCGGGTTCCTGTCTATGGATACCCCTATGCAGGCCTTGGTGAGGATAAATCGGCTTGGGTCGATGCTGAGCTGGGCTCGGTAGGCCGATATCTGGGGCGGGATAAAAGCACCAATGAGAAGACCTACGACAGTGCCAAAGGTCTGCTGCTCATTGATGCAAATCAGCGGGCGGCTGCGGAAGTGGGCAATCCCGCGCTTTACTTCCTGGCCGGTCCGCTGGGTGGCGCAATCCGTGCAGCTGCAGCGACCAATGGTGCACTGCAATTTGCTCAAGGTGGCAAGCAAGCGGTTGAAGGTGATAGCTGGAATGCCGCTGGAAATATGGTGATGGGGGCATTGGGAATGGCCACGGTGGGCATTCCCCAGACGGTTACGAACGTAGGCAAGGGTTCGCCGGCCACGGCAGGTAGCAAAGCACCAAGCTCTGCACTATTCTCGCCAGATGCTGAAGCGGGTATGCCGTATTCGCATCCGGTTAAGGCTGTGAGTGGTCCAAAAGCACCAGTCAGTTCTCCGTTAAAACTCGGCGAAACCAGGGTAATCAACGATGTCAGTATGACTCGTGTAGGAAGGTGGATGTCCGCTGATGAGCTGGCGCAGATGCAAAATACAAATAGAGTGGTGCAGGGCGGTGGAGGACAAACCTTTATTTCGACTAATGGCATCGCCGACTTTAAAGGGGCTGCACCCAAAGACTCTGTATATGTTGAGTTTGATGTTTCAGCTAACAGCTTGCTGCAAGGCGGGAAAGATGGCTGGTTTAAAATGATTGGCCCTGATGCAGGTAAGTCTCAGCAGTTCTTACTTAATAAGCAGGGCGGCGAATATCTTCCGGCGATCAAAGGTATTGAAGTTCTAGATAAGAAGTGAGAGACCATTATGGATGGAACTTGGTTTAATGAACGCGTAAAACCACTTTTGAAGGGGTTTGCTTTAGAGTACTCATCATTTGCTGATGGAGATTTTGGTGACCTTGAAAGGATAGAGTTGGAAGGTTTTAATAAGCTAGGAACTGTAGAGTTTTGGTCTAAAGGTTGGGTGGGTATTGATATATATGACTGTGCTCTTGATGGTCAGGTTATGAATGTATTGCTTTCTCCAGAAGAGAAAGAATCTGTCTCTCAGGCATTTGAGAAATTTATAAAAATATTGACCCAAGATAGTTGATGGTCCAAAAGGCGCAAGTGCTGATGCAGCAGCAGGCCAAGCGGCGCCGGGTGCAGCCAATTTTATGGGCGAATCCGATCAATTTTTTAAAAATGTATCTAAAAGATCTGATATAGATTCGAACGGTTATTTTGACGTTATCGCTCATGGGAGTACACAAAAAATTGAAGTTGTTACTCCCGGTGGAACTATTATGGCGGATCAGCGTGTAGTCTCTCGACTTATCGAAAACAACCCTGCTTATAGTGGGCAGCCAATTCGTTTGTTATCTTGTGATACTGGAGCTTGTGATGCCGGGTTTGCTCAGAGTCTTGCGAATAAAATGGGTGTTTCGGTGAAGGCTCCAACTAACTTGGTATGGGCCTACGGCGATGGAAGAATGGTAGTCGCTCCGAGATCTCCTTCGAATCCAAATTTTCCGGACTTATCGAATCAAGGTGAGTTCAAGATTTTTAATCCAGGTAAACCATAGTGGCTATTTCATTAGCTGTGTGCGAGCTATGTGGCGGTAGCTTGGTAAATTTTGAGGAAAATAGCGCTCAAGGGGTAAGGTGCTCCGTTTGTGGCTGGTCGTTAGTTACTACAAATATGTCTGGTATTAAGATTGATGAAGAGGTATATGAGGTATTTTGTGCTGGTGATTATAAAAATAAAACACATATAATGGCTGTGTCCGAGGTGTTTGGGTCTAATTTTTTAGAGTCTAGAAAATTACTTCAGCAGGGCCTGTTTAGGATTTTTTCTGGACAGGCTGTAGACGTATTAAGAGTTCGAAAAATTCTTGCTGGAGTTGGAGTTGAGTACATGATTAAACCCGATTTTTTCTGGGTTTGATGGCATAGGTGCAAAAGCTACTGGTGGCGCTGGTCCAAAAGAGGTATCCACGAAGAATCCGAACTCAGCTAGCGCAATTACAGATGCTGAGGCCGGCACTACCGGATTGCCCAAGATTGGCTCGTTGAAGGGTGAGCCAGAACTGCCACCAAAGAATGCAAGTCCAGATATGGTTCGCTCAATTGAGCGCCAAAATGAGGCTGCAAAGAGTCTTGCTAGAGGTGGTTATGATGTTGAGCAGCTAGCTAATACTGGTAAGAAAGGAGCCAATCCAGATTTACGAATTAATGGAGAGCTGGCTGATGTTGCATCTCCGAGAACTGGCAGTGTCGGCTCCGTGTTGATGACAGTTAATGATAAGGTCAAAAAGCAAGCCAGCAGTGTAGTGATCAACTTGGCTGACTCTCCTCTAACTATCAATCAAGTGGGAAATGCCTTGAGCCTTAAGCCAGTTGAAGGTCTGAAGAAGCTATACATCATGAAGAATGGGGAGTTCAAGGTGATTGAGGTCGCGAAATGAAAATTACTATGAGCCTTGAAATAGAGTCTGGCATTTCCATGAGTGAAATTTCTTGGGTGCTATCTGAGCTCGGGGCTGAGCTCTGTGTCGATAGCAACGGCGTGTCAGGAAATTTTAATATTTCTAAAACTTACTTTGTATTTCGTGAGTGCGATGGTTTTGATGAGGTTGTGACTGAAGGGGTGAGTGTAGGTTGGGCTGTGGGAGTCAGGGGTGCATTTCATTGTCCGGTTGATTCTCTTGCTGAAAGCTCTGATGATATTAAACGCTTCCTGAGTGTTTTATCTGAGGAGAAAAGTTGTAGATTTATTCTTTCTTTTCAGTATGAAAGTGCCTATGCGATTCGGGATGAAGGTGGGCTGCATTTCTTAAAGGAGATGGTGAGCTAACGGTCCAAAAGCGACAGGCCAGATTGTACCTGACGTAATTAGTCCTACTTATCGAGAGCTTCAGGGATTAAACAAAGGATTCCAGGCGCATCACACCTTGCCTCAATATTTGGGGGAGGATGTTGGGTTGTACGAAAAATGACATGCTGGATCACCCAGCGACTCTAATTACCCAGTACTCTCATACGGGAAAGGTGAATCCTGATGCTATGCATAAAGCTATCAGTAAGTATTTGCCTCCCATGGTAGGTGGTAAGCCGGCTACGTATACTTCTGGGAAAATAAGCTCGGGATTGCAGAAAGCCTATGGCGATATAGGGCGGCCCGAATTGTTTGGTTCAATCAAGCACTTGATTAAATAGGTATGCAAGCATGACTGATAAACAGATGTATGAATTGGGCATTAATGATCTTGCTTGTTTTGGTGTTTGGTACTTTCCTATGGATGAGTCTGCAGAAGATGAGCTAACAGTCCGCCCTCTAATTGATAAGGAAATTTGTGCTGACGCTCAAGTAATTGTTCGCGCTGGTTTTGTTGGGGGGGTGGTTCTAGTTACTTAGGCTATCTGTACTGGGATGGCGGTGGGGAAGTTGAGGACTTAAAGCCTGTCATTCTTCTTGAAGATGGCTCCTTTGTTACATTCTGGAATGGGATGGTTGAGCCGTCTTGGGCAGACTACTCTGCAAGAGCTCAAGAGCTAAGGAGTGGACTTCCTTTTTCATATGTTTCAGAATGTCTTCTTGAACTGCCTGAAATTTCAGGAAGGCTTGAGAAACTATATTATTTAGATGAGGATCACCTTTCCTGGGTAAGTTGATGGTGCAAAAGGGGGCGGGTTAAGTTTTTCCGGGTTTGAATGCAAAAGCCTTGATAAGGTAGGTTAAAGAATTTAACTCTTATCAGTCAGAATGTTGGAAGTTGCGGGCTCGGAGCGGGGGTGATTAGGCGTGGATTATTCGAGAATCATTAATCTTATTAAAGAGTCGGATTTCGTTGAGTTTGCTGAATATGGTGACGGGATTGCTGATGAGTGGATTTATAAAGCTGAAGCTCGTCTTGGGTTGAAGTTGCCTGATAGCTATAAATGGTGGCTGAAGTGTTATTCTGGCGGGGAAATATCTGGGGAGGAGATTTATAGTATCTACGAAATGGATTTTGATAGTGTAAGGGGGGGTGATATCGTTTATATGTCAATCGTTAACGGTCGAAATGGGTTGTGTGGGAAGGAGAGGCTATTTATCTGCGAACCGCCGGGTGCAGGGGAATCATTTTATTTTGCCACGGACGATGGTCTTAATGATGGGGAGTATCCTGTTTATAGGCTTGAACTTTCTGATAAAACTTCTAGTTTGTATGCGAAGAACTTTATCGATTTCTTAGAAAAAAGAATAATTTCTTTCAGTTGAATAATGATTCTGCGTTTAAATAAAGGTTGAGAAAGGCTAGGTGCAAAAGAAATACAGGCTGGGGCTGGTGGGACTTGGAATGTTTTGGACGAGGTTGCTAACCCTAACGTGGTAAAGCAATCCACTCCTACAGCTTGCGGTGCTGCCTGTGGTGAGATGCTGTTGAAGGGTAAGCGCTCCACCACCTCCACATTCAAAACCGAATGTTGATGCCCGATGCTGTGCTCCCGATTTCTTTGGAGCCCGCCCGCCATGATGCGACCCGACAGTAAAGTTGAAAAGGTTTAC
>NZ_QFFU01000021.1 GCF_003131185.1 Pseudomonas ovata | reverse complement strand
GTAAACCTTTTCAACTTTACTGTCGGGTCGCATCATGGCGGGCGGGCTCCAAAGAAATCGGGAGCACAGCATCGGGCATCAACATTCGGTTTTGAATGTGGAGGTGGTGGAGCGCTTACTGAACAGTCCAATCCGTTCGGTTGTTGACCTGAAAGCCGTGGCCGATCTGGCCAAGGTCGATGGCGACCTCGGGCGCGTGGGTGGCCTGTTGAAACTTTGGCTCGCAGAGAAACGTGGCCAAGGAGCGAGCCCCGTTGAGGTTGAGGGTATGATGATTGAATTTCGCGAATTGCAGTCGTGTATTCGAGGAAAATGAGCGCTATTGTTTATGTAAAAAATGGAGACGGCACCATGCGCTGATTCTAGGCTGGCCAGTCTGAAACTAAGCTTTTAAAGTCTCGAAGGTGCTATCTGCGTTATTGTATTGAGCTATCCATGCCAAGGTGCTGGATGTCGAGCCAACGGAGGTTCGACATCCAGCACTAAATTGCTCACGTTGATAAGGCGTTTAATCTAGCCTGTCAAGAGGGAGTCAGTTGTTTTTTGCTGGGCTATATAAGAATTTATTACTTGGTATATATTCTTTCCTTTGCATTAAGTTTATGATTTTGACATTTTCCCCATGCTTTAAATACTTATAAATAAAATATCTGGCAACTTTTTCTTCGTGCGTGGAAAGGACAATTTGCTTCTCGCTGAAGTCATTGCGCAATAATTCGACCAGAGATGCCATATTTATGTCATCCATAGTCTGGACTGGGTCGTCAATTAATATGCTTGAGAATTTTGTGGAGTAGACTCTATGTAATGCGAGGGTTAGAGCGATGACGACGGCAGATATTTGGCCAGAGCTCATAGTGTTAAGAATGTCGTGATCGCTCTCCCAGTTTGAAACTAAGCGCACGTTCCTCAGTTCATCCTCGCCTGTAGGGTCTTTGATGAAAATACCATGTCCAAGCCCAGCTTGGTGCGTTTGAAGAATTTTACCGGAATAAATATAGAAAGGGATTTCGATGTCGGTGATGAGCTTTTTTCTATACTGTCGGATTTGAGTTCGAACTTTTGTGATGAGTTCGCCTAAGTCGTCAGTCGCACGCTCTAAGTTATTATATTGTTTTGTTAGTTTTTTGAGCTTTTCAGAGATGTCTTTTAGTGAGCTGAAATAGAGCGCTTTGATGTATTGTTCTTTCTTTTCTAACAGAGCAACGGTTACCAGGGAGATTTTTTCCTGTTCACTGTTGAAGTAGTCTCTGTAGATTCTTTCAAATATATTGCTACCATTCGCCTCGTAATAGCCTTCTGGTGCTACGCCGATTGCCGAGCGTATCCGCTCACATAGTTTGTCTGTTGCCTCTGTAATATAATTTTCTCTACCGGTTACTGGAAACGTTGTTGCAAGCAAATCGTTGTACTCAATCTTTTCAGATAGCAGCCATTTGCTGAGCTTGTCAAACCGCTCTTTTGCTGCCAGCGCCTTAGAAAGTGAGAGCAAGTCTTCTTGTGTAGGAGCAATAGTTTGTTCTAGGTAGGTGTTGCAAGCCTGACTCAAAGGAGACAAGAAATCTGTGTTGAATTTATCCCTGACTAATACTAAATGCCTGTCTTGCCCGGAAAGTTGTGACCGAATCAGGTGGCCATGCTGAGAAATTGCCTGAGTTAGTAAGTCATGAGTCTGGTAGTCATGGCCACAAAGCAAGCAGGCAGCTTCGTTCGGCACGCTTTGAAGCCCAGCAGACATGGCATCATGATGTTTGAGTAGTTCTGAGTAAATGGAGCTTAAACCACTCGCTTTTTCTTCTTCCTCAATGAGTGTTTGGACGGCAGATTTAAATGGTTCACTGCTATCATAGGCCAACGCTTGGAAGATCGAATCGAGATTGGTGGTGTTGCGGATTTGCTTGAGGTCACCACTTTTCAGTATTGAGTGGAATTGCTGTATTGACTGATACAAGCTATTTTTTGTGACATAAAGATCATGATGGTTGATTGAGTTGTAGTAGCCAACATAAAGCTTGAAGACTTCTCTTTGGAGCGCAGCATTCTCAAATCGACGGTTTCTGATAAAAAAGAGTTGATGTGTAAGAAGGTTTTTGATATTGTTAATTTCTTCCAGGGAGCTGTTGAGTTTTTCCTGATTCAACTCAGAAATCGTGATTGCATCCCAGAAGATTTCCTTGTTGTCCTCGGCTAACCACGGAAAGACATAGGCATGCGGCTCAGTGGTGCCAGTTGTGATGTTGGTGGTGTTATCGATTTTATACACTTGCTTAATGCTTTCGATCTGCGAAGTAACACTTCTTTTCGAGGTGGCTATCTTGCGAGAAATTTCCGTCAGCTTACTAAGCTTTTCATCGGCATCACGTGTATTACCGAAAAGCTGGGCAAGTTCTTCAGCTCGTTGTGTTTCGTTGTTCGTTTTAAGGAATCTAGAGGTTTCTTCCTGCTGTACATAATGAAATAGCAGAAAGTCTCGTGAAAAATCCTTGCTGCCAAAATATTGCTCTAGAGCATTTTTTTGCGCGGGGATAGCTTTTCCATCTATTATTTCATTTATTTCCCAAAGCTCTGCGAATCTAGATATTCTCTTCGATGTGTTAGGTATTCGGTCTTTTAGCTTTCGCTGGAATACTCTAATTTTAGAGTCTTTATCTTTGAACTCTAAGATGATCTCAACTGTTGATGCGCCTTTGTGAGCAACAACTATATCTGCAGGATTTTGGCGGTTCTCTAGAGAAATAAGTCGAGTAATATTTCCTGTAAGACCTAATTCGATTGCGTCGAAGACAGAGGTCTTTCCATATCCATTTGGTCCATCGAGCAGTACGAGATTATTATCTTCAAAGTTAATGGTGTATGGTTCATCGCCAAATACCTTGAAGTTCTTAAGGGTTATTTTGTTGAGGTTAATCATACCAATTTCTCCCACACTTCTTCGACTCGTTGATGAATATTTTCATCGGTCCAGTCCGAATCGTATGCCATCAACTGGCTGTAGATTGAGGATTGGTATAAGGATAGAGATTTGTCTATCTCGTCATTTAGATTAGTGAGTTGCTGTTCTTGAGGTGTGTAGGTAATGAATGGAAGCTTGAGTGCGATTTTTAATATAAGTGAGTAATGGTCTTTTTTGTTGGTGTGATCGTTTTTGAATGTTAGAAATTTCCTTCCGGAATTTGAGTTTATTATTTCACTTATGATGTTGTTGGTTTTTTTTTTCTATTCCATTTTCGATGATGTAGGATTCTAAGCTCTCTAGCTCGTTTGATGTGTAAGTGATGACGTTTTTCTTGAAATTGTAATGGTCTTCTTCAAGCGAAAGTATTGTTTGCCTGCTGATTTTTTCTTCTTCGTGGCAAATAAGTAAGGTGCAGTTTTTTTCGAAAGGGCGGTCTACTTTTCCAGAGTTGCTGATTTCTTCAAACAATATCTGCGCTTTTTCATGTAGTAACTCTTGCGCTGCGGTGTCAGATTGCTCCTGGAGTTGAATAGTTACGAAGTATTCTTCTCTCTTGTGTCCTTCGGGCAAACAGAAGGCATAAAAAATTCCATTAGAAGACGACGGTTCTATGTCTAGACGCTCGTAGCCATTGCTGAAAAGGATTTTGTTGATGAGTGTGATCATTGTTTTAGTGCATCCTTTGCATTAGCGATGGGGACAAGAGTTATAAGTTTTAATACTTCGTCTCTTTTGGAACGAGGATCTGAGTCCTCTGCTTTCGGAGCTTCTGTATGCACTGCCAATGTGGGGGAGAATGGGTAGGGTTCTAATCCATCGTAAATTAAGTTTTGAACTTCATAAAGTATCTCGCTCATACTTGGATTAGTTGTAATTTTTCTCTCAATCTGGGTCGGTCGTGCAATTCTTGTAATGGTTGTTGGCAGATAATGCTGATGCGGTAGCGTGGTTGTGCGATAGGTGAACTTATACTTTGGTGCGTTGTGAGTGGCGCGCTCAAAGTTGATTGTGTGTAAGATTTTTATTAGCACATGACGGATGCCCTCAGGGTTTGCGGAGAAAGCATTATCCGTATTGTTATCATGCTGGAGATAAATTTGAGGGGAGAAGCTACGGTAGTGTCTCCAGAGATCGGTCGCGCTCAGGCCTAGAAAAAGTTTTCTTGCTTCTTTTAGGTTGCAGTATTCATCTTGGTTTGAGTTATTGTAGTCCTCTGGGTCGCCCATGTACTCATCGATTAAATGGGCAAAGCCTTCTTTGAATTTACAGGCTAGATATTCTTCACCAACATCTTCATGGTCAATTTCAAGAGCTTGAACTATTTCTTCAAAGGTTATAGGGGTTTTTGTGTTTGATTGTTTGGTCTTGTGTCGATGAATGATATGTCGGTCTATCATTCCAAGAAAACAGTGAAAAGTTTTATCTTGATGCTCAGGTGTAATGACGCCATTTCTGCTGGCTAGTGAGTTAGATATCTCAGACTTTATTTTGGTGTTGATGTCATCTAGGCTGCAGAATTTATTGCCGTCATCATACTGGTAAGAGTCAAGTCTAGCGAGAGCATCATTTTGGCCGCTCAAGATAGATACTAGAATTTCATATAATTGATCTGCAGTATTTCCTTTGAAAGCGGCTCTCAGGATGGCTGCTTGCTTAGAAATCTTACTTTCATCAGAAGCGGCTTTTTCGAGTGTGGAGCTTCCGTCTTTGGGGTTTTTAGTTTGATATTGAGTTGTTATGATTCTTAGATCGTCCTGTATGGACGTTCTTAAGTCTTGGAAGGATGGCTTGGCATTTATCTGCTTCCAAGTGTGAATTTTTCCGGAGACGCCCGGTTGTTTATATAATTCTAAAGCTATTCCGAGTAGGGCGTCGGAATACTCACTGTAAGTACTAGAATTATATGCCTTTACTTGATGAAACGAGATTGGGTCTCCGACGTGCTTGATCTCGAAGTCTTCAGTAGACTCTAGTATCAAACTGTAACTCGACAGATCTGCACCCACGGGCTCTGCGTTTATCAGCTTTAGGGCGTAGTAGAGAGCGACTTTACCTTGGTAGTTGAAGCCACTCCAAGACGGCGACGCATCGAAAGCCATTAGAGAACTCCTGCACTGCATCCGTGAAAAATATGCGTACGGAAAGGACGACAGCGAGGTCATGGCGTTTCCTTACGCGCGTGCCATATTAGGCAAAAATCTCATGTCATAATGCCACTTTTCGGTTGGTTCAGTGGACATCTGTCGCTTCGCGAATCCAAATTTTCTGACGGGGGCATTGCGAGAGGCTGGACAATACGGATTTCGGTTGCATCGTGCTCACTGCTAAGCCGGTTGTTGAGGGGCTGTGGGCAATGTCAGCGCTTGGCTACAGCTCTTGTAGCTGGCTGGACGCAGCGGTATCCATGGGGATAGTCAAGGATAGGTAATCCTACGGGTCTGCGTTGAATGTCCTCAGCGAAGCATTAAACGCGCTGAAAATTGTCAGGAAATGTCCTGTAGGATCGTGAAGGTCACGCGGTTTGCTTACGCCCAAGCGCAGAGGTAGAGGATGAAAGATCGCAGTCACGATGAGGCAATGGCAGAGCTTTTCAAGGCTGATCCATTTTATGCCCTTGAATTGCTTGTCGAAATCTGCGCTGACGGTGCCGCTGATGAGCTTGCGGTACTGATGCGTCAGCTTTCTATCGGCGTTGCCTCGACGGTCATGCCTTCTGGCGGCACAAGCACGCCAGGAAAATTTTGAGGTCTCATGGTATTTTTCATGGATTTAAGTACATTTTTGTCTTTTGGCTCCTTATTTTTTTGGGGTGTAAGGGGTTATTGATAATAGAGTGGGAATGATCCCGCGTTCGGCACTGCCCGGCACGATCTAGCAAAAAACACCCTGGAGCCCGCGTAATTGCGGGCTTTTGGCTTTTTGGCTTTCGGTGCCGCTGAGGGCTGTATCCCGAAGCGTTGCGCGCAGGCATCAATCTGTGAACGTTCTCTCGCCCCGGCGTTATGGTTGCCTTGATTGTCACAGCCGCTGTAACTTCAAGCTTCCGTCAGCGAGGACATCTCATTGAGCGACTCTGAACATCTTGAACAACTGCGCACCCGTTTCAACGCTGGAGAATCTCTGAAATTCACGTTTTTCTGGGGGCACCGGCGCAGCAAGACTGTCGTCACGGCTTCGTGCTTCAGCCAATGGTTCGAGGCCGGATTCATTGTCGAGGAGCAACATTACCCGACCGCTGAGCACTTCATGATGGCCGAGAAAGCGGCCTTGTTCGATGATCATGACATTCGTGCCCAGGTGCTCCAGGCCCCGACGCCTGACGCCGCCAAAGCGCTTGGCCGCCACGTGCGCGGATTCAATGAGCAGGTCTGGCTGCACCATCGATACGACATCGTCGTTCGAGCGAACCAGGCCAAGTTCTCTCAGAATCCCCAATTGAACGAATACCTTCTTCAAACCGGATCAAACGTGATTGTCGAGGCCAGCCCGGTTGATAGCATCTGGGGCATAGGGCTCGCACAGGATAATGCCGATGTGCACAATCCGAATCTGTGGAAAGGCTTGAATCTGCTGGGGTTTGCGCTGATGCAGGTGCGCGACGAGACAGGTAGGCCAACCCCGGCGTAGTGGCCTGAGCAGGCTATTTCGAGGCTTTGGGGCCTCTATGAATCAGGAGTGATTGATGAAAGACCGTAGTCACGATGAGGCCATGGCAGCGCTGTTCCAGGCTGATCCGTCTTATGCGGCGCAGCTGCTGGCCGAGGTTGTACGTGAGGGTGATGCGGATGAAGTGGCCATCCTGGAACGGCAGCTATCAGTCGCCTTTGCCATGAAAGAAGCTGATCCGGCTGCTTGAGCGGGTCTTGACGCTACATGGCATGGCCGAACGCCCGGCACTGACCCGCGCGATCTGGCAATAACGATCCCGAAGCCCGCGTAATTGCGGGCTTTCAGGTTTCTGGATCAGCAGCAACAGCCTCTGCAATGGGTCGTCCGGAATTTCGAGGGCCAGTGCCGGTCCGATCAGCCAGAAGCAAACGATGCAAGTGGGGTCACTGGTGCGCCACAAGGTCCGGGCGCACAGCTGTTCTGCGACCACAGGATCAAGAGCAGGATTAGGCGGTCCTGTCGCTTTGCCATATTCTTTGCGCCTTCTTACAACGGACGTTCCCCAAGAGCTTGACCATGGACATGCACAGCGATTCTGCGACACACGATTACGCCCGGATCCATCGCGCCGGGGTGGACCTCAGCGGGTTGATGTCGGTGCTTGGCAAGCACCTGTATTCCACGCCCACCGTGGCCCTGCGCGAGCTGGTGCAGAACGCACATGACGCGATCCTGCGCCGGCGCCTGGAGCAGGCGGGCTGGGAAGGCGAGGGGCGTATCGAGGTGGTGGGCGACCCACAGTCGAACACCATCAGCATCACCGACACCGGCGCCGGCCTGACCGAACAGGAGATTCACGCTTACCTGGCGACCGTGGGCATTGGCTACACCCGCGGCCTGCGCGAGGCCGGTGTGGATGCCGGTGGCCTGATCGGCATGTTCGGGCTGGGCTTTCTGTCGGCTTTTGTACTGGCCAGGCGGGTCACCGTGCGCAGTACGTCCTGCCAGCAGCCGCACCTGGGGTTCTGTTATCAGTCCAGCAATGCCCAGCAGTACAGCGTGGTGGCCTGCGAGCCGCGCCCGGTGGGCACGCAAGTCATTCTGGAACTGCATGAACATCATCGCGCGCTGGCCGAGGCCGGCCGCCTGCGGGCGATCCTGGAGCGCTATTGCGCGCTGCTGGAGGTGCCTATCTATGTCGGTGCGGATACCGATCAGGCAATCAACCACGAGCCGCCGCCCTGGCGACGCGCGGCACAGGGCGATTTGCATCCATTGCAGCGGCACAAGCGGCAACTGGCGTTCGCCACCGGCTTCGAGCACACCTTCGAACCGATCTGCTGCATGCCGGTCACGTCGCGCCAGCAGCCCGACCTGCAAGGCTTGTTGTGGGTACAGGACGGCGCGACCTACGGCTCGAACGATAATCGCCACCTGAGTGTGTTCCTGCGCGGAATGCTGCTCGATGACAACGCCCGTGACTTGTTGCCGTCGTGGGCCGGTTTCATCGGTGGCGTGATCGAGTCCGGACACCTGACGCCGACGGCGAGCCGCGAAGCCTTGCAGCACGATGAGCACTACACGGCGACGCGTCACGCTGTCAGCGAAGCCTTGATCGACGGCCTGGTCGGGCTCGCCGGGCAACAGCCGCAGGCCTGGCGACGGGTGCTGTTGCGCCATAACGCCGCCCTGCTGGGGGCTACGCTGTGCGACCAGCGTCTGTTCGACCTGCTCAAGGACAGTTTGTGCATTCCGACCTCCCGGGGCGAGCTGCTGGCGCGCGACCTGGCCGTGGAGGGGGCCGTGCATGTGCTGCTAGACGGCCACAACGGCTTTGAAACAATGCTGTTCCAGGCCCTGGGTTTTCCGGTGGCGCACGGCAATCGTTATGCGGTGCTGCCGTTTCTGCGCCTGTGGTGCGAGGCGCACGGCATGCGTCTGGTCGAGTTGGGCAGCGAAAGCGGCGACCGGCAGTTGTTCACACCGGTCAGCCTGCCGCCTGCACAACGTGACTGGTTGAGCGCGCAGCTGGCCGTGGATGAAGAACTGGTGGTTGCACGGTTTGCGCCCCAGGCGTTGCCGCTGGTGATGGTCAGCAATCACGAGGCGCAGTTGAAGGCCCGGCTTGAAAGCGATGAAGCCGACCGGCGTATCGCCTCGGCCGCCTTGCACCTGGCCCGTCAGTTTACACGGCAGATAACGGCGCAAGCCGATCACCGGCTTTACCTGAATCTTGATAACCCGGCCATTGCCGCCCTGATCCGGGCCATCGACGACAACCCCTCGGGCGCCCTGGAGGCTGCGCGACTGCTCAAGGTGTTCAAGGTGATCATCGCCGGGCAGGCCGCCGTGCAGGCACCGGCCGCCCTGACCGGGGCGCTGGAAGGGCTGTCGTTGTCGATGCAGGTTTTGCTGGCCCGCTGATCAGTCATCTGAGCAATCGAATGGAGCGTGACGTACATGGATATCTGGAATTGGGTCTATACACTCAAGACCGAGTTGCGAGCGGCGGGCCACGGGCAGGCGGTCGATGTGCTGGATCGCATGCTTCGCCACACCTACAGCGTGGAGGTCACCCAGGCCCAGGCCTTGCTGCCAGAGCTCAAGGCGCACGCCAAGGCCATTGGCAATCCGTGGCTGGAGGTGTTCATCGGTCATTGGGAGATGCGCAATCGCATCGGCAGCCTGCTGGAAGGGGACGCGGCGCTGGCACAGGTGGTAGCGCTGTTCGAGCGGGCCAACCGCGAAGATGCCCAGCAATGCCCGCAATCGGTCTGCGTGACCCAGGACCTGGTGGGCTGTTATGCCAATGTCGACGGTGCCGGATGGGTCCAGGAGCGGATCGCCGTCTGTGACGAGGCCTTGCAGCGCGTTGAGCCGCAACGGGCCTGTTTTTCATGCATCAGTTATGAAAAGGCCGATGCCCTGCTCGACGACGGGCGTCCCGAGGAGGCCCTGGCGTTCCTGGAACAACAACAAGGCCGGATCCTGGCGGCCGGCAAATCGATCTACGGGGCCCTGCACGAGATCCACATGGCCGTCCTGCTGCGTTTGAACCGGCCCGAGCAGGCCTGGGCAGTGCTCCTGGAGTGGGAGGCTGGCCTTGAGGGGTACGAATGGCCGACCCAGCGCCAGTCGCGTCTGATGTTCAAGGCGCAGGTGCTGGCCCGGTTGCAGCGCGACGAGGAGGCCTGGGCCTTGCTGCTGGCCGAGGACGAGTTGATTCCGCGCTACCGTATGTTCTGGCTGCTTGCGTTCGCGGAGTTATTGCAGCGCGCCCCGCAGCGTAATAACCAGATGCTGGCCGACCGGCTTGAGCAGCTCATCGGGCAGCACCATCGCTATGGCGCGCACCGGCGGGTGATCCAGGTGGCCGCGATCAGCATTCCATTGGCCCTGCAGCGCCATGACCTGGTCCAGGCTCGGCAGCACCTGGCGCTGGCACACACGCATGTCGGCCAGTTGCGACGCGATTGTGGGGCACAGGCGCTGCTGGCGTCCCTGGCAAGTCAGATCGAGGCCGCCAGCCCGCCGCTCAAGGTCAATTGATCACGATCAGCCCGGCCGGTGGTACTGCATTCTCTTTCTTTGCGCAGTGATGTCTCAGTGACATCATTGTGTATCGAGCGTTCCAAAGCTGTACAAAAATAAAAATATGTACAACTTTTGCCGAAGTCTTCACTCTCACCTTTCACGCGCTGACTGAAACGTTTAATTACACAATCAAACGTGATGATCCCACTGAGCCAGACAGAGCCAGGCGCTACGAGAAAAGGACCGTTCTCCCCCAGCAATCCTTACCCATACCGTCCCGCTTCGGGCTGTGAGAACTCCATGAATATCCTTGCTCCTGCCGTCACCCTGGCTAATCGACTGCGCTTCTCGACCAAGTTCGGCGTGCTGGCGATCATTGTTTTGATCCCGCTGGTCATGCTCGGCACGCGTGTTGTCCAGCAGATCAATCACAGCCTGGAGGTGATTGCCTCGGAGCAACTCGGCCAGCGCTACCTGCAGGAAGTGACACCCGTACTGCGTTTTTCAATGCTGCAACGCGCGCTGACCAACCGTTTGCTCAGCGGTGATGCGACGGCGCAGGCTGATGTATCGGCCAATCAGGCGAAGCTGGAAGACGCGTTCTCCCGACTTGAAACCCTTGACCGGCAGTTCAATGCCCAACTGGAAACCAGTGACCGCGTGCAGCGTCTGCACGCCGGTGTGCAGGCGTTGATTGCGCAGGCAAAGACCGGTGTTGAGCCGGGCAAGATGTTCGACGACTGGAACGATCAGCTTATCGAGAC
The DNA here is from genome assembly GCF_003131185.1 of Pseudomonas ovata. Classification (GTDB taxonomy): domain Bacteria; phylum Pseudomonadota; class Gammaproteobacteria; order Pseudomonadales; family Pseudomonadaceae; genus Aquipseudomonas; species Aquipseudomonas ovata. The sequence continues at coordinate 101,629 of NZ_QFFU01000021.1, read as the reverse complement.
CCTGAACTTCGTCTATTTCGTGTCGGCCACCTCGGGCATGGTGCTGGATGAAGATTTTGCCTCGCTGTTCATGATCGACCAGAGCACCTTGAGGCTGCCACGGCAGATCAATATCGTCGGGCAATTGCGCGGCCTGGCCAGTGGTCTGCGTGACGGGCAAACCTTGAGCCCGGCGACCCGCGGCGCGATCCGGTTGATGCTCAAGAACGAATTGCTGATCCGCAAGGAACTGCAGCAGAGCCTGGCACTGTTGCGCCGCAAGGAACCGGCCCTGGCCGACCGCATTCAGGCGCCGGTCAGCAGTGCCATCGTGGGCCTGGACAGTTTCCGTAACGACCTCGAAGCAGTGGTCAACTCGACCCGCGAGACCATCACAGGCGTGCAGAACCTGCCGGCCACGGGCAATGCGGTAGTGGCCGATCTGTACAAGGCGCAAGACACGCTGCAAGACGCACTGCTGGACCGGTTGAAGGACCGTGCCGAGGCGATGACCGCCGAGCGGCTGCTGATCCTGAGCATGATCGGGTTTCTCGGTCTGCTGCTGGTGTACGCCTTCAGCGGCATCTACAGTGCCATGCGCCGCACCATTAATGAGGTGCTGATGGCCACCCGACAGATCGCTCAGGGCGACCTGACGGCACGCATCGAGGTGCGCGGCAAGGATGAGATGGCCGATGTGGGCCAGGCCGTCAACCAGATGGCGCAGGCCTTCGGTGCCTCGCTGGTGCAGGTCGAGCGCAGTTCGCAGTCGGTGTCCGAGGCGGCCACGCGCATGGGGCTGTCGATCGAGCGTGCCAAGCACTCGATGAGCGCGCAGCAGAGTGAAACCGAGCAGGTCGCCACGGCCATCAACGAAATGACCGCCAGTGTGGCCGACGTCGCACAAAACACCGAAGGTGCTGCCCACGCGGCCGAGCACGCCGGCAAGTCCTCCAGTGCAGGCCTGGCGAAAATGCAGGAGACCCGTGCCACCGTCGAGGCCCTGGCCGAGGAAGTGGAACGCAGCGCACAAAAGGTCTCGGCGCTTGCCCAGCACAGCCAGCAGATCGGCGGGGTGGTTGAAGTCATCCGCAACATTGCCGATCAGACCAACCTGCTGGCCTTGAACGCTGCCATTGAAGCCGCCCGTGCAGGCGAGCAGGGCCGGGGGTTTGCGGTGGTGGCCGATGAAGTGCGCACGCTGGCTTCACGGACTCAGAATTCCACCGAGGAAATTCGCCGCATTATCCAGGAACTGCAACTGGCCACCACCGCCGCTGTCGAGCAGATGAAGACCGGCCAACAGCGCGCACAGGCCTGCATCATCTCCGCCGACGAGGCCTCGACCAGCCTGGATGCGATCAATGATGGCGTGGAGCAGATCGTGGGCATGAACACCCAGATCGCCAGTGCGGCGGTGCAGCAACATGCCGTCTCGGAAGACATCAACCGCAACGTGACCGGGATTCGCAACGGCAGCGTCGTGCTCATGGAAGGTATCGAAGACAACGCCGTGACGGCCGGGGAGCTGTCGCTGCTGGCGAGCGAACTGCGCACGGTGGTGGCGCGGTTCAGGTTGTAAGGATTCCGGGCGGATCCAGTGCTGGATGCCGCCGTTTCAATGACAAACATCCTGATGGATGACACATTTCCTCAAAAAGCCACGTTCACGTGGCTTTTTGCTTTCTACTACGCTGATTTCTTGATCTGGCGCGTTTGCTTGAGCCAGTGATGCCTGTCTTTTTGGTTGTCAATTGACAACCATTTTTTTGTCTGAATACTGAGGCTATTCATGAGGCGTCCTACGCATCCAGGGAAGGAAATCGAAGAAGCCTTGAAGTTTGCAGAGGCTCAGGGCTGACGTGTGATGACTGGCGGTCATCACGCGTGGGGACGGATTTATTGTCCCTATAACGATGCTGAATGTCGCTGCGGTGAATTCTGTATCACCAGCGTCTGGAGTACGCCCAAGAGCCCGGGCAACCATGCGCGTGCGCTTCGGCGGGTAGTCAGCAACTGCGCGCGGCAGCGTCAGCAAGACGATGAGGAATGAGCATGGAATATCTATTCACACTCAAATATCAATTGAGCGAAGGTCATGAAGATATGGCAGCGTTGGTCGAGCGCCTTGCAGAGGCGGGCTGCGACGATGCGCTGGTCGGTATCGGTCAGCCGGGACGGCTGGCGCTGGAGTTCAATCGGGACGCCAAAAGTGCAGATGCCGCTCTGTACAGCGCGCTGGCCGATGTCCAGGCAGCCGTGCCTAGCGCCAGATTGATCGAGGTTGCGCCGGATCTCGTGGGCTTGAGCGATGTAGCTGACATTGTGGGCATGTCGCGCCAGAACATGCGCAAGCTTATGCTGGGTCACCCCTCAAGCTTTCCGGTGCCAGTCCATGAGGGCAGTTCTTCACTATGGCATCTGGTCGATGTATTGACCTGGGTGAAGGGGCGTGGCGGGCAGACCGTGACAGCGAGCATGCTGGAAATCGCACAAGCGGCCATGCATGCCAATATCGTCAAGGAGCAAAAGCGGCTGTCTCAGTCGTAGAGCTTTGCCCAAGATTGGTGCGCACTGTACCTGCGTCGAAATGCCGATCTTACGCATTCGTATTCGGGAGTGTATCGTAATGCCCCCTCGCATCCGCCCGCGGATGCACTCGTCGTGCTCAAGGTGTTCGCGCTCATGTCCTTTACCCGTCGCCAGATTCTCACCGGCATCGCCGGCCTTGCCGTGGTCGGCCTGGGCGCGGGTGGCGCGGCGCGCTACTGGTTGGGCCAGCGCGGGCCGGGGGAGGGGCATGATTTCGAACTGATCGCCGCGCCACTGGATGTGGAGCTGGTGCCCGGCCACAAGACCCCGGCCTGGGCCTTTGGTGGCACTGCGCCGGGCACCGAGCTGCGGGTGCGCCAGGGCGAGTGGCTGCGCTTGCGTTTCATCAACCATCTGCCGGTCGAGACCACCATTCACTGGCATGGCATCCGGGTGCCGCTGGAGATGGACGGTGTGCCCTACGTTTCGCAGTTGCCGGTCAAGCCGGGCGAGTACTTCGACTACAAGTTCCGCGTGCTGGACGCTGGCAGTTTCTGGTACCACCCGCACGTCAGCAGCAGCGAAGAGCTGGGGCGCGGGCTGGTGGGGCCGTTGATCGTCGAGGAGCGTGAACCCACCGGCTTTGCCCATGAGCGTACGCTCAGCCTGAAGAACTGGCATGTCGATGAGGTCGGGGCCTTTACCGAGTTCAGCGTGATCCGCGAAGCGGCGCGCGAGGGCACGGCCGGGCGCTTGTCGACGATCAATGGCGAGCACCGCAGTGTGATCGAGCTGCCGGCCGGCGAGATTACCCGGGTGCGGCTGCTCAATCTGGACAACACCGTGACCTATCGCATCAACTTGCCGGATGCCGAAGCGCGGATCTATGCCATTGATGGCAATCCGGTCGAGCCCCGGCCGTTGGGCAAGGATTACTGGCTGGGGCCGGGCATGCGCCTGTGCCTGGCGGTCAGGGCGCCGGCGGTCGGTGAAGAATTGTCATTGCGCAACGGCCCGGTACGCCTGGGCACCTTGCGCTCGGTGGCCAGCACGGGCACGGGTAGCGACTGGCCACCGGCCCTGCCGGCCAATCCGCTGCCCGAGCCGGACCTGGGGCAGGCCGAGACGATCAACTTCAACTTCGAGTGGGTCGGCTCGGTGTCCGAGGGCACGGCCGACGGCAAGCCGCCGAGCCTGTGGCAGATCAATGGCCAGGCCTGGGACATCACCGACAAGACCTGTGCCGAGCGGCCGATTGCCCGGCTGAAACTGGGCAAGAGCTATATCTTCGAACTCAAGAACATGGCCCAGTACCAGCATCCGATCCACTTGCATGGCATGAGCTTCAAGGTGCTCAAGTCCGACAGACGCAAGATCATTCCGTATTTCACCGACACCTTCCTGCTGGGTCGCAACGAGCGTGCCTGGGTGGCGCTGGTGGCCGATAACCCTGGCGTCTGGATGTTCCATTGCCATGTGATCGATCACATGGAAACCGGCCTGATGGCCGCCATCGAGGTGTCGTGATGCGCCAGCCCGTGATTATCGACCGTAGCCGCGACCAGGATTTCATGCGCGAGGCGCTGGCCCTGGCCGCGCAAGGGGCGGCGCTGGGCGAGGTGCCGGTGGGGGCCATCGTGGTCGTGGACGGGCTGGTGGTGGGGCGCGGCTATAACTGCCCGATCAGCGGCCATGACCCCAGTGCCCATGCCGAAATGGTAGCGATCCGCGATGCGGCGCGGGCTCTGAGCAATTACCGACTGCCGGGCAGCACCCTGTACGTGACCCTGGAGCCGTGCAGCATGTGCGCGGGCCTGATCGTGCATTCACGCATCGGCCGGGTGGTGTATGGCGCGCTGGAGCCCAAGGCCGGCGTGGTACAGAGCCAGGGGCAGTTCTTCACCCAGGGCTTTCTCAATCATCGAGTGCTGTTTGAAGGCGGGGTACTGGGCGAGGAATGCGGTAGCGTGCTGAGCGAGTTCTTCCGCAAGCGCCGGGCACTGCAAAAAACCTGAGAAAATTACCCCCCGTAGGAGCGCGCTTGCCGGAATGCCGGACCACCGCGACCGAGTGCGCAGCGCTCGCAAAATTTGCCAGACGCCACAAATGCTGAGCTGTGGACGCCTCTAAAAACTATGAAACGCTGAAAATTTACGACTGCTAACGCACTCGGTCGCGGGCAAGCGCGCTCCTACCGTGGCCCATGTTTGCTGCGCGATCATCAAGGCGTGGCAGGCGGTACAGGCGCCGGCGGCTGGGCCCCGGCCGGCGCGGTCTTGTCGACGCCGGGCACATGCAGCTTGCCCTCGGCGACCTGGCTGCCTTCCAGCTGGGGTTGGGTCACCCAGGTCAGGATGTCGTAATAGCGGCGGATGTTGGCAACGAAATGCACCGGCTCGCCGCCACGGGCATAGCCATAGCGGGTCTTGCTGTACCACTTCTTCTGCGACAGGCGCGGCAGCATTTTCTTCACATCCAGCCACTTGTTGGGATTAAGCCCCTCGTTCACCGCCAGTTTGCGGGCGTCTTCGAGATGGCCGCCGCCAACGTTGTAGGCCGCCAGCGCCAGCCAGGTGCGGTCGGGCTCCTGGATGTCCTTGTCGAGCTGCTCTTTCACGTAGGCAAAGTACTTGGCGCCGCCCTGAATGCTTTGCCGGGCATCCAGACGGTTGGTCACGCCCATGGCCTGGGCGGTGTTCTGGGTCAGCATCATCAGCCCGCGCACGCCGGTCTTGGAGGTGACCGTGGGCTGCCACATCGATTCCTGATAGCCGATGGCTGCCAGCAGACGCCAGTCGACCTGCTCTTTCTTCGAAGAGGTCTGGAAGAATTTTTCGTATTTGGGCAGGCGTTCCTGCAAGTGCTGGGCGAAGGTGTAGGCGCCGACATAGCCCAGCACGTCGACATGGCCGTAATAACGGTCCTTGAGGTGTTGCAGGGTGTCGTTCTTCTCGACCTTGGCCAGGAAGGCGTTGATCTCGTTGAGCAGGCTGTTGTCCTCTCCGGACGCCACGGCCCAGCGCTGCTGGCGGGTCTCGCCCAGGTCGAAGGCGACCCGCACGTTGGAAAAATACACCTGGTTCATCGCCAGTTCGTTGGAATCCACCAGGGTCAGGTCGATCTGCCCTTCATCGACCATGCGCAGCAGGTCGACCACCTCGACCGCGTCGGACTCTTCGTATTCCAGCGCCGGATACTGCGCCTTGAGGGTGGCCAGTTGCTCGGCATGGCTGCTGCCCTTGAGCACGATGATGCGCTTGCCGACCAGGTCGGCGCCCTCGGTAGGGCGCGACTGGCCATTGCGGTACACCACCTGCGGGGTGACCTCCAGGTAGGGGCGCGAGAAGCGCGCCTGCTGGCTGCGCCTTTGCGTTTCGATCAGGCCGGCGGCGCCCAGTACCGGGCCGTCGGGTTGCTGCAAACGGTCGAACAGTTCATCGAGGTTGTCGGCGGTTTCGATCTTCAGCTCCACCCCCAGGTCATCGGCAAAACGCTTGACCAACTCGTACTCGAAGCCGGTTTCACCGTTGCGGTCCTGAAAGTAAGTGGCCGGGCTGTTGCGAGTGATTACGCGCAGCACGCCGTCCTCCTTGACTCGCTCCAGTGTGGTGGGTTTATCCACACAGGCGCCGAGCAGCAGGAAGAGTCCGGTTGCGATGAGCCATCTGACGCAACGAATACGGAAAGCGGGTTGGGAGAACATCGGTGCAGTATACGCAAACGGCCCTGAGCGCCATATATCGACAGCAAAGCCTGCGTCTGATAAGAAAACCGGCTGTTTTCGATCTGTCGAGGCTCAAACAGGTCGGTGCGACACGGCGGCGCATGCCGTGCAGCCGTTTTGGGTGCCAGAAGGACCGCTTTAGGCTAGAATGCGTGGCCTCAAAGTACACCCCCCTTCCCGAGGCTGTCCCGACGATGTTGATCCTGCGTGGTGCTCCTGCCCTTTCTGCTTTCCGCCACAGCAAATTGCTGGAACAACTGAAACAAAAAGTTTCAGCTGTCAGTGGCCTGTACGCCGAATTCGCTCACTTCGCTGAAGTCGACGGCGCCTTGAGCGACCAGGAGCACCAGGTGCTCGAGCGGCTGTTGAAATACGGCCCGAGCGTGCCGGTCCAGGAGCCCAATGGCCGCCTGTTCCTGATCGTGCCGCGCTTTGGCACCATTTCGCCATGGTCGAGCAAGGCCAGCGACATTGCCCGCAACTGCGGCCTGGACAAGATCCAGCGCCTGGAGCGTGGCATTGCCTTTTATGTAGAAGGTTCGCTCAGCGATGCCGAGGCGCAAGCCGTCGCCGCTGTACTGCACGACCGCATGACCCAACTGGTGCTGACCTCCCTGGACCAGGCTTCGGCCCTGTTCAGCCATGCCCAGCCGCGGGAAATGACCTCGGTTGATATCCTCGGCGGTGGCCGTGCCTCGCTGGAGAAGGCCAACGTCGAGCTGGGCCTGGCCCTGGCCGAAGACGAGATCGACTATCTGGTTACCAGCTTCACCGGCCTCAAGCGTAACCCGAACGACATCGAGCTGATGATGTTCGCCCAGGCCAACTCCGAGCACTGCCGGCACAAGATCTTCAACGCCAGTTGGGACATCGACGGCCAGGAACAGGAAAAAAGCCTGTTCGGCATGATCAAGAACACCTACGTGATGCACAGCGAAGGTGTGCTGTCGGCCTATAAAGACAACGCCTCGGTGATCGTCGGCCACGTGGCCGGGCGCTTCTTCCCGAACGCCGAAACCCGCCAGTACGGCGCGGTCAAGGAGCCGGTGCACATCCTGATGAAGGTCGAGACCCACAACCACCCGACCGCCATCGCACCATTCCCGGGGGCCTCCACCGGCTCCGGCGGCGAGATCCGCGACGAGGGAGCCACCGGTCGCGGTGCCAAGCCCAAGGCCGGCCTGACCGGCTTTACCGTCTCCAACCTGCAGATTCCCGGTTTCGTGCAGCCCTGGGAGAAGCCGTACGGCAAGCCCGAGCGCATCGTCACCGCGCTGGACATCATGATCGAAGGCCCGCTGGGCGGCGCTGCGTTCAACAACGAATTCGGCCGTCCGGCCCTGACTGGCTACTTCCGTACCTTCGAGCAGTCGATCAGTACCCCGCACGGCGACGAAGTACGCGGCTACCACAAGCCGATCATGCTGGCCGGTGGCATGGGTAACATCCGTGCCGAGCACGTCCAGAAGGGTGAAATCACCGTCGGCGCCAAGCTGATCGTGCTGGGCGGCCCGGCCATGCTGATCGGCCTGGGCGGCGGCGCCGCCTCGTCGATGGCCACCGGCACCAGTTCGGCTGACCTGGACTTTGCCTCGGTACAGCGCGAAAACCCGGAAATGGAGCGTCGCTGCCAGGAAGTCATCGACCGTTGCTGGCAACTGGGTGACAAGAACCCGATCGCCTTCATCCACGATGTCGGCGCCGGTGGCCTGTCCAACGCCTTCCCGGAGCTGGTCAACGACGGCGGCCGTGGCGGCCGCTTCGAACTGCGCAACGTGCCCAACGACGAGCCGGGCATGGCCCCGCTGGAAATCTGGAGCAACGAATCGCAAGAGCGCTACGTGCTGGCGGTCAGCGCCGAAGACTTCGAGCGCTTCGAAGCCATCTGCGAACGCGAGCGTTGCCCGTTTGCCGTCGTCGGTGAGGCCACTGAAGAGCCGCACCTGACCGTGACCGACAGCCACTTCGGCAACAGCCCGGTCGACATGCCGCTCGAAGTGCTGCTGGGCAAGGCGCCGCGCATGCACCGTTCGGTTCAGCGTGAAGCCGAGCAGGGCGATGATTTCGACCCGAGCGTGCTGGACCTGGCCGACAGCGTGCAGCGCGTGCTGCACCACCCGGCCGTGGCCAGCAAGAGCTTCCTGATCACCATCGGTGACCGCAGCATCACCGGCCTGGTGGCCCGCGACCAGATGGTCGGCCCCTGGCAGGTGCCGGTGGCCGATTGCGCCGTGACCGCCACCAGTTTCGACGTCAACACCGGCGAAGCCATGGCCATGGGTGAACGCACCCCGCTGGCACTGCTCGACGCCGCCGCTTCGGCGCGCATGGCGGTCGGCGAGACGCTGACCAACATCGCGGCCTCCCGTATCGACCGCCTTTCCGATATCAAGCTGTCGGCCAACTGGATGTCGGCCGCCGGCCACCCCGGTGAAGACGCCCGCCTGTACGACGCGGTCAAGGCCGTGGGCATGGAGCTGTGCCCTGAGCTGGGCATCACCATTCCGGTCGGCAAGGACTCGATGTCCATGAAGACCCGCTGGAGCGACGAAGGCACCGAGAAGAGCGTGACCTCGCCGATGTCGCTGATCGTGACCGGTTTTGCCCCGGTCGCCGACATCCGCCAGACCCTGACCCCGCAACTGCGCATGGACAAGGGCGAGACCGACCTGATCCTGATCGATCTGGGCCGTGGCCAGGATCGCATGGGCGGCTCGATCCTTGCCCAGGTGCATGGCCTGCTGGGCCGCAGCGTGCCGGACGTGGACGATGCCGAAGACCTCAAGGCTTTCTTCGCCGTTATCCAGGGCCTGAACGCCGACGGCCACCTGCTGGCCTACCACGACCGCTCCGACGGCGGTCTGATGGCCACTGTGCTGGAAATGGCCTTTGCCGGTCATTGCGGCCTGCAACTGTGCCTCGACGGCCTGGCTGAAAACGCCTCTGAACTGTCGGCCATCCTCTTCAACGAAGAGCTGGGGGCGGTCGTCCAGGTGCGCCAGGATGCCACTGCCAACGTGCTGGCCCAGTTCAGCGCCGCTGGCCTGTCGGACTGCGTGGCGGTCATCGGCAAGCCGCTCAACAACGACGAAGTCTCGATCAGCTACGGCGGCGCTACCGTATTCAGCGGCCAGCGTCACCAGTTGCACCGCGAGTGGGCCAAGACCAGCTACCAGATCCAGCGCCTGCGCGACAACCCCGAGTGCGCCGACCAGGAGTTCGACCTGTTGCTCGAGGAAGACAACCCGGGTCTCAACGTCAAGCTGGGCTTCGACGTCAACGACGACATTGCCGCGCCCTACATCAAGAAAGGCGTGCGCCCGAGCGTGGCCGTGCTGCGCGAGCAGGGCGTCAACGGTCAGGTCGAGATGGCCGCTGCTTTCGACCGCGCCGGCTTCAACGCCATCGACGTGCACATGAGCGATATCCTCGGCGGTCGCGTCGACCTCAACGCGTTCAAGGGCCTGGTTGCCTGCGGCGGCTTCTCCTACGGCGACGTGCTGGGTGCCGGTGAAGGCTGGGCCAAGTCGGCCCTGTTCAACGCCCGTGCCCGTGATGCCTTCCAAGGCTTCTTCGAGCGCGCCGACAGCTTCACGCTGGGCGTGTGCAACGGTTGCCAGATGCTCTCCAACCTGCACGAGCTGATTCCGGGCAGCGAGTTGTGGCCGCACTTCGTGCGTAACCGCTCCGAGCAGTTCGAGGCGCGCGTGGCCCTGGTGCAGATCCAGGAATCGCCGTCGATCTTCCTGCAAGGCATGGCCGGTTCGCGCATGCCGATCGCCATCGCCCACGGCGAAGGTCATGCCGAGTTCGCCAGCAGCGACGCCCTGGCCCTGACCGACGCTTCCGGCACCGTGGCCCTGCGCTACGTCGACAACCATGGCAAGGTGACCGAAACCTACCCGGCCAACCCGAACGGTTCGCCACGCGGTATCGGTGGCCTGACCAGCCGTGACGGTCGCGTGACCATCATGATGCCGCACCCTGAGCGGGTCTTCCGTGCCGTGCAGAACTCCTGGCGTCCGGATGACTGGAACGAGGACGCGGCCTGGATGCGCATGTTCCGCAATGCGCGCGCCTGGGTGAACTGAGTCGATGTATAAACTCGCGTTCTTCGTCCCGACCAGTCATCTGGAACCGGTGAAGAGCGCGCTGTTTGCTGCAGGGGCCGGGCGAATAGGCGACTACGATCATTGTGCCTGGCAGGTCCCGGGCCAGGGCCAGTTCCGCCCGCTGGACGGCAGCCAGCCGTTCATCGGGCAGGGCGGAGTGGTCGAGCAGGTCGAGGAGTGGAAGGTCGAACTGGTGGTCGCCGACGAGCACATTCGTGCGGCGGTGGCGGCCCTCAAGCTCAGCCACCCCTACGAAACACCGGCCTATGACGTGTGGCGGCTGGAAGATTTCTGACGCTGGCGCACAGCAAGCGCGCTCATCAAACACAATGCATCATCGGCACGAAAATCGCCTCCGTAGGAGCGACCAACGGTCGCGAATGCCGCAGTTGATCATGTGGGTCTTTTCGCGACCGTTGGTCGCTCCTACAGGTCGGGTGTTTGCTGCGCGCCAAGGCAGCGGGTGATCGCCTACGGTCTGATCTCGATCATCGTGCCGTCTTTCACCAGGTCCCATATCTCGCGCATGTCGTTGTTCTTCAGCGCGATGCAGCCCTCTGTCCAGTCCAGCGTATGGAAATACCATTCCGGGTATTCTTCGTCGATGGGCGTGCCGTGGATCATGATCATGCTGCCGGGCTTGACGCCCTCGCGTCTGGCCCGCTCGCTGTCGGCGGCGTTGGGGTAGGACACGTGCATCGACAGGTTGTAGCGGCTGCTCGGCTTGCGCCAGTCGAGCCAGTAGAAACCTTCGGGCGTGCGCTTGTCGCCCTCCTGCAGCTTGGTGCCCTTGGGGTTCTTGCCCAGCGAGACCCGATAGGTCTTGAGCGCTTCGCCGTCACTGATCAGTTGCAACTGGCGCGCCGACTTGATGACCAGCACCTTGTCGATCTTGCGCTCGGACAGTTTGACGGTGTTGATCACCTTCTCGCCGATAATCTTCTGCTCGCTGCCCTTGGGCACGATGGTCTGGGTGAAAGCCGCCTGGGAGGCGGAGGCGAACGACAGGCACAGTACGGCGAACAACCAACGCATGGACGTTTTCCTGAAGGCACATGCAAGATGTGCCGGACGTGGGGCAATCAAGTGGGGCGTGAGGCCGGCAGCACTTGGGTGTGGACCGGATAGTGCTGCTCACGGCGGTCGGCGAAGAAGCATTCTAGGGTACGCCTGACCGTCATGAAAGCCAGGTCGTGCCAGGGGATGTCGGCTTCGTCGAACAACTGCACCTCCAGGCTCTCTATCCCGGCGGCAAACCCGCTGCCGGCCAGTTCGGCCCGGTAGAACACATGCACCTGATTGATGTGCGGCACATCGATCACGGCATACAGGTGCATGTCCTGCAGGCTGGCGCAGGCTTCCTCGACGGTTTCGCGGCGGGCGGCCTGTTCGACGGTCTCGCCGTTTTCCATGAAGCCGGCCGGCAGGGTCCAGAAGCCGTGACGCGGCTCGATGGCCCGACGGCACAGCAGCACCTTGTCACCCACAGTCACCAGGCAGCCGGCGACGATATTGGGGTTCTGGTAATGAATGGTGTGGCAGTGGTCGCACACATAGCGCAGGCGGCTGTCGCCGTCGGGAATGCGCTGGGTGACCGCCTGGCCGCAATGGCTGCAGAAATTCATGGCGTGTTTCGATCCGTGAGGGCAGCCGTCATCTTGGCCTGCCATGCGTGCGCTCAGCAAGTTTTCATGTGCGGCGCTCATCAAGTTGCTGCGCTAAGGCTTGGGCGGGCAGGCGCTTTTGGTGCATGATGCGGGGTAGCCAACCGATCGAGATTTCCCATGCTGGATGAGCTGCTGAGTCGTGTAAGCCGTCATACGCCAGAGATCCTTGAGACGGATCGGCGCTTTCCCGAGGCCGCTGTCCTGTTGCCGGTAACCCGCAGCGACAAGCCCGAACTGGTGCTGACCCTGCGCGCCAGCGGTCTGTCGACCCACGGCGGCGAAGTGGCTTTCCCCGGTGGCCGGCGCGATCCTGAAGACCCCGACCTGGTGTTCACCGCCCTGCGCGAGGCCGAGGAGGAAATCGGCCTGCCGCCGGGGCTGGTCGAGGTGATAGGCCCGTTGAGCCCGGTGGTCTCGCGCTATGGCATCAAGGTCACGCCTTACGTCGGCATCATCCCGGATTTTGTCGAGTACCGTCCCAACGATGACGAGATCGCCGCGGTGTTCAGCGTGCCGCTGGAATTCTTCCGCCAGGACGTGCGTGAGCACACCCATCGCATCGACTATGAGGGGCGCAGCTGGTACGTCCCCAGCTACCGTTATGGCGAGTACAAGATCTGGGGGCTGACCGCGCTCATGATCGTCGAGCTGATCAATGTGCTGTACGACGCCAATATCAGCCTGCAGCGCCCACCTCTGTCTGCCAAGACCTGAATCCCTGCAAGAACGCCTGAGGACCTGCCATGAAATACCGCCTGGGGGACGCCCGCGTCCAGACCCACTCCGACAGCTGGATCGCGCCCACCGCCACCCTGATCGGCCAGGTCCGCCTGGAGGCGGGCGCCAGTGTCTGGTTCGGCGCCGTGTTGCGCGGCGACAATGAACTGATCCATATCGGCGAGAACAGCAACGTGCAGGACGGCACGGTCATGCACACCGACATGGGCTGGCCGCTGACCCTGGGCCGGGGCGTGACCGTTGGCCACAACGCGATGCTGCACGGTTGCAGCGTCGACGACTACAGCCTGATCGGCATCAACGCGGTGATCCTCAATGGCGCGAAGATCGGCAGGCATTGCATCATCGGCGCCAACGCCCTGATCGGCGAGGGCAAGGTCATTCCCGATGGCTCGCTGGTCATGGGCTCGCCGGGCCGCATCGTGCGTGAGCTCACCGATGCCCAGAAAAGCATGCTCGAAGCCAGCGCCGCGCATTATGTGCAGAACGCCCAGCGCTACGCCCGCGACCTGGCCGAGCAGTCCGACGATGAGCGTTGAGGCCCTGCCCGAAAAGCCCGTGCGCTCGCCTTGCGTGAGCATTTGCGCGCTGGATGACGACGACATTTGCACCGGCTGCCAGCGCAACGTCAGCGAAATCACCCGCTGGAGCCGCATGAGCAACGACGAGCGGCGTGCGGTGCTGGTGCTATGCCATGAGCGGGCCAAGGCCAGCGGAATGCTGCTGTAGGTGTAATGCCGATCTGTCAGGGGGAATTTCGTCAGACGCTGAACGTCTGGCAGGGCGTTGTGCTCCAGGCAGCGATCCGGCGATAAGGCCAGCAAAGCCGATCTATCTGCTGCGTCTGTTCCCTAGCCATCGCCGGCAAGCCGCCTCCCACAGGTCTTGTGCCAGGCACGAGATCCGGGGCGACATCAATCCGGTGGAAGGCGGCTTGCTGCGGGCGGCGATCCGACGATGAGGTCGGCAAGGCCCATACACCTGCTGCGCCTGTCACATAGCCATCGGCAACATAGCTGCATCCCATAGGTCCGCGTCGAGGCTTGAGTGATCGGCATTATCCTGTACGCGCAGCCTGCGCGGCGTCTGCAATGAATCTGCTACCATTGCCGCCCGTTTTCTTCTGTCGCCCCTGACCATGCTGTTTCTGATCGCCTACATCGCCAGCGTCGTGCTGATCAACTTCGCCTTCTCGGCTGCGCCGCACCTGGACATTATCTGGTCGGCCTGGGGCGGGCTGGTGTTTGTGCTGCGCGACATGGTCCAGACCCGTTTCGGGCATGGGGCGATCCTGGCCATGCTGGCGGCGCTGGTGCTGTCATACATCACCAGCGACCCGACCATCGCCCTGGCCAGTGCCACGGCCTTCGCCGTGTCCGAAGGCATCGACTGGCTGGTGTTCACCATCACCCGCCGGCCCTTGCATGACCGGCTGTGGATCAGCTCGGCCCTGAGCATTCCAGTCGACACCTTCATTTTCTTCGGCATGATCGATGCGTTGAGCACGCCGGTGCTGCTGACCGCGCTGGGTTCCAAGTTTGCCGGTGTCACGGCGGTGTGGCTGATCATGGCCTGGCGCCTGCGGCGGCAGGCGCACCCGCTTGGTCGCTAGCGTCACCGCAGGTGACCGCGATGAAACGGCACCAGAACACGCGATCTTCGTGATAAATTGCGCGCCTTTCTCCACTGCGGTCGCCCGTTACCTGGCGGGTTGCCCTCGATATCCGCTCCACGAGGACCTGAGATGACTCAAATCGGAACCCCCCTGTCGCCCACCGCGACCCGCGTATTGCTGTGCGGCAGCGGCGAACTGGGCAAGGAAGTCGTGATCGAACTGCAGCGCCTGGGGGTCGAGGTGATTGCCGTGGACCGCTACGCCAACGCGCCGGCCATGCAGGTGGCGCACCGCAGCCATGTGATCAACATGCTCGACGGCGCCGCCTTGCGGGCGGTGATCGAAGCCGAGAAGCCGCACTACATCGTGCCGGAAATCGAAGCCATCGCCACCGCCACCCTGGTGGAGCTGGAAGCCGAAGGCTTTACTGTGATCCCGACGGCGCGCGCCGCGCAGTTGACCATGAACCGCGAAGGCATCCGTCGCCTGGCCGCTGAAGAACTGGGCCTGCCGACCTCGCCGTACTTCTTTGCCGACAGCTTCGAGGACTACCAGAAAGCTGTGACCGAACTGGGTTTCCCGTGCGTGGTCAAGCCGGTGATGAGTTCCTCGGGCAAGGGCCAGAGCCTGCTCAAGAGCGTCGACGACGTGCAAAAGGCCTGGGACTATGCGCAAGAAGGCGGTCGCGCCGGCAAGGGGCGGGTCATCGTCGAAGGCTTTATCGATTTCGAATACGAAATCACCCTGCTGACCGTGCGTCACGCCGGCGGCACCACGTTCTGTGCCCCGGTCGGTCATCGTCAGGAAAAGGGTGATTACCAGGAATCCTGGCAGCCGCAGGCCATGAGCCCGGTGGCTCTGGCAGAGTCGGAGCGCGTGGCCAAGGCCGTCACCGAAGCACTGGGTGGCCGTGGCCTGTTCGGTGTCGAGCTGTTCATCAAGGGCGATCAGGTGTGGTTCAGCGAAGTCTCGCCGCGCCCGCATGACACCGGCCTGGTGACCCTGATTTCGCAAGACCTGTCACAGTTCGCCCTGCACGCCCGCGCCATTCTCGGCTTGCCGGTGCCACTGGTGCGTCAGTTCGGCCCTTCGGCCTCGGCCGTGGTGCTGGTCGAAGGCCAGTCGACCCAGACCGCCTTCGCCAACCTGGGCGCTGCCCTGGCCGAACCGGACACCGCCCTGCGCCTGTTTGGCAAGCCGGAAGTCAACGGCCAGCGCCGCATGGGCGTGGCCCTGGCGCGTGACGAGTCGATCGAAACGGCTCGCGCCAAGGCCACTCGCGCCTCGCAGGCGGTCAACGTCCAGTTGTAAGTGCCGGGCGATACCCTTACAGGTCGGTATCGCGGGTCTCTTTCAGGGCCAGCACCGCCAGTACGCTGATCAGGGCGGCCGCTGACACGTAGCCGCCCACCCAGCTCAGGCCACCCATGGCCACCAGTTTCTGGGCAAAGAACGGTGCCACCGAGGCGCCGACGATGCCGCCCAGGTTGTAGGCCGCCGACGCACCGGTGTAGCGCACCTTGGTCGGGAACAGTTCCGGCAGCAGGGCGCCCATCGGTGCGAAGGTCACGCCCATCAGAAACAGCTCGATGCACAGGAACAGGGCCACGCCCCAGGTTGACCCCTGGGTCAGCAACGGTTCCATGAGAAAGCCCGAGGCAATCGCCAGCACGCCCCCGACAATCAGCACCGGACGCCGGCCATAGCGGTCGCTGGCCCAGGCCGACAGGGGGGTGGCCGCCGCCATGAACAGCACGGCAAAGCACAACAGCCCCAGGAACGTCTCACGGCTGTAGCCCAGGGTCGCGACGCCGTAGCTCAGCGAAAACACCGTCGAGATGTAAAACAGCGCATAGCACACCACCATGGCCGCTGCCCCCAGCAGCATGGGCCGCCAGTGCTGGCTGAAGGTCTCGACAATCGGCAGGCGCACCTGCTGGTGGCTGGCCAGCACCTTGGCGAAGGCCGGCGTTTCTTCCAGGGTCAGGCGTACATACAGGCCGACCAGCACCAGTACGGCGCTGAGCAGGAACGGAATGCGCCAGCCCCACGAGCGGAACTGCTCGTCATCGAGCACCAGGGCCAGGGTCAGAAACAGCCCGTTGGCCGCCAGAAAGCCGATCGAAGGCCCCAGTTGCGGAAACATGCCGTACCAGGCGCGCTTGCCCTTGGGCGCATTCTCCGTGGCCAGCAAGGCCGCGCCGCCCCATTCGCCGCCCAGCCCAAGTCCCTGGCCGAAGCGCAGCACGCATAGCAGGATTGGTGCCCAGACCCCGATACTGGCATAGCCAGGCAGTACGCCAATCAGCGTGGTGCTGACGCCCATCAGCAGCAATGACGCCACCAGCGTCGACTTGCGGCCGATGCGGTCGCCAAAGTGGCCGAACAGCGCCGAACCCAGCGGCCGGGCCATGAAGGCAATGCCGAAGGTCAGAAATGACGAGAGCATCTGCGCGGTGCCCGACGTCTGCGGGAAAAATACCGGGCCGATCACCAGCGCCGCGGCGGTGGCGTAGACATAAAAGTCATAGAACTCGATGGCGGTGCCGATGAAACTGGCCGTGGCCACCCGGGTGGCGGAGTTGGCCGGCGGTATCGCGTCAGCGTCGTCGACGCGGGTTGTGGTCGTGGTCATGCGAATTCCCTGTCGTGGGTTGTTATTGGCTGTTTTTTGTAGCGTATCGACATTCGCAAGGGCGGCCCGGTTGGGCGGCAGGGCAGGGGCGCCGCTTGTGGGTAGGGCGGCGCTTGATGATGCGTGGGTCAGGCTGGAGCGTGGCCGATCAGGCGAAGTGCGGGTAGCACGCCGACGGGCCTGGGCTGGGTAAGCCTGTGGATTATAGGAAGGGATTCATTTCTGAAACAAGCGGTAACAGGTGCCGATGGGTTTCAGTAAAAACCACGGGCTGGCGCGTGCTTCCACATCAATACGCGGGTGACACGGTTGTCCTCGGTTTCGAGGATCTCCATGCGATAGGGTCCCAGCTTCAGGCACACCGGGCCTTCGGGAATGGTCTCCAGGGCTTCGGTGACCAGGCCATTGAGGGTTTTTGGACCGTCCGAGGGCAGGTGCCAGCCCAGGCTCTTGTTCAGCTCGCGAATCGAGGCGCCGCCATCGACTTCCAACTGGCCGTCCGCCAGCCGGGTAATGTCCGGGTTGTCCAGATGCTCGCTTTCGAATTCACCGACGATCTCTTCAAGGATGTCTTCCAGGCTGATGATGCCCAGCACTTCGCCATACTCGTCGACCACCACGCCCAGCCGCCGCTGTTGCTTGTGGAAATTGAGCAGCTGCAATTGCAGGGGCGTGCTTTCGGGGACGAAATAAGGCTCGTAGCAAACTGACAGCAAATGCTCTTTGGTCAGTTCGCTTCTGGACAGCAGGTGGCTGATCTGCCGCGTGTTGAGCACGCCTTGCACCTGGTTGATGTCGTTGTGATAGACCGGCAGGCGCGTGTGGCGAGAAATGATCAGGCGTTCGATGATCAGCTCGATGCTGTCATCCAGGTTGATGCCGTCCACTTCGCTGCGCGGAATCAGGATGTCGTTGACCGTCATGCGGTCCAAGGCACGAATACCGCCCAGTACGCCTTGCGGCAGGTCGGGGTCAGGGTCGCTGTCGTGGGTATCGATGGGGCGTTGCTGCTGCGGCTGGCCGATATCGCCTGGTTCCTGGCGCGGCTCGAACGGGCGCAGCAACAGCCGGGCAGTCATATCCAGGCTCCAGCTCAAGGGGCGCAACAGGCGCAACGGCCAGCGCAGCAGGCTCTTGCCCAGTAGCAGCGTGCTCAGGGGGTAGCGTGCCGCCAGCCGGCGCGGCAGGTACTCGACGAGGATCAGCAGCAAGGCGCTGCTGCCCAGCCAGGCCAGCACCGGCCCCTGGTAGAACCAGTAGCGCACGGTGATCAGCACGGCAATGATCACGATCAGGGTCTTGATCAGTGTGTTGCCCAGGATCAGGCTGTCGAGGTCGACATCGGTCCTGTGGCGGATCTTGCGACCGTCGGTGCACAGGTAGTGCGCGCGTTCGAGCGCTGTGAACAGTCCTGCCCACAGCGTCAGCAGGGCCAGCACACCGAGCAGCGGACCGATGGGCAGATTATCCATGTGCAAGGCTCGTCAGATGTGCAGGATGAATTCGCGTACCAGCTTGCTGCCGAAAAAGGCCAGCATCAGCAGGCAGAAGCCGCCCAGGGTCCAGCGAATCGCCTTGTGTCCACGCCAGCCCAGGCGGGTGCGTCCCACCAGCAGCACGCTGAACACCACCCACGCCAGGCAGGCCAGCAGGGTCTTGTGCACCAGGTGCTGGGCAAACAGGTTCTCGACGAACAGCCAGCCGGTGATCAGCGACAGCGACAGCAGCGCCCAGCCGGTCCACAGGAAACCGAACAGCAGGGTCTCCATGGTCTGCAACGGCGGGAAGTTGCGAATCAGCCCCATGGGGTGCTTGTGCTTGAGCTGATAGTCCTGCACCAGCAGCAGCAAGGCCTGGAAGGCGGCAATGGTGAACATGCCATAGGCCAGGATCGACAGCATGACATGGGTCAGGATGCCGGGCTCTTCGACGATCGGTTGCACGGTGCCGCTGGGCACGAACTGCGCCATCAACACGGTCACCAGCCCCAGCGGAAACAACAGCGCCAGCAGGTTTTCCACCGGGATGCGGATCGTGGCCAGCAGGGTCAGGACGATCACCGCCAGGGCAATCAGGCTGGCCGCATTGAAGAAGTCCAGGCCCAGGCCGACAGGCCGTACCAATTGCGAATACAGGCCGATGGCATGGGCAATCACCGCCAGGGTGCCGATCAGGCCCAGCAGCCGCTTGTCGGGCCGGGCGGTCTGGCTCAGGCGAATGCCTTGGTAAACGGTCGCAACGGCATACAGACAGGCGGCGGCGAGGGTGGGGAGCAGGCTGGCTGGCAAAGGGGACATAGATCCTGACGGGCGGGCCCTGAAAGGCGCTGAGTGTGGCATAGACCGACGTTGCACGAAAGAGTGCCAGCGTGACGCTGCACCATACAAAAGGACGGTCATCGCCATGCCGGTGTCCGTGGGGCGGAGTCTCGGCTATAATCGCTGCCCTGTTCAGGCCGCGGGCTCGCCGTGCGCCACTTGTCTCTATCGCGGCGGGGCCGCACCCACCGGGTCGACCAGAGCCTTAAAGGATCGCGCATGTTTGAAAACCTAACCGACCGCCTTTCGCAGACGCTGCGCCATGTCACCGGCAAGGCCAAGCTGACCGAAGACAACATCAAGGACACGCTGCGCGAAGTGCGCATGGCCTTGCTTGAAGCCGACGTCGCACTGCCGGTGGTCAAGGACTTCGTCAACAGCATCAAGGAGCGCGCTGTCGGCACTGAAGTGTCGCGCAGCCTGACGCCGGGCCAGGCGTTCGTGAAGATCGTCCAGGCCGAACTTGAAAGCCTGATGGGCGCCGCCAACGAAGACCTGGTGCTCAACGTGGCACCGCCTGCGGTGGTGCTGATGGCCGGTCTGCAGGGCGCGGGCAAGACCACCACCGCCGGCAAGCTGGCGCGCTTCCTCAAGGAGCGCAAGAAGAAGACCGTGATGCTGGTCTCGGCCGACGTCTACCGTCCGGCGGCGATCAAGCAGCTCGAGACCCTGGCCAACGACCTGCAGGTCACCTTCTTCCCGTCCGACATCAGCCAGAAGCCGGTCGACATTGCCCAGGCGGCGATTCGCGAAGCCAAGCTCAAGTTCATCGACGTCGTGATTCTCGACACCGCCGGCCGTCTGCACATCGACGCCGAGATGATGACCGAGATCCAGGCGCTGCATGCGGCGGTCAAGCCGGTCGAAACCCTGTTCGTGGTCGACGCCATGACCGGCCAGGACGCGGCCAACACCGCCAAGGCCTTCGGCGATGCACTGCCGCTGACCGGCGTGATCCTCACCAAGGTCGACGGTGACGCCCGTGGCGGTGCCGCGCTGTCGGTACGTGCCATCACCGGCAAGCCGATCAAGTTCATCGGCATGGGCGAAAAAAGCGAAGCGCTCGAACCGTTCCACCCTGATCGCATCGCCTCGCGTATCCTGGGCATGGGCGACGTGCTCAGCCTCATCGAGCAGGCCGAGCAGACCCTGGACCGCGACAAGGCTGACAAGCTCGCCAAGAAGCTCAAGAAGGGCAAGGGCTTCGACCTCGAGGACTTCCGCGACCAGCTCCAGCAGATGAAAAACATGGGCGGCCTGGGCGGCCTGATGGACAAACTGCCGAGCATCGGCGGCATGAACCTGTCGCAGATGGGCAATGCTCAGGGCGCGGCCGAGAAGCAGTTCAAGCAGATGGAAGCGATCATCGGCTCCATGACTCCGGCCGAGCGCCGCGACCCTGACCTGATCAGCGGCTCGCGCAAGCGCCGCATCGCGCAGGGCTCCGGCACCCAGGTGCAGGACATCGGGCGGCTGATCAAGCAGCACAAGCAGATGCAGAAAATGATGAAGAAATTCTCCACCAAGGGCGGCATGGCCAAGATGATGCGTGGTCTGGGCGGCATGATGCCTGGTGGCGGCGGTATGCCGAAGATGTAAGGGTGCAGGCCCCGCCATGCCGTGTGCATGGCGGGGCCGTCACCTGTTCCCATCCTGGACGCGGCGTGTGCCGTGTCCGTCCAGCGCGAGAGGGGGACCTTTCGCACCCTGCCTTCGGGCAGACTCTCCCGGCCGCCATTGGCGGTCGGACCTTGACAGGTCTGCAAGGCACGGCGAATGGCTGCGGAAAAAGTCATTTGCAAATGTCGGGATATTCCTTGAGAATATGCGGCCTTTCGGGCACCTATGCCCGCTGTGCACCTTAGATTTGCAGCACCGACTAAACAGGAACGATGTTCAATGCTAACCATCCGTCTTGCCCTTGGCGGCTCCAAAAAGCGCCCGTTTTACCACTTGACCGTTACCGACAGCCGTAACCCACGCGACGGTTCCCACAAGGAACAGATCGGTTTCTTCAACCCGATCGCTCGTGGCCAGGAAATCCGCCTGTCCGTTAACGAAGAACGCCTGAACTACTGGCTGGGCGTTGGTGCACAGACTTCCGAGCGCGTAGCTCAGTTGCTGAAAGAGCACAACAAGGCCAAGGCTGCGGCCTGAACCTTATGAACGCGACGCCTGCATCTGCCGACGATCTGATCGTCATTGGCAAGATTTTCTCGGTTCATGGCGTTCGCGGCGAAGTGAAGGTTTATTCCTTTACCGATCCGATTGATAACCTGCTGGACTACGGGACCTGGATGCTTCGGCGCGAAGGACGTGTGGAAAAACAGGTAGAACTGGTCAGTGGACGCTTGCAAGGCAAGTTCCTGGTCGCAACGCTCAAGGGTCTGAACGATCGCGACGAAGCCCGTCTTCTGTCCGGTTGCGAGATCTGTGTGCCGCGCAGCCTGTTCCCCGATCTGGACGATGGCGAGTACTACTGGTACCAGCTTGAAGGCCTGAAGGTCATCGACACGCAGGGGCAATTGCTCGGCAAGATCGATCACCTGCTCGAAACCGGTTCGAACGATGTAATTGTGGTCAAGCCCTGCGCAGGCAGCCTGGATGATCGCGAGCGCCTGTTGCCCTATACGGAGCATTGTGTGCTGGCCGTCGACCTGGAAGCCGGCGAGATGAAGGTGGACTGGGACGCGGACTTCTAAGTGGCCAACTTGCGCATAGAGGTCATCACGTTGTTCCCGGAGATGTTTTCCGCCATCAGCGAATACGGCATAACCAGCCGCGCGGTGAAACAGGGTCTCATGCAACTGACCTGTTGGAATCCGCGGGACTACACCACGGATCGGCATCACACTGTGGACGATCGCCCCTTCGGTGGCGGCCCCGGCATGGTGATGAAGATCAAGCCCCTGGAAGATGCCCTGGTTCAGGCCAGGCAGGCAGCAGGGGAGACGGCGAAGGTGATCTACCTGTCGCCGCAAGGCCGCAGACTGAATCAGTCGGCGGTACGCGAACTGGTGAACGAGAGTGCACTTATTCTCATTGCCGGTCGTTATGAAGGCATTGACGAGCGTTTCATTGAAGCGCATGTCGATGAAGAGTGGTCGATTGGTGACTATGTTCTGTCCGGGGGCGAGCTTCCGGCGATGGTGCTGATTGATGCGGTTACACGGCTGCTGCCTGGAGCTTTAGGGCATGCGGACTCTGCGGAGGAAGATTCCTTCACGGATGGTCTGCTTGATTGCCCGCACTACACCCGACCTGAGGTGTATGCGGATCAGCGTGTACCCGACGTATTGCTCAGTGGCAATCACGCACATATCCGGCGTTGGCGTTTGCAGCAGTCCCTTGGAAGGACCTACGAACGACGAGCCGATCTTCTGGAAAGTCGCTCACTTTCTGGAGAAGAGAAGAAGCTGCTGGCGGAATACATCCGCGAGCGGGACGATAGTTAACGTATCGATGGCTGATCCGGGAGGATCACCCTTAGGAGCATAGTATGACCAACAAAATCATTCTCGCCCTCGAAGCAGAGCAGATGCAGAAAGAAATCCCGACCTTTGCCCCGGGCGACACTGTTGTCGTTCAGGTGAAAGTGAAGGAAGGTGATCGTGCACGTCTGCAGGCTTTCGAAGGCGTCGTAATCGCCAAGCGCAACCGCGGCGTGAACAGTGCTTTCACTGTTCGCAAGATCTCCAGCGGCGTTGGCGTAGAGCGTACTTTCCAGACCTACAGCCCGCAAATCGACAGCCTGGCTGTCAAGCGTCGCGGCGACGTTCGCAAGGCCAAGCTGTACTACCTGCGCGACCTGTCCGGTAAAGCAGCACGCATCAAGGAAAAACTGTCCTGATACAGTTTTTCGATGCCTGAAAAAGCAGCCTTCGGGCTGCTTTTTTGTTGTCTGGCGTTTCTTCGTGGCAGCGCATGTAGTAGGTTTTGCAGTCTGTTCATCGTTGTCATCGAGCTGCAATGTCTGCCCTGGATCACCCCCTGATTGACCGTTTTCTCGACGCCTTGTGGCTCGAAAAGGGCCTGTCCGAC
The DNA here is from genome assembly GCF_003131185.1 of Pseudomonas ovata. Lineage (GTDB taxonomy): Bacteria > Pseudomonadota > Gammaproteobacteria > Pseudomonadales > Pseudomonadaceae > Aquipseudomonas > Aquipseudomonas ovata. The sequence goes on along the minus strand of NZ_QFFU01000021.1, from coordinate 78,268 downwards.
AACACCCGCGACGCCTATCGCAGCGACCTGACCCTGTTCAATGGCTGGTTGAACGAACGCGGGGCGCAATTGCCCGAGGCCGGCCGCGAGGTCATCCTCGATCACCTGGCCTGGCGCGTCGAACACGCCTACAAGCCGCGCTCTACAGCGCGCCTGATCTCTGGCCTGCGTGGCTTCTACCGCTACCTGCTGCGCGAAAAGCTGATTGCCATCGACCCCACCTTGCAGGTCGACATGCCGCAACTGGGCAAGCCGCTGCCCAAGTCCCTGTCCGAAGCCGATGTCGAAGCCCTGCTGGCCGCCCCCGACCTGAGCGTGGCGATCGGCGAGCGCGACCGCGCCATGCTTGAGGTGCTGTATGCCTGTGGCCTGCGGGTCACCGAACTGGTGGGCCTGACCCTGGAGCAGGTCAACCTGCGCCAGGGGGTGGTGCGGGTCATGGGCAAGGGCAGCAAGGAGCGACTGGTGCCAATGGGCGAGGAGGCCATTGTCTGGATCGAGCGTTACCTGCGTGGGGCCCGCAGCGAACTGTTGAACGGGCGACCCAGCGATGTGTTGTTTCCCAGCCTGCGCGGCGAGCAGATGACCCGCCAGACGTTCTGGCACCGGATCAAACAGCATGCGCAGGTGGCCGGCATCGGCAAATCCCTGTCGCCGCACACGCTGCGCCATGCCTTTGCCACTCATTTGCTCAACCACGGCGCCGACTTGCGTGTGGTGCAAATGCTGCTGGGCCACAGCGACCTGTCGACCACCCAGATCTACACCCACATTGCCCGCGCCCGCCTGCAGGAACTGCATGCCAGCCATCACCCGCGCGGCTGATTTTGCCCGACAGTCCGGGTCCGTGTTGGCGGGCTTATGTGATAGTCTTTGCCGGTTTCACAGAGCGAGGCAGGCGCTACGGCGCAGCAAGGCCTCGGCTCTGCCCGTCGTCATAGGAGTTTTCATGCGCGTTCCTTCGTTTCTTGCCGCCATCGTTGTCGCGCTGGCCAGTACCTTCAGCGTGTTTGCCCAGGCCGATGCCGGGGCCGAACAGGCCATTCGCAAGACCCTCGACACCCTCGAGCTGGAACTGCCGGTCGAAAGCATCGCCGCCAGCCCGCTGGGCGGGCTCTACGAAGTCAAGCTCAAGGGCGGCCGTGTGCTGTATGCCAGTGCCGACGGCCAGTTCGTGGTGCAGGGCTACCTGTTCCAGATCCAGAACGGCAAGCCGGTCAACCTGACCGAAAAAACCGAGCGCCTGGCCATTGCCAAGACCATCAATGGCATTGCAACCGCCGACATGGTCATTTACCCGGCCGTGGGTGAAACCAAGTCGCACATCACCGTCTTTACCGACACCACCTGTCCGTACTGCCACAAGCTGCATGAAGAAGTCGGCCAGTTGAACAAGCTGGGCGTCGAAGTGCGCTACGTGGCCTTCCCGCGTCAGGGCCTGGGTTCGCCGGGCGACCAGCAGTTGCAGGCGGTCTGGTGCTCCAAGGACCGCAAGGCGGCCATGGACCAGATGGTCGAGGGCAAGGACATCAAGGCGGCCAAGTGCGATAACCCGGTGGGCAAGCAATTCCAGATCGGCCAGTCGATCGGCGTCAACGGCACACCGGCCATTGTCCTGGCCGACGGCCAGGTGATCCCGGGTTACCAGCCGGCCGCTCAGGTGGCCAAACTGGCCCTGGGCGCCAAATAATCCATTTTTAGCGGCACGGTCTGCGTGCCGCTGTTTTTTCGCGGTCGTCCTCCAGGCGGCTGTTCTACGGGGAGTTCATCAGTGAAACCGGTCAAAGTAGGCATTTGTGGGCTGGGTACCGTCGGTGGCGGTACCTTCAACGTGCTTCAGCGCAACGCCGAGGAAATCGCCCGCCGTGCCGGGCGTGGCATCGAAGTCGCGCAGATTGCAGTTCGTACACCAAACCCCAATTGCCAGATCACCGGTATTGCGACCACCACCGATGTATTCGAGGTGGCCGGCAACCCTGAGATCGACGTGGTCGTCGAGCTGATCGGCGGCTACACCGTCGCCCGCGAGCTGGTGCTCAAGGCCATCGACAATGGCAAGCATGTGGTCACCGCCAACAAGGCGCTGATTGCCGTGCACGGCAACGAAATCTTTGCCCGTGCCCGCGAGAAGGGCGTCATCGTCGCCTTCGAAGCCGCAGTGGCCGGCGGCATCCCGGTGATCAAGGCCATCCGTGAAGGCCTGTCGGCCAACCGCATCAACTGGGTGGCCGGCATCATCAACGGCACCGGCAACTTCATCCTCACCGAAATGCGCGAAAAAGGCCGTACCTTTCCGGACGTGCTGGCCGAAGCGCAGGCGCTGGGTTATGCCGAAGTCGACCCGACCTTCGACGTCGAAGGCATCGACGCCGCGCACAAGCTGACCATCCTGGCCTCCATTGCCTTTGGTATTCCGCTGCAGTTCGACAAGGCCTACACCGAAGGCATCACCAAACTGACCACGGCCGATGTGAACTACGCCGAAGCCCTGGGCTACCGCATCAAGCACCTGGGCGTGGCGCGCAGCACCGAGCAGGGCATCGAACTGCGCGTGCACCCGACGCTGATCCCGGCCGATCGCCTGATCGCCAACGTCAACGGCGTGATGAACGCGGTCATGGTCAACGGCGATGCCTCGGGCTCGACCCTGTTCTACGGTGCCGGTGCCGGCATGGAGCCGACCGCGTCGTCGGTGATCGCCGACCTGGTGGACGTGGTGCGGGCCATGACTTCGGACCCGACCAACCGCGTGCCGCACCTGGCCTTCCAGCCCGATTCGCTGTCGGCGCACCCGATCCTGCCGATCGAGGCCTGCGAAAGCGCCTACTACCTGCGCATCCAGGGCAAGGACCACCCGGGCGTGCTCGCCCAGGTGGCAAGCATCCTGTCCGAGCGCGGCATCAACATCGAATCGATCATGCAGAAAGAGGTCGAAGAACAGGATGGCCTGGTGCCGATGATCCTGCTGACCCACCGTGTGGTCGAGCAGCGTATCAATGACGCCATCCAGGCCCTGGAAGCCTTGCAGGACGTCGTAGGCCCGGTGGTTCGTATCCGCGTCGAACACCTCAACTAAGAGCAGCGGCAAGCGGCAAGCCGAGCGGGTATCGCTCTGACGTATGGCTTATCGCTTGAGGCTTGCCGCTCAAACCAAAGGTTTGAAAAAAATGCGTTATATCAGTACCCGTGGCAAAGCGCCGGCGTTGAACTTCGAAGACGTGCTGCTCGCAGGTCTCGCCAGCGACGGCGGCCTCTATGTACCGGAAAACCTGCCGCGCTTCACCCAGGAAGAAATCGCCTCCTGGGCCGGCCTGCCGTATCACGAGCTGGCGTTCCGGGTGATGCGTCCCTTCGTGGCCGGCAGCATCAGCGATGCCGACTTCAAGAAGATCCTCGAAGAAACCTATGGCGTGTTCGCCCATAGCGCCGTCGCCCCGTTGCGTCAGCTCGACAACAACGAGTGGGTGCTGGAGCTGTTTCACGGCCCGACCCTGGCGTTCAAGGATTTTGCCCTGCAACTGCTCGGTCGCCTGCTCGACCACATGCTGGCCAAGCGCGGCGAGCGCGTAGTGATCATCGGCGCCACCTCGGGCGACACCGGCTCGGCGGCCATCGAAGGCTGCCGTCGCTGCGACAACGTCGACATCTTTATCCTGCACCCGAACAAGCGCGTCTCGGATGTCCAGCGTCGCCAGATGACCACCATCATGGGCGACAACATCCATAACATCGCCATCGAAGGCAACTTCGACGACTGCCAGGAAATGGTCAAGGCCAGCTTTGCCGACCAGGGTTTCCTCAAGGGCACGCGCCTGGTGGCGGTCAACTCGATCAACTGGGCGCGGATCATGGCCCAGATCGTCTACTACTTCCACGCCGCCCTGCAGCTCGGCGGCCCGGCGCGTTCGGTGTCGTTCTCGGTGCCGACCGGCAACTTCGGCGATATCTTCGCCGGCTACCTGGCGCGCAACATGGGCCTGCCGGTCAACCAGTTGATCGTCGCCACCAACCGCAACGACATCCTGCACCGCTTCATGAGCGGCAACCAGTACGTCAAGGAAACCCTGCACGCGACCCTGTCACCGTCGATGGACATCATGGTCTCGTCGAACTTCGAACGCCTGTTGTTCGACATGCACGGTCGTAATGGCGCCGCCATCGCCGAACTGATGGACAACTTCAAGCAGGGTGGCGGCTTCAGTGTCGACGAAGAGCGCTGGACCGAAACCCGCAAGCTGTTCGATTCGCTGGCCGTCGACGACGAGCAGACCTGCGCCACCATCGCCGAGGTCTTTGCCCGCACCGGCGAAGTGCTCGACCCCCACACCGCCATCGGTGTAAAGGCCGCGCGCGAATGCCGACGCAGCCTGGACACCCCGATGGTGATACTGGGCACGGCGCACCCGGTCAAATTCCCTGAGGCAGTGGAGAAGGCTGGTGTAGGAAAAGCGCTCGAGCTACCTGCACATCTTTCTGATTTGTTCCAACGCGAAGAACGCTGCACCGTACTGCCCAACGACCTCAAAGCCGTACAGGCCTTTGTCAGCCAGCACGGTAACCGTGGCAAGCCGCTCTGACGGTATCGTTGTGTAACAACTTGAGGCCCGCCCCCCGGCGGGCCTTGCTGTTTTTGCATGCCAAACTCTGCCGGTTGAATGATTTCGGAAGAGTGTGCGGTTGTGAAACAGGCAAGCAGGGAGCGTCCCCTCCACAAGACCCCGTCAGGGCCCGTCGCGCAGGCATGGCGTGTGCTGTCGCTGGTGCTCATGGTGCTGTTCGTAGCACCGGCCGGTGCGGTGCAAAGCCTGGCGTTCACGCTGGGCGTGCCATTCGATGACCCAGGCGTGCTGGCGCTTGATGATGCCGAGCGCCAATGGCTGGACCTGCACACGCCCTTGCGCGTCGGCATCGCCATTGCCGATAACGAACCGATCGACATCACCACCGACGGCAACCGCTACCAGGGCGTCAGCGCCGATTACCTGAGCCTGCTCGGCCGCCGGCTGGACACCCCCCTGCAACTGGTGGGTTTTGCCCAGCGCGAGGATGCCATCGAGGCCCTGCGCGCCGGCAGCATCGACCTGCTGACCAGCGCCAATGGCTTTGACCGGGGCGAGCCGGAACTGACGTTTTCAAGGGCCTACATGTCTGACCGGGTCGTGGTGGTCGGGCATGGCCAGCCCCTGATCCCCGCCCAGGGGCTGGTCGGCAAGAAGATCGTGGTGCTCGAAGGCTATGCCAACCCCGAGGTCATGCACCGGGTCTACCCGGACAGCGAGATCATCCAGGCACCGAACCTCTACAGTGCCATGGAGGCCCTGGTCCAGGGCGAGGTGGATGTCTTTATCGGCAATGAAATCGTGGCGCGCGCCTACCTGGCCATGCGGCCTTACCTGAACCTGCAGATCCTGTTCGAAGCGGCGCTGCCATCGGCAGGCTTTGCCTTTGCCCTGCGCGAGGACGACCAACGCCTGCGCGAGCTGGTCGATAAGGCCCTGATCGGCCTCGAACTGGCGCTGGAACGCGAGATACAGGTGCGCTGGACATCCGGGCTGGGGCCGGATGCTTCCGGCCAGCGCATCACCCTGAGCGGCGCAGAGCGACGCTGGCTGGCCAGGCACCCACAGGTGACGGTCGCCACCAGTGAGCACCCCCCGTATATCTATCGTGACACCCATGGCCACTGGGTGGGGCTCAATGTCGACGTGCTGGCGCGGGTCTCGCGCATGACCGGCCTGCAGTTCGTCTATCGGCCCATGCCTTCTACCCAGGCCAGCATGGATGCCCTGCGCAATGGCCTGGCCGACATGAATACCACACTGGCCGAGAACGCCCGGCGCAAGCAGTTTCTCAATTTCACCTATTCCTTTGGCGGCAGTAACTGGGTGTTCGTGACGCGCACCGGACAGGCGTCGCCCACCAGCCTGGCCGATCTGGCAGGCCAGGTGCTGGCCTTGCCGGCCCGCCATGCACTTGAAGACGACATCCGCCGCCACTATCCGGCTATCGAACTGCGCCTCGTGGACACCTACGTGCAGGCGCGTGAACTGGTGGAAAACGGCCAGGCCGACGCGACCATCCAGAACGAGGCTGGAGCCTGGCTGTTTGCGCCCGGCAAGCTCAAGCCCGGGCGCAGCGTCGACGGCAAATGGTCAGCCGATCGCTTTTCGGTGATCAAGTCGCAGCCCGAACTGCTGAGCATCCTCAACAAGGCCCTGGAGGAGTTTCCCGTGGCCGAAATGCGCTCGATACGCCTGAAATGGCTGGGCACGATGCTGCCCCAGCCGTCGTTATGGAGTCGTGCGCCTGCGTGGATGGTGTGGACCCTGACCCTGGTGGTGTTGCTGGGCCTGGTCTCGCTGGCCTGGCGCAGCCGGCTCAAGGTCCAGATGCGCCTGCGCCAGCAGGCTGAGGCCCGGCTCAACGATCAATTGGCGTTCAGGCAGGCATTGTTCGATGGCCTGCCAATGCCGCTTTATGTCCGTGACCGGCAAGGGCGATTGCTGGCGTGCAATCACCATTACGAAACCTGCCTGGGCATCAGCATCGAACACATGCTCGGGCGCCGTCTGATCGATACTGACCTGCTGCCGGGTAGCGTGGCCAGGCAGATGCATGACGATTACCTGCACCTGCTTGAGAAGCGCCAGCCAGTATTCACCGACCGGGTGCTGGAGTTGTCCGGCCGGCGTGTCGAAGTACGGCAGTGGAGCACGCCGTTTCTCGGTGCCGACGGGCAGTTGCAAGGGCTGATCGGTGGCTGGGTGGATCTCACCGGGTGCAGCGCCGGTGTCCAGGCCGCACCGGTTGCGCACGAGCCTCATCTCAACGACAACAATGACCTTTCCTGACACCCGACGCTGGCGACCTGCGGAGACCTGCCTGTGCATTCACTCAAGGTACTGATTCTCGAAGACCATCCCTTCGAGCTCATGGCGCTGCACCAGATGCTCAATGCCAATCAGGTGTTCCAGGTCCTGGCCGCCGACAGCGTGGCGGCGGCCTGCGCTTCGTTGCGCGCCAGAGGACCTGTGGACATCGCCATTTGCGATCTGCAGATGGACGGGGCAGACGGCCTGGCGTTGATCGATCACCTGATCGAGACGCGTCAGGCGCGCTCACTGATCGTGCTCAGCAGTGCGCCCGCCGAGGTTCAGGACAGTGTCGCGCGGCTGGCCCGCCAGCGCGGCATCGAGGTGCTGGGCTGCCTGCGCAAGCCGGCATCGGCCGCGTCAGTGCGTGCGCTGCTCGAGGCTTACCTACGCCATGAGGAGGCGATGGACAGGCTTGAGCCCCCGGCCGGCCTGCCGGTGCACATCGAATGCGCAACCCTGTTCAGCCAGGCGGGCGGCGCGCCGCCGGTGGAACAATGGGTGGCGTACTTTCAGCCCAAGGTCAGCCTGGAGGGCGCCCTGCTGGGGGTCGAGGCCCTGGTGCGCTGGCAACACCCGCAGCACGGGCTGCTGAGTCCCGGCAGCTTCATGCCGGCGTTAGAACGCGCCGGCCTGTTGGCCCCCCTGACTTGGCGGGTACTGGAACTGGCACTGCAATTGTCGGCCCAGGTCCGTGACGAGCGCGGCAAGGCCTTGCCGGTGGCCGTCAATATCGCGCCCTGCGTGCTGGAACAGCCAGGTTTTGCCCGGCAGGTCCTGCAACGGCTGGCTCATCATCGCCTGGCACCGGACCTCTTGACCCTGGAGATCCTCGAGCACCAGGCCGGGCAAGGCGGGGACTGGCCGTTGCATGAATTGTTGCGCCTGCGCATCAAGGGTTGCCGCTTGTCGATCGATGATTTCGGGACCGGGGCCTCGAACATCCAGCGGCTGCTGCAACTGCCTTTTTGTGAGCTGAAGATTCCCGCCGAGTTCGTCCGTGGCATGGGTGAAGACCCGCGCCAGTCGGCGGTGGTGGCGGGAGCCCTGTTCATGGCCCGACGCCTGTCGATGGAGGTGGTGGTCGAAGGCGTCGAGACCCTCGATGACTTCCACAGCCTGCTGGAACTGGGCGCGCTCGCGGTCCAGGGCTACTTCATCGCCCGGCCCATGAGCCCGCACGAGTTGCTTGCCTGGATGGCCGCGCGCCGCCAGTGGCTGCCCGGGATACGTCTTGAATAACCGGTCATTGCGCCCAGTCTTTCTCTCTGTCACATTCCATAGGCATGCTCCAGAGCATTGACTGCTTTACGCACGGCTGTCAGAACTTTCCGGGCCGGGCGCAGGTCATTGATAAGCACCTTTGCATTCAACCTGTTGAGTGGTGAACTAGATGGAAAATATCAGCTTGCTGCTAAGTGAAGCGCTGTCACCGTACCAGGCCAGCCTCGGGCCTGCCGGTTCCAAAGGCGAACGTCTGGTAACCCTGAAGAATGCTGCCGGTGTCACCGTCATCGAGCGCCGTTTCAGCGCCGATCAGTTGCGCGACAAGTTTCAGTTGACCGACGTGGTCGACGGTCTGCATCGCGACCTGCTGGTCGTCGAAGGGCGCATCGAGCCCTGCATGATCGCCGCCATGCGCCATGTTGCCGCCCACCGCCCGTTTTCGGCTTCATCGGCTTTTCTGTAGCACCGCCACGACGGCGGCCAGGAACCTTTGCCGGATCCAGGGTTCAGACCAGGTACGGCAGGTTCGATCATTTTGCTCCGATGTTCGATGCCGGCCATCCTGGCCACAAGCCAAGGTTTACCCCGATCAGTCATCCCCGCTGTTCGGGGTTTCTTTTGTCCGGCACCCTTTATTTGTCAATAAAGAAGGTCTTGGCGTCTTCCAGGTACTCCGCGCGTTTCTGTTCGTCCAGCCACTGGGCGTAGAAGCCCACCAGGTATTGCTCGCGCAGCACCCGCATTTCCCGGTTGATGATGGCCATCGCCTGGCGGCCTTGCTCGGTGTCCGAGCAGCCGATATGAGTGAACTGGTACTTGGGCGTGTCCTTGACCGGCAGGAACACCAGCTCGCTCTCGCGAATCCCCTGTTGATGTGCCTGGTAACGTGCTTCGGGCCAGTAGCTGATCATGGCCTGCAGGCGCCCCAGCCGCTGCATCTGCAACAGGCTGCCGATCGCATCGTTGCCGTAATGCAGGTTCAATTCGTCAGGCACGGTCTGCTGGAGGATCGCGTCGATCACCGGGCCATAGCTGCGTTCGGCGACTACACCGACCTTGACCGTCTTGCTGGCCAGCAGCGCCTGCAGGTCGACATGCCGGTCGGCAATGAACGGTGTGAACAACGAAAGATCATCCTTGCGCACGATCAACCCATTGCTGAACACCGCATAGGTGGGAATGGAAAAGATGATTTTTTTGGCTCTTTCGGCGGTCCACAGCAGCGTCGGGTCGCAGGTGAAGTTGGGTTCATTGAGCATTTGCAGACCACGGGCCCGGTTGACGCGCATCAGCACATGGTCGTATTCGGGCATGTGCGCGATCAGGATCGGCATGAGTCGGTCGATGGCGCCTTGGCCCTGGTCGGGACCGGAAAAAATGGTCACCGGTGCCATGTCGCGCAGCAGCCAGGTCAAGGTGTCCCTGGCCTGGCCTGTGGCAGGCAGCGCACAGAATGCCAGGGCCAGCAGGCGGGTCACCAGGTACCGGTGCAAAAGGGGCGAGGCGCGAAAACACATACGTCGAACTCATCCTCGGGCAAAGTGATCCGGAGTGCTCGTCAGGCTAACGGATTTTCAGTCTTATGGCCCTTGGCCGCAACCAATGCCGGTGAAATAGCCAATGGTCGGCTGTACAGGCCAGTCAATGTCGTTACGCCGCCCCGCATCGGGTAGACTTGCCGGCTTTATCCTGTCCTGGAAGCCCGTTCATGGCTCAGCCGTCGACGACGTACAAATTCGAACTCAACCTGACCGACCTGGACCGCAGCGTCTATGAAAGCGTCAAGCAGACCATTGCCCGTCACCCTTCGGAAACCGAAGAGCGCATGACGGTGCGCCTGCTGGCCTACGCCCTCTGGTACGACGAGCAACTGGCATTCGGTCGCGGCCTGTCTGATGTAGACGAACCGGCCCTGTGGGAAAAAAGCCTGGATGACCGCGTGCTGCACTGGATCGAAGTCGGCCAGCCCGATGCCGACCGCCTGACCTGGTGCTCGCGCCGCACCGAGCGCACCAGCCTGCTGGCCTACGGCAGCCTGCGCGTGTGGGAAGGCAAGGTGGTGCCGGTGGCGAAAAACCTGAAAAACGTTCATATCGCCGCGGTGCCGCAAGAAGCGCTGGATATCCTGTCCAAAGACATGCCACGGGTCATCAAGTGGGACGTGATGATCAGCGACGGCACGATCTTCGTCACCGACGACCGTGGCCAGCACGAAGTGCAGCTGCAATGGCTGACCGGCGACCGCGACTAATCACCTGTTTACAGACCCCGGGAAACCCATGCGCATCGAACACCGCCCACTGCCTCATCCTTTGCCCTTGCTCGGCGACCTGCCGCCCTTGCTCACCCGCCTGTACGCCTCTCGCGGCGTGGCCTCGGCCGAGGAACTGGACAAGGGCCTGGCGCGGCTGATTCCCTGGCAGCAGCTCAAGGGCATCGAGGCGGCGGTGCAATTGCTGGTCGAAGCCCTGCAGCAGCGCCAGCGAATCCTCATCGTCGGTGACTTCGATGCCGACGGCGCCACGGCCAGTACCGTCGGTGTGCTGGGCCTGCGGCTGATGGGGGCGGCACACGTTGACTACCTGGTGCCCAACCGGTTCGAATTCGGCTACGGCCTGACCCCGGAAATCGTCAGCGTGGCGCTGCAACGTACTCCGCAACTGCTGATGACCGTCGATAACGGTATTTCCAGTGTCGAGGGCGTGGCAGCGGCCAAGGCCGCAGGGCTCAAGGTATTGGTCACCGACCACCACCTGCCTGGCCATGAGCTGCCGGCCGCCGATGCCATCGTCAATCCCAACCAGCCGGGCTGCACCTTCCCGAGCAAGTCCCTGGCCGGCGTCGGGGTCATTTTCTATGTCCTGATTGCCCTGCGTGCGCGCCTGAGCGAACTGGGCTGGTTCGAGCAGAAGCCGCCTAACCTGGGCGAATTGCTCGACCTGGTGGCGCTGGGCAGCGTCGCCGACGTGGTGCCACTGGATGCCAACAACCGCATCCTGGTGCACCAGGGCCTGATGCGTATTCGCGCCGGTCGTGCCCGGCCCGGCCTGCGCGCGATCCTTGAAGTGGCCCGGCGCGATCCATCACGCATCACCTCCACCGACCTGGGCTTCATCATTGGTCCGCGCCTGAATGCAGCCGGTCGCCTGGACGACATGAGCCTGGGCATCGAATGCCTGTTGTGCGATGACCCGGTGCTGGCGCGGGAAATGGCCGTGCAACTGGATGAACTCAACCAGGACCGCAAGAGCATCGAGCAAGGCATGCAGCGCGAAGCCCTGGCGCAGTTGCAGGACCTGCCGGTGGAATCCATGCCGTTCGGCCTGTGCCTGTTCGAGCCGGACTGGCACCAGGGCGTGATCGGTATCCTGGCCTCGCGCCTCAAGGAGCGCTATCACCGCCCGGCCATTGCCTTTGCCAGCGCCGGCGACGGACTGCTCAAAGGCTCGGCCCGCTCAGTGCCCGGCTTTCATATCCGTGACGCGCTGGATGCGGTAGCGGCCCGCCATCCGGACCTGATCAGCAAGTTCGGCGGGCATGCCATGGCCGCCGGCCTGTCACTGCCCGAGGCCAATCTGGCGGCCTTCACCGAGGCCTTCGACCTGGAAGTGCGTCGGCAATTGACCGAAGACGACCTGACCGGCCGGTTGTTGTCCGATGGCACCCTGGCGGTGGAAGAGTTTCACCTGGAACTGGCCCGCGCACTGCGCAATGCCGGTCCCTGGGGCCAGCATTTTCCCGAGCCGCTGTTTCATGGGGTCTTTGAGCTGGTCGAGCAGCGTGTGGTGGGCGAGCGGCACCTGAAGATGGTACTCAAGACCGAATGCGGCAGCCTGCGCCTGGATGGCATCGCTTTTGGCGTGGACCGCGACGTCTGGCCAGACCCCACCATTCGCTGGGTCGAAGTGGCCTACCGGCTGGACCTGAACGAGTTTCGCGGCAACGAAACGGTGCAACTGCTGGTCACGCATATTGCACCGCGTTGAACGCTGTGCGCCCTTGGATTGTCGACTAGTCTGTGTAGAAAAAGGCAAAGCCGCTGCGCATTGCCGGGCAGGTTGTGAAGGTGATCACCGCCTCGCCTGACCTGCGTATCGGGTTTTTCCGCCCCCGTTCAGGAGCGCTGGACGCCTGACTGTCAATCTGAGAGGTCGCCATGAGTCTGCTGCTAGAACCCTATACCTTGCGCCAACTGCAACTGCCCAATCGCATTGCGGTTTCGCCGATGTGCCAGTACTCCAGCGTCGACGGGCTGGCCAACGACTGGCATCTGGTCCACCTCGGCAGCCGAGCAGTCGGCGGTGCCGGGCTGGTCTTCACCGAGGCCACGGCCGTCACTGCCGATGGCCGTATCACGCCGCAGGACCTCGGGCTGTGGCATGACGAGCAGATTGAGCCTCTGCAGCGCATCACCCGCTTCATCAGCGCTCAGGGCGCGGTGCCAGCCATCCAGCTGGCCCATGCCGGGCGCAAGGCCAGTACCTGGCGACCCTGGCTGGGCAAGCATGGCAACGTGCCGATCGAAGAGGGCGGCTGGACCCCGCGTGGTCCGTCGGCGATTGCCTTCGACCCTGAGCACAGCGTTCCGCAGCCATTGAGTGAAAGCGACATCCAGGATGTCATCGACGCGTTTGTCGCGGCCACCCGGCGTGCCCTGACCGCCGGCTTCAAGGTGGTCGAGGTGCATGCCGCACATGGCTATCTGCTGCATCAGTTCCTGTCACCGTTGAGCAACCGGCGCACCGATCAGTACGGTGGCTCGTTTGAAAACCGTATCCGCCTGACGCTGCAGGTGACCGCCGCCATGCGCGATGTCTGGCCGGCCGAGTTGCCGCTGTTTGTGCGGGTGTCGGCCACCGACTGGGTCGAGGATGGCTGGAACCCGGACGAAACCGTCGAGCTGGCGCGCCGGCTCAAGGCTCTGGGCGTCGATCTGATCGACGTGTCGTCTGGCGGCACCTCGGTGCACGCCGAGATTCCGGTGGGGCCTGGCTACCAGACCCGCTTCGCCGAACGCATCCGCAAGGAGTCGGACATCGCCACCGGCACCGTGGGCATGATTACCGAGCCGGCCCAGGCCGAGCATATCCTGCGCACCGGCCAGGCCGACATCATCCTGCTGGCCCGTGAGCTGTTGCGCGACCCGTACTGGGCGCTGCATGCCGACGATGACCTGGGCAGCCGCCAGGCCGTCTGGCCGGCTCAATACCAGCGTGCCACCCATCGCGACCAGCCGATCCACGAGTCTGACCTGCGCGATTGACCGGCCGGCGGCAAGGGCAGGCGCAGGCCCTTGCCGTCAGGCATCCGAAGTGCGCAATTGAGCAATGCAGCCATTCAAGGTGGCAATCGAAAACGGTTTTGTCAGCACATGCATGCCGCTGCCCAGTGTGTCGTAGGTCAATGCCGCACTTTCGGCATAGCCGGTGACGAACAGCACGCACAAACCGGGGTTCAGTAGCCGCGCGGCATCGGCCAGTTGCCGGCCGTTCATGCCGCCTGGCAGACCGACATCCGTGACCAGCAACTGAACGGCCGGGTGTTGATGCAACACCTTCAAGGCCGCCGCGCCATGCTCGGCCTGCAAGACCGCATAGCCCAGGTCCACCAGCACCTCGCTCATCAGCTGGCGCACGGCCGGTTCGTCATCCACCACCAGCACCATTTCGCCACTGCCCGAGTGAGCCTGCCCGGCCGACAAGGCTTCGGTGGCCGGCTCAGGGGCCAGTGCGTCTTGCACCACAGGCAGGTAGATGCTGACCTTCGAGCCCAGCCCCGGCGTGGAGACAATCCTTACATCGCCGCCCGATTGCCGTGCAAAACCGTAGATCATTGACAAACCCAGCCCGGTGCCCATGCCCAATGGCTTGGTGGTGAAGAACGGATCGAAGGCGCGGCCGATGATCTCCGGCGACATGCCGGTCCCGGTGTCGCTGACGCACAAGGCCACATACTGGCCAGGCGGCAGTTCGTGCTGCTCGGCCAGCACCGGGTCCAGCGGCAGGTTACCTGTCTCGATCAGCAACCGGCCGCCATCAGGCATGGCATCCCGGGCGTTGTTGCACAGATTGAGCAGGGCGTTTTCCAGTTGATTGGGGTCTACCTGCGTGGACCACAGGCCGGGGGTGGTCGACACCTGCATGTCGATGGCCGGCCCTACGGTGCGCTGCACCAGCTCGGCCATGCCCTGGACCAGCGCATCGATATTGGTCGGTCGCGGGGCCAGGGTCTGGCGCCGGGAAAACGCCAGCAACCGGTGCGTCAGGGCTGCCGCCCGCCGCGAGGACTCCAGGGAGCCGGTGATATAACGCCCCAGGTCGTCAAAGCGGCCCTGGTTGATGCGCATTTGCAGCAATTCGATATTGCCGGTCACGCCCATCAGCAGATTGTTGAAGTCATGCGCCAGACCACCGGTCAGTTGCCCGACGGCTTCCATTTTCTGTGACTGGCGCAGGGCTTCTTCGGTGGCTCGCAGCGCCTCGGCCCGTTGCTTTTCCTCGGTCATGTGCTTGCCCAGCGCAAAGATCAGGCCTCTGCCAGGCGCGGCCGTCCAGCCGAACCAGCGATAGCTGCCGTCCCGGTGTTGGTAGCGGTTTTCGAACAGTGGCAGCTCAAGGTTCTGGGCGTGGGCCAGGGCGTGGCGGGAGGGCTCGACATCGTCGGGGTGCAGTCTGTCGGTGATCGAGGTGCCGATCAGTTCTTCGGCCTCAAGGCCCAGCAGAGCGCTCCAGGCTGGATTGACACGCTGGAAGCAGCCATTGAAGTCGACGATCGCCAGCAGGTCAGGTGACATCTCCCAAAAGGTGTCCAGCTCCATGGTGCGTTGTTCAAGGCGGGCAGTCTGGCGACGTTCCAGGCGCACCAGATCCTCGATCAGTGCCTGGCGCTGCAGCTCGCCAGCCTGGAGCGCCTGACGGTCCAGCACGTTGCGGGTGGTTTCATTGGTGCAGCAGAACACCCCGTGCACCTGGCCGTGCTC
This sequence comes from Pseudomonas ovata, assembly GCF_003131185.1. Classification (GTDB taxonomy): domain Bacteria; phylum Pseudomonadota; class Gammaproteobacteria; order Pseudomonadales; family Pseudomonadaceae; genus Aquipseudomonas; species Aquipseudomonas ovata. The sequence continues at coordinate 63,190 of NZ_QFFU01000021.1, read as the reverse complement.
GTCGCGCAGGGGCGAGAAACAGAACGTCCACCAGGTCTGCTCAGGCTCTCCATAACGCGCCATGGTCAGCGGCAGGTCATTGGCCTGAAAGGTTTCGCCGGCCAGGGCATTTTCGGCCATCGGCCTGACCTGATCCCATACATCGGACCACAGCACCGCAATAGGCATGCCTATGGCACCCTCGGTGCGCGGTCCAAGAATCGGGGTGTAGGCATCATTATGGAAAAACAGCAGGTCCGGTCCCCAGATCAGGTACATCGACACCGGGGAATCGAGCATCAGGTGCAGCGCCGTTTTCAGTGCACCCGGCCACTGATCGGCAGGGCCCAGCGAGGTTTGACTCCAGTCCTTGTGCCGGATGACCCGCGCCGCCTCGCTATTGCCGACGGGAAAACCAGTGCTTGATGTCACGTGCAGCAGCTCCCTTGCAAAGATGGGTGACGGTTGGACCAGAACGGCTTTTCGGCGAACGTCATGGAAGGTTCGAGGGATTGACCACACAGGCCGGCAAGGGTTGCACCTTGTCGTACGACATTTTGACAGCTGCCTCCCAAGGTCTTGTGCCTGGCACAAGATCCGGGGCGCTCATCAAACCTGTGGGCGGCGGCTTGCCGGCAAGGCCTATACACCTGCTGCGCCTATCACACAGCCATCGCCGGCAAGCCGCCTCCCACAGTCCGGTGCCAGGCCCGATATTCTGGGCGACATCAATCTGGTGGGAGGGGGCTCTGCCCCGGGCGGCGATCCGACGATGAGGCCAGCAAGGCCTATACACCTGCTGCGCCTGTCACACCGCCATCGCCAGCAGAGCTGCCTTGCCACAGCTGACCTGAAACATTCCGAATCACACAGCCAGAGGGGCACACGGGACTTAGCGGCGGGTTTTTTGTCAATCAACCATCCAGTTCAGGTTCGAAGGTATTTCAGATGAATACGCGCGGTTTACTCGATCAATTGCTCAAGTCGGGGCAGCAGATGCTGCAGGATAAAGTCAGCGGCAAGCCGGGCAAGCATCGCTCCGGCAGCGGCGGCCTGGCCGGTGGCCTGGGCAGCCTGCTCGGGGGCGGCAAGTCATCGTCCGGCGGTCTGGGGGGCCTGCTTTCCGGGGCGGGCAGCGGGGCGCTGGCGGCCGGGGCCATGGGCTTGCTCAGGGGCAAGGGCGCCCGTGGCATGGGCGGCAAGGTATTGACCTATGGTGGCCTGGCGGCCCTGGGCGTGATTGCCTACAAGGCCTACAACAACTGGCAGGCCAGCCAGGGCCAGGCCGGGCAGCGCGAGCCGCAGACCATCGACCGGCTGCCCGATGACCAGGCCGAAGAGCATAGCCTGGCGATCCTGCGGGCGCTGGTGGCGGCGGCCAAGGCCGATGGCCATGTCGACGACCGCGAGCGGCAACTGATCGAAGGCGAGTTCGTCAAGCTCAACGATGATCGTCATTTCCAGCAATGGCTGCATGCCGAACTGGACAAGCCGCTTGATCCGGCCGAAGTGGCCCGCGCGGCACGTACACCGGAAATGGCGGCCGAGATGTACATTGCCAGTCTGGTCATGGTCGACCAGGAGCACTTCATGGAGCGCGCCTACCTGGAAGAGTTGGCGCGCCAGTTGAAGCTGGACGCGGGCCTGCTTCGCGAGCTGGAAGCCCAGGTCCGCCAGGCCCAGTAACCCGGTCAGGGCCGGTCAGGGCCTGGGCGCCGCCTCGCGGTTGGTCAGCGCCTTGATCAGCACCTGCTGGTCATGCTCATGCTGGCGCTGCAAATCCTGAGCGCCCTGTCCGAAGGCCGGGTCATTGAGGCTTTCGACCGTTTCAGTCAGCACCATCAGGCTGTCGCGGTAGCCTTGCTCCAGGTGTTCGAAGCGCTCGGCGTAGTGCTCGCGCAGCCAGTCGGTCCAGAATCGCTGGCTGGCGGCAAACTGCAGGAACGCGTCGCCTTGCTCGCCGGCCATGACTTGCGCCAGAGCGCTGTCCAGCTCGCCCGGACGCAGCTCGGCGTGCACCTGATACAGCATATGCTGCGGGGGCACCGGCAGTTCCAGCCGTTGTGCCCAACGCAGGCGATAAGCCAGGCGCACTTCGGCCTCATCACGATCACCTGCCTGTGCACGGGCTATATCGTCCAGTGCCTGCAGGCGATACAGCCGGCGAGCCAGTTGCAGCAGCGGTGCGCTGCCAGGGTTGCCAGGCAGGTCGCGCAGCGCCTGGCCGGTGAAGACCATCACCTCCATCTGGTTGAACTCCAGGATGACGCCATCCGGGCATGTCTCGTCATGGCTGAGCAGACGCAGTGGCTCCTCGGCCATTGCATCGAGGGTGGCCCGCAGTGCCGGGTCCTGGTCGGCCGCGTCCAGCACACGCCAGACGCGGTCGATCAGTTGGGTACGACTGCCGGGCTTGCGGTAGTCGGCGGTATGACGCAACTGGCCGACCATGTCCAGCAACTGGCGGCTGTCGGGGTGGCCGGCCAGCCGTTCCCAGGTCGCTGCGCGCACCGTGGCGATGGCGCTGTCCTCGCCTTGCCAGGGCCCGACCACCGGCGGCTCTGGGTCACGCGCCCTGGCCGCGCCATGGCGATGACCGGAGCCGTCAGATTCCGACCCGGAATCGGAATCGGAGTCATGCGGTTCGTGCCAGGAAATACTGCGGATGTCCTCCGACACGTCCATCAGGAACGAATAGGTGCGGTTATAGGCTTCCGAGACATGGGCACGCAGCATGTGCTCCTGGGACAGCGGGTTGCCCAGCAGGTTGATATCGCAGTGTTGATGATCGCTGCGTGGATTGGCCAGCAAGCTTTCAGGAATGTCCTGCAACCGGTTGTTGCTCAGGATCAGGGCCTCCAGTGGATCAGGCAGCAGATCCAGGATCCATTGCGGCCAGTGTTGCAGGTCGGTATTGCGCAGCGACAGCCAGCGCAGGCAACCGGTACGCAGGCCCGATACATCATGAATCTCGCCCAGCCGGTTGCCATCCAGTTCCAGCATTTCCAGTGCGGGCAGGCGGGCCAGGAAATCCACGGTCGACTGGTCTACGTTCAGGCCCTGGTCGATCAGGCCCAGCGTGTTGAGTTCGCGCAGCTCACTCAGGGCGCGAGGCAATTGCACCAAGGGCGTGACATGCCCGTTGAGCTGGAACATCGACAGCCGCGGAAAACGCCTGATCAGTTCGTCCAGTTGCTCGACGGTGGCATTGACCTGGTTGAGGTGCAATGCCCGCACACGGCTGCCCATGAAGGCCGGCAGGCGGCGAGGAAAGTCCGCCAGGTCGATCGACTCCAGCACCAGCGGGTCTAGGTCGGTGCCCAGCGAATAGGCATGCCAGTAGTCAAGCAGTGCCTCGCCAATGCGCTGGCGATCTGCAATGCGCTGCGCGTTCAATGGTCTGTTCGAGCTGGAAGCGCCTACCCAGCCCTCGATGGCCTCGACCAGGGCGTGGCGCTCTTCGAGCATTCTGTCCAGGTTTGGCTGCATTGAGGAGGGCATGTCCAGGGTGAAACGCAACGACATATCGCCCGCCTGTTCGCCCAGCCAGGCGCACAGCCGTGTGCCTTCGGACAGCGGGTTGCCACGCAGGTCGATATGGCTGCGATGCAGCAGGGCCGGCGCATTGTCCAGCACGGCCTGCGGCAAGGTGCTGATCTGATTGTGAGCCAGTGATAGCTCACGGACCCGGGCCGGAACCAACTGATCGAGCCAGGCGGGCCAGCGATCCAGGCCGGTCCGCTCCAGCACCAGTCGGTCGACGTGCAGCCAGCTCAGGTCCAGCGACTGGAACGGGCTGAAACGGTTGCCGGACAGGTCCAGGCTGCGCAGGTGGGGCAGGCCTTGCAGGACATCCAGCTGCGCCTGGCTGAGCAACATGCCCTGATGGGGCAGGCCCAGTTCGGTCAGTTGCGGCAGGCTGCGCACCACCCGCTCCAGCAGGTCGGGAAAGCGTGACTGCAAACCGCTCGGCAGCGGGTTCTGGAGCATGGCGAGTGACTGCACGTTCGAGAACTGACGCAAGAAGCGCTCGAGCACCTCGCCGCTGGCCGTCGAGGTCTGCATGGCAGAACCGGCGGCATGAGCCGTCACGTTTTCAAGCCTCATGCGCGTGACTCGCTCGAAGAAGAACGCCGGCAGGTGCGCCGGAAAATCTTCCAGGGCCTGCGTGTGCAAGACCAGCAGGTAAGGGCTGCGTTGCAGTTCGGGCAGACTGTTCATGCGCCAGTGGGTCCAGATCTCTTCGGCCATGCGCGTCCGGCTTTGCAGGCGCGCCGTATCCGCCTCGAGCCCGACAATGGCAGCGCTCTGTTCGCTCCACCGCGCCAGGCTGGCGCGCAAGGCCATCTGTTCGTCCAGCAGGGTGTTGAGGCGGGCGTCGATCTGCGCATGATCCAGGCCCAGCTTGAGCAACTGTTCATAAAGGTCTTCGGGGTAGAAGTCTTCAAATTCCAGCAGACGAATCTTGTCCACCAGGCTTTCGCGGGTGAAGGCCCAATCCGGATGACCCCGGCCGCTCAGGGGATAACCGATACGGCCATCGGCCAGGCGCATGGGCGAGCGAAAGCCAGGCTTGACCGGCTGCATGCCCAATGCGCTACGCGCCTGACGGCGCGGCAGCGGCCGTTGGCGAATCAAGGCCTGCAGGTCGGCACCCTGACTGACATGCGCCACCCCCAGTGCCTGGCGCTGGGCATCGGGCAAGGCGTGCAGGATGGCGGCGAACAGAGTGTCCCGACCGTCCAGGTGCAGGTTGTCGGCATCGCGGGGTTCATAACCGTCCGGGTATCTGACCAGCACCTTGCGAACAGGCGCTGTCTCGGCGCCGATGCTATCGCTCAAAGGGCCATGGAAATGCCCGTCGCGCACCTCCAGGCGTACATTGGCCGACCAGCCGGGCAAGTATTCCAGGCTGTGCAGCGCCAGCCTGTCGGTATCAGGGTTGGCCGCCACGCTCAGATACAGACCTTCATAGGCCCGGGCCAGGCGTACCTGTTGACGATAAAGGCGTGCTTCTTCGGCCAGGCGCAGGGGCACGCCTGCGCCATCGATCAGGTGCGCGCGTTCCCCGGCGCTGGCCTGGGCCAGGATTTCCTCGGCCACAGGTTTCGGCAGCGGCGCCGGCAACTGCGCTTGCAAGGCCTGCACCGCAACATCGTCAGTGGTTTGCAGGGCCAGGTAGCGGCGCTGGAACCGCTCGCCATCATTGGCCAGTGCATGCGCGAGCCGGAACCGCTCGGCTGTGTCTGCCAGCAGGGCCGGTGGTCGCTGATGATCGTTTAACGCCTGGCGCAGCACCGAGTCGGGCAGGTCGCAGGTGGTAAGGATGTCGCGCATCAAGGCATCGGGATAAGTCTGGGCGTCATACCCCAGTCGACGTACCAGTGTCAGGCCCTGCATCTGCCCCGGCTGGTCGAGTTCATGCAGCCAGGCCCGGTCACCGTTGTGGCGCAGCGCCGGCCGGTAACCCCCGGCCTTGTGCGGATGCTCCAGCACATGCCCCAGGCCGCCGGCGCCTGGCTGCACCGAATAGTGCTGGCCATCGAGCACCAGCCAGCGCTTGCCCTGGTAGGGCACCAGGCCCGACGCATCCGGCGTCAGCCCGGCCGGCAGCACGATGTCGTGGGCAAAGGGCGTCAGGTCCGGCTTCCACAGGCGGGTACGGCCGTCGGGCAGGGTCACCGGCCTGAGCGGTCGCATCGGCTCCGGTGCCTCGATCGCGGGCAGTCGGCCGCCCTCGGCCAGGGCGCTGCCCAGTGCGGCGGTCATGGCCAGGTTTTCAATCACATCCACCAGATAGCCCAGTGCCTGGTCCTGCTCGCCCCGGGTCCAGCTTTCGATGCCTTCAAACACCTCATAGCCCAACTGGGCGGCGGTGGCCGCCAGCATGATCTCGCCCAGCACCGGCACGGCGAAGGCCGCGACATTCAGGGTATTGAGGGCAAGATCGCGCCACCAGGCCAGGCGTTCGTCGACACTGCGCAGGTCCTGATCGGCGGTGGGCACGCCCTGCACGCGGGCATTGTCCTTGATGAAGGCCAGCTTGCGCTTATACAACGTTTCGAACAGCGGTCCGCTCAGGCGGCTTTCGCTCAGGTGCAGGCGCGCCTGCGGGTCGGCAAATTGTTCCAGCCATTGCTGATGATTGCCGTCGGCCCGCATCACTGATGGATAAAGGTGGCGATGCAGGGTGTCAACGATGCGGCTGCGGTGCCGGGCCGGAATGAAACGGCTGAAAAAGTCTGCATAGTCTTGGCTCAGCAGGCGTTGGCGTAGCGCATCATGAAAGGCCGCGGTCGATGGGTAGCCCCTGAGTGGCATCACCGGGTCGTCGGGTATATAGACCAGCACCGGTTCGACCGTGTTGGCCAGGTCGCGGTCCTTGCCGATCAGCAAGATCCCGTCGAGCTCGACGTCCCACAGCCGCAAGGTGCTGCAAACCAGGAGCTGGCCATCGAGGCTGGCCGCCGGCAGGTCTTGCACAAGGGCCAGCACGGCCTGGTAGGTGTCGGCATCGACACGTCGCTGCAGCCGCGCGATGTGCAGTTCCAGCAGCAGCGTCGACCGCGTGAACGCCTGCAGGTCTTCGGCACCTTGCGCGGTGAACACCTGATCGATGTGCGCCTGGTACTGGCCGCCCAGATCCAGCAGGCGCGCCAGGGCGGCAAACTCATGGGCGGCAATGGCCACCGGCGTGCCGCTGACGGTCGGCCCCAGGACCTGGTAGCTGTCGAACACCCGGGCCTTGAGTGCAGCGCTTTCATCCATGGCCCCAGGCTCGGTGTCGGCGACCTGAAAGTTCTGCAAGGCAGCGTCCAGCAACGGTCGAATGGCCGCCTTCAATGCCCTGTTGGCCTCGATCAGCGGGTCCTTGGCCGCGCCCATGAACGAGGTGTCGGTGCGGGCATGGCTGGCATGCAGTAGATGGGTCGTGCGTACATCGACTTCCAGGCCAAAGCGCGCCTTGATGCCGTTGACCAGACGCGGCTCGGCAAACCCCTGCAAGGTGCCCAGCCGCTCCAGCAGGGGGGCAATGCGCTGTTGCAGGTCGTGGTGCCGTGCCGATTGTGCCTGCAGTCGCTCGACGACCTCGGGCAATGCCGTGCGCCCGGCTGCCAGCCAGGGCAAATCCATGGCCCGGCGACTGGCCAGGCGCAAGGCGGCGTGGGTGCTGGCCGGCGCCTGGCGCAGCCATTGCGGCACATGCGGATCGATCAGGTGTTGATGAAGGGCCGGCAGGGTATCGGCGGCAGGAACAGTCATGTCCATATGAAAAAAAGCCTCGTGGCGATTGAAAAGGCCGCGAAGCTTACCGGCGCGATACGGGCTTGCAGGCACTAACTATCTACCCGGCAGCGACGGCGAAAACGGGATTGAATCGGTGTGGGCGTACGCCCTGTGTCCGGGAACGCGTGGGGTTCTCCCCGAACCCTGCACAAATCTGCGACAATCCGGCCTTGTCCTTTCGACCTGACCTTGCGTACCTGATGACCGCCGAATCGCCCTCTATCGACCTGTTGCTGAAAAACCTCGACCACGCCATGAGCGGCGACCGTCATAAATTGCGCCGCCAGTTGCATGAGCTGCGCAAGAAACCTGACGAAGCCAAGCTGGCGTCGTGGCTTGAACGCTTCCAGGCATCGTGTGCAAAGGTCGAGGCGCGGCGCCTGAGTGTGCCGACCATCCGCTACGACGATCACCTGCCGATTGCCGCCAAGCGCGACGAGATCAAGGCCGCCTTGCTCAAGCACCAGGTGCTGATCATTGCCGGCGAGACCGGCTCGGGCAAGACCACCCAGCTGCCCAAGATCTGCCTGGAAATCGGTCGCGGCCAGTACGGCCTGATCGGCCACACCCAGCCACGGCGGATTGCGGCGCGCAGCGTGGCCAGCCGGGTCGCCGAAGAACTGGCCACGCCCCTGGGAGCACTGGTCGGCTATCAGGTTCGGTTCGAGGACCAGAGCGGCGATAACACGCTGATCAAGCTGATGACTGACGGCATTCTGCTGGCCGAGACCCAGAACGATCGCTTCCTGGAGCGCTACGACACCCTGATCGTTGACGAGGCCCACGAACGCAGCCTGAACATCGACTTTCTGCTCGGCTACCTCAAGACCCTGTTGCCGCGCCGTCCGGACCTGAAGGTCATCATCACCTCGGCGACCATTGACCTGCAGCGTTTCTCCGAGCATTTCAATGACGCGCCGATCATCGAAGTGTCGGGCCGTACCTTCCCGGTCGAGACCCTGTACCGCCCGCTGGCCAGCGAGCAGGACGAGGAGGGCAACAGCGTCGAGGAAGACCTCACCGTCGACCAGGCGATTTTGGCCACCCTCGATGAACTGGCGGCCATGGAGCGCAGCGAAGGCAAGCTGCCGGGCGATGTGCTGGTGTTTTTGCCTGGCGAGCGCGAGATTCGCGACGCCGCCGAGGTGCTGCGCAAGGCCCAGCTGCGGCACACCGAGATCCTGCCGTTGTATGCACGCCTGTCGCCGGCCGAGCAGCAGCGCATTTTCCAGTCGCACCCCGGACGCCGCGTGGTGCTGGCCACCAACGTCGCCGAAACCTCGCTGACCGTGCCGGGCATTCGCTACGTGATCGACACCGGCACCGCGCGCATCAGCCGCTACAGCTACCGTGCCAAGGTCCAGCGCCTGCCCATCGAGGCGGTGTCCCAGGCCAGCGCCAACCAGCGCAAGGGGCGCTGTGGCCGGGTCGAGCCGGGCATCTGCATCCGCCTGTACAGCGAAGAGGATTTTCTCGGACGCCCGGAATTCACCGACCCCGAGATCCTGCGCACCAACCTGGCGGCGGTCATCCTGCAGATGCTGCACCTGCGCCTGGGGGATATCAGCGACTTCCCGTTCATCGAGCCGCCGGACGGCAAGGCCATCAGCGACGGCTTCAACCTGTTGCAGGAGCTGTCGGCGGTCACCCGTGAAAACCAGTTGACCCCGCTGGGTCGCCAGCTGGCGCGCCTGCCGGTGGACCCGCGCATGGGCCGCATGCTGCTGGAGGCTGCACAGCAAGGCAGCCTGCAGGAAGTGCTGATCATCGCCAGTGCGCTGTCGGTGCAGGATGTGCGCGAGCGTCCGCCCGAGCGTCAGCAGGCGGCCGACCAGGCGCATGCACAATGGAAGGACGCCGACTCGGATTTTGCCGGGCTGGTGAACCTCTGGCGCGGGTTCGAAGAGCAGCGCCAGGCGCTGACTTCAAGCCCGTTGCGCAACTGGTGCCGGCGTAACTTTCTCAATTACCTGCGCCTGCGCGAATGGCGCGATGCGCACCGGCAACTGAGCCTGATCTGCCGCGAACTGAAGCTGCCGGTCAATGCGGAACCGGCCGACTATGGCAAATTCCACAAGGCGATTTTGTCCGGCCTGCTCAGCCAGGTCGGCCAGAAGACCGAAGAAGGCGACTATCTGGGCGCCCGCCAGCGCCGTTTCTGGGTGCATCCCTCTTCTGGGCTGGGGCGCAAGCGTCCGCAGTGGGTGATGGCTGCCGAACTGGTCGAGACCACCAAGCTGTATGCGCGCATGGTGGCCAAGATCGACGTCGACTGGATCGAGCCGTTGGCCGGGCACTTGATCAAGAAGAATCACTTCGAACCGCACTGGGAGAAAAAGCGTGGCCAGGTCGTGGCCTTCGAGCAGATCACCCTGTACGGGCTGATCATCGTCGGTCGTCGTCCGGTGCACTATGGCCCGGTGGACCCGGTGGTTTCGCGCGAGATGTTCATCCGCGAAGGCCTGGTGCGCGGCGATATCCTGTCGCGGGCCAAATGCCTGAGTGCCAACACACGCCTGCTTGAAGAACTCGATGAGCTGGAAGCCAAGGCCCGGCGCCGCGACATCCTGGCCGACGAAGAAACCCTGTACGGCTTTTATGACGCACGGCTGCCGGCCGAGGTGCATCAGACTGCAACCTTCGACAGCTGGTACCGGGTGCACAGCCAGAAAGACCCGCAACTGTTGATCATGCGCGAAGAAGACGTGCTGGCCCGCGAGGCCAGCGAAGTCACCGCTGCACAATACCCCGACACCTTGCGCCTGGGTGAACTGACCCTGCCGCTGACCTATCACTTCGAGCCCAACCACCCGCGCGATGGCGTGACCTTGCGGGTGCCGGCGCCGCTGTTGCAGTCGCTGCCGGCCGAGCGCCTGGAGTGGCTGGTGCCGGGCCTGCTGGAAACCAAGTGCATTGCGCTGGTGCGCAACCTGCCCAAGGCCACCCGCAAGAACTTCGTGCCGGTGCCGGACTTTGTCCGCGCCGCCCTGCAGCGCATCACCTTTGCCGAGGGCTCGCTGCCCCAGGCACTGGGCCGTGAACTGTTGCGCATGACCGGCGCACGGGTCACGGACGAGGCCTGGAGCGAGGCCGCGGCCGAGCTTGAAGGGCACCTGAAAATGAACCTGGAGGTGGTCGACGGCAACGGCAAGTTCCTGGGTGAAGGCCGCGACCTGGACGCGCTGACCGCCCGCTTTGCCGAAGCCGGGCAAGCCGCGCTGGCCATGCCGCACAGCGCCAAGGGGCAGCAGCCGGTGGAGGCCAAGGGCTTTGCGCCCGTGGCGCAGCAGACCCAGCAGAAAATCGCCGGACTGTCGCTGACCGTCTACCCGGCGCTGGTCGAGGAAGGCGGTACGGTCAAGGAAGGACGTTTCCCGACCCAGGCCGAAGCCGAGTACCAGCACCGCCGCGCCTTGCAGCGCCTGCTGTTGCAGCAACTGGCCGACACCGCGAAATTCTTGCGCGGCAAGTTGCCGGGGCAGACCGAGCTGGCGCTGTTGTACCGTGACCTGGGCCGGGTCGATGCACTGATCGAAGATATTCTGCTGGCCAGCCTGGACAGCTGTGTGCTCGAAGGCGAAGACACGCTGCCGCGCGATGGCGCCGGGCTGTTGTCGCTGGCCGAGCGCAAGCGCGGCGAATGGGCCGAGCATGCCGAGCGCCTGGCGCGCCTGGCCCTGGACATTCTCAAGCTGTGGCATGGCCTGCAAAAGAGCTTCAAGGGCAAGATCGACCTGGCCCGCGCCGTGGCCCTCAACGACATCAAGGGGCAATTGGGCAAGCTGGTGTACCCGGGCTTTGTGCGCGAAACGCCGGGGCAGTGGCTCAAGGAACTGCCGCGTTACCTCAAGGCCGTGGAGCTGCGCCTGGAAAAACTGCCCGGCCAGTTGCAGAAGGACCGGGTCTGGAGCATTGAGCTGGGCGAGCTGTGGGCGCAATACCAGGCCCGCGCTGCCAAGCACGCCCAGGAAGGCAAGCGCGACCCGGAACTGGTGACCTGGCGCTGGTGGCTTGAAGAGTACCGCGTCTCGCTGTTCGCCCAACAACTGGGTACCCGCATGCCGGTGTCCGACAAGCGGCTGAGCAAGCAGTGGAGTCAGGTGCAAGGCTGACAGTACCGACACTGCGGCTGTCCTTGGAGACTGCAATGCGGTCTCTGGATTGTGCCTCACCCGTAGGAGCGCGCTTGCCCGCGACCGAGTGCGTAGCAGTCGTAAAATTTCAGCGTTTCACAAATTTTTCGGTCATTCGCTGCAGATTTTCGGCGTTTTGGAGATTTTGCGAGCGCTGCGCACTCGGTCGCGGGCAAGCGCGCTCCTACAGCACGCGGGTGTGTTCGGGCTGCGATAGCACCCGCTTGCGGCGATATGTCAAACTTTGCGCCTTGCCTGGCCTATAGGCCCCTACCTTCAAGAAGAGAGAAACGACCGTGCACAACGTCGTCATCAGCGGCACCGGCCTTTATACCCCGGCCCAGAGCATCTCCAACGAAGAGCTGGTGCAGTCCTTCAATGACTGGGTCGCACAGTTCAACCACGAAAACGCCGCGGCCATCGAGCGTGGCGAGGTTCAGGCGCAGGCCGCGTCCGATGCTGCTTTCATCGAGAAGGCGTCCGGCATCAAGAGCCGCTTCGTGATGGACAAGCAAGGCATCCTCGACCCGCAGCGCATGAAGCCGTCGCTGCCCGAGCGCAGCAACGACGAGCGCTCGATCCTCTGCGAAATGGGCGTGGCCGCCGCCGAGCAGGCCCTGCTGCGTGCCGGCAAGACCGCCGCCGACATCGACGGCGTGATCGTGGCCTGCTCCAACCTGCAGCGCGCGTACCCGGCCATCTCGATCGAGATCCAGGCAGCATTGGGCATCCAGGGCTACGGCTTCGACATGAACGTGGCCTGTTCGTCGGCCACCTTCGGCATCCAGACCGCCTGCAACAGCGTGCAACTGGGCCAGGCCCGTGCCGTGCTGGTGATCAACCCGGAGATCTGCACCGCTCACCTGAACTTCCGCGACCGCGACAGCCATTTCATCTTTGGCGATGCCGCCACTGCCGTGGTGGTCGAACGGGCCGACCTGGCGACATCGGCACATCAGTTCGAGATTCTCGGCACGCGCTTGTCGACGCAATTCTCCAATAACATCCGCAATAATTTCGGCTTCCTCAACCGCACCGCTGATCAAGGCGTCGATGCGCAGGACAAGCTGTTCGTGCAGGAAGGCCGCAAGGTGTTCCGTGAGGTATGCCCGATGGTCGCCGAACTGGTGGGCAGCCATCTGCAGGACAGCGGCTTGAACGTCAGCGACGTGCAACGCTTCTGGCTGCACCAGGCCAACCTGAGCATGAACCACCTGATCGTCAAGAAATTGCTGGGCCGCGAAGCGACGCTCGATGAAGCGCCGGTGATCCTCGACACCTATGCCAACACCAGTTCGGCAGGCTCGGTGATCGCGTTTCACAAGTACCAGGATGACCTGCCAGCTGGCGCACTGGGTGTGCTCAGCTCGTTCGGTGCCGGGTATTCGATTGGTTGTGTGATTCTGCGCAAGCGCTGATCCACAGACCCTAAAAGCAGGCCCACGAAAAAGAGCCTGCCGGTATCGCCGGATGATGGGGAGCGATACCTGCAAGCTCTTTTCTTGAAGCGGACGCTGAGCGGGTCAGCGTCCTTGTAGCGCCGCTTAGAACTTGACCTCGGCATCCAGTTGCAGGATGTCGACGTCCTTGTTGCGACCGGCACGGCTGGCAAAGTCGGCTTCGGCCATCAGGTAGGTCGCGCCCAGGGCGAAGTTCTTGTCGATTTCATAACCGACTTTGAACTTGTGGCCACGGGAACCTGTGGTGCCGTTGGCGAAGTCCGAATCGGTGAAGGCACCGACCACGGCGTTACGCTGCACGTCGCGGTAGTTGTAGTCCAGGCTGAACCCGAACGCCTTGGTCTTGGCACCGGCCAGCCAGGCGGTGTCGTGGCCGTCGGTGGACTCATCGTTGACCACGTACTGACCATAAAAGGCCAGTGGCACGGCCAGGCCGGTCAGGTCGATCTGGCCAAAACCTTCGTACAGGCGGAACTCGGTGGTGGTGTTGCCGTTGACCGACAGGGCGCAAGGGGTGGTGCTGGCGGTGGCGCCGCAGGTGCTGTCCTTGTCGTTGTCGTAACCGTAGACGCTACCGCCCAGGGTCACTTTCAGGTCGTCGATCGGCGCGAAACGTGCGCCCACCTGGCCGGCGTACAGGCGCAGGTCATTCTTGAATTCCACGCCGTTGCCGTCGACGTTGTCCTTGAGCGTGTAGTGACCGGCGCTGGCGAACAGCTCGGTCTTGCCGGCCAGTGGCAGCTTGTAGGCCAGGGCCAGACCTTCCGGGTTGATGTCGCTGTCCCAGATCACGTCGCCCATGCTGACCCACGGCTGGTTCATCTTGCCGCCGATGAGCGACAGGCCCTTGATGGCGGTCGGGTGGTAGTCGATGTAGGCCAGGTCCAGCCAGATCGATTTCTTCGAGAAATAGCCGTCCAGGTCCTGGTTGGTGGAGCGTGCGTCGTTGCCGCCACCGGTGGCGATACGGATGCCGCTGTCGACCTGCGGGTTGATTTCGGTGTAGGCACCCAGGCGTGCACGAACGCGCTGGCGATCCTTGTCACGGCCACCGTTGTCGGCTTCGCCGTCGATGTCGATGTTTTCCTGGCGGATACGCACATCGCCCTTGATCTGGGTCTTGGCTGCCCAGGCGACTTTTTTCTCGAAATCGCTCTGCGTCGACGACTTGGTGGCAGCGGCAGCTTGCTGCTCCTTGGCCAGGTCGGCTTGCAGTTCGGCATGTTGAGCTGTGCTGATCGAGCCGTTGGCCTTGAGCATGTCGAGCAGTTTGGCATCGACTGCGGCGCTGGCCGGTACGCTCATGGCCAGTGCGAAGCCGCCACACAGGGCTGCTGCAGTACGAATGGAAACAGGACGCATAATTCTCTCCAAGATGAGTACGCAGGTTCGTGTCGACCCGCTGAACATCCCTGACGGGATAACTGCAAGAGGGGTATGTAACCCCCGGTTCTAAAAACAGGCGCCAGTATTGCTGCCAGTCATTACAAAAAAGTGGCAATGTAATGGCGTGTCCGTGACAATCCTGTTTCATCTTGAAGGCTCAAGAAGCTTGAGATAGAGCGGTCGGCCCATTGGGGTGGTGTATAAACCTGACTGATCGGTGATACTCGGGCCTGCCTGACCACCGGGGGAGAAGCTGAATGTCCGTGCAAGTCGTCGACAGCCTGAGCGCCGTGACGGCCGTCCAGTGGGACGCGCTGTTACCCGATGCCCAACCGTTTTTGCGCCATGCTTTTCTCAGCGCACTGGAAGACAGCGCCAGCCTGGGGCCGCGTTCGGGCTGGCGGGCCGAACATGTGCTGAATATCGAGCAGGGCGAGTTGATTGCCGCCTTGCCGGCGTACCGCAAGGGCCACTCGTATGGCGAATACGTGTTCGACCATGCCTGGGCCGATGCCTGTCGCCGGGCCGGCATTGCCTATTACCCCAAGCTGCTGGTGGCCGTGCCCTTCAGCCCGGTCAGCGGTGCGCGGGTGCTGGCGCGCACCCCGGAGGCCGGCCTGGCGCTGCTGGAGGGTTTGCCGAACTACCTGCTCAGTCAGGGCCTGTCCAGCGCCCATGTGAACTTCACCGATTCGCACGCCGACGCCCTGCTGGCCGAACAGCCTGGCTGGCTGCAGCGCTATGGCTGCCAGTACCACTGGCATAACCGCGGTTACCGGGACTTCCAGGACTTTCTCGAGGCCTTGAGTTCGCGCAAGCGCAAGCAGATGCGCAAGGAGCGCGAGCAGGTGGCCGGGCAGGGCATCGAGTTCGATTGGCTCGACGGAGCGCAGATGAGTGAGGTGCTCTGGGATTTCGTCTATGCCTGCTACAGCAACACCTATGAAATTCGCGGCCAGGCGCCGTACCTGACCCGTGAGTTCTTCAGCTTGCTGGGCGAGCGCATGCCCGAGGCGATCCGCGTGGTCATTGCCCGCCAGGGCAGCCGCCCGGTGGCAATGGCTTTCAGCCTGGTAGGCGGCGGCAGTTTTTATGGGCGTTATTGGGGCTGCCTGGCCGAGTACGACCGGCTGCACTTCGAAACCTGTTTCTACCAGGGCATGGACTACGCCATCGCCCACGGCCTGCAACGCTTCGACGCCGGCGCCCAGGGTGAGCACAAGCTGATTCGCGGTTTCGAGCCGCAGATCACCCATTCCTGGCACTACCTGCTGCACCCGGGGCTCAAGGACGCCGTGGCGGACTTTCTCGAACAGGAGCGGGTGGGCGTGCTGGCCTATGCCGACGAAGCGCGGGGGGCATTGCCGTATCGGCAGGCTTGACCCAGCGGGTATCCTCAAGCGTGTCCATGCCCACTCAGTGAAAGAGGCCGGCGCTCCGGTTGCCTGCGACAGGGCCCGTCAGGCCATTGCAGGTGCAGTGCCTGTGAGACCGCCATCGCCGGCAAGCCGCCTCCCACCGGTTCAGTGGTGAGGCGTCCGTTTGCGTTTACCTTGCGGCAGGTTGGCGCAGATAGCCCAGCGTATCAATCCACCCCCACAAACCCGCCGGTCTGGTGCTGCCACAGCCGTGCATACAGCCCGCCGTGGGCCAGCAGTTCGCTGTGGCTGCCCATTTCGACGATGCGGCCCTTGTCCAGCACCACCAGCCGGTCCATGCGCGCGATGGTCGACAGGCGGTGGGCGATGGCGATCACGGTCTTGCCTTGCATGAGGGTCTCCAGGCTTTCCTGAATCGCGGCCTCGACCTCCGAGTCCAGCGCCGAGGTGGCCTCGTCCATGATCAGGATCGGCGCATCCTTGAGCAGCACCCGGGTGATCGCGATGCGCTGGCGCTGGCCGCCGGACAGCTTGACCCCGCGTTCGCCCACATGCGCATCAAAGCCGGTACGGCCCTCGGCATCCGACAGCAACGGGATGAACTCATCGGCCTTGGCACGGTGCACTGCTTCCCACAGCTGCGCCTCACTGGCGCCGGGGTTGCCATACAGCAGGTTGTCACGGATCGAGCGGTGCAGCAGCGAGGTGTCCTGGGTGATCATGCCGATCTGCGCGCGCAGGCTTTCCTGGGTGACGCCGGCCACATCCTGGCCGTCGATCAGGATGCGCCCGCCCTGCACGTCGTACAGGCGCAGCAGCAGGTTGACCAGGGTCGACTTGCCGGCCCCGGACGGGCCGATCAGGCCGATCTTCTCGCCGGGGCGAATGTCGAGGTCCAGGTGCTGGATGATGCCCCGGTCATTGCCGTAGTGAAAATTCACCTTGTCGAACGTCACGCCGCCCTGGGTGATGGCCAGTGCCTGGGCGTCGGGCCGGTCGGTGACCGCCACGGGCTGGGCGATGCTCTGCAGGCCGTCCTGCACGGTGCCGATGTTTTCAAAGATGCCGTTGACCACCCACATGATCCAGCCCGACATGTTGACGATGCGGATCACCAGGCCCGTGGCCAGGGCAATGGCACCCATCGAAATCAGCGACTGGGTCCACAGCCACAGCGCAAGGCCCGTGGTGCCGACGATCAGCAGGCCGTTCATGCTGGTGACCACCACATCCATGGCCGTCACCACACGCCCGGCCAGTTGGGTCTTCTCGGTCTGCTCGGTGATGGCCTCGCGGGCGTACTGCTGTTCATGGTTGGTATGGGCGAACAGCTTGAGGGTGATGATGTTGGTGTAGCCGTCGACGATGCGCCCCATCAGCCGCGAGCGCGCATCGGAGGCGTCCACCGAGCGTTGCTTGACCCGTGGCACGAAGTACATGAGCGTCAGGATATAAGCACCGATCCACGCCACCAGCGGGATCACCAGCCGCCAGTCGGCCTCGGCGAACAGCACCAGGGCGCTGACCGAATAGATCAGCACATGCCACAGGGCATCCATCGCCTGCACGGCCGACTCACGCAGCGAATTGCCGGTCTGCATGATGCGCTGGGCAATGCGTCCGGCAAAATCGCTCTGGAAAAAGTTGAGGCTCTGCTTGAGCACATAGCGGTGGCTCTGCCAGCGAATCAGGCTGGTCATGCCGGGGGCGATGGTCTGGTGCACCAGCAGGTCGTGCAGGCCGACGAAGATCGGGCGCAGCAGCAGGGTGACCACCACCATCCAGATCAGCTCGGTTTTATGCGTGCTGAAAAACTCGGCTGGCGGGGTGACTTGCGCCAGGTCGATGATGCGGCTCAGGTAGCTAAACAGCGCGACCTCGATCAGCGCCACGATCAGGCCGACCACCATCAAGGCCACAAAGCAGGGCCACACCTGGCGCAGGTAATGCAGATAGAAGGGCAGGACCCGATTGGGCGGTGCAGCACCGGGCGCGTCGCGGAAAATGTCGATCAACCGCTCGAAACGACGAAAAAGCATGCGTATGACGCTCTTGCAGGGGGTGGGAAAGGTTCCCGTCGGCCAGCCCGGCGAAGGCCGCAAGGCTGGCCGGCCCCGATCAGTCCACGCGTTTGGCGGACTTGATCAGGATCGGGTCGACAGGCACGTTCTGCATGCCTTTCTGGGTCTTGGTGCTGGCATTGACGATCTGGTCGACCACGTCCATGCCCTTGGTCACCTTGCCGAACACGGCGTAACCGTAGTCACGCACGCCGTTGTCGAGCATGGCGTTGTCGTTGGTGTTGATGAAGAACTGGCTGGTGGCCGAGTTCACCGCCGAGGTGCGGGCCATGGCAATGGTGCCGCGCGCGTTCTTCAGGCCGTTGGCGGCTTCGTTCTTGATCGCATCCTTGGTGGGCTTCTGGTCCATGTTCTGGGTAAAACCGCCGCCCTGGACCATGAAGCCCGGGATCACGCGGTGGAAGATCGTGTTCTTGTAGAACCCGCTGTCGACATAGCCGAGAAAATTCTGGGTGCTGATCGGCGCCTTGTCATCGGCCAGTTCCAGTTCGATCTGGCCGAAGCTGGTGTCGAGCACGACATGCGTGCCCTTGGCAGGCTCGGCGGCCATCAGGTGGGCCGAGAACAACAGGGTGCTGGCAAGGGCGAGGGTCTTGAACATGGGGCAGTGAATCCTTCAGTGGTGGTATCGACTGGCCGGCAAGCAAATCACGTTTGGCCCGGCTTGCCCAGCCCGATGCAGTCGACGGGCTGTGTCAGACCCTGTGTGCGGCGATGAATTCAAGTACGGTGCGGTTGAAGGCTTCGGGCTGGTCCAGCGGGGTGGCATGCCGGGAGTGGTCGATGACCACCAGGCGCGCATCAGACATCAGTTTCACGTAGGCCTGCTTGACCGCCACCGGGGTGTAGTCGCGGTCGGCACTGATCACCAGCACCGGGCAGGTGATGCGTGACAGCCGCTCCTGCACGCCCCAGCCGACAATGGCATCGAAACTGGCGAGGTACGCGCGTTTGTCATTACGCGCCCAGCGCTCGGCGATCTTGCGCCGCAGGTCGGCCTGCCCGGGTTGCGGAAACAATAATTTGCCCAGGGCCTGCCCCAGGGTCTGCATGCTCATGACCCGGGCCAGGCTCCAGCGCTTGAACCATTGCCACACATCGTTGGCGCCACGCACCTTGACCTGCGGCCCGCTGTTGACGATGCACAGGCTCTTGAGCAGGTGCGGTTGATCGACCGCCAGTTGAAAGCCGACCATGGCGCCCATCGACAGGCCGACCAGGTGCACCGGTCCCAGGTGCAGGTGGTCGATCAGCGCTTCGACATCGGCGCTGAACATCCGCATGCTGTAGCGCTCGCGCGGTTTGTCCGAGCGGCCATGGCCGCGCAGGTCCAGGGTGATGACCCGGTAGCCGGCGGCCCTGAACGCCGGGACCTGGTATTCCCAATCCAGGCCGCTGGAGCCCAGACCGTGCAGCAGCAACAGCGGGGCGCCCTGGCCATAGTCTTCGTAGTGCAGCGAACAGCCGTCATGTTCGAAAAAAGCCATGCGTCCATCTCCTGTCAGGCTTGCGGTGGTGCCGCAAACGGCGCGGCCAGCGGCGCGGTGTCGAAGGTGCGGATCAGTTCGATCAGGATCTGCGTCGCCGGGCCCAGTGGTTTGTCCTTGCTGGAGTAAAGATAGAAGGTCGGGCTGCGGGTGCCGCCTTTATCGAGCGGCAAGGGCTTGAGCACCCCTTCGCGCAGCTCGCGTTCGATCATGTGCCGGGGCAGCCAGGCAAAGCCCAGGCCGCTGCTGACGAAGGTGGCAGCAGTGCCCAGGCTGCCCACGGTCCAGCGCTGCTCGGCGCCCAGCCAGCCGACATCCTTGGGTTGCTGGCGGCCCGAATCGCGGATCACCACCTGCAACTGCGACTCCAGGTCCTGGAAGGTCAGTTCGCGGTTGGCCTGATGCAGGGCATGCTCGGGGTGGGCCACGGCGACGAACTCCACCGGGCTCATTTCCGTGCCCAGGTGCCCGGCAATGCTGAAACTGCTGATCGCCAGGTCGGCCACGCCTTCAAGCAGCACTTCCTCGACGCCGGACAGCACCTCCTCGCGCAGACGTACCCGGCAACCACGGCTCTGCGGCATGAAAGCGGTCAGCGCACGGACAATGCGCGCGGTGGGGTAGGCGGCGTCCACCACCAGGCGCACCTCGGCCTCCCAGCCCTGTTCCATGTAATGGGCCAGGTCTTCGAGCTGGCTGGCCTGCTTGACCAGTTGCCGCGAGCGGCGCAGCAACACCCCGCCGGCGTCGGTGAGCACCGCCTTGCGACCGTCGATGCGCAACAGCGGCACGCCGAGTTGCTCCTGCATGCGCGCCACGGTGTAGCTCACCGATGACTGCGAGCGGTGCATGGCTTCGGCGGCCTGGGCAAAACCACCGTGGTCGACCACCGCTTGCAGGGTGCGCCATTGATCGAGGGTGACACGGGGGGCTTTCATCGACGCAATCTCCGGGAGTGTCTATCGTCCAGTTCAGACATCTCGCCTGGAGACTGCCCGATGAACCGATTCTGTTGTATATGGCTGGCGCTGTTGCCGGTCACCGCCCTGGCGTACCCGATCGAGGTGCAGAAAAGCACACCGGGTGTGCAGATCGACTACACCCGCCACGCCACCTTTGACGACACCGGTACGATCACCCTGAACAACTACGGCCAGGTCGATGCGCGCTGCACGGTGCAATTCAATAACGGCCCGGAAGCGCCACGCACCCGACGGGTGCAGGTCAAGGCCGGGCAAAGCGTGAATGTGGTGTCAAAGTTTTCCCGCAGCATCATCAAGCTGCGGGTCAGGCTGGACTGTGAGCCGGCTGCAGAAGGGTAGATCAATAGAACGGATTGTTCGATAGGTTTGAGCCGGTTTTTAAGCTTTTTTATCGATCAATCCCTGCTTAAGATCCACTCCATCAACTCGACACTTATGCAAATGGAGCCCTTCACATGTCCCGTGTACTGATCATCGAAAGCAGCGCCCGCCAACAGGATTCGGTGTCCCGCCAGCTGACCCGGCAGTTCATCGAGCAGTGGAAGGCCAGCCATCCAGCCGACGCCATCACCGTGCGCGACCTGGCCGTTAACCCGGTTCCGCACCTGGACGCCACCCTGCTGGGCGGCTGGATGAAGCCTGAGGATCAACGCAGCGACACTGAACAGGCCGCCCTGGAGCGCTCCAATGTACTGACCGACGAACTGCTGGCCGCCGACGTCGTGGTCCTGGCCGCACCCATGTACAACTTCGCCATCCCCAGCACCCTCAAGGCCTGGCTGGACCATGTGCTGCGGGCCGGCGTGACCTTCAAATACGGCGAGACCGGCCCGCAAGGCCTGCTGACCGACAAGCGCGCCTTTGTCCTTACCGCCCGCGGCGGCCTGTACACCGGCAGCAGCCTGGACCACCAGGAACCCTACCTGCGTCAGGTGCTGGGGTTCGTCGGCATCCATGACGTCACCTTCATCCATGCCGAAGGCCTGAACATGGGCGGCGAGTTCAGCGAAAAAGGCCTGAGCCAGGCCCTGGCCCGCGTGGCCGAAGTGGCGTGATGAATCCCTGATTGACCGCAACGACTTCCCTTTGGTACCTGTGCTCCTGGGTACGTGGCCCGATCGACCCCAGTGATGGTGGTTGCTCGGGCTTTTTCTTTTGAGGGGGGCTGCAGGTCTGGTTAGGCTTGATGGGCTTCAGCCGGGAATGGCGTTGTGCCCTTCGCGGTTGAAACCCCTCCTACAAGTCAGCAGGCCAAGGCCGAGGTGAGGTTTCATGGACAGCCTGTTGCCCAGCCGCTAAGGTCGCGTCCGTTCATCCGGGGGCAATCATGATCTATCTACTTATCGTCACGCTGATCCAGGCGTTTTCCTTCAGCCTGATCGGCGTCTACCTGGCCGGGCATGTCGACAGCTACATTGCCGTGCTGATCCGCGTGCTGCTGGCCGGGCTGGTGTTCATTCCGCTGACGCGCTGGCGCCAGGTGGAACCCGGTTTCATGCGCGGCATGCTGCTGATCGGCGCCTTGCAGTTTGGCATCACCTACGTGTGCCTGTACCTGAGCTTCCGGGTGCTGACGGTGCCGGAGGTGCTGCTGTTCACCATCCTGACGCCGCTGCACGTGACCCTGATCGAAGACGCGATGAATCGTCGCTTCAATCCCTGGGCATTACTGGCGGCGGCGGTGGCGGTGCTGGGGGCGGGGGTGATTCGCTACGACGGGCTGGACGGCGATTACCTGGGCGGCTTTTTGCTGCTGCAACTGGCCAACTTCACCTATGCGGCCGGGCAGGTGCTGTACAAGCATCTGGTAGCACGCTACCCCAGCGACCTGCCGCATTACCGGCGTTTCGGCTATTTCTATCTCGGGGCGTTGGCGGTGGTGCTGCCGGCGTGCCTGGCGTTCGGCAACTTCAGTCACCTGCCGGCTGCACCCCAGCAATGGTTGGTGCTGGTGTTTCTGGGCCTGTGTTCCACCGCGCTGGGGATGTACTGGTGGAACAAGGGCGCGTGCCTGGTGCACGGCGGCACCCTGGCGGTGATGAACAACCTGCATGTGCCGCTGGGGCTGCTGGTGAACCTGTTGATCTGGAACGGCCACGAGGACTACACCCGGCTGTTGATCGGCGGCACCGTCATTGTTGCGTCGGTGTGGATCAGCCGTCTGGGGATGCGCCGCGCGCCAGTGGCGTCGCGGCTGTCCTGATCAGGCAGGCGAGGGCAGACGCACTCAGCGATAGCGTTCCAGCCAGTGCGCGTAAGGCGCCGGCAGGGTCCAGGAGGCTTTGTCGACGCCCAGCTCCTTGGCCGCAAAGTAGGTCCAGTGCGGGTCGGCCAGGTGCGCCCGGCCTACCGACACCAGGTCGAGCTGGCCGGCCTGCACGGCTTCATTGGCCAGTTGCGGCGTACCGAAGCCCCAGGCCGAGGTCACTGGAATACCGGCTTCACGACGCACCTGCTCGGCCACCGGGCCCATGAACGCAGGGCCCCACGGAATGTTGGTTTCAGCGATGGTGAAACCGACGCTGACACTGAGCAGGTCCAGGCCGCCGGCCTTGAAGCGCCGCGCCAGTTCAATGGACTCGGCAAGGGTCTGCTCGTCACGGCCATCGTATTCGATGACGCCGAAACGGGCGGTCAGCGGCAGGTTTTCCGGCCAGACTTCACGCACGGCGGCCAGGGTTTCCAGCAGGAAACGACTGCGGTTGTCGAAGCTGCCGCCGTAGGCGTCGGTGCGCTGGTTGCTGTGCTCAGAGAAAAAGCTTTGTCCCAGGTAACCGTGGGCGAAGTGCAGCTCGATCCATTCAAAACCCACATCGCGGGCGCGACGGGCGGCATCGACGAAGTCCTGCTTGACCTGGGCGATGTCGTCCAGGGTCATGGCGCGCGGCACCTTCGGCAGGTGGTGGCCGAAAGCGATGGCCGAAGGGGCAATGGTCTGCCAGCCGCGTGGGTCGCTGTCGGCAATATGATCATCGCCTTCCCAAGGGCGATTGGCGCTGGCCTTGCGGCCGGCGTGGGCAATCTGGATGCCCGGCACCGAGCCGGCCGCCTTGATGGCCTTGACCGCCGGGATGAACGCCTGGGCTTGCGCGTCGGTCCAGATGCCGGCGCAACCGGGAGTGATGCGACCTTCAGGCGCCACGGCTGTCGCTTCCACGACCACCAGGCCTGCGCCACCGCGGGCCATGCTGGCCAGGTGCACATGGTGCCAATCATTGACCACGCCTTCTTCGGCGCTGTACTGGCACATCGGCGGAATGGCAATGCGATTGCGCAAGGTCACGTCTTTGAGCTTGAAGGGTTCGAATAATGCAGACATGCAAAAACTCCGGGAGGCGGGTTGGTTCTGTTGTTCGATAGTATTCGAAATATGGCGAAGATTGAACCCCCTCGTTATCATGTCGCCCATGAGAACCTTCAAACACCCCGCCATTCAGGACTTTGTCCTCGAACGCCTGCTCTACGCCCTGAGCGATCCAGTGCGCATGGACATCGTTCGCCACCTCGCCCGTGTCGACGAAGCCAGCTGTGGCGAACTGGACGGCGGCCGGCCCAAATCCAGCATGTCGCATCATTTCCGGGTATTGCGTGATGCCGGCCTGGTGCACACGCGCAATATCGGCACCACGCACATGAATTCATTGCGCAAGGCTGAGTTGAGCGAGCGGTTTCCGGGGTTGCTGGAGGCAATTCTGCGGCAGAAGTGAACAGCGGGATATTTCATCGAGGCGCGTGTGCGAAATGCTCTGGACAGTGAGGTCAAGGTGATGCTGGCCCAAGGCCGGTTGGCATCACCTTGCGTGCGACGTGGGATGTTGCGCCTGTAATCAGCCCCCGCCGGCCGAACCACCGCCGCCGGCACCACCTGCGCCGCCACCCGAACCTGCGCCGCCGCCGGAGCCACCACCGCCCGCAGCACCGCCGCTGGCCCCGCCGGCCCCGCCATTAGGTGCGCCACCGGCGCCGGTCGCGCCACCGGGACCTGCCTTGCCGGCATCGGTCGCGTTGCCCGCGCCGGTCCCGGTGCTGTTGCTGCCACTGCTGGTGCCGTCGGTGTTGCCGCCATTATCGGTGGTCGAGCCGGGGTTGAGTGTGCCTTGCGAGCCAGTGCTCGGGCTGTCCATGCTGCCTGAAGACCCGGTGCCCGTACCGGTGCCAGTGCCGTTCATGTCAGTGGCAGCAAAGCTCATCGGGGTAAAAACGCCCAGGCATAACACCAGGGCCAGTTGTTGAGGACGAATCATTTTCATGGTGAACCTCCTTTTGTTATCACCTAGGATTCGGCCACCCTGTGTCCGTGGGGTGCCATGCGCACGACGAATGGTCGTGAAATGCCTGGGCCGTTCTCGCGCATTGCTCGCACGGGTATGCGTCAATGCCGTACGGAACCCGCCTGAGCACTGGAACCCATCCGCGCACGCAGACTCCATCACCCGCTGTGGGATATCACCTTTCATCCAGCAAGGAGCAGGACCATCAAATTCAAGACTGTGCTGTGCGTTGCCGTCTGCTCGATCGCGGGGCTGTTCCTGTCCGGCTGCATCAATGAAATCCGGCTGGCCCATCAGCAGGCCATCGATCCGGTGCAGGTCACCTTCCGGGTGGTAGACCAGCAGGGCCGGCCCATTCCCGGCACCGTGGCCAAGGTGATCCAGCAACTGGACGTGGGCACCGAGCTGTTCTGCCTGAGCCTGCCGGGTGCAAGAGGCTGCACCAAATACAAGAACATTCATATCTTCAAGGGCAAGGTCGGCGACAACGGCGAACAGAGCGTGACCGTCGAATACGCCAGTCCCTTGATCATCCGAGTGGCCACTGCCTGTCGCGACAACAGCCCCAAATCGAACCGGCAGTATTTTCATCGCGTGGTTTCGCGAGAGGATTTTTCCAGAGGACAGGTCCTGATCCTGGGCTATGGCCAGGACCCGGACAAAGAAACGTCCGTGACCAGCATGCCGTGTCATTTCCAGGAAACGCCGCTGCAGGAGTGGGACGACTTTTTCTGATGGCCAGGCGTCCGAGTGGGCTTGCCAGCAAGCCCGACCGGGTTTCGCAAACGCTTTGCCTGAGCAAAAGGTGACAGGCGCCGGAACCAACCCCCCGCGTGCGCACTCCATCACACCCTCAAGGACAGTACTTTCAGACCATCAGGAGTCAGGCCATCAAACTCAAAGCCATGGTGTACACCGTTGCCTGTGCAACATTAGGGTTGTCCCTGTCAGGGTGCATCGGCGAAATGAGGGAGGCCCGCCGGCAAGCCATTGAGCCCCTCGATATCACCCTGCGCGTCGTGGACGACGACGGCCGGCCGATCCCCGGCACCGTGGCCCAGGTGACCCAGAACCTTAACGTGGGCGAGCGGTTTTTCTGCATCAGCCTGATGGGCGGAAACTGTGCGAAGTACAAGCGCATCAATATTTTCAAAGGCGAAGTCGGCGACGATGGCGAACAGACCTTCAAGGTCGGTTACAGCAGCAACCTGACCCTGGTGGTGGCCAAGTCGTGCCCTGACCCGGCAGGGCACCGTGAGTATTTCATCCGCCATGTGAAGTCGGAGGAATTTTCCAGGGAGCCGGTGGTGATCATGAAACGTGGGTGGAACCCGTCCAAAGGCATGTATGTCAGCGACCTGCCGTGCGCAACGACCACGCCGCCCTTGAGACACTGGAGCAGTTCTTACTGAGGCACACTGCCCGGATGACGCTTGAGACCGAAATCCAGACGTGCCGCTTCAGGATCTGTGGTGCCTGGCCCAGGCGCGCCTGGGCAATCCGCTTTTTGCGGATTCACGCATTGCGCACCAGGTGCGGCGCCTCGGCTGCCGGTTCCGCCTCCACCGCCGGTCCCGGCAACGCCAGCGCACCCGCCGCCGGTTCGCGCCCGGCCAGGCCCTGGCGCATGTCGGCGCCGCTGGGTTGTTGATACAGGCTCAGGCCGAACTCCGGCAGCACCGCCAGCAGGTAGTCGAAGATATCGCCCTGGATCCGCTCATAGTCGGCCCACACGATGGTGCGGCTGAAGCAGTAGATTTCCAGCGGCACGCCGTGTTCGGTGGCAGCCATCTGGCGGACCATGCAGGTCATGTCCTGGTGCACTTCGGGGTGGTTTTTCAGGTAGGCCAGGGCATAGGCGCGGAAGGTGCCGATGTTGGTCATGCGCCGGCGGTTGGCCGACAGGGTCGAGACATTGCCCTGGGCGTGGTTCCAGGCCTTGAGCTCGGCCTGCTTGCGTGCCATGTAGTCGGTGAGCAGGCGCACGCCGGAGAATTTCTCTTCCTCTTCATCATCGAGAAAGCGAATGCCGCTGGTGTCGATGAACAGGCTGCGCTTGATGCGCCGTCCGCCCGATTGCTGCATGCCGCGGTAGTTGCGAAACGACTCGGACATCAGGCGCCAGGTCGGGATCGAGACGATGGTCTTGTCGAAGTTCTGCACCTTGACGGTGTGCAGGGTAATGTCGACCACATCGCCGTCGGCCCCCACCTGCGGCACCTCGATCCAGTCGCCGACGCGCAGCATGTCGTTGCTGGTCAGTTGCACGCTGGCCACGAACGACAGCAGGGTGTCCTTGTAGACCAGCAGGATCACCGCCGACATGGCACCCAGACCCGACAGCAACAGCAGCGGCGAGCGGTCGATCAGGGTGGCGATGATGATAATCGTGGCGAAGATATACAGAATCATCTTGGCCAGTTGCACATAGCCCTTGATCGAGCGGGTGCGGGCATGCACGGTGCGGGCGTAGATGTCCAGCAGGGCATTGAGCGACGCGCCGATGGCAAGGGTCATGAACAGGATGGTGAACGCCAGGGCGATATTGCCGATCACGTTCCTGCCGGCAGCGCTCAACCCCGGCACCAGCACCAGGCCGAACTGGATCACCAGCGACGGCATCATCTGCGCCAGGCGATGGAAGACCTTGTTGTGGCGCAGGTCGGCAATCCATTGCAGTGCCGGTTTGCGGCCCAGTGCCTTCATGCTGTAGATCAGCATGAACCGCGCCAGGCGCCCTACCAGCAAGGCGGTGATCAACAGCAGGGCCAGCGACAGGCCGGTGTGGATCAAGGGGTGCTTGTCGAGCATGTCCCACAAGGATTGCAGGCGCAGCGTCAGGGTTTGAATCTCCATTGCGGCCACAGGGCTCCGATCAGGAAAGAGGGTGAGGATTAGAACATTCCTGGTGCTGCGATGACAGGCGCGGGCCCACGGCGTCATGTAACTGTCATGGATGCGGCAAGGCGCCGGCTTGGTCTTTTGCAATGGACTGGGTAGGGTGGGCTTGCGCCCGTCTGGATGATCCACGTCGGCGCTGCCGCCCAGGCAGCCGCTGTCACTGCATTAGGAACTGTATGTTGTTCACTGTTCGGCTTGCCCGTGTTTTCGCACCGCTGATGGCGATAGTGACCTTGCCCTGCGCCCTGGCGGATGACCACAGCCCCGACGCCTTGCCCTTGCCGCCTGAAATCGCCACCGGCTACCGGCCGGGCATGACGGCCGTGCAGGCCTCGAAACACATGGCCGCCGCTGCCAACCCGCTGGCCACTGCCGCCGGCCAGCAGATGTTGCGCGCTGGCGGCAGCGCCATTGATGCGGCGGTGGCCATGCAGGCGGTGCTGACTCTGGTCGAGCCGCAATCGAGCGGCATTGGCGGCGGTGCGTTCCTGATGTACTGGGACGGCCAGCGGGTGCAAGCCTTCGACGGCCGGGAAACCGCCCCCGCCGGCGCGGATGAAAACCTGTTCCTGAAGGCCGATGGCACGCCCATGGCGTTCAACCCGGCGCGCATCGGCGGGCGCTCGGTGGGGGTGCCCGGTGTGTTGCGGGCCTTGAAACTGGCGCATGAGCAACACGGTAAGCTGCCTTGGCGCGATCTGTTCGAGCCGGCCATCCGCCTGAGCCGGGAAGGGTTTGCGCTGTCGCCGCGCTTGCAGGCGCAAGTGGCCGCCAGCGACTTCATCAAGGACTCGCCGGAGATGGCGCGCTACTTTCTCGACGCCGACGGGATGGCCAAACCGGTGGGCAGCCTGTTGCAGAACCCGGCCCTGGCCGCAACCTTCGAGGCCATCGCCAGCGACGGTCCGCAGGCGTTCTATCGTGGCGCACTCGCCCAGGCCATCGTCGACAAGGTCAACCATCATCGCAATCCGGGCTCGCTGAGCCTTGCCGACCTTGCGTCCTATAAGGCCAAAGAGCGCACCCCGGTGTGCGCCGACTACAAGCGCTGGAAGGTCTGCGGCATGCCGCCGCCGTCTTCGGGGGGCGTGGCGGTGTTGCAGACGCTGGGGGTGCTGGAGGCCTTGCAGCGCCAGTCGCCACAGCTTGATCTGGCCGCCATGGCGCCGACTGCCAGCCAGTCGCCGGCCGGTCAAGCGCCTGCCGTCGAGGCGGTGCACCTGTTGGCCGAGGCGCAGCGCCTGGCGTTTGCCGACCGCACCCTGTACCTGGCCGACAGCGATTTCGTGCCGGTCAACGTACAAGGCCTGCTGGACCCCGGCTACCTGGCCGCACGTGCGGCGTTGATCAGCCCGCACAGCATGGGCCGCGCCCAGGCAGGCATGCCGCCGGGCCCGAAGGTGGCGCTGGCAGCGGACCGCTCGCCCTTGCGGACCTCGACCTCGCACCTGACGGCGGTCGATGACCAGGGCGGCGCGATTGCCATGACCACCTCGGTGGAAGCCAGCTTCGGGTCGCACCTCATGGTCAATGGCTTTTTGCTGAACAACCAGTTGACCGATTTCTCGTTCATCCCGCGTGAAGACGGCAAGCCGGTGGCCAATCGCGTGCAGCCCGGCAAGCGCCCGCTGTCGTCGATGGCGCCGACGCTGGTGTTCGACAGGGCCAGCGGCGAACTGTTGGCCACGGTCGGCTCGCCCGGCGGCTCGCAGATCATCGAATACGTCAACAAGACCCTGATCGCCCTGCTGGACTGGCAGCTTGACCCGCAGGCCGCCGTCAACCTGCCCAACTTCGGCAGCCGCAATGCCGGCACCGAAGTGGAGGCCGGCCTGATCGGCGCGGACGTGATCAGGCAATTGAAGGCGCGTGGCCATGAGATCAGGCCGCTGACCATGACCAGCGGTACCCAAGTGATCCTGCGCACGGCCAATGGCTGGACAGGCGCGGCCGACCCGCGCCGGGAGGGCAGTGCCGCGGGCGATTGAGCCCTGGCCACGGTTGAAATCCTGGCCGTTTCATGGCCTGCCAGACAGCGGGCCCGGCAATAAAATCCGCCTGCGGCGTTAAAGACGCTCGGTTCCGAGGCGCGAAACCGTTACGATACGCGACTGTATTTTTGTATTCCGTCGAGGTAGCACCCGTGTTTTCCGAATTAGCCCTGCACGAACGCCTGCTCAAAGCTGTGGCCGAGTTGAAGTTTGTCGAGCCTACGCCTGTGCAGGCAGCGGCCATTCCCCTGGCCTTGCAAGGGCACGATCTGCGGGTGACGGCGCAGACCGGCAGCGGCAAGACCGCCGCGTTCGTGCTGCCGATCCTCAATCGCCTGATCGGGCCTGCCCGTGTGCGGGTCGACATTCGTGCGCTGATCCTGCTGCCGACCCGCGAGCTGGCCCAGCAGACCCTCAAGGAAGTCGAGCGCTTCTCGCAGTTCACCTTCGTCAAGGCCGGCCTGATCACCGGCGGTGAAGACTTCAAGGTCCAGGCCGCCATGCTGCGCAAGGTGCCGGACATCCTGATCGGCACGCCGGGGCGCATGCTCGAACACCTCAATGCCGGCAACCTGGACCTGAAACTGGTCGAAGTGCTGGTGCTCGACGAAGCCGACCGCATGCTCGACATGGGCTTTGCCGAAGACGTCGAGCGCCTGTCGCAGGAATGTGCCCAGCGCCAGCAGACCCTGCTGTTCTCGGCCACCACCGGCGGCGCCGGCCTGCGTGAAATGGCGCAGAAAGTGCTCAAGGACCCGCAGCACCTGCAGCTCAACCGCGTCAGCGAACTGGCCACCGGTACGCGCCAGCAGATCGTCACCGCCGACCATAACGTGCACAAGGAGCAGATCATCAACTGGCTGGTCGCCAACGAGACCTACCAGAAGGCGATCATTTTCACTAACACCAAGGCCATGGCCGACCGCCTGTACGGACGCCTGATCGCGCAGGACCTCAAGGCCTTCGTGCTGCACGGCGACAAGGACCAGAAGGACCGCAAGGCCTCCATCGAGCGTTTCAAGCAGGGCGGGGCCAAGATTCTGGTGGCCACCGACGTTGCAGCCCGTGGCCTGGACATTGATGGCCTGGACCTGGTGATCAACTTCGACATGCCACGCAGCGGCGACGACTACGTGCACCGCATCGGCCGTACCGGTCGTGCCGGTGGCGAAGGCCTGGCCATCTCGCTGATCTGCCACGGCGACTGGAACCTGATGTCGAGCATCGAGCGCTACCTCAAGCAGACCTTCGAGCGCCGCGTCATCAAGGAAGTCAAAGGCACCTACGGCGGACCCAAGAAGGTCAAGGCCTCGGGCAAGGCCGTGGGCGTCAAGAAGAAAAAGACCGACGTCAAGGGCGACAAGAAGAAGACCACTGCCAAGGGGCCGAACAAGCGCAAGACGGTCAACCGTCCAAAGCCTGATTCGCTGGTCAGCGAAGACGGCATGGCCCCGCTGAAAAAGCGCAAGGCGCCGGCACCCGCTGCCGAGTGATGCCTTGAACGGGCAGGGGGCGCTGCACTGACGGCGCCCCCTGCCACACACTTTCCCCGCTGTTCGCCGACATCCTGTCCATTGCCATCCGGCAACCCGCCTGAACGCCTCGCACTGCCTTGGGTCACACCCATGAGGCCACCTTTGACTGCGCGTCATACGGCCACTCATTCATGCGGGACGGAGGATGAATCATGAAATACGATTGGGATCTGATCGAACGTCTGCTCCACGAAGTCCAGAACGGGGCTGGCGAAACCTTTACGCCACGCCAGTACGCGACCGAGCACGCCGAGGCCAAGATGGCCCAGGGCGAGCCGCCGGCCAGTCTCGATGAACTCAAGGCGCAGGCCGCCGACCTTGAGGCGTTGCTGGTCAAGCGTGGCTACATCGAGCCACGTCCGCAGGAAGAAGGCGGCACCGGCTCCAACTTCATCCTGACCCCGCGCGGCTCCAGCCTGCTGGCGATGATCGACAGCAGCATCCCCGGCAACGACCACCCGCGCCAGGTGCTGGACGAACAGAACGGCGACCCGCTGGAGCCTGTGCGCTTCGACCACATCGCGGCCAAACCCCAGGTGGCGTGAAATCACCCCGCGGTGAGTTCAATCGCTAAAATTATTGCGTGCCTTAGGAGCGCGCCGCCTTGAGGCAATCGAGGTCGTTGAAGTCGTTGCGCATGTCATCGATGCGCCGCAGCAGCCGCTGGCGCTGGTCGGGGCTGCTCTGGGCGTAGACATCCACCACCAGATTGATCGCGGCCTGTTCGGTGCGCTCGTAGGCTTCGCGGTAGTCCTGGGTCCAGAAGGTCTGGCGGTCTTGTAGCAGGGCGGTGATGCGCGTGGCAAAGTCGCTCTGCTGGCGTTGCTGCACGGCGGTCAGGAAGCGGTTCTGCCAACTGGCGCGGTTGGCCAGCCAGGCCTGGTTCTGTTCGCCCAGTGAGGCCGACCACTGTTGCACTCGGGCCTTCTGCGCCGGGTTCAGCGAACCCAGCCAGGGCGACAGGCGTTTTTCCATGCGCTCGGCGCGTTCGGCAATCTGTTTGTCCAGCGACTGGTTCAGGTACTGCTTCTGGCGCTTGGCCTGGTCACGCTCGAACGCGGCCTGCATGTCCTGCACCTGGCGGTCGTCCAGGCGGCTCAGCAGTTCCACGGCCGAAGGCGTGACCTGCTGCGCAATGCGTGCAATGGCCTGCTCGGCCTCACGGGTGCGGGCGGTGAGGCCGGCGGCGGTGACCTTGTCATCGCGCACCATCTGCTCCAGGCCGTCGAGCCAGCTCAGGTAGCCGGGTAACTGGGTGCTGCAATGCCATTGCAGGTGCTGCTTGAGGCGCTCATCCAGCCAGTCCTTCTGCTCGCCCTTGACCTTCAGGTAGTCGTTGAGCGACCAGGGAATGATCATGTCCAGATTGCGGTAGGCAAGGCCCACCTGGCTGCAGCCGGTCAGCAAGGACACGGCAAGCAACAGCGTCACAACGACTTTCGACAGGTACTGCATGACCGCTCCTTGATCTGCTGGCGTTGCAATAGAGGCCAGCTTACACAAGGCAGTTCCATGGCGTTCAGAACAGTGTGCGCACAGCCTTGATGGTGAAGGTCTGCTCGCAGCGCGGGTTGTGCCCGCTGTAGACGTTGCAGCTGTCGCTGGACAGGCTCGAGCCGCTGTAGATCAGGTTCATGTCGATGCCCAGCCAGGGGCGCGAGAGTTTCAGCGACCAGTCATTGAAGCCGCCGATCAGGCTGCCGTCGCTGGCGATCTGGGTGGTGTCGAACTGATGCGTGGCGTACTGCATGCGCACGTTCATGCCCAGCCGCTCCAGGCTGCCCAGGTCGACGAACAGCGTGCTGTTGCGCACGCCAATGTCATCGCTGAAGGCCGCGCCCAGCCGGCTGTCGAGCACACGCAGGCCGGCATAGACCTCGTGGCTGTCGATCTGGCTGGTCTCGGGGTAGCTGTAGCGGATCATGCCCAGTTCGTAACCCAGGGTCTGGTCGAAAGGCTTCTTGAAGCCCAGGTACGAATCCAGCTCCAGGTCGCTTTCAGGCACCAGGCCCATGTTGGGTGACCACTGGCCCATGTACAGGCCGCTGGCGTGGGTCAGGTCCAGGCCGCCATGAAAGGCGTCGGAGCCACCGGTCGGGGACACCAGGCCCTGGGCCATGGTGCGTGTCGGCGTGGTGCCGACTTTCAGGCTGAAATCGCCCAGGCTGCGTTCCAGGACCTGGGCCGCCGCCGGCTGACTCAGCAGCAGGGCGCCCAGCAAGGGCGCAAGATGTCTAAACACGAGCATGGCTCACTCCTGAGGTGAACAAGGAGTGTGGAAAGAGAGGGCATACGTCATAAGGTGCAAGCTGCAAGCCTTGGGCCAGAGCGTTGCCAGCATACCGGTGAAACATTCAAGGGTTTGACCGTTCGTCGATCCGCCGGCAAATCCGTTGTGCAGGCAGCCGCAGAATCAGTGCGCGGCGGTCATCTCGGGGGCAGGCGTTACCAGGCTATCAATCACCATCAGGGCTTGCTCGAACGAGGGGTAGCCGCTCTTGGCCACGTCCAGCTCGGCGTACTCGGCACGCCAGTGGGCGGCCTGCTTGTCATCGCGGCCGGTCAGTTGTTGCGAGAGCAGGGCAATGGCCAGCGGGTGACGATGGTCGGCAGCGGTTTGCAGCCGCTCGATAATCGCGTCAGGCTCGGCCTGCTGGCGAATCAGCAGCACGGCCTGGTAGAACTCGGCCTCGCCCGAGGCGTCGGTCAGGGCGGCGCGACGCAACATGGCCTCGGCCAGTTCGTAGTTTTCGCGGTCGGCCTGGCTGATCAGCAGCTTGGCCTGGAGCATGTCGTTCTGATAGAGCAGTTGCCCGGCCCGGCAGTTGTCGCCGGGTGCGGCGTGCAAAGCGCCGTATTCGCAGGACGGCGATGCGCAGCCGCTCAGCCCGATCAAGGCGCCCAACACCATCCAGTTTTTCATCGCACAGCCCGCCAAGGAGATGACCGCAAGGTCGTATGACCTTCGCTTCCTGATTACCTGACATCAGATTAGCAGCCCATGCGCGAAAGTAGCCAGCGCGTCGCCATCTGTAGGCCGGATGAAAATCGTCCGGTAAAACCGGTTAGAATGCGCGTCACGCAATCAGGGTATCGGCACATGGCTTTAATCGGGCGCTTCAACAGCTTGCAAATCGTCAAGCACACCAACTTCGGCCTGTATCTGGACGGCGGCGCGGACGGCGAGATCCTCCTGCCCAACCGCTATATCCCGAAGGACACGCCCACCGAGGTCGATGACTGGCTGAACGTCTTCATCTACCTCGACAGCGACGACAAGCTGATCGCCACCACCCTCAAGCCCAAGATCCAGGTCGGCGGCTTTGCCAGCCTCAAGGCGGTGCAGGTCAACAACATCGGTGTGTTCCTTGACTGGGGCCTGCCCAAGGACCTGCTGTTGCCGTTCTCCGAAGAAAAGCGCCAGATGGAAGCCGGTGAATACTGTGTGGTCCATGCCTATCTGGACAAGCACACCCGGCGCATCACCGCCACCTCGCGCCTGGACCGTTACCTGGACAAGACCCCGGCCAACTACAGCGCCGGCCAGGCGGTCGACCTGCTGGTGGTCGAAGCCACCGACATGGGCTTCAAGGCGATCATCGACAACCGTCACTGGGGCCTGATCCACAAGAACGAAGTGTTCAAGTTCCTGCGCCCTGGCATGCAGGAAAAAGGCTTCATCAAGCAGGTGCGCAGCGACGGCAAGATCAGCCTGAGCCTGCAACCGGTGGGCAGCGAAGCGGCCGACGGGCTGTCGGGGCAGATCCTGGCCCGCCTGCGCGACAACCAGGGCGTGCTGCCGGTCAACGACAAGAGCGACCCGAAGGTCATCAGCGACCTGTTCGGCGTCAGCAAGGGCAATTTCAAGAAAGCCATCGGCGGCCTGTATAAACAGGGACTGATCGTCATCCACCCGGACCGCATCGAACTGGCCTGAGCGCGCGCGCCTCAAAAATAAATGAATATTGAATTCACCCCCGTAGGAGCGCGCTTGCCCGCGACCGAGTGCGCAGCGCTCGCAGAAATCTGTGAAACGCCACAAATTTACGACTGCTAACGCAGCCGGTCGCGGGCAAGCGCGCTCCTACAGGTCTGCGCCACAGGGGGGGTCGATTTGATTTCAGGCAGCACCGTCCCAGGACTCACCCCAGCAAGGCATCAAACGCCTGAGTCAAACGTTGCAAGGGCAGGGTGCCGTTGAGCACCTGCGCCTCTGTCAGCGGCTGGTCGGCCCGGCGCAGCAGCAGCGCCGGCACGGCCCGCAAGCCCAACTGGTCGGCCAGTCCTTCGTCAGCCAGTACGCTGGCGCAGTACTGTTCCTGCACCAGGGCCGCTTGCAGCGCCTGGGCATCCAGCCCCGCCATGCTCGCCACCTGCAACAGAACCTGCACGTCACCGATGTCCTGACCCTGCTCGAAAAACGCCTGGAACACTGCCCGGTGAAATGCTTCGAAACGGCCATGGGCGCGTGCGAAAGCCGCCGCTTGCAAGGCCTTGCGGCTGTGCGGTTGCACCGGCGGGATCTTCATCCGCAATTGACGCTTGTCGGCCATGGGCAGCACCGCCCGTGACCAGGTCATGCGCAGGTGTTCAGCGCACGGGTCGGGCGTTGCCAACGGTTCCGGACGCAGCTCGAACGCGTGCCAGCACCATTGGATCGAGGGGCCATAAAGGGTCTGGAGCTGTTCGAGCACCGGCAATTGCAGGTAGCTGAAAGGGCAGACGTAGTCACTCCAGAGATCGACCCTGAGAGTGGTGGGTGTACCCGTGTTCATTGGTAAGGCTCCTTGATGGCTCCTTACGAGTGACTGCCCGGTTCAGGGAAAAGTCCGGTTATTTGCAAACGAGGGTGCCCAGTGGTGTTCAGACCTGAAGAAACACCGCAAATCCAAGGTTGCTGCCTTCAGGGCGCAAGTCTTTCAAAAAGCCGTCACGGTCGGCGCTCAGTTCCAGGCTGATGGTCGCCTTGCGCTTGCCGGCATTGCGCACTTCAACGCCTGCGATGCGCGCACGCAAAAACGAGGTTGGCACCTTCACATGCAGCAATTGTTCGGATTCAGGGGTGTGCAGCAACAGGTTGAGCCATTCGAGGCTTTTCAGCTGGCTGACAGGCAGGTCGAACCACCAGATATTGCGCCGCGGGTCCAACAGGGCGAAATAGCTGTTGTCGGCATTGAGCACCGGGTTTTCCAGTTGCTGGTTGCGACGATCAATGGCCTGTTTCTTGTCGAGCTTCATAAGGTTTTCCGGAAATTCATTGAATCTGTGCGGGCTCAAGCACCCGGCGCTGGCGGGTATTGTGGCATAAAGCCCAGGACCGGCGGATGAATGGAAAACCGCTTGAGCAAATAATTGAAACTCTGCGCCGCCGCTTCGGGTCCATCATTTTGTCGGGTTCATCACGACATCCTTACTTTAGTCAGGGTCCCCGTGGCCCAGGAGAGTCTCATGAGCAGCACCAGCGATAAGATCAAAGGCATGGCCAATGAAGCGGTCGGCAATATCAAGCAAGGTGTCGGCAAGGTGACTGATAACGACAAACTGCGTGCTGAAGGCAAGGCTCAGGAAATCAAGGGTGAAGGCCAGCAGGTCAAGGGTGAAGTCAAGGATCAGGTCAAGAAGGGCCTGGATCACTGAGTCTGATACACCTGTAATGCCCGACCGTCATGACGGCCTGCAGGCGCCATGACGGTCATGCTTGCTGAAACCTTTTGCTGTTATTCAAGTCCATGTGTGCGCACGATCAGGATGCCTGTACAAAGGCCTTGATCAACACCACACCCATCGTCGTGAAGACGTAAAGTACCTGGGTACATTCGCGAAAGGAGACGCCATGAATTTCGCCCATATGCGTAACTTGTCATTCGGCAAGGTGATGGTTCGCACCGTCAGTGAATTCATTGACGACGAGATGTCGACCTATGCGTCTGCCCTGGCCTATCAGGCCCTGTTTTCACTCTTTCCCTTCCTGTTGTTCCTGATCGCCCTGATCGGCTTTTTGCACTTGCCCGACTTTTTTTCCTGGCTGCGCCTGCAGTCCGAACTGGTGTTGCCGCCCCAGGCCCTGGAGCAGGTCAACCCGGTCATCGACCAGTTGCAGCAATCGAAGGGCGGACTGTTGTCGGTGGGTATCGTCATTGCCTTGTGGACCGCCTCGGCCGGTGTGCGCCTGATGATGAGCGCCATGAACGCCGCCTATGACGTGGTCGAAGGCCGCCCCATCTGGAAACGCCTCCCGCTGTCGATCTTCTACACCATTGGCCTGGCCGGCATGCTGCTGGCCGCCGCCGCCCTGATGGTCACCGGGCCCCAGGTCATGAACTGGTTTGCCGCGCACCTGGGCATCGAAGAGTTCATCGTCACACTGTGGACCATCCTGCGCTGGCCGCTGATCATTTTGCTGATGATGATCGCCGTGGCCGTCATGTACTACGTCATGCCCGACGTCAAACAGGAGTTTCGCTTCATCACCCCAGGCTCGGTACTGGCCGTGGTGGTGTGGATCATCGCCTCGCTGGGCTTTGCCTTCTACGTCAAGACCTTTGCCGACTACAACGCGATGTACGGCAGCATCGGGGCCATCATTGTGCTGTTGCTGTATTTCTACATTTCGGCCGCGGTGCTGCTGCTGGGCGCCGAGATGAATGCGGTGATCGAACACATGTCCCAGGAAGGCAAGGACAGCGGCGAGAAAGTGCCCGGCGACGGTGCCGTCGAAGCCTCCGGCCCCGAAAAGACAGGTGTTGGCGGTGCGCACACTGCCCCGCATGCCTGACGGACTGCGCGGGGCGCGAAATAATGTGGCAGGATGGCCCTTTGTCTTACCGGGTGTTGCCTGATGATTCGCGAGATTCTGAAAATGGGCGATCCGCGCTTGCTGCGTATCGCCCCGCCGGTGCCTGAACACCTGTTCGGCAGCCAGGAACTGCAAACCCTGATCGATGACATGTTCGACACCATGCACAGCGTCGGCGGTGTCGGCCTGGCAGCGCCGCAGATCGGTGTTGATCTGCAACTGGTGATCTTCGGCTTCGAGCACAGCGAGCGTTATCCGCAGGCCGAGGCGGTGCCACGCACCATTCTGCTCAATCCCCTGATCACCCCGTTGACGCCCACCCTGGAAGGCGGGTGGGAAGGTTGCCTGTCAGTGCCGGGCCTGCGTGGTTTTGTCGAGCGCCCTCAACGCATTCGCTACGAAGGTTTCGACCCCCAAGGCCAGCCGATCCAGCGCATGGCCGAAGGGTTTCATGCCCGGGTGGTGCAACATGAGTGTGATCACCTGATCGGCCGGCTGTACCCGTCGCGCATCACTGATTACAGCAAGTTCGGCTTTACCGAAGTGCTGTTTCCGGGCATGGACCCGAACGCTGACGATTGAGCCCTCATGACCCTGAACACCCCTTTGATCCTGGCGACTGAACGCCTGTGGTTGCGTGGCTTCCAGCCTGACGACCTGCCCGGATTGTCTGCCCTGCTGGCCGACCCGCAGGTCATGCGCCATTCGGTGCGCGGGGTCATGACCACAGCGGCCAGTGGCGAATTCCTGCACCACTGCCGCGAGGCCCTGCTACGTGATGGCTTTGCACCGCTGGCCATGATCGAGCAGACCGGCGAGCGGCTGGTGGGGTTTTGCGGGCTGAGCCTTGAGACGTTCGAAAACATGCCCGAGGTCATGCTCGGTTACCGCTTGCAACCGGCCTTCTGGAACCAGGGGCTGGCCACCGAGGCGGTGCGTGCAGTCTTGGCGCATGCCTTCGACACCCTGGAACTGGGCTCGGTCGTGGCGGTGGTTGAGCCTGACAACCGCGCTTCGGTGCAGGTGCTGCACAAGGTGGGTTTCAGTGACGCGTTGACGGGTATGTATTACGGCATTGGCGTGCGCATCTACCGGATGAATCGTGACAAGTGGCTAAATGCTAGCTCCTGAGAACGGCATATCAGCGCTGTATGCGACCTGCTGCATGTCAATCGACCCCATTGGCTGCTAGTTTCAAGGCTGTAGCCAGTCAATCTGCCGGGAGGGGCGATGAAAGACTGCAATGCAGGGCTCACCCCCGGCGTCCTGGTCTTGCTGGTGGCCCTGGGCAGCCCGCTGTCGACGCCAACGTACGCCGCTGAAGTCGACGACACGGCCCTGGCCTTCGTGCAGGAGCGCAGGCTGGGTGACGGTCTGGGCTGGCTGGGCTACCAGATGGCTTCGCGTACCGTGACGTTCAGCCAACTGGTCGAACGCCTGGGCAAGACCCAGGCCCAAGCCCTGGTGCAAGGTGAGCTCAAGCGTGTGCAACCGCAGTACCAGGGACAATGGGAGCGTAACCTGGCCAGCGCCTATGCCCACTCGTTCAGCGTCGACGAATTGCGCCAGCTCAATCAGGGGCAGGGCTCGCCGACCTTGAAGAACCGCTTTAAAGTGCGTAATAACGAAGTCGGCCAGGAAATGAAGAACACCTCTTCACAGCTCTTGTCCGAGTTCGTGGCCCAGGCGCTGAACAATGCGCTGAAGTCCCCCTGAGGCCCTTTTTTTCGCAAACGAGAGAACCCATGGACCCATTCATGCAAGCTGCCATTGACGAGGCACAACAAGGCCTGGCCGAGGGCGGCATTCCCATCGGTTCGGTGATCGTGCACAACGGGCAGATCATCGGCCGCGGCCACAACCGGCGGATCCAGGAGGGCAGTGCCATCAAGCACGGCGAAATGGACGCCCTGGAAAATGCCGGCCGCCAGCCTGCCAGCGTCTATCGCGAGGCCACGCTGTACACCACCTTGTCGCCGTGCTCGATGTGCAGCGGCGCCATCC
Source organism: Pseudomonas ovata (assembly GCF_003131185.1). Classification (GTDB taxonomy): domain Bacteria; phylum Pseudomonadota; class Gammaproteobacteria; order Pseudomonadales; family Pseudomonadaceae; genus Aquipseudomonas; species Aquipseudomonas ovata. The sequence goes on along the minus strand of NZ_QFFU01000021.1, from coordinate 23,517 downwards.
TGCTGTACGGCATTCGCAAGGTCATCGTCGGTGAAAACCAGACCTTCATGGGCGAAGAGCAACTGCTGCGCAGCCGCGGCGTGCAGGTCGATGTGCTGGGCGATGCCACCTGCGAACACATGATGCGCGACTTCATCGCCACTCAGCCGCAGCTGTGGAACGAGGACATCGGCGAGTAAGCCTTCCAGAGCCGGGCATGAGGCAAGGTGCCATGTATTTTGCGCTGCCTGACCGTGCGAACGATGATAATCTCGTGGCCTTGTCATCGTTGCGCATCGTCAGGCATGCGCGGTCCTGGAGGAAAGCCAGCAATGCCGGTGCAGCAACGCAATAACGTAAAGGTGCTCGGCAGCGGGCCGGTGACCTTGATCTTCGGTCACGGCTTTGGCTGCGACCAGCGCATGTGGCGGTTCATGCTGCCGGCCTTTGTCGACCGTTACCGCGTGGTCCTGTATGACCTGGTGGGCAGCGGCAGCTCTGACCTGTCGATGTACTTTCAGCACAGATACGAGCGCCTGGACGGCTATGCCCGGGACTTGCTGGAAATCATTCATGAGTTCGGCCAGGGGCCTGTGGTGCTGGTCGGGCACTCGGTCAGTGCGATGATCGGGGTGCTGGCCGATCGCATGCAGCCTGGGTGCATCAGTGGCCATATCATGGTCGGCCCATCGCCGTGCTACATCGACGGCGACGGCTACGTGGGCGGTTTCAGCGCGGCTGACATCGACTCATTGCTCGACACCCTCGACAGCAACTACCTGGGATGGTCCAGGTCCATGGCGCCGTCGATCATGGGCGCCCCTGACCAGCCTGAACTGGGGGATGAACTGGTCAACAGTTTCTGCCGCACCGACCCCGATATCGCCCGGCATTTTGCGCGCGTGACGTTCATGTCCGACAACCGCAAGGACGTGCAGGGCCTGACCACCCCGACCTTGATCCTGCAATGCACGGATGACCTGATCGCACCGCTTGAAGTGGGTGACTATCTGCATGCCGCCATGCCAGGCAGCACCTTGAGCCTGATCGAAAATACCGGTCATTGCCCACACATGAGTGCACCCCGTGCCTGTATCGAAGCCATCGAGCAATTCTTGCAGCCTTATGGACAGGCCACGGATGCCCTCTGAGCAACCGGCCAGCCAGGCGCTGTACGACCAGGCGCCCTGTGGCTTGTTGCTGACCCAGGGCAACGGTTGCATCGAGCAGGTCAACGGCACCTTTTGCCGCTGGCTGGGGCGTGAGCGCGACACGCTCGTGGGCCTGCGCTTCCAGAACCTGCTGACCATGGGCGGCAAGATCTTCAGCCAGACCCACTGGTTTCCGGTCTTGCAGATGCAAGGCTCGGTGCTGGAGGTCAAGCTCGACCTGCTGCATGCCGATGGCCGCCTGGTGCCGATGATGCTCAATGCGGTGCGTCGCGAGCACGATGGCGTCTTCTACCACGAACTGGCGCTGTTTGTAGCCGAGGAACGCAACCAGTACGAGCGTCAGTTGCTGGAAGCCCGGCAACTGGCCGAAGAGCTGCTGCAGCAACAATTGGCCGCCCAGAAAGAACTCAGCCTGGCGCAGAGCCGCCTGCGCCTGGCGCATGCCGAGGCCCAGATTCGTGCGACCTTTGCCGAACAGATGATCGGCATCGTCAGCCATGACCTGCGCAACCCGCTGTCGGCGATCAAGATGGCCGCCGACCTGCTGCAGCGTGGCCCGCTCGATACACGGCAAAGCCGGGTGGCCGGGCATATTTCCCAGTCGGTTGATCGCGCCGGGCGCCTGATCGCCGACTTGCTCGACTTTACCCAGGCGCGGGTCGGCCAGGGGCTTACGGTCAGCCCGCAGCCGATTGAGCTGCATGCGGTGACCGAGCGTTGCGTCGAAGAGCTGCGCCTGGCGTTTCCCGATCGCCAACTGGTGCATCAGGTCATGGGCGAGGGCGCGTGCAACGCCGACACCGATCGCTTGTTCCAGGTGATCGGCAACCTGGTGGGCAATGCCTTCAGCTATGGCGATCCGCAAGGCATCGTCACCGTCACTTCCGCCTTCGACACCAAGGGCAGTTATCTGTCGGTGCATAACCTGGGCGAGGTGATCGCGCCGGAGCGCTTCGAGCAACTGTTCGAGCCACTGGTGCGCGGCGTGGCGCATGACACCAGCCGCAGCGTGGGCCTGGGGCTGTTTATCGTGCGTGAAATCATGCGTGCTCACCTGGGTGATATCACTGTGCAGTCCAGCGCTGAACATGGCACTACCTTTACCGCCCGGCTGCCACGCGTCCTTTAGAGCGGCTGGCCGACCAGCCTTGTTACAAACTCCCCAGCGCAAACCTTGCCTGCACGCCACCACTGCCCGAACCTGCACGAACAATCGTCCTCAAAGACCTGAGCCTCTACCTTTATAGGGCAGGAAAATGATGAACCGTTTCGTGCAATGCCTGGCCATGGCCCTGATGCTGGCCGGTGCCACCTTGTTCAGCGCCCCGTCGATGGCCGGCGCCGAGCGCGGCGCCAACAGCAACCCTTACAACAGCCCCATCAAGCGCGCCAACCCCAACAGCCGCCAGGGCACCGCGCCGGCCACCCCTCAGGTGCGCACCCCAAACACCATGCCCACACCGCGTGCGCCTACGCTGGAAAACGGCGGCATCGGCAATGGCTATCCGACACGCCAGCAAGCCCCTGTGCGGCCTGCACCTGACACTCGCCCGAGCACGCCTGCACGCGGCAACTGATTTTTACCGACCTCTACGCCATGCATAAGGAATCGTCCATGCTGAGAAAAACCCTGATCGCAACACTCTGTGCCACTGCATTTGCCGGCGCGCCGCTGATGGCTTCGGCTGCCGAGGGGCCCAAGCCCAAGGAGTACAAAAGCGAGCTGGGCACCGTGACGGTTACCGAAGTGGCCAGCGGCCTGGATCATCCCTGGGCACTGGCGTTTTTGCCGGACAGCAAGGGCATCCTGGTCACCGAGCGCTCTGGCGACCTGCGCCTGGTGAACGCCGACGGCAAGCTGTCCGGTCCGCTTTCCGGGGCGCCACAAGTCTGGGCCAAGGGGCAGGGCGGCTTGCTCGACGTGGTGCTGTCACCGGATTTTGCCAATGACCGTATGGTGTACCTGGCGTACGCCGAGGGCGATGGCAAGACCGCGGCCGAAGGCGACAAGGCCGGTACGGCCGTGGGGCGCGGGCGGCTGTCGGCCGACATGACCCGCCTGGAAGACTTCAACGTGATTTTCCGCCAGCAACCCAAGCTGTCGGTGGGCAACCACTTTGGTGCACGCCTGGTGTTCGACCGCCAGGGCTACCTGTTCGTGACCCTGGGCGAGAACAATGACCGCCCCACCGCGCAGGATCTCGACAAGCTGCAAGGCAAGGTGGTGCGCCTGTTCCCCGACGGCCAGGTGCCGGACGACAACCCCTTTGTCGGGCGTGAAGGCGTGGCCCCGGAAATCTGGAGCTTTGGCCACCGCAACCCGCAGGGCGCGGCGCTCAATCCCTGGAGCGGTACAGTCTGGCTCAATGAACACGGCCCCAAAGGCGGCGACGAGATCAATATCGTCGAGCGTGCGCAGAACTTCGGCTGGCCGCTGGCAACCCATGGCATCAACTATTCGGGGCAGCCGATTCCGGAAGCCAAAGGCAAGCGGGTCGAAGGCACCAAGGCGCCGTTTCATGTCTGGGAAGTGTCGCCGGGTGTCAGCGGCATGGCGTTCTACGATGACGGTCGTTTCAAGGCCTGGGACCATAACGTCTTTATCGGGGCGTTGAAGAGCGAAGATTTGATTCGTCTGCAGTTCGAAGGCGACAGGATTGTGCACGAAGAGCGCTTGCTGGGTGAGCGCAAGGAACGCATTCGCGATGTCAGGCAGGGGCCGGATGGGTACTTATATGTATTGACGGACGACAACAGCGGCAAGTTGCTGAAAGTGGGACTCAAGGAATAAAGGCAGGGAGTGGTTCGCGGCTAAAGCGGTTCGCCGCCCGGCCGCGCCTACCATTTCGTAGGCGCGGCCGGGCGGCGAATCGCGTTAACTGTTATTCAGCGATTAACGATCTTCTTTATCGACCAGCACGGTGCCGTCTTTGGCATTGACGTGGTAATCCCATTCCTTGCCACTGGCATCCCGCAGTTCAATCTCATAGACATATTGGCCGCTGGCATTCTTGTCCAGCTCGGTGTCATGAATCGTAAAGCCAGGCTTGGCTTTCAGGGCCTGTTCATTGAACTTCTGCAGGTCACCGACGGTGCCGGCTTTTTGCAGGCCTGCTATTTCATCAGGGCGCACATCTGCCTGAGCCATACCGGCAGCAGACGTCAGGGCAAGAGCAGCAAACAGGGCAGGCATCAATTTCATGAGGGTCTTCCTTTATAGGTCAGGGAATCTGTGTGTATAGAGACACGTTCAACTGAGGAGTTCAGTTGTTTCGTTGGGGCCAGATTAATCATCCCAACTTAATTCACCCTTAAAACATGAATCCCTGCGGCCGTGTTCGTTTTTATTGAATGAGCGCCGGTAACGCTTGTAAAAGCGCCGCCGGAAACGTAAAAGATGGCCCCCGCCGATTTCAGGAGTCACCTGTTGATGAGTACGCCGCACCGATTGCCCTGGTCCCTGTTGCCCTTGGGCATGGCCGTCGCCGCCCCGTTGTGGGCGGCAGAACCGGTCAGGCTCGACGCCACGCATATCAGCGGCGCGGCCAGCCAGGCTGCGGCCGAGGGTTATCAGGCCAGCCATGCCGCGGTGGCCGGTTTTGGTGAGGCGCCGCTGCTCGACACCCCGGCGTCGGTCGCGGTGTTCACCCAGGCGCAGCTCCAGGATCGGCAGGCAAGGCTGCTCAGCGAAGTGCTGCGCAACGACGCCTCGGTGGGCGAGGCCTACGCGCCGGTGGGTTACTACGAAAACTTCCTGGTGCGCGGTTTCTCGCTCAATGCCGGCAACAGCTACCGCATCAACGGCCGCAGCATCGCCGGCGAGCAGAACGTCGCGCTGGAAAACAAACAGCAGGTCGAGCTGCTCAAGGGTGTCTCCGGCCTGCAAGGCGGGGTGGCCGAGCCTGGCGGCGTCATCAATTACCAGACCAAGCGCGCCGAAGACGTGCGGTCGGTCACCGTCGCGACCAACGAACACGGCGAACGCTACATGGCCACCGACGTGGGCGGCTGGTTCGGCAACGAACGCCAGTTCGGCCTGCGCGCCAACCTGGCCCATGAAGACATTCGCTCCTACGTAGAGCATGCCGACGGTGAGCGCGACTTTGCTTCCCTGGCCTTCGACTGGGCCATCAGTGAGCGCGCCACTTTGCAACTGGACGCCGAATACCAGACCCGCGAGCAACGCTCGGTGCCGGGTTACCAGTTGCTGGGGGGGAACCAGTTGCCCCATGACGCCTCGCCACGCAAGCGCTTGGGTCACCAGGACTGGTCGAACCCGGTGGGCATCGACTCGCTGAACCTGGGCGGGCGTTTTGAATACCGTTTCAATGATGCCTGGACCGGCAGCCTTAGCGCTTCGCGCAGCCGCGTGGTGATCGATGACTACAGCTCGTTTGCCTGGGGCTGCTACGGCGCGGCCAGTTGCGCCGACACCGCCGTGCCGAACCACTTCAGCCCCGAAGGCGACTACGACATCTATGACTTTCGCAGCCCCGACGACACCCGGCGCAACGACGAAATCGAAGCCGCGCTCAGCGGGCGCTTTGCTACCGGTACGCTCAGCCATGAGCTGAGCGTCGGCACCAGCGCGTTCCGGCGCACGGTCGACACCCGTGGCACCTTCAATGAGTGGGTCGGTTCCGGCAACATCGACCAGACCCCGGACACCTTCGTGCCGGCCGACCTGGCCCTGCCGCACACCGAGCGCCGCCTGGACAGCCGCCAGTACGGGGTGTTCTTCACCGACCGGATTCGTTTCGACGAGCACTGGCAAGTGGTGGCCGGCGGGCGCCAGGTGTACGTCGATGAACAGGCCTGGAGCGAAACCGGCGCTGACATCCGCCACACCCGGCGCTCGCTGTTCCTGCCGCAGGCGGCGCTGATCTACAAGCCGCTGGACGACCTGTCGCTGTACGCCAGCTACAGCAAGGGCCTGTCGCTGGGGGGCACGGCGGCCTGGTTCACCCACAATGCTGGTGAAATCCTGGCACCGACCGTATCGCGCCAGCTGGAAGCCGGCATCAAGTACGACCTGAACCGCATGAGCCTGACCGCTGCGCTGTTCCAGATTCGCAAGGCTTATCAGTATTCGCAGCCCCAGGACGACGGCACCTTCACCTATGTGCAACAGGGTGAGCAGAAGAACCTGGGCCTGGAGCTGGGCGCCAATGGCTGGTTGACCGAGCGCCTGCAGGTCTCGGCCAGTGCCGCCGCGATTCGTGCACGGGTCGAAGGCAGCGGCACCGAGGCCTATGAAGGCCACCAGGCTCTCAACGTACCCAAGTACCGCGCCAGCCTGCAGGCCGACTACCGCCTGCCCGTCCCGGGCCTGGCCCTGCTGGGCGGCGTGCAGTACAGCGCCAGCAAATACGCCGACCGGCAGGGCGAGGTGCAGGTCAACGACTACGCCCTGTTCAACGTCGGCGGGCGCTACAGCACCCGACTGGGCGGTTACGACACGGTGTGGCGACTCACCGTCGATAACCTGTTCGACAAACGCTACTGGCGCGACGTCGGCGAATACCTGGGCGACGACTACCTGTTCCCCGGCGCCCCGCGCACGGCACGCCTGTCGGCCTCGGTGAATTTCTAGTCCGGTTCTACGGATACATGTAGGCGCGGCTTCAGCCGCGAAGGGCAGAACGCGGATGGGTGGCTAAAGCGAATCACTGCCCGGCGGGTCCTGTAGGAGCGCGCTTGCCCGCGACCGGCTGCGTTAGCAGTCGTAAATTTGTGGCGTTTCATAGATTTTGAATACGTTCACAATCGTAAATTTGTGGCGTTGCGCAGATTTTGCGAGCGCTACGCACTCGGTCGCGGGCAGAGCGCGCTCCTACAGGTGTGAATTCAATAGCCAATAAAATCAATAAGTTATTGTGCCCTTGATGAGGGCAGTTTCAGCCGCGAAGGACGCAACGCAGGTTGGCGGCGTGTGCTTCCCGGCTAATGCAGATCGCCGCCCGGCGGGTCCTGCGGTTCTGTGTGAATGCGTTCATCCGACTGTCATCAAACTGCCATCTTTCATTGATTCAATGCCCGCGCACAGGGAGGTGCCAACGAATCAACGAGGGCGCATGCACCGCCATGACGCCGTCCCTCCCGTGAGATGCCTGTCCCCTATGCACAAATCCCTGAGACTTCAGATCCTGGCCTTGCTGGGCTTCAGTCTGGCGTTGCTGCTGGCCATTGCCCTGGCCTGCTTCTACCTGCTGTCCAATAACGTGCGCGACTACCGCGGGCTGCTCGACGGTCCCTTGCGGGCCTCGCAACTGATCGATGAAGCCAACCTGCAATTCAAGATTCAGGTCCAGGAATGGAAGAACGTGCTGTTGCGCGGCAAAGTGGCGACCGATCGTGACCGCTACTGGGCGCAGTTCGAACAGCAGGAGCGTGCCGTACAAACCGTGCTGGGGCAGCTCAGCGCCTGGCCGGGCCTTGAGGCGCCGATCAAGCACCAGATCGAGCGCCTGCGCCAGGAACATCGCACCCTGGGCGAGGCGTACCGCAAGGGGCGCGAGGCCTTTATCGCGGCCGGTGCGGATCCGGTGGCCGGCGACCTGGCGGTCAAGGGCGTGGACCGTGCTGCCAGCGAACAGATGAGCGCGCTGGTAGAAACCCTGCGCCAGCACAGTCAGGCGCAATCGCAACAGATCAGCGACGCCGCCGGCCGCACCATCCTCAGTGGTGCACTGATCATGCTGCTCTCGGCGCTGCTGGTCGGGCTGTTTACTTTGTGGCGGGTCAACCGCAGCATTGTCGCCCCGGTGCGCCTGCTGATCGACTATGTCGCGCAATTGAGCGAAGGCCGCTTCAGCGAACGGGTCGATGTCCGTCGCCAGGATGAATTGGGGCGTCTGGCCGTGGCCGCCAATCTGCTGCGCGATTTTCTGTCACAGACCTTCGTCAGCCTGCGCGGTGGGACGACCGACCTGGACAGCGCCAGTGTCGAACTCAAGACCATCGCCGGCATCATGGCCAAGGGCACCGGCGAGCAGTTCGAACGCACCGACCAGGTGGCGACGGCCATGCACGAAATGTCCGCCACCGCCCTGGAGGTGGCCCGTCATGCGGCACAAGCGGCCAATGCCGCCGACGAAGCCGACCATTGCGCGCGTGAAGGTGAGCAGGTCATGGGCGCAACCATCACCGCGATCAACCGCATGCGCACCGAAATCGGCAACACCGCGACGGTCATCGGCCGCCTTGAAAGCGACAGCGGACGCATCGGCAAGGTGCTGGAAGTGATTCGTGGCATTGCCGAGCAGACCAATCTGCTGGCCCTGAACGCGGCCATCGAGGCCGCCCGCGCCGGTGATGCCGGACGCGGGTTTGCCGTGGTGGCCGATGAAGTCAGGACCCTGGCACAACGCACCGCCGCGTCCACCGCCGAGATCAATCAGATCATCCATTCGGTGCAGACCGGTGCCGTCGATGCGGCGCAGGCTATCGAGAGCGGCCAGGCCCGCAGCCAGGAAAGCGTCGAGCAGGTGGCACTGGCCAGTCATTCCCTGCAGCGCATCACCACGGCCGTGGAATCGATCCGTGACATGAACCGCCAGATTGCCACGGCGGCCGAAGAACAGACTTCGGTGGCCGAAGACATTGCCCGCAACCTGACCCAGATCAGCGCCATCGCCACGGTCAACCAGGACAACATCCAGCGCACCCAGGTGGCCAGCGACGACCTGCACGCTCTGTCGCTGGGCCTGAACAGCGTCATCGCCGGCCTGACGCCCTGACACAACGCGACCGCACATGGCGCGGGGGTAGGAGCCCGCTTGCCGGCGACCGGCTGCACTAGCAGTCGTAACGTTGCAGCGTTTCCGAGATTTTGCGAGCGCTACGCACTCGGTCGCGGTGGCTCGGCATTCCGGCAAGCGCGCTCCTGCCGGACCCCATGTTTGCTGTGCGGCAGCGTGCCGCCTTGCGCTGTGTCACTCAGCCTACCTTGCTCACCTCGAACTGCCCCACCAGTTTCTGCAGTTTATTGGCGTTCAGGCGTACGATCTCGGCGCTGTTCTGCAGGCCGTTCACGGTCTGGCGCATTTCGCCGCTGGCCAGGTCGACCCGTTCGATGGTCTTGCCGTAATCCATGCTGCGTTCGCTCAGTTGCTGAATGATGGTGATCATGCTTTCCACCTCTTCATGCAACTGGGCGTTTTCAGTGGAGGCATCGACGCTGGTGCGCAAGTGATTGTCGACGTCCTGCACACCGCTTTCCATGAACGCCACCGCCTCGCGGGTCTCGCTTTGCAGGCCTTCGACCATCTGGCGGATCTCGTCGGCGGCACCGGCGGTGCGCACGGCCAGCGAGCGCACTTCATCGGCCACCACCGCAAAGCCCCGGCCATGCTCACCGGCCCGTGCCGCCTCGATGGCGGCATTGAGCGCCAGCAGGTTGGTCTGGTTGGTGATATTGGTGATCAGGCTGATGATCGTACCGATCTGGCCCATGCGCGCATCCAGCGACTGCACGCTGGCGGCCGAACGTTCGACCACATCGCGAATCGACTGGGTGCCCACCCGCGCGGCCTCGAACTGCTCGCGGGCGCGGCGCACCACATCGTCCATGGCCAGCCGGGTCTGTTCGGCCGTCATCGAGGCCTGCTGAATCTCTCCCAGTTGCCCCTCGACGATGCGCATCATGCGGTTGACGGCCTCGGTGACCTCGACCGAGGTGTGGCTGGCCTGCTGGCTGCTGCCGAGCATCTGCGCATTGGTCTTGCCCATGCTGTGTGACGCCTGGATCACCTGGCCGACCACGGCATCGAGGCGGTCGATAAAACTGTTGATCCAGCGGCCCATGTCGCCGGTTTCATCGTTGGCCATGCGCGAGGTGTCCAGGCGCTGGCGCAGGTTGCCTTCGCCTTCGGCGATGGTGCGGATCACCTCGGTCATGTCGCCCAGGCGTCCGGCCAGGCGCCTGGGGCCCAAGGCGCAGAACAACCACGCCGTGGCCACCATGGCCAACACTTGCAGGCCATCAATCAGCCAGGGGCTCAATCCGCTGTAGTGGTGCAAGCCATAATTGAAGGCGAACAATCCGCCCAGCGTGGCCAGATACGGCTTCATCAGCCCGTAGCTGAGCGAGCGGCGCCGATAGACTTCCTCAAGGTCCGCCTCGCACATCATGCCCCAGCGGTCCGGCGAGCCGGGCAACTGGAACGTCACGCCCTTGCCGATCACCGGAATGTGCCGGTAATCGGCGTAACCTGGGTAGGTGACGAACAGGTTCGAGCCGATGCGAATGGTTTCGCGCACGCCGGGGTGCAACTGGCCGGTGGCCGGGTCGATGAAGCGCAGTTCCAGTTCAGTGTGCTGGCTGACCCGCACCGTGCCCCAGTCGGTGCGCACACCGCTCTTGAGGTTGTCGCCGTGGGTAAAGGTGCTGTCTTCGAAGCGGCTGCGCGACAGCGCCGTACCCGGCGCGATGCCCGGCTCGAACACCGCCTTGGCCATGAACAGGTAGTTGTCGCCGGACTCGGGGTACACATGCCCGGCCTCGCGCTGGATCAGGTCACCCAGCACGTCATTGGGCACCCGGCCGCACAGGCAGCCCAGCACGCGGCCATCACGCAGCAGCGGCTGATAGAACATCAATGTCACTTCATCATGAAAGCGCGACGACGACGGGCCGATCTTCAGGGTCAGCGAATCGGTGTACGGGCCATGCAGAAACGGCTGGCGCAGACCGCAGGCCAGCGCTTCGTCCTGTTCATGGCGGCTGTTGCGCCCGCTCCAGGTCGAACACAGCACCGTGCCGTGCGGGTCGACGACAAACAATTCGGAAAAGTCCCGCGCCTGGCTGAGCTTGGCCTGCAGCAGGCCGGCATCGAGGCGTTCCAGTGCCGGGCCACCCAGTTGTGCGCCCAGTTCCACAAGGTGATCCCAGTATTCCTGCGCCCAGTGTTGCAGCAGGCGCACGCGCGTGTCGGCGATGGATTCGAACGTACGCTCCATCACCGGGTACAACGCACGGTTGAGGCGGCACGAGCGGCCCAGGGCCAGCTTGCCGTTTTTGCCCAGCCAGGGCAGCCAATGGTGTTCAGCAGGAGAGAGGTGCATGGATTCACTGTGCAGGGTCATGCCGATTCCTTTTCAGCCAAACATCAGATAGCCATCACTACGCAAACTCCGCGCCAGACGCTTTGTGTCAAAAGGATTGCGGTTATGTGATGACTCATGAGTGGTCGCGCACAGCCGTAAACGCGGGCTCTTGACCGTTCGTCGGGTTCAATCCGGTGGTTACGGTCAAGGTTGCACACGAAGTGCGCCCGATTGCGTTTATCTGAAAGCCATGCGCAGGCATGTTCATTTATGGTGCGGGTTTTTGGCGAGCGCCTTGAAAGCGGGCATGTGCGATGCCGGTCGCGTCCGGTAATCGTCAGTCGATGTCGCTTTCAGGACTGCAAAAAATATTCTTGTGGGGAAATAGATACCTTTCGCCCTTTTGTGGTGCGTTTTTTTAATCGGTTTTGCCGCAAGGTGAAGGTGGTAGGGCAGGGCAGCTTTGCTATTCTTCGCGCCTCGCGAGCGCCAGGCGCTTTTACTGTCATGTTTCGGGGTACCCAATGACGGCCATTGCACGACCACGTCCCCAACCGTTTTCCCGCGCCGATTACCGGACCCTGGGTCTGGCGGCGCTGGGTGGCGCCCTGGAAATCTACGATTTCATCATCTTCGTCTTCTTTGCCCTGACCCTGAGCCAGCTGTTCTTCCCGCCGGAAATGCCCGAGTGGCTGCGCTTGCTGCAAAGCTTCGGCATCTTCGTCACCGGTTACCTGGCCAGGCCGCTGGGCGGCATCCTGATGGCGCACTTTGCCGACCGGCTGGGGCGCAAGCGCGTGTTCAGCCTGAGCATCCTGATGATGGCCTTGCCCTGTTTGCTGATCGGCCTGATGCCGACCTACGCGCAGATCGGCTACTGGGCGCCCTTGCTGCTGCTGGGGCTGCGCATCCTGCAGGGCGCGGCGGTGGGCGGCGAGGTGCCCAGCGCCTGGGTCTTCGTGGCCGAACACGCCCCCCAAGGCCATCGCGGCTATGCGCTGGGTGTGCTGCAGGCCGGCCTGACCTTCGGCTACCTGCTCGGGGCCCTGACCGCCACCTGGCTGGCGAGGGTCTACACCCCGGCCGAAATCCTTGATTACGCCTGGCGCATTCCGTTCCTGCTGGGCGGTGTGTTTGGCGTGGTGGGGGTCTGGCTGCGCCGCTGGCTGAGTGAAACCCCGGTGTTCATGGCCCTGCACGCCCAGCGTCAGGACATCAAGGGCCTGCCGCGCCTGCCTTTGGGCCAGGTGCTGCGCGAGCACCGCCAGGCACTGCTGCCGGCGGCCTTGCTGACCTGCGTGCTGACCTCGGCGGTGGTGGTGCTGGTGGTCATCACCCCGACGGTCATGCAACAACGCTTCGGCTTCAGCGCCAGCCACACTTTTGCCCTCAGTGCGCTGGGCATCGTGTTCCTGAACATCGGCTGCGTGCTGGCCGGCCTGCTGGTCGACCGCCTGGGCGCCTGGCGCTGTGTCGGGCTCTACAGCCTGCTGTTGCCGCTGGGCATCGGCCTGCTGTATGCCAGTCTGATCGAACAGTGGCAGTGGCTGACACCCGGTCTTGCCTATGCCCTGGCCGGTCTGGGCTGCGGCATCGTCGGGGTCGTACCGTCAGTGATGGTGGGGTTGTTTCCGGCGCGTATCAGGGTCTCGGGCATTTCGTTCACCTACAACATTGCCTACGCGCTGTGGGCCAGCCTGACGCCGCTGCTGTTGATCGGCCTGATGCCCTGGAGCCCATGGGTGGCGGTGGGGTACTGCCTGGTGATGGGACTGGTCGGAATGCTGGCGGCGGCGGTGTTCGGCGCCCGGCAGCCGCTGGCCATCGAGACGCACACGGCCTGACCCATGACATGCGCCCATGACCGTCGCCGGATGGCCGGCCGTCCTGGGCGAGGGCAGGCGAACTACGCTTTATGGACCTGCAACCGAGCCGAGTATCGGCAGGAGCTTTTCCATGAACACTCAACGCAATGACAGCGCCATTGCCGGGCAGATCAGCGCACTGCTCAAGCGCTGGTCCGAGGCCGTCCGTGAACGGGATACGGACGCGATCATGGCCTGTTACCACAGCGATGTGATCGCCTTCGACGCGATCAACCAACTGCAATTCAAGGGGCTTGACGCCTATCGCCAGCACTGGGCGGCCTGCCTGGACATGTGCCCGGGCGCCATGGTGTTCGAACAGCACGACCTGGTGGTTCACGGTGAAGGCGAGACCGCTTTTGCCCATTGGTTGAACCGGTGTGGCATCGAGGGCGACAAGGACCACCCGCAAGGCTGCTGGATGCGCGGCAGCGCCGGCTACCGGCTGACCGACGCCGGCTGGAGGATCATCCACGAGCACTTTTCGGCGCCTTTCGACATGATCAGCAGCAAGGCGCTGCTGGACCTGCAGCCTGACGAGCATCGGCCCCTGGAGGCGGGCCATCAAGGCCGGCGCCACTGAAATCCGGTCACCGAGCCGTTCCATGGCGACCGTTGCGGCACGCTGCGTGATCCGTTCGGCAACCTGCGGTTCATCGCTACCCGCGTGCAGGACCTCGATCCTGAGCAGATCAAGGCCGGTGCCAGGGAGCGGTTCGCGGCGCCTTCGTGACCGGACGCAATGGATCCAAATGTAACAGTGGATTGTAATTTCATGGGCGCAAGTTTATCTTGCGCCCAGCGCCTTATTAACGCGTGAAAAGTCAATGGCCTATTAAATACATGCACTTAGCGTGCATCAAGGGCGCTTGTTCGGAATTCGGATATTGAAGTGTTAAGAGAAGTCCGAGTTGTATGTAGGAATTGTCCGAGTTGATAAATAATCAGCGCGTGGATTCGTCTGGCGTGAAGAATGTGCGCAGTGAATAACGGCAAGTGCTCAGGGGAGGGAGTGCTCGATTTATCGTCGGTGCCGTGCGCCAGATAATTGAAAGCCATAAATAGCAAGTGTAGGGAAAACTCCTACATGTTAAGTCGATGATGTTGCAGTTATCAGGGGAAACATCATGTGTGTGACAAGCCGGGAGCGGCAGGTGCTGGGGTTGCTGCTGCAGGGCAGGACCAACAAGGAAATCGCTGAACAGCTCAGGATCAGCGGCTATACAGTGCGTGATCATGTGTCGTCGCTGTTGCGAAAGAGTCAGGTCAAAACGCGTGCGCAACTGCTCGCCCAATACATGCGCGATATGTTGATGCCGCCGTTTGTTTGACCCCCTACATCTGTCGGATTGTACGGTGGCTCAATAACGACATAATGCGCCTGTTGCCGATGTGTGGATGCGGCTTATGTAAGGTCGCTCGGTGAGTGTGTGGCGGTGCAATAAATAACAGTCAGCAAGGATGTCCGCGTCCGGGCACGACAGTGCGATGGATGAGAGGGCATTGCTCAGCGTTAACACAAAGAAAGTCGCGATGCCGACAGGCTTTTTCCGGTGTTCAGGGACGCCGCGCGCCAAGGTGTCGTGAACTTTAATTTTTCTGACAAGGAGTTTTTCCATGGCAAGAAGTCTTGAATACTATGCAACGATCGCCACACAGCCGGAGGAGGTGCCTGGCGACGATGACTGCCTTGTGGCGTTTCGCACGGTGTGGCAACGCCAGGCAAAACTGTCGCCGGCAAAGCTGGGCACGTTGCATGATCGGCTGCTGGGCCCCAAGGGTATTTTCGTGTTGCTGGGGCGCCAGCTTGAACGGCTCGGCCGCCAGGCCCCCCTGCTCGATGAAGTGACCGCCCTGGGCGTGACCGAGCGCCGCGCCCAGGCGGAAAAGGCCCTGGTCTATGCGCTGGCCTATCACAACCGCCGCAGCGCCACCCTGAACCCGTACCGCACGGCCAGTCGCGAGCGCCTGTGCTGGATGATCTACGACAAGCATGCGCCGTTCGTGCTGGTGGAGCGCTACGTGGCCTTGCTGGCCCTGCACCAGCGTGACGGCGCCTTCTTTGCGCGCCTGATCGAGACCACCCGCGGCAGTGTCGAGCGGCGCATCCTGTTCAGCGGCCTGCTGGAACATCATGACGCCTTGCTGCCGATCGAACGCAGCGTCTACCCGGCCGACTACCGCGCGGCACAGCAAAGCCACCTGGACCATGAAGAGGCACTCTACGGCCAGTTGAACCTCGACCAGCCGATCTGGCTGCTGCTTGAAACCATCGGGCCGAAAAAGCTGGTTCGAAAGGTGGCCGCGCAATTGGCGCAACGCCAGGCGCAATAGGCCCTACGCGCTGGCCGGCATCCTTTGTTCATGATCGGTCTCCCACGAGGCGCCGACCACCCGGTTACGCCCGGTGCTCTTGGCCCTATACAGCGCCTTGTCGGCCGCATTCAGCCACAGCGCGGCCTCGGTGATATGGCTTTCGAGCGGCGCAATGCCAATGCTCAGGCTGACCTTGAGGCCGGGCCACTGTGTATCGCAATAGTCGTCCACGACCTGGCGCAGGCGTTCCAGTACATCGACGGCCTGATACAGGTGAGTGCCGGGCAGGATCACGCAGAACTCATCGCCACCATAGCGGCCGGCCAGGTCGGTTTCGCGAATATTGTCGCGCAGGGTCTGGCTGAAGGTCTTGAGCACCGCGTCACCCACCAGGTGCCCATACTCGTCATTGATGGCCTTGAAGTGATCGATATCAATCAGCGCCACGCAGCACGGCCGATGCACGGCGCGCACCTTGCTGAACTCCAGTTGCAGCAGGTCTTTCCATGAACCGTGGTTGATCAGCCCGGTCAGGCTGTCGGTGCGGCTGAGTTGGCGCAGGATACGCTTGTGCTCGCTGAGCTTGAGCGCGACCTTGTAGCCCATCCAGCCGATAAAGATCGGGTAGACCACCAGCAGCGGCAGGCAGGCGTAGGTTTCAAGCATAGTGCTGGCAAACTGGATTGGCGGCGACAGCACCAACAGGCATAACAGCAGGCCGCAGGCATTGGCCAGCAACCCTTGAAGCATCAGGCGCAGGCCGTTGGCGGCAATGTTCTGCATGGCCATCATCGCCAGAATGGCCACGCTGGGCAGCACGCTGATGCCCATCAGCCCCACCCAGATGCCGCCGGCCAACGAGTCACAGAGCATGTTGCGCAGTTCGGCCCGGTAAGGGTTGGCGCTGCGCCGTGCCCATTGCCAGGCCAGGTGCGGCCAGACAAAGGCGTGCAGCACCAGCAAGGCCCAGACCCAGTGGGTCGACGGCAGCGGATACAGCGCTGTGGCCACACACACTGAACCGACGCCCAGCCCGATTGTGCGCGGCAGATAGATACGCCGCGCAAATGACACTCCCTTGCCCTGGTGAAGCTCCGCTCTGATCGTTCCCATAATGCCTACCGGATGCTTCGTACTGCCCGGTCAGAAAAAGACTGCTTGACCGACAGAGGCAGTTTCACCTGTGGTCAAGACCAGGGGAAGATCACAAGGCCATTATTGTGGAACTATCAGACCAGACGCCGGTCCCGGCGACACAAATTCATCAATTGTTCACCTGTTCTGGCTTGAAAACAGCTCTGAAACAGGAGTTACCGACCGATGATGGCCTTTACGGCGGCCTCGTGGGCCTTGGGGTCCCTGGCGCTGGAAATCACATTCAATACCGCTGAGCGCTTGCCCGAGGCGGCGAGCAGGGTGGTGCTCAGCACATTGGCGCCGCCGAGGGTGGCCGACGCATCCAGCTGGCGCACGCCCAGACCGTTCTTCTTGGTCAGGCGCTGTTCGCCCAGGCGCTGCACATCCTGATAGCTGCTGCCCTGCTGGGTGAGCGCAGCCGCCGACAGCTCGTCGAGTACCTGGGCGTCATCGTCGCTGGCCTCGACCCCGACGGGAATCGGCGTTTCAGTGACGATCAGCACGCGCTTCTCGGCCTGCTGGGTATACATCGCACCGCTCACGCCTTCGGCCCGCGCCTTGGCATCGACTTCCGGCATCTCGTCCTTCACATAGCCGGCCGGCAGGGTAAAGGCCAGCTTGCCGCCCAGCAGCGACACTTGCAGGCTGGCCGCTGCCGCCTGGGCAAGCTTGGCGCGCGTGTCGGCCTGCACGGTGGCAGGTGCCAGAGGTGCGCTCAGCAACAGGACCAGCAGTGCGAATCTGAAGGGCGGCATGAACATCGGAAAAGGCCTTGATCGGTTGCGCAGAGAAGGCGGTCAGTGTGCCTCAATGACGCCGGATCTGTCGCCTGCGGATCTGCGCCAGGCGTGTTCAGGACACCCGTAGAGGCACACGTGTGCTCTGCCTGAATGCGACGTCACGGGCAGCGTGAAAAACTTGATCGGATTCTCAAATGTAAAAAATTTTCATCTTTAGGGAACTTTTAGAAAAGGCCCGAGAATCCGCTTGCATCGCCCTCTCGCTTGCCCAATGATGCCGCTGTGCCACCCCCACAACCACGACTTGCTTGCCGCAGGTTCTTCGCTACGCTTGCCCTCAGATACAGCCCGGTGATAACCCGCGTTTTATTAGAAAGAGCCATGTAAGGCGTCGCTCACAACCGTGCCCGGTGTGCTAAACCTTCAAGCGTGCCCGGACACTTGCAGTTCCATCAGGATGAGGTTGCAGTCGATGCGTTTGAACATGCCCGTCACCCAGAACGAAAGAACCTTTCCTGCCCACGAGCGGCTGATCTCCACCACCGACCTGAACAGCCACGTCACCTACTGCAACGACGCCTTCGCCGCCATCAGCGGCTTTACCCGCGAAGAACTGGTCGGCCAGCCGCACAACCTGGTGCGCCACCCGGACATGCCGCCCTCGGTATTCGCCCACATGTGGGAAACCATCAAGCAAGGCAAACCGTGGATGGGCGTGGTCAAGAACCGCTCCAAGAACGGCGATTTCTACTGGGTCAGCGCCTACGTCACCGCCGTGTATGAAAACGGCCGCATCGTCGGCTACGAGTCGGTGCGCTCGCTGCCCACCCGTGATCAGGTGCGCCGCGCCGAAGCGTTGTACGCGCGCCTGCGCGCCGACAAGCCGGCCGTCTCGATCGCCAGCAGCGCGGCGTACCATCTGGTGCGGCAACTGCCCATGATCTTCGCCGCCATCGCACTGGTGGCGGGCAACTATCTGCTCGACGACACCCCGTTTCTGGCGCTGATGCTGGTGGTGCTGCTCGGCCTGGGTGTGTACCTCGAAATCCGCCAGCGGCGCGACCTGCAGAAAACCCTCGACGAACACCCCAAGGCCTTTACCAGCGCCCTGGTGGCCCTGACCTACAGCGACAACCGTGGCCCCCAGGCGCAACTGGACCTGGCCATGCTCAGCGGCGAAGCGCGCCTGCAAACGGCACTGACCCGTCTGGTCGACACCGGTGAAAGCGTCAAGCAACGCGCCGGGCAATCGGCGCAACTGTCGATCCAGCAAGCCCGCTCGCTGGACCAGCAACGCAACGAAACCGACCAGTCGGCCACCGCCATCAACCAGATGGCTGCCACCATCCAGGAAGTAACGCACAACGTGCAGAACACCGCACACGCCGCCCAGGAGGCCGACAAACTGGCGCTGCAAGGCCGCAACCTGGCCGACGAAAGCCTGCTGGCGATCCGGCACATGGCCAATAGCGTCACTGAAATCGGCAACGCCGTCGGTGAGCTGGCCAGCGCCACCCAATCGATCGGCAGCGTGGTCGACGTCATCACCTCCATTGCCCAGCAAACCAACCTGCTGGCCCTCAACGCCGCCATCGAAGCCGCCCGTGCCGGCGAGCAGGGCAGGGGCTTTGCCGTGGTCGCCGACGAAGTCCGCAGCCTGGCCTCGCGCACCCAGTCATCCACCGAAGAAATCCAGAAAATCATCACCTCCCTGCGCGACGGCGCCGACCGCGCCGTGGCCACCGCCAGCCGCGGCGGGCAAATCTCCCAGGAAAGCGTCGCCAGTGTCGAAGCCGTGCAACAAGCCCTGGACGGCATCAGCCAGGCCGTGACCCGCATCACCGGCATGAGCCAGCAAATGGCCTCGGCCTCCGAAGAGCAAAGCCACGTGGCAGAAAACATCAGCCAGCAGATCACCCGCATCGCCCAACTCTGCGACCAGAGCGCCGGGCAGGCCGAACAAGGCTCGGCCATCAGCAGCGAACTGGAAGCCTCGGCGCAGTACCTGCACAGCCTGGCGGAACGGTTCAGTCGGTAAGACAGTACCGAACCGATACAGGTCATCACCCGCCGCGTTGGCGCGCCGCCAACATCTGGTCTGTAGGAGCGACCAACGGTCGCGAAAAGGCTATGCGGCGTTCGCGACCGCTGGTCGCTCCTGTGGCGTAATGCCGGACCACCGCGACCGGCTGCGCCAGCAGTCGTAAAAATAGCGCCTCGCTACCGCCCTGTCTGATGGCGGCAGATCTCTACGGTCTTTAAAGCACAACAGCGCCGTATCAAAAACCAGGTGCGCCCCACACGACCCTCAGCGTATCCGCGGATCAAACCCTTTCTTCCAGAACTTCAACCTGTAACGTTTGCGCCAGAACCGCTCATCCTCGGAAACGGGATAAGTGGTTGCATGCAAGGCAGTGCACAGCATGGACATCAGCCGCAATAGCGGTTCATCGATGTACCCGTAAAAAACCAGATGATTGGTTTTCACGACCGTCCAATGCACAAACATCATGACGAGGTTGTGGGTGAAAACAGTGCGCCAAACCAGTTTGCTGTAGCGCTTGCCAGAGCGTTTCAGCTTGCACCACAGCGAGGGCAAGTAGAGAGCGATGGATAAGGTGATATAGAGAAGATAAAAGTCAAAGTCTGTCATTGGCAGTGTCGGGTCGATTGCGACGGTCAGAGAGGGGCTGCATGGGTAGGGATTCAGCCGCGCTTTTTTCGATGCTCACGGCGGTAGTCATGAATGGATTTTTTATGCCGACGGATTTTAGGATCAAAACGATTTCGCCAGCGCCAGCGACGATTTTTATGTTCACGAGGAATGGCCAAACCATGAAGCAGTATCAAGGCAGCCGACAGAAAACCTGCCGGCAGGAACAGAAGACTTTCCTGAGAGAAAAGCCTGCCCGACTCTATAAGGTAGGAGTGGTAGATGATCATGAGGATGTTGTAGATCAACATGATGTGGTTGCGAGCTTTGGTAAAGCCTCTTCCAGACCAGGCGAATTTCGTCCAGTGTGCCGGAAGATAGAACACTGTCGAGACGGCGATCACCAATAAAGCGAGCAGCGTGTTGTTCATGATCGTTTCCAGAAAAACAGAATGGATTTTCTCGGCTGTGCCAGTCGATAACGATCAAAGGTCAGTTTGTGTTTGCGGATTTTTGGGTCGAAGCGTTTGCGCAGACGCCAAGGTCTTCTTTTCCACGTTGTAGGAATGGCGGAAATGTGTAAGAAAATCATCAGTGCGGATAGCCAGCCCAGAGGGAATCTGTCCATGGAACCGTAGAAAGGGATGTGGCCCTTTTCTAGGAAGTACATATGAAGTGATCCGGCATAAATATTATAGATCATCAAGATCCATAGTTTTGTGTTGGAAAAGCCTTTGCCTGAAAATGCAAACTTTGCCCAATGGGCAGGGATGTAGATGACGACTATTATTGCCAGAATAATAATGATTTCATTCATGTTGTTTGGTTTTTTCTTTATGCAGGCTGTGTAAGGTTGCACCATCACCGATGGCCTCAAGGCCGAGTGCATATTTTGAAGTGTTTTTATAAGCTCTGACTTTGTCGCTCTCTGTATATCGCCAGAGCCGCCAAGCGTCAGGTTTTTTTATAAGTCGGACTAATCCGTAAAAAGACAATCCCAAGTCAGCCGCGCCATAGATCATGTTTCCTTCATATTCTGTACCGCCAAGCCACACAGAAAGCCCCTGGTATTGTTTGCGTACCCATCCCTCTGTGTCCGTGCGGTTTCCAATTAGATTATGGCCATTTTCATAGATGTTATTGATTCCATGAGAAACAAGGGGAAGGCCGAAAAACAAGCAAAGTGTTCCTCCTGATCCCGTACAAACACCGGCCCCTGTGGCAATCTGTGCGGTGCCAGCGGCGACGCCTACGACTTTTTTACCTACCTCAAATGATTGGATGGAGAGTCTCTTGATTTCTGCTGTGATCGCATCCAAACCTTCTTGGGCATCTTTTAGTTCGGCCTTTACATCCTCTAAAATCCCTTGTACAAAACAAGCGATCTCCCGATTAAACTGCAGCCGCAACATCCCATCCTGAATATGCCGCGCCGATAACGTACACGCTTGCCCTTGCAGCGAAATCGCCGCCTGCTCGACCTCCGCCAGCCCATGCCCGCCCGCCGTAGGCTTCTTCTCCAGCAGCGTCATGACTCGGCACTCCATGACGCATACCCGGTCGTGCCTGCCGTATGGTGCGTCCAGATAATGTCGCGGTAACGAATGGCAACATGCTCTTGCGGCTGGGCATCGCCTTGCATCAGCACATGCGGCATATCCAGGGTCAGTTCGGTCAGCAACCCGCCGCGGATTTCCACGGTGTAGAACTTCTCTTGCGCCCCGAATGCGGCGGTGCGGTAGAAATTGATGATGCAGTCAACCTGCTCACGGTTGGCCAGGGCCTGGCTCAGCAAGGGCGAAGACTTGTCGACATGCTTGGTGATGAACACCGGGCGGTGGGTGGCGTGCCGGGCGTTGTCGATATTGGCCACGTTGTGCGCGAACGACAGCACCATGATCTCGTCGCTGTGCCCGGTCTGGCATTTACTGCCCATCGAGACCGGCGTCGAACACCCCGCCGAAATCAGGCCCTGTTTCTCGCCCTTGATGGTCATATAGCCGCAGTTCGCCATGACGGTCCTCCTTGATAAATGGAGGGCCAGTCTATTTTCGAGCTTCCCGGCGATATGTAGGACGCGTCCGAAATGAACGCTGCCGATGGCTATTGCTCATCGGCTCAGAATCATGAACGGCCCGACACGACACAGTGCTATCGCACCGCAGGCACCGAGCTGATGTGGGAGGGGGCTCTGCCCGCGATGAGGCCAGTAGGAATGGTACATAGGCCACGGCTGTAAACCAGTCATCGGATAGCCAGCCCAGAGGGAATCTGTCCATGGAACCGTAGAAAGGGATGTGGCCCTTTTCCAGGAAGTACATATGAAGTGATCCGGCATAAGTGTTATAGGTGATTCACTATGTTCTACGCCTAAACCAGCAGGGCGAGCAGTGTGGTGTTCATGATCGTCTCCAGAAAGAAAGGATGGACTTTCTTGGCTGTGCCAGTCGATAACGATCAAAGGTCAGTTTGTGTTTGCGGATTTTTGGGTCGAAGATTTTTCGTGAGCGCCCAGGTCTCCTTTTCCACTCCGTAGGGATGGCAGAAATATGTAGGCATATCATCGCTACGGATAGCCAGCCCAAGAGGTAATTTTCCATAGGGCCATAAAAAGGGATGTGACTCTTTTCCACAAAGTACATATGAAAGCACATGAAGTAAAAGTTGTAAGCTGTCCAAACCCAGAATCTCGTCTTTGTGAAGCCTCTTCCTGAACATGCAAATTTTGCCCAGCGGGCCGGTTGGTAAATGGTGATTGCAATTAAGGTTAGGATGGTGTAGCTGAATAATTCATTCATTTTTCTCTTTTCGCTCCTGATACATACTGCCTGACGTTATTGCGTCGCCTGCAGCTTCAAGGCCGAGTGCATATTTTGATGCGTTTTTATACGCTCTGACTTTGTCGTTCTCTGTATATCGCCAGAGCCGCCAAGCGTCAGGTTTTTTTATAAGTCGGACTAATCCGTAAAAAGACAATCCCAAGTCAGCCGCGCCATAGATCATGTTTCCTTCATATTCTGTACCGCCAAGCCACACAGAAAGCCCCTGGTATTGTTTGCGTACCCATCCCTCTGTGTCCGTGCGGTTTCCAATTAGATTATGGCCATTTTCATAAATGTTATTGATTCCATGAGAAACAAGGGGAAGGCCGAAAAACAAGCAAAGTGTTCCTCCGGATCCCGTACAAACACCGGCCCCTGTGGCAATCTGTGCGGTGCCAGCTGCGACGCCTACGACTTTTTTACCTACTTCAAATGATTGGATGGAGAGTCTCTTGATTTCTGCTGTGATCGCATCCAAACCCTCTTGGGCATCTTTTAGTTCGGCCTTTACATCCTCTAAAATCCCTTGTGCAAAACAAGCAATCTCCCGATTAAACTGCAGCCGCAACATCCCATCCTGAATATGCCGCGCCGATAACGTACACGCTTGCCCTTGCAGCGAAATCGCCGCCTGCTCGACCTCCGCCAGCCCATGCCCGCCCGCCGCAGGCTTCTTCTCCAGCAGCGTCATGACTCGGCACTCCATGACGCATACCCGGTCGTGCCTGCCGTATGGTGCGTCCAGATAATGTCGCGGTAACGAATGGCAACATGCTCTTGCGGCTG
>NZ_QFFU01000020.1 GCF_003131185.1 Pseudomonas ovata | reverse complement strand
GCTGCGTCAGCAGTCGTAAATTTTCAGCATTTCACAGATTTCTGTACGCGTTCACCGTCATGAATTTATGGCGTTTCACAGATTTCTGCGAGCGCTTCGCACTCGGTCGCGGGCAGAGCGCGCTCCTACGGGTGTGAATTTTATAACCAATAAAATCAATAAGTTATTTTGTGTTTGATGAGAGATCACCTTGCGTCACTGACACAACGCTTTCGCGCAGCAAACATGGACCCGGTGTAGGAGCGCGCTCTGCCCGCGACCGGCTGCGCAGCAGTCGTAAAATAGCGGTGTTTAATCAATTTCTGCGAGCGCTTCGCACTCGGTCGCGGGCAAGCGCGCGCCTACGTGTCTACAATGCGGGATCTGTTTTTTCCGGTTACCGTCATGTCCCGTATTCAACGTCCCGCTCCCCGGCGTCCCGTCTCTGGCAATGCCGCCGCCCCGCGGCGCGCTGCCAAGGCGCCGCCGGCCGAGCCGAAGCTGATCCTGTTCAACAAGCCTTTCGATGTCCTGACTCAGTTCAGCGACGATCAGGGGCGCGCCACGCTCAAGGACTTTATCGACATTCCGGGCATCTACCCGGCCGGGCGGCTGGACCGTGACAGCGAAGGCCTGTTGCTGCTGACCAACGACGGCCAGTTGCAGGCAAAAATTGCCGATCCCCGGCACAAGCTGGCCAAGACCTACTGGGTGCAGGTCGAAGGCGAGGTGAGCGAGGCGCAGCTGCAGCAACTGCGTGACGGGGTGACGCTCAACGACGGCCCGACGCTGCCCGCCGAAGCCCGTGCCCTTGAAGAGCCGACGCTGTGGCCGCGCAATCCGCCGGTGCGTTTTCGCAAAAGCATTCCAACCTGTTGGCTGGAACTGGTGATCAAGGAAGGCCGCAACCGTCAGGTCCGGCGGATGACCGCTGCTGTCGGCCTGCCCACCTTGCGCCTGGTGCGAGTGCGCATCGGACCGTGGTCGCTCGACGACCTGGAACAGGGGCAGTACCGGGAACTGACCCAGTTCACGCTTTGAGCTGCAAGCAGGGCAGGCGCCGCGTTGGCTTGCCGCTGCTTCACGGGCGCAGGTGGGTGAGCGGCATTTCGGTGCTGGCCAGCACCTGGTTGAGGACAAAGCTGGACTTGACGCTGGTCACCCCGTCGATGCGGGTCAGGTGGCCCAGCAACAGCTTCTGGTAATGATCCATGTCCGGCACCACCACCTTGAGTTGATAGTCGGCATCCATGCCCGTCACCAGGCTGCATTCGAGCACCTGGGGCAGGTTGCGGATGTGCTGCTCGAAGTTCTCGAAGCGTTCAGGGGTGTGGCGGTCCATGCCGATCAGCACATAGGCGGTCAGGCTCAGGCCCAGTTTCTTGCGGTCCAGCAACGCGACCTGACGCACGATATAGCCGTCGTCTTCAAGTTGCTTGACCCGCCGCGAGCAGGGTGAGGGCGACAGGCCGATGCGCTCTGCCAGTTCCTGGTTGGAGATACGCGCATCGCGCTGCAATTCGGCCAAAATGCTCAGGTCGTATCTGTCGAGCTTGCTCACGATGTTCACCTTTCTAAGTTCTATTGCGCTGAAATATTGATCTCAAGTTAAAAATTGCGCAAGTGGGCTTTTTTTAAGCAATCTTCGCAATCCTCTGCTGCGCCTGAAAGCCTATTCTTTTCAACACCAATCACTGCCCGGACATCACGTCCACTGCAGTCGGTCGAATCAGACCAACTGCGGCCTCCCACCCAACCGGGTGGATCAGGCCCCCGGGCTGCACCCTGTCCAGAAGACGGTGTGAAGTGAGCCGGCGCCACAAGCGTCGAGCCAGGACGAAGCATCCCAAAGGGGCCCCAGGGCCCCTTTTTTCATGCCCTGCAGAAAAGGGCGACGCGGTCGACTCATGTGGGAGGGGGCTCTGCTCGCGACGGCTGCGGCACAGGCGCAACAGCGGTATTGGTTTTATGGATCCTGTCTTCGGCTTGTCGCCCAACCGCGTTTGCACAGCTCTGATAAAGTGCACTCAAGACGCCGCGCAGAACCCCATCGCCGTCTTGCAGTCTTAATTAACGTCTCTTTCCTGTTCAGGTGAACACAGCATGAAAACCGGCCTCTGGCAGTTCGCGGTTCCGAGTCTGTTGTGCCTGAGCCTGGCCGCCCCTGTGCAGGCCGGCGACCAGTCGCCGGGCGAGTTGCGTGGCGCCAATCCCCAGCAGCAGAACCCGCAACGTCAGATCGAGCGCCAGCAGGATCGGCAGATCCAGCAGCAACAGCAGCAGATGCGCAGCGTCGAGCAGCAGCAACAACAGCAGATCTACCAGCAGCAGCGTGAGCAGCAACGGCAGATCCAGGATCAGCAGAACCAGCAGCGCCAGGTCGAACGCCAGCAGGACCGCCAGGTTCAGCAGCAACAGAACCAGCAGCGCAACGCCGAACGCCAGCAACAACAGCAGCAGTACCAGCAACAGCAGCAACAGCGCGAGCAGCAGCGCCAGATCCAGACTCAACAGCGTCAGGATGAGCGCCAGCAGTTGCAGCAACGCCAGGACAATCTTCCGCTGCAAAGTGCACCGCGCGAGTCGTGGCAGACCCAGCCACCCCGCCAGGGCAATTATCAGGACCTGCCGCGCGACCAGCGTCCACGCCAGCAGTGGGCCGGGCGTCCAGACGGACGCGGCGATGGCTGGGGCACAGGTCCACGCTACCGCCCGGGCAACAGCCTCAACCAGGTGCCACGCGGCTATTCCCGTATTCCGTGGCGCGGCCAGGATTACTACTATGCCGACGGCTACTGGTATCGCCCGCAAGGCGAGCGCTATGTGGTGGTGACGCCGCCCCAAGGCGTGCGGGTGAGCAGTCTGCCGGCCTATTCACAAGAACTCTGGGTGGGGGGTTCGCTGCTGTTTCTGGCGGCCGGCAGTTACTACGCCTGGCAGCCTGACAGCCAGGACTATGTGGTGGTCAACCCGCCGCAGGCTCAGGTAGACAGCCAGGGGGCGCCGCCTTCTGCCAGTCAGTACGACCCGTCGTTCTCGCCCATCGCCGGGCAGACGCCGGAGCGTGTCGAGTACGATCGCTACCAATGCTACCGCTGGGCTGTCGACCGCAGTGGCTTCGACCCCGCCAGTGTCACCTATGCGCCAGCCGAGGAAGTCATAGACACCTATCGCCAGGCGATGGGGGCGTGTCTGTACGAGCGTGGCTACAGCGTGCAATAGCCTAGACGATCAGGCCAGCTTCTGCCCGACCACTTCCTGCGGGTCGGCATGTACCAGCACTTCGGCTTGCGGGTACTGGGCATGAATGGCGGCAGCGGCGCGGTCGCACAATTCATGCGCGACCGACAGCGTCAGCGAGCCGGGCAACTCAAGGTGTAGCTGCACAAACCAGATCTGCCCGGAGATGCGCGTGCGCAGGTCATGTGCGCCCAGCACGCCGGGCACCCCGCGCGCCAGTTCCAGCATGTGGGCGCTGACCTCGGGTGGCAGCTCCTGGTCCATCAACACCGAGAAGGTTTCCCGGGCGATCTGCACCGCACTCCAGACGATATACCCGGCAATCGCCAGGCCGAACCAGGCATCGGCCTGCTGCCAGCCCAGCCAGGTCAGGCTCAGCGCCAGCAGGATGCTGACGTTGAGCAACAGGTCTGAACGGTAGTGCAAGGCATCGGCCTTGATCGCACTGGAACCGGTGATGCGGATCACCTTGCGCTGAAAGCCCAGCAGCGCCAGGGTCAACCCCAGCGCCAGCAAGGTCACGACAATGCCCGGCAAGGCTGTGCTGAGCGGTTCGGGGTTCTGGATGCGTTCGATGGCCTGAATGCCGATCAGCACGCCGCTGACCGTGATGAACAGCGCCTGGGCCATGCCCGACAAGGCCTCGGCCTTGCCATGCCCGTAGCGGTGGTCGTCGTCGGCCGGGCGCAGGGCGTAATGCACCGCCAGCAGGTTGAGCAACGAGGCGGCGCCATCGAGCAGCGAGTCGGTCAGCCCGGCCAGCAGGCTCAGCGAGCCGCTCATCCACCAGGCCACGCCTTTGGTGATGATCAGGATGATCGCCACCGTCAGCGAGGCCCGGGTGGCCAGGCGCAGCAGGCGGGTGTGTTCAGCGTTGGCGTGCATGCGTGTCCTTCAGGTGCAGGTCTTCAGGTTCAGGCCGCCGGGCGCAGGCCCAGGCTGGCCAGTTGCTCAAGGCTGCCCTTGTGCTGGATCAGGCGCGGATCGTCCAGCGGGAACGTGCGGCCCAGTTCCTGTTCCAGAATGACCTGCAGCTTCTGCGTGTCGACGCTGCCATCGGCCTTGACCGCCGGCTTGAGCCTGACCGGATCGACCTGTGCCTGCTCGTTGGGCGCGTAGTAGATCGCACCGGTAGCAAAGTCCACGCCCAAAGCAATCACGCCCGGAATCACGTAGAACAGCAGGCCCAAGGCATCGAGCACGACAATCGCCGGGTCGACCTTGCCATCGATCTGGCCGCGACGGTCGGGATAGAAAATGCTGCCGCAGGCGGACAACTGGGTCAGCAGCGTGGCGGCCAGAACACCACCGATCAAACGCGAAGCAAGGCGCATGGGAAAAACTCCTGTAGTGAAGAGGGCAACTATACAAGGCAAAGACTGCGGGGCTAAGACTATTGCGCCCGGCGCAGGTTCGGGTGCAGAAATTTTCTGCAGGTTTAAGAGGGCATGAAAAGCGCGTTATAGTCTGGCGGGTTCGATTCTTTTCAATCTTGCAGGGCGATCACGATTTATGGTCAAGGCAGCTTCCACTCCCCGGTCCAGAGCGGACTTCTGGTTACTGCACATCGAGTTGCAGGACTGTGTACCTTCTGTCTGGCGCCGGTTCGTCGTACCGTCCGATATCGATCTGGAGAAGTTGCACGAGGTCTTGCAGGGCGTGATGGGCTGGGACAATGAGCACCTGCACTCCTTCCGTATGGGCGACAAGGTCTATGGTCCGCCCGATGAGTCGCTCGAGGATGACCCGTGGCGCAGTCCTGCCGAGCCTGAGTCCCTGTATACCCTGAGCGAGGCGCTGGGCAGAAAAAAGAGCTTCGTCTATCTCTATGATTTTGGCGATGACTGGTACCACAAGGTCACGGTCGAAAAGCGCGGTCTGTCGTCCAGCACGTTCCCCCAGGCGGCTTATTGCCTCGAGGGCGCCAATGCCTGTCCCCCGGAGGATATCGGAGGCGTGCCGGGCTATGAATTCATGCTGGAGGCACTGGCGGATCCTGCACATCCCGAGCACACGGAAATCAAAGAGGCATTCGGCAATGAGTTCGATCCCGCCCTGTTCGACCTGGAGGAAACCAATGACTGGTTGAAGCAGTTCGACCCGCTGGACGCCCGTGAGGTCTACCAGGTGCTCAAGGAACTGGCATTGGGCCAACGCACTTTGTGCAAGATCGATGAACAACTGGACAACGAAACCGGCGACGAGCCGCTGCTGGTCACTGTCGATGACTGGTTGCTGGCACTGTCGTTTGATGAACAGGGCCTGGCCCTGTGTCAGTTCTGCCGCGCCCCGGATGGCCGGCTCGGCTCGATGCAGGACTGGCACCGGGCTGGCACCGACCCGGTGGCATTTCTCAGCGCCTGGGAACTGCAACAGGTCGAGGGGCTGTTGCAGGCGTTGTAGCCCCTGGGTTGCAGCGCTGGCGCTGTTGCCCCGGCGCCTGCTCGGTATACTGCCCGCCCAGTTCGGGAGTAGCCCATGATTGCCTTGCCCATCGACGCTGTATTGCCGGCCCTGCGCCAAGCCCTCAACGAGCGCCACGAGGTGGTGCTCGAAGCCCCGCCCGGCGCCGGCAAGACCACCCGCGTGCCGCTGGCGCTGCTTGAGGCGCCGTGGCTGGCCGGGCAGACCATCCTGATGCTCGAACCGCGCCGGCTGGCCGCGCGCGCCGCGGCCGAACGGCTGGCCAGCGAACTGGGCGAGAAGGTCGGTGAAACCGTGGGTTACCGCATTCGCCTGGACAGCAAGGTCGGGCCCGGGACCCGCATTGAGGTGGTCACCGAAGGCATCCTCACCCGCCGATTGCAGGACGATCCGGCGCTGGAGGGCGTGGGGCTGGTGATCTTCGACGAAGTCCATGAGCGCAGCCTGGACGCCGATCTGGCACTGGCCCTGAGCCTCAACGGCCGTGAACTGCTGCGCGACGAACCGCCGCTCAAGGTCCTGTTGATGTCCGCCACGCTGGAAGGTGAGCGCTTGTCGGCCCTGCTAGACGACGCGCCGGTGGTGCGCAGTGAAGGGCGCATGTTCCCGGTGACGATCCAGTGGGGGCGGCCGTTCCAGACGGGCGAGTTCGTCGAGCCGCGCGTGGTGCAGACCGTGCTCGATGCGCTGGGCAGCGAGACCGGCAGCCTGCTGGTGTTCCTGCCGGGGCAGGCCGAGATTCGCCGGGTGCATCAGCAACTGGCCGACGCCCTGGGTGAACGAAGCGACATTCTGCTGTGCCCGTTGCATGGTGAGCTGGACCTCAACGCCCAGCGCGCCGCCATCGACCCGGCCCCGTCCGGTGCGCGCAAGGTGGTGCTGGCCACCAATATTGCCGAGACCAGCCTGACCATCAATGGCGTGCGCGTGGTGATCGATGCCGGGCTGGCGCGGGTGCCGCGCTTCGATCCGGGCAGCGGCATGACCCGCCTGGACACCCAGCGTGTTTCCCGCGCCAGCGCCACCCAGCGCGCCGGCCGGGCCGGGCGCCTGGAGCCGGGCGTGTGTTACCGGCTGTGGTCCGAGGCCCAGCACGAGCAACTGGCCGCTTATGGTAGTGCCGAAATCCTCCAGGCCGACCTGGCGGGCCTGGCCTTGCAACTGGCCCGCTGGGGGGTGGAACCGAACCAGTTGAAGTGGCTCGACCTGCCGCCCATGGCCGCCTTTGGCCAGGCCCGCGACCTGTTGCAGCGCCTCGGCGCGCTGCAAGCGGACGGGCGCCTGACCGGTCATGGCCAGGCGATGGCCGAAATGCCGGCGCACCCGCGCATCGCCCATCTGCTGTTGCGCGGTCAGTCATTGGGGCTGGCCGACATGGCCTGTGACGTCGCCGCCTTGCTGGGCGAGCGCGATATCCTTCGCGGCGCCGGTGCCGACCTGCACAGCCGCCTTGTGTTGCTGTCGGGCGAACAGAAGGCCCAGCGCAACGCCCAGGGCGGTGTGCAGCGTGCCCGGCAACTGGCTCGCCAGTACCGCAGTCACTTGCGCGGCAAGCCGGCCCAGGCCGTCAGCGATCCCGAGCATCCGCGCTGGCTGGGCGCCTTGCTGGCGCTGGCCTACCCGGACCGGGTGGCGCGCCAGCGACGCCCCGGTGGCGCCGAGTACCGCCTGGCCAACGGTCGCGCCGCGTTGTTTGGCGACAGCGATGCCCTGATGAAGCACGAATGGCTGGTGGTCGCCGACCTGGGCAGCCGCCAGGGCCAGCGCGAAGAGCGCATTTACCTGGCCACCGATCTGGAGCCTGCGCTGTTTGATACGGTGCTGGCCGAGCAGGTGCGCAACGTCGATCAACTGGACTGGGACGAGCGCGAAGGCGTGCTGCGCGCCGAGCGCCAGCGCAAGGTCGGCGAACTGGTGCTCGGCAGCGAGCCGCTGCCGGGCCTGGATGAGGCTGCGCGCGGGCAGGCCTTGCTGGGGCTGGTAAGGCGCAAGGGCCTGGAATTGCTGGCCTGGACGCCCGAGCTGCGCCAGTGGCAGGCGCGGGTCAGCTTGCTGCGCACGCTGGATAGGCAACAGCAGCCTGCCAGCGACTGGCCAGATGTCAGCGACAGCGCGTTGCTCGCCAGCCTGGAACACTGGTTGCTGCCGTACCTGGGCAAGGTCACCCGGCTCAGCCACT
Source organism: Pseudomonas ovata (assembly GCF_003131185.1). GTDB lineage: Bacteria > Pseudomonadota > Gammaproteobacteria > Pseudomonadales > Pseudomonadaceae > Aquipseudomonas > Aquipseudomonas ovata. The sequence goes on along the minus strand of NZ_QFFU01000020.1, from coordinate 108,492 downwards.
TCGGCGCGCTCGACCTGTCGTCGATGCTGCGCAACCTGCTGCCCTGGCCGCTGCCGCAACGCCTGGATGAACTGGCACCCTCGCACGTACAGGTGCCTTCCGGCTCGTCGGTGCGCCTGGACTACAGCGAACACCCGCCGATCCTGGCCGTGCGCCTGCAGGAGCTGTTCGGGCTGTCCGACACACCGCGCATCGCCAACGGCCGCCAGGCCGTCAAGCTGCACCTGTTGTCCCCGGCGCGCCGCCCGGTGCAGGTGACACAAGACCTGGCCAGCTTCTGGCGCACGACCTACAGCGAGGTCAAGAAGGATTTGAAAGGACGCTACCCCAAGCATTACTGGCCGGATGACCCGCTGGTGGCCGAGGCCACTGCACGGATCAAGCCCCGCAAGGGTTGAGGGGCTGGGGGCGAGCGCTCATCAGGCAGATGCTGGATATTAAACTCACTGCTTGCAGGAGCCCACCCTGTGTTACTGACACAGCGCCAAGGCGGCGCGCCAAGGCGGCGCGCTTTCGCGCAGCAAGCATGTGGCCAGGTAAAGCGCGCTTGGCCTGGGCCGTACTCGGACGATCGAGTGCGTAGTGCTCGCAAAAAATTGATGAAACACCACTGTTTTTACGACTGCTGCGCAGCCGGTCGCCGGCAAGCGGGCTCCTACGGTAGTGAATTAATATTCAATAAAATCAATAAGTTATTTTGTGTTGATGAGCGTGCGGCAGCGGTCTCTCAGCGCTTACCCGCGGCGGCGATCATAGTAGTAGCGACGATCGTGGCGGTTATGCTCACGGTAGTGATGACGCGGTGGCGGTGCATAGCGGCGGTGCTGATAGTGCGAACGGGGCGGCGCATAGTAGTGGTTACGGTATTCACGCGGCGCCGGGCGACGATAGTGATGACGGTCATCGTAGCGGTCGTTGCGCGCGAGCAGGGTGGCCGGGGCCGCATCGACCGACGCGCCGGCAAACACGGGCGCATCCAGGTGGCGATCGGCGGCGCCGGCAGTACCGGCCACCAGCAGGCTGGCGGACAGCAACAGAATTCTGGTGATCTTCGAAAACATGGTGTGTCTCCTCATGTGGCCTGTGTATTGGCCATGTATCCATAAGACACCGGTTTTTTGTAAATCCAGGTACAGAGTCTGTAAAGGTCAGGTAAAGGTCTCGGCAGGGTCTGCACGCCAGAAATGACCAATTCAAGCGTTATGGCAGAGCGTTATGAATCCTCAGCGTCAAACCGTTGTCTGCATAGGGCTTATTCAATGACAGGAGTTGATCGATGACCCAGGATGAAACCGTGGACTACACCCGGGTGCCTGCCGGCATGCAGCCGTTTCCGGCGCCAGAGTCGGTGTTCGTGCCCGACCAGCAGGAGCTGGCCATCCACTTGCACCCCTTGTTCAGCCTCGACATCAGCACGGTCAATCCCGAGTGGTCGGGTGTGCTGCACATGCTCAGCCCGCTGGAGCCCTATGAAAGCCTGGTCGGTGAACTCACCGAATGGGACGGCTATCACGGCGACCTGCTCAAGACCAACTGGATCGGCTTCAAGCTCGAAGACGGGCGTTACCGCCTGTGCGGCGACCCGCGCTATTTCTTCTTGCACAAGGACAATGCCGGCCTGCCGGACCCGCACCCAGGCGCCCGGGCCGACCTTGAGCGCCATTACGCCGAGCAGCACCAGGCCTACGCGAAGGCCGCCGAGGTGTACAAGGCCCGTGGCATCCTGGTGCGCCCGGACTGTGATCACGACGAACCGGTCACGTTCGTCGAGCAACTGGGCGGCGAGGCGGGGCTGGGCAACTGGGTCGAGACCATCGAGTTTCCCAAGGAGATCATCGAAGTCGATCCCGACAACGGCGACTACCTGGTCTATCCCCTGAGCCCGGCCGGCAACCGCTTTTATCACGTGGCCAGCGCTCACGGCTGGAACTACCGCAGCGCCGGGGCTGACCTGATCGTGATGCTGTACGAGCCCATCGAAGGGCTGGTGCTGTTTTCGTTCGATTACAGTTGAGTCGGCCGACACTCAAAAGCTCATCTTCACCCCCGCTTGCACACTGCGCCCGGCCGCCGGCACTTCATCGCGCAGAATCGAGCTGGCGTAGCGCACCGTCTGGTTATTGAGGTTGTCGCCCTTCACAAACGCCAGCCACTCGCTCTGGCCCACCTCGAAGCGGTAGCCGAGGCTGGCATTGAGCGTGGTGTAGCCGTCGCTGTCACGTTCGGCGCGCGGCACGCGGTGCTGGGCGCTGGCGTGCTCGGCGCCAAGGCTGGCCTGCCACTGGTTGTAGTCCCACAGCAGCGCAGTGTTCAGACGCAGCGGTGCAATGCGGGATAGGGCCTCTCCGGTGTCGCGGTTATTGGCGCGGGTGTAGTCGGCCGAGCTTTGCAGCGCGAAGTTACCGTATGGGGTTTGCGCCAGGCGCCACAGGTCCTGGGCTTCAAGGCCCCAGAAGTCGGCCTTGACGCCGCTGTACAGGTATTCGGGCAGGGCGTCATCGTCGCTGGCGGCGACTTCTTCACCGTCGTCGTTCAGGGAGCGACCGCTGCCCAGCAGGCCTATGTAGTTGGAGAAGCGGCTGTAGAAAACCCCGACGCTGCCTTTGTGGGTGCCGTTATCAAAGCGCAGGGCCAGGTCGGTGGACCAGGATTTTTCCTTTGCGGCATTGGCATCGCCCACTTCATAGGTGCCAGTGGCTTCGTGCGGGCCGTTGGCGTACAGCTCGTAGAAGGTCGGCGCGCGTTCGGTGTAGCTCAGGGTGCTGGCCAGCGACCAGATATCGGTCAGTTTATAGACCGCGCCGAACGACAGGCTGCCGGCGCTGAAGCTGTGGCTGGTGTCGCTGCCTTCGAAGCGTTCGTTGCCGTCGGCCTCCGGGCGCAGGCGGGTGTGTTCCAGGCGGCCGCCCAGGGTCAGGTCGAGGCGCTCGCTGGCTTGCCAGTTCTCCAGCACAAACAGCGCTGCACTGTCGGTGTCGGTGCGCGGCACGAAGGCTTCGGCGCCCAGGGCCTGGAACTGGCTGCTGGCGATCTGTGCGCCGATCACACCTTCCAGCGGGCCGATGGGTTTATGCCGGGCCTCGATACGAGCCTCGTAGCCATCGTTCTTGAACACCGTGCCGGTTGCACCGTCTTCGATCTCGCGGTGCTCGTAGGTGGTGTGGCCAACGTCCAGCTTCACCGAACTGAACGGGCCTTCAAGGTCGCGGATTTCCGAGGCCAGCGCGTAGTGGCGCTGTTCCATGTCGATGCGCACCGCGTCTTCGGCCGGCGAGCCGTAATTGCTGTCGTATTCGTCGTAGGACAGACCCACAAAGCCATGATCCCAATGGTAGGCACCACCGATGGCACCGCCGTCCTGACGCCCGTCGCTATTGGCCACGCGGTGTTTGCTGTCGTCACCGTCGAGGGCGCGTTGATCACGCGAATGGGCGTAACCGGGGATGCGCAGGTCGTTGAACTGGCGCGAGTTGGCGTCCAGGTGCAAGGCAAAGTTGCCGTCGCCCGCTTCCAGCTTGCCGGCGCTGCTGCGCGTGGTGTCCGCGCCGCCATAGCGCAGCTCGCCGCCGCCGTGCACCCCGTCGACCGGCGCGGTGGGGATGCGATTGTCGAAGGTGTTGACCACCCCGCCCACGGCACTGCCGCCGTACAGCAAGGCCGCCGGCCCGCGCACGACTTCGATACGCTCGGCATTGGCGGCGTCGTAGGGCACGGCATGGTCATAGGACAGCGACGAGGCGTCCAGCGCGCCGACGCCATTGCGCAGGATACGAATGCGGTCGCCATCGAAGCCGCGGATCACTGGCCGGCTGGCCGCCGGGCCGAAGTAGGTCGACGACACTCCGGGCAGGGTGTTCAGGGTCTCGCCCAATTGTGCGGACTGGCGCAGGGTCAACTGATCGCCTTCCACCACGCTGGTCGGCGACGCCAGGGTGTCGCTGCGCAATGGGTTGGCGGTGATGACCTGCGGATCGAGCGTCACGGTTTGCGCGGCACTGGCAGGCTGGGTGGCGAGCAGCGCGCCGGCCAGCGCGGAAAGAGGAAAGGCGAATCGGACGAGCATCGGAGTGATCCTGAGGATTTGAATTGTTATGTTACAACATAACAATATTTCGTCCAGGTGAAACTGCGGGCGCGTTGCAAGGCTGGGTGGCAGGGGGGGTAGGAGCGCTCTTGCCCGCGACCGGCTGCGTTAGCAGTCGTAAAATTGTGGCGTTTCGCAGATTTCTGTGAGCGCTTTGCGCTCAATCGCGGGCAGAGCCCCCTCCCACAAGGAGTGAACTTAAAACTCAATAAAATCAATAAGTTATTTTATGTTTGATGGGGGCGCGCTTGCCGGACCACCACGACCGGCTGCGGAGCAGTCGTAAATTTGCAGCGTTTCGCAGATTTTGCGAGCGCTGCGCACTCGGTCGCGGGCAAGCGCGCGCCTACGGGAGTTTGGGTAGCAGCAGGCGTGCCAGGACGGGCAGGTGATCGGAGATGTCCAGTGTATCGGCCTGGCGTACCTGGGCGTCGAGGCGCTTGAGGGCCGGGTTGTAAAACAGGTAGTCCAGCGTGCGGTCCGGGCCGTCGAGGCGCGGGTCGTTGGGCCAGTGGGTCAGCCAGCGGCGACGTTCGATGCCGCTGGCTTCGCTGTTGTCGGGGATCATCGGGTAGGTGTCCCACAACCGGTGCAGCGGGCTGTCGGGCGGGTAGGGCTGGCGGTGTCCAGCGCTCAGACGCGCATATTGGCCCAGGGGCAGCAGGTTGAAGTCGCCGCCGATCAACCACGGAGTGCCATGGCCGGTCAGTTGATCGAGCAACCGGGCGGTGGCTTCGACCTGCTGGTGCAAGGTGTCGTCGCCCGGCCGGGGTGCATACAACTGGGTGTTGATCGCCGCCAGCCGGCTGCCATCGCTCAGTGGCAGGTAACTGACCAGCAGCGCAGGTTTGGGCTGGAACTGACGCTGCACAATATTGGCCGGCTGTACCGGCAATTGCAAGCGCTCGGCGCTGTCAATGCGATAACGGCTGAAGGTGGCCATTTTCAGGCCGACGCTGCCCCAGAGACGTGGATGCGGCACGAACTCGGCCTGCCATTGCCACGCTTGGGTACTGCAAGGGTAGAGGTCGACCAGTCGTTCCTGTAGCAGGGCTACCTGGTTCTGGTAATCGGTATTCTTGGCGCCGTCGCTGACTTCCTGCAGCAGCACCAGGTCGGGCTGTTCGTCACGGATTACCCGTGCCACTTCATCGAGGTTGAACGCCAGGTCTTCGGCGGTGGGGCGCTCGTCCGGGTTGCTGCCGGCGGCCGGTTCGTACCAGAACACATAGCGCTTGCCGGCCAGGTACTGAATGTTCCAGGTCATGACCTTCAAGGCCTGGCCAGGCACGAGCAGCGGTGCCCGGGGGGGGCTGCAGGTTGCCTTGACCGGCTCACGGGGCAACGGGCGCCAGGTCAGGTGACTGATTGCCAGCCACAACCCGGCGATCAGCAGCAGGGTCAACACACTCAGACGCAAAAGGATTCGGGTCATCGCGCGGATGGGCCTCCTGATGGACTGGGGTTGAGCATAGTCGACAACAACGGCTCAGGCCTTGGGTGTGTCGCCTTCAACCAGCATGAACAGACGGAACATCACCACGCCCATGAACAGTTGCAGAAAGCTGGTCAGGCTGTCGAGCAGCAGCGACACGCCAGGCCCTTGTGGCTCGGGCAGCAGGTACAGGCCGACGCCTTCGATCATCGACAGCGGAATATAGATGCACAACAGGCACACCAGGATGCGCAGGAAATGCCCGGTGGTCATGTGCATGCTCTCGCGCATCGCCATCATCGGCGTGCGCTGGCGCAGCACCAGCAGGTATTCGCTGAACGCCAGCTTGATCATCACCCACAGGCCTGGCAGCACGAACAGCGACAGGCCGAACATGATCAGCAGGGTGCTGACCGCCGACAACACCGCAAAACTGGGCCACAGGCGCAGGGTCATGGCCCAGATGTCGACCGTGCGTGGCTGTTCGCCGCGGGTGCGGGCGTCGAGCAGCAGGATCAGTGCGCCGCTGTACAGCGGGTAGAAGAACAGCCCCACCAGCAGTTCGTAGGCGTGCGAGGCATTGTTGGTCACGGCATTGCCGACGGCTTGCTTGGCCAGCGACTCAAGCACCACCAGCGGCAGGCACAGCACCATGATGCTGATCAGGTTGTGGCGAAAGAAGTACAGCGAGTCCTGGAGGATGTTCAGCGGATTCATGGAGGTCGGTCGTGGGAAAAGGGCGGCGAACACTGTAGCCCATTGGTCGGCGACGATCCAAGCACGCCCGCCTGCAGCGGGCTTCTTAACTTTTTTGTCATGTGCTTGAAGCGCCTCAGGGCAGCCCCATTACTTGTACCAGGCTGCCTGTGGCCTTTTACGATCCTTGCGAGGTGCGTATGAACAACCAAGAGCAAACCCTGATCGATGAGCTGTTCTCGAAGCTGAAAAATGCCGAGGCCAGCGCCGGCTCCCGTGATGCGAGCGTCGAGGCGCACATCAATGAGCACCTGCGCCGCCAGCCGGCTGCGCCTTATTACATGGCCCAGGCCATCGTGGTACAGGAAGCGGCGGTCAATCAGCTCAACCAGCAGGTGCGCGAGCGTGACGAGCAGATCCGCCAGCTACAAGCCCAGGTGCAGCAGGCGCGCAGTGCACCGGCCAGTGGCGGCGGGGGCTTTCTGTCCGGGCTGTTCGGCGGTGGCCAGGCGGCACGCGACCCCGCACCGCGCCCGGCGCCCGGCGGTTGGAACGAGCCTGGCAGCGCACCGCCTGCCGCCCCGGCAGCGGTGCCGGCCAAGGGCAGCGGTTTTCTTGGCAGCGCCCTGCAAACGGCGGCCGGGGTCGCGGGGGGCGTGATGCTGGCGCAGGGTATCAGCAGCCTGTTCGGTCACCACAGTGCGCCGCAGGAGATCGTCGAAGTGATCCAGAATTCACCGTCACCGGGTTATCCACAGGATGATTGGTCGAACCGTGATCAGGATTATCTGGCCGGCGATGACAGCGCTGCATTCGATGACGATGACAGCTTTGTCTGATTGAGCACTGCTTCGGGTTTCTGCACACGCGCACATCGACAGCGCATAACTGGCATACTGCGTGCTGTTTGCATTCAGGGAAGTGACAGTGAAAAAGATCGCGGTGTTTGCCGATGTGCAGAACCTCTACTACACGGTGCGCCAGGCGCACGGCTGCCACTTCAACTACGCCGCGTTCTGGGCCGACGTCAGCCAGCATGGGCAGATCGTCAAGGCGTATGCCTACGCCATCGACCGGGGCGACAGCAAACAGCAGCAGTTTCAGCAGATTCTGCGCAACCTGGGTTTCACCGTCAGGCTCAAGCCCTACATCCAGCGCAGCGACGGCTCGGCCAAGGGGGACTGGGACGTGGGCATCACCCTGGATGTGATGGAGCATGCCGCCGAGGTCGACGAAGTGGTGCTGGCTTCCGGCGATGGCGACTTCGACCTGTTGCTCGAACGCATCATCGACCGCTACAAGGTCGAGGCCGTGGCCTATGGCGTGCCGGGGCTGACCGCCAACTCGCTGATCCGCGCCGCCACCCGCTATGTGCCTGTCGAAGGCGCACTGCTGCTCAAGAATTGAACACCTGATACTGCAAGGAAAAAGGGTACCGACCGTGGAACGTATTGCCGTCATCGACTTTGAAACCACGGGCATCTCGCCCGGCCCAGACTGCCGTGCCACCGAAGTGGCGGTGGTGATCATGGAAGAGGGGCGCATCGTCGACCGCTATCAGAGCCTGATGAACGCCGGGGTGCGCATTCCCGAATTCATCGAGGCCCTGACCGGCATCAGCAACGCCATGATCCGTACCGCGCCGGCCGCCGATCAGGTCATGGGCGAGGTCGCCGACTTTGTCGGCGGTACGCCGCTGGTGGCGCACAATGCCTCGTTCGACCAGAAGTTCTGGGACTTCGAGCTGGCGCGCATCCAGCGCAAGCGCGAACAGAGCTTTGCCTGTTCGATGCTGTTGGCCAGGCGGCTGATTCCGGGGGCGCCCAACCACAAGCTCGGCACCCTGACCCGTTACGCGCGCCTGCCCAATACCGGCCAGGCGCACCGGGCCATGGCCGATGCCGAGATGGCTGCCAACCTGATGGGCTACATGACCGGCCAGTTGCGCAACCAGCACGGCCTGACCCACATTTCTCACCAGATGCTGTGCAGCCTGCAGAAGGTTCCGGCGGCAAGGATCCTGGAAACCCTCAGGCGTCAGCGCGGGCTTTAAGCGCAGGCGCTGCGCCGCTGCCCAGATGGCCGGCCGGCAATGGCCGCTCGACCGGCGTCGACAGCACGATCGAGGTCTTGCTGAAACCAAAGCGCGCCACGCGATCCAGTAACTGCTCCAGGTGCTCCATCGAGTCAACGGCGGCGCGCATGATCACGCACGGGTCACCCGTGACGCGATGGCACTGGATCAGCTCGGGAAACTTGTACAACTCCTGATACGCCTGCTGGTTGCCATGGCTGCCCAGGCGCAGCTCGATCATGCACTGGATCGGCAGGCCGACCTTGGCCAGGTTGATCGTGGCCTGGTAACCGGTGATCACCCCCTGGCTTTCCAGCTTGGCAATGCGCTCAGCCACCGCCGGCGCCGACAGATTGACCCGTCGTGCGAGTTGCGCGAATGACGCCCGGCCGTTTTCCAGCAGCGCATCGATCAGCATGCGATCGTATTTATCCAGTTCCACAAGGCGTCTCCTGCAAACAAAAGTGCCAGGTATCGAATCAAAGGCCAAAGCCTCGCAGTACCGTTGATTCGAAATTATTCACGCAGTTTAAACAGGTTTGTCGGCTTAAGATTCCTTTGGCGCCTTCTTAAAATGGGCTCACCATAAGAATGGATTCCGAGCCTGCCATGCCGACTGCCCGCCGCTTTCCCCTGTTACTCATTGGCGCCTTCCTGGCCCTGTACCTGATCTGGGGTTCCACTTACCTGATGATCCGCATTGGCGTGGCCTCCTGGCCGCCGTTGATGATGGCCGGGATACGCTTTCTGATTGCCGGTGCCCTGTTGTACGGCTACCTGCGCTGGCGCGGGGTGCCGGCACCGACCGGCGCCCAGTGGAAGGCGGCCGCGATCATCGGCTTGCTGTTGCTGGGCTGCGGCAACGGCGGAGTGACCCTGGCCGAGCATGCCGACGTGTCTTCGGGCGTGGCGGCGCTGGCGGTGGCGACCATGCCGCTGTTCACCCTGCTGTTCGGGCTGTTCTGGGGCAACCGCACCACGCGCCTGGAGTGGGCCGGCATTGCGCTGGGCCTGATCGGCATCGGCCTGCTCAACCTGGGCTCCAACCTGCAGGCCAGCCCCTATGGCGCCGCCTTGTTGATCTTTGCTGCCGCGGCCTGGGCGCTGGGCTCGGTGCTGAGCAAGCACCTGCCGCTGCCCAATGGGCCGATGGCCAGCGCTGCCGAGATGCTGACGGCCGGCGCCATGCTGATGGTCGCCAGCCAGCTGAGCGGCGAGCGCCTGGAACAGATGCCCACGGCCGCCGGCTGGGGTGCGCTGGCGTACCTGGTGGTGTTCGGCTCGATCGTGGCCTTCAGCGCCTACATGTACCTGCTCAAGAACGTACGCCCGGCCGCCGCCACCAGCTATGCCTATGTCAACCCGGTGGTCGCGGTGGTGCTGGGCATGTTGTTCGCTGGCGAGCACGTCGGCCCCGAGGAGGCGCTGGCGATGCTGGTGATCATCAGCGCGGTGATCCTGATCGGCCTGCCGCAGTGGCGCCGGCCGGTGCTCACTCAGGCGTCGACCTGACGGACAGACCGGCGACAGGGTAAACTGCGCGCCTTGCGCTGAATTTTCCCTACGGTATTTCCATGACATTCGCTTCTCTTGGCCTGATCGAACCCTTGCTGCGTGCGCTTGAGGCGCTGGGCTACCAGACCCCGACGCCTGTCCAGGCCAAGGCGATTCCCGCCGTGCTCGAAGGCCGCGACCTGATGGCCGCCGCCCAGACCGGCACCGGCAAGACCGCAGGCTTTGCCCTGCCGCTGCTGCAACGCCTGACCCTGGAAGGCCCCAAGGTGGCGGCCAACTCGGTGCGGGCGCTGGTGCTGGCGCCCACCCGTGAACTGGCCGAGCAGGTGCACGCCAGCTTCAGTCAGTACGCCGAGCACGTACCGTTGAGCACCTATGCGGTGTACGGCGGCGTCAGTATCAACCCGCAGATGATGCGCCTGCGCCGTGGCGTGGACGTACTGGTGGCGACGCCAGGCCGCCTGCTGGACCTGCACCGGCAGAACGCGGTCAAGTTCAATCAGGTACAGGTCCTGGTGCTGGACGAAGCCGACCGCATGCTCGACCTGGGCTTCTCCGAAGAGCTGCGCGGCATCTACAACGTGCTGCCGAAAAAGCGCCAGACCCTGCTGTTCTCCGCCACCTTTTCCGACCCGATCCGCCTGATGGCCGGGCAGATGCTCGACAACCCGCTGAGCATCGAAGTCAGCCCGCGCAATGCTGCTGCCAACACGGTCAAGCAGTGGGTGGTGACGGTCGACAAGAAACGCAAGACCGAGCTGTTCATCCACCTGCTCAAGCAACAGCGCTGGGGCCAGGTGCTGGTGTTTGCCAGGACCAAGGTCGGTGTCGACCAATTGACCGAGCGCCTGCAAGGGCTGGGCATCAAGGCCGACGGCATTCACGGCGACCGCCCGCAGGCTACCCGCCAGCGCGCGCTGGACAGCTTCAAGACGCGTGAAATCCAGATTCTGGTGGCCACCGATGTCGCCGCCCGTGGCCTGGACATCGACGATCTGCCGACCGTGGTCAACCTCGACCTGCCGATCGTGGCCGAGGACTACGTGCACCGCATCGGCCGCACCGGTCGCGCCGGGCAGACCGGCGAGGCGATCTCGCTGGTGTGCGCCGATGAAGTCGAGCAGCTGGCGGCCATCGAAGTGCTGATCCGCCAGACCCTGGTGCGCAACGACGAACCGGACTTCATCCCTGATCACCGGGTGCCGGTCACCGACGCCAGCGGGCAGATCCTCAAGAAGCCGAAAAAGCCCAAGAAACCCAAGGCCAGCGGCAAGGGCAACCTGGGCAAGTGGGTCGACAGCGGCGATATCGAACCCACCGCCCCGACGGCCAAACCGGTGCGCAAGGTCCCGGTCTTCAACACCGGCCCGCGCAAGCGCAAGCCTTGAAGACGGTTGCAGGGGCGGGGGTGTAACGGGGCGGTCAGCGCGATAGCCAGCGCAGCACGCCCTGCGCGGCGGTTCGCCCGCTGGCAAAGCAGGCGGTCAGCAGGTAGCCGCCGGTCGGGGCTTCCCAGTCGAGCATCTCGCCGGCGCAGAACACCCCCGGCACGGCCTTGAGCATCAGTTGCTCATCCAGTGCCTCGAAGCACACGCCACCGGCGGTGCTGATCGCCTCGTCCAGCGGCCGGGCCTTGACCAGCGTCAGCGGCAGGGCCTTGATCGCCTGGGCCAGCAACGCCATATCGTTGAAATGCCCGCCGGGCGCCAGCTCGCGCAACAGGGCGGCCTTGACGCCTTCCAGTCCCAACTGACCACTCAAGTGCTTGCTCATCGAGCGCGACCCGCGCGGTTTGCCCAGCGCCTTGTGCACCGCCTCCAGCGGCTTGTTCGGCAGCAGGTCGACCAGCACCGTGGCCTGGCCGTGGCGGTTGATCTGTTCGCGAATCGGCGCCGACAACGCATACACCAGGCTGCCTTCGACGCCACGCTCGGTGAGCACGTATTCGCCCGGGCGTGGCGGCAGGTTATCCACTGTCATGGCAATGTTCTTCAGCGGCGCGCCGGCAAATTTGCTGCGCAGCACCTCGCTCCAGGCGCTGACCTCAAAGCCGCAGTTGCTGGCCTGCAAGGGCGCGGTCTCGACGCCCTTGGCCTGCAGCCACGGCAGCCAGGCGCCATCAGAGCCCAGCCGCGCCCAACTGCCCCCGCCCAGCGCCAGCAGCACTGCCGCCGGGCGCAGGGCCAGTTCGCCTTCGGGGTTGGTCACGCGCAGGCTGCCGTCGCGGTTCCAGCCCAGCCAGCGATGGCGGTTGTGCAGCACCACGCCGCCCTCGCGCAGACGCTTGAGCCAGGCGCGCAGCAAGGGCGCCGCCTTCATGTCGGTGGGAAACACCCGCCCGGAACTGCCGACAAAGGTGTCGATGCCCAACTCGTGAATCCACTGCCGCAGCGCCGGGGCATCAAAGCCCTGCAGCAACGGCTCGATGGCCTGCGCTCGCTCGGCATAGCGCGCAACGAACGCCGGATAGGGCTCGGAATGGGTGATGTTCATGCCGCCGACCCCGGCCAGCAGGAACTTGCGGCCCACCGACGGCATGGCGTCATACAGATCGACCCGCACACCCGCCTGGCTCAGCACCTCGGCCGCCATCAACCCGGCCGGCCCACCCCCGATGATGGCGACAGATGCAGGGGCAGGGGAGGTCGATGAAGTCATGGGCAAACCGAGGGCCGTGGTACGAAAGGGGTGGGCATTCTACCTGAGATCGGGTGTTGGGCATGTGGATACGGTCTGCGTGGCACTATATGTTTATGTCCTGTGCACTTTTTTCGGAGGCCATAATGCCCGGCATGACGATACAAATTTCCGATGAAATGGCTGCCACGCTTTCGAATCTGGCCAAGGCGACGGGTCGAACCACGTCCTGGCTGGCGACAGAAGCACTCAAACACTACCTGGACCGTGAAATCTGGCAATCAGCCGAGATACAGCGGGCCGTGCAAGAGGCCGATGCCGGTGATTTTGCCAGCGATGAAGAGGTGGGGGCCGTAATGGCCAAGTGGGCGGGCGATGCGCGTTGAATGGCTGAAGACCGCCCTCGAAAATCTTGACGATGAGGCTGCCTGGATCGCCCGTCACAATCGCCAGGTCGCCATGAATTTTGTGAAGGCTGTACAGCAAAGCGCGGGGCAGCTTGCACTGTTTCCCGAAATGGGTCGCCAGGGGCGAGTGGCGGGCACTCGCGAATGGACCATCCCTGATTATCCCTATCTGATGCCCTATCGCGTCCACGAAGGTCGCCTACAGATCTTGCGTCTTTTCCATACGCGAAGGTCGCCACCTTCCGATTGGTAAAAGCACCCTCACATCGTGCTCAGCCCCCTCTTGACCCACACCTTCTGCGCACTGTGGTGCAGGATCCCGTGCCGGCGTGCCAGGGCCTGGCGGTCCTTGCTGTAGCCGCCGCCGATCACGCCCATCACCGGGATATCTCGCCCCAGGCAATGGTTCAGCACCGCTTCGTCGCGGGCGGCCAGGCCCTGGTCGGTGAGGTTCAGGTAGCCCAGCGCATCATCCTTGTGCACGTCGACGCCGGCGTCGTACAGCACGATGTCCGGTTTGTAGAACGGCAACAGGTAGTTGAGGGTCTCGTCCACCACCTGCAGGTACTCGGCATCGCCCATGCCCATGGGCAGCGGGATGTCCCAGTCGCTCTGTGCCTTGCGCGCCGGGAAGTTCTTTTCGCAGTGCAGCGATACGGTGATGGCGTCCTCGGTGTCGGCCAGCAGGCGGGCGGTGCCGTCGCCCTGGTGCACGTCGCAGTCGAAGATCAGCACCTTGCCGACCCGGCCGCTGCCCAGCAGGTACTGGCTGATGATCGCCAGGTCGTTGAAAATGCAGAAACCGGCCGGGTAGTCGTAGTGGGCATGGTGGGTGCCGCCGGCCAGATGACAGGCCAGGCCATGCTGCAGGGCGTGCTCGGCCGTCAGCAACGAGCCGCCCACGGCACGCACGGTGCGCCGGGCCAGCGCTTCACTCCAGGGCAGGCCCAGGCGACGCTGGTCTTCGCGTGACAGCGTGCCACTCATGAAGCGCTCGATATAGGCGCGATCGTGGGCCAGGGCCAGAATATCCGGTGGGCACAGCGGCGGGCGCAGCAGTTGCGCATCGTCGGTGATGCCACTGTCGACCAGGTGATCGCGCAACAGGCGGAACTTGTCCATCGGAAAGCGGTGATCGTCCGGAAAGGGCGGGCTGTAATCGTCGTGGTAGATGAGCGGCAGGGACATTTTTCGTGCGCTTGAGGGTCCAAGCGCGATAGTGCCAGTAATGCCATCAGGCGCACAGCCGTGTCGCATGATCACCGCCAGAATCAGAATCGCTCCGAGGAATGATGGATGGAACCCATACTTACGCTCGACAGTGCGCGATTATCGATGCGCCAATGGCACGATGACGACCTGCCGGCCTTTGCCGCCCTGTGCGCCGACCCGCAGGTGATGCGTTACTTCCCCGAGCCGTTGAGCCGCCTGCAAGCTGCCGCGATGATCGGTCGCCTGCGCGGGCATTTTGCCGAGCTGGGCTTTGGTCTGTGGGCGCTGGAGCGCAAGGACACTGGGGCATTTATCGGTTTCACCGGCCTTACGGTGGTGGGCTTCGAGGCGCCGTTCGCGCCCGCCGTGGAGATTGGCTGGCGCCTGGCGCGCGAGCACTGGGGCCTGGGCTTTGCCAGCGAAGCGGCGTGGACGGCGCTGGGGTGTGGCTTTGACCGGCTGGGGCTGGATGAAATCGTGTCGTTCACCGCCCACAGCAACCTGCCTTCGCAAAAGGTCATGCAGGCCATCGGCATGCAACCCGACCCGCTGGGGGATTTCGACCACCCCGCGTTGCCGGACGGGCATCCACTCAAGCCCCATGTGCTATACCGCATCAATCGCGAGCAATGGCTCTCGACCCTGCAAGGCTGAGCGATTCTGTATCATCCCTGTTTGTTACCCGCCGCCCTCGGCGCGCGGATCCGTTTAGCTGCAAGGAGTCATGAATGAGCCGCGTGCTTGAAGACCTGGTTGACCTGTTGACCCTGGAATCCATTGAAGAAAACCTGTTTCGCGGTCGCAGCCAGGACCTGGGCTTCCGCCAGCTGTTTGGTGGCCAGGTGCTGGGCCAGTCGATCTCGGCGGCCAGCCAGACGGTCGAGGATGACCGCCACGTGCACTCGATGCACGGCTACTTTCTGCGCCCCGGCGATGCCCAGTTGCCGGTGGTCTATCACGTCGACCGGGTGCGCGATGGCGGCAGTTTCAGCACCCGGCGCGTGACCGCGATCCAGAAGGGCAAGCCGATCTTTACCTGCAGCGCCTCGTTCCAGTACGACGAAGAAGGCTTTGCGCACCAGGCCGCGATGCCCGATGTGGTCGGTCCCGACGACCTGCCGTGCGAGCTTGAGCTGCTGACGCGCAATGCCCACCTGATTCCCGAGGCGATGCGCGAGAAATTCCTGTGCCCCAAGCCCATCGAGTTTCGCCCGGTCACCGCCGAAGACCCTTACAACCCCAAGCCCGGCGAACCGGTCAAGTACGTCTGGTTCCGGGCCGACGGCGCGCTCAAGGACATTCCGGCACTGCACAAGTACCTGCTGGCCTATGCCTCGGACTTCAACCTGCTGACCACCTCGTTGCTGCCGCATGCCAAGACCGTCTGGCAGCGCGACATGCAGGTCGCCAGCCTGGACCACTCGCTGTGGTTCCACAGCAACCTGCGCGCCGATGAATGGTTGCTGTACGCGATGGACAGTCCTTGGGCCGGCAATTCGCGCGGTTTTTCGCGTGGCAGCGTGTACAACCGTGCCGGCCAACTGGTGGCCTCGGTCAGCCAGGAAGGCCTGATTCGCCATCGCAAGGATTGGGCATGATGAACCTCGAGCGGATCCGCCACTGGGTGTTCGACATGGACGGCACCCTGACGGTGCCGGTGCACGACTTTGCGGCCATCAAGCGCGCGCTGGACATTCCGCAACAGGCGGACATCCTCGGACACCTGGCCAGCCTGCCGGCGGACGAGTCAGCCGCCAAGCACGCCTGGCTGCTGGAGCACGAACGTGAGCTGGCGCTGGGCTCGGTGGCGGCAACCGGTGCTGTGGAGCTGGTACGCGAGTTGGCCGGGCGCGGCTATCGCCTGGGTATCCTGACCCGCAATGCACAGGAACTGGCGCATATCACGCTGCAAGCCATCGGCCTGGCCGACTGCTTTGCCGCCGAGCATGTGCTGGGCCGCGAGAATGCCACGCCCAAGCCTGATCCGGCCGGCCTGCTGCAACTGGCCGGGGCCTGGGAGGTAGCACCGGCCAAAATGGTGATGATCGGCGACCACCTGCACGACCTCAGCTGCGGCCGCGCCGCCGGTGCCCGCACGGTGCTGGTCAACCTGCCGGAAAACCCCTGGCCGGACTCGACCGACTGGCACGTGCGCGACTGCAATGCGTTGCGTGAACTGCTGGTATGAACCTGTAGGCCTGACCGGGCCGTGAGCCGCCAGAGTTACAAAAATCCTGAACGTTCGCGTCCTTTGCGCAGCTAAAGCCAATACTGTTCATTTAGGTGCCTATTGCTTCTGGAGCGACTTTAGTCGCGAAATGGCAGTAAAGTCGCTGCACCTGTAGCGAACCTACCGCCCTCTTCGCGGTTGAAGCCGCTCCTACAGCGGCTTGAACAGCACCGCCTCGCTCAGCGGGGCGGTGAAGATACCGTCGCCGTTATGGCCAACGCCCGGCACGTCGACCACGCGCTGGTTCAGGCCGGTAGGGTGGCGCTTGAGCAGGTAGTCATAGTAGTTGTGACCGCGCACCAGGCGGTTGGCGCCCTGCGCTTCGGCGGCGCAGGTCTTGTCCAGCGATGACTGGTTGGGGTCGTTGTCGAGCAGGCCCAGCAGGTAGGTGACATCGCGCTGCACGTAATCCTTTTCCAGCTCGCCATGCTCGGCCCTGGCGGCATAGGCCGGCAATTTGTTCAGGCCGTATTTCCAGTCATTGAAGCCTGGGCAGGATTTCTCCGAGACAGTTTGTGGGCGTTGCGCGTCGAACCAGGCATACGACGATGGTGTAGCGATCACATAGCGCAGGCGAATGCCCTGCTTGTGCAAAAGGGCTTCCTGCTTGCCGCCCAGCACGGCGTAGCGCTGGGCCATCTGCGCGCCGCCGGAGTGGCCGGCGATGACAATCTCCTTGAGATTGGGAAACAGCTTGTCATCGCTCAGGCGCTTGAGAATGTGGTCCAGCACGGTGAACGAACTGACCGCCTGCGGGCCGACGGAGGGGCTGCCATTGATCCAGGCATCTTCATGCCAGCGCAGGATCGAGTCGGCCAGGTGGTGGGCGGCGATGTCGCGCTCATCCAGGAACTGCGGTGCGATCAGCAGCGTCCGGTTACGTTCATGCGACTGGTTGGCGGCGCGCTCCATGGTGCGCAGATAGGTCTGGGCATTGCGCTGGCGACCATGCAGCACAATCACCACACGCTGGATCTGTGGCTTGGGCCGCACCCATTCCTGGCTCAGCCCCAGCGTCGCCTGGCTGCCGTGGATGCCCAGGCGGTCAGGGCTGATGGAGTTGACGGGCGAGCCTTCGGCATGGGCATTCAGGCTGGCGAGGGCGGTGCTCAACATCACGGCCAGCCACAACGGTTTGGTCATCGATTACAGGCTCTTGGCGGCGAACGTGTCGCACTGGTTGATATTGCCCTGGGCAAAGCCGGTCTTGAACCAGCGCACCCGTTGTGCGGATGTCCCGTGGGTAAAGGAGTCGGGCACCACATGGCCGCGTCCCTGGCGTTGCAGGCGATCATCGCCAATGGCGTTGGCCGCATTCAATGCCTCTTCAATATCACCCGGCTCCAGCCAGTTCAAACGCTTTTGTGCACTGTTGGCCCAGACTCCGGCGTAGCAGTCAGCCTGGAGCTCCTGGCGTACCAGCAGGCCGTTGGCACCTTCCATTTTCTCGCCGCGCTGACGCGCCTGCTGGACCTTGGCCGAGATGCCTTGCAGGGTCTGTACATGGTGGCCCACTTCATGGGCAATCACGTAGGCCTGGGCGAAGTCGCCGGCGGCCGAAAAGCGCTGCGACATTTCCCGGAAGAAGTCCAGGTCGAGGTAGATCTTGCGGTCGGCCGGGCAGTAGAACGGGCCGGTGGCCGAGGTGGCATAGCCGCAGGCTGAACTGACCTGACCGTTGAACAGGATCAGTTGCGGGTCCTGGTAGCCAGGCAAGGCGGCTTTCCAGTGATCTTCGGTGTCACCCAGCACCGACCGCACGAACTCGGCCTGTGGGTCGTTGCCGGCCGGGCGCTGCGTCGGACTGGCCGGCTGGGTCTGCGGAGCCTGCATCTGCCCGGTCAACTGGCCGAGGATCTGCATCGGGTCTTGTCCGGTGATCAGGCCGAACACCACGATCAGCGCCACACCGCCCAGCGTCAGGCCCTTGCCGCCCATGCGCCGGCCACCGCCACCGCCTTGTCCGCGCTCATCGACTACGTTGTCGCTACGTCGGCCTTTTTTCCACAGCATTGGACTGCCCTCGACACACACAATAAAAGAGTGTTGCTGGTGTAACCGGGAGGCGCCAGTCCGCCGGTCATTTAATTGACGCTTTTTGCGGCCGGTGCTGCATCGGCGAAACGGTTGACCTGGCGCAGGCTCTTGAAGCCGACCATCCAGGCCCCGACCACGCCGAGCGTGCACAGGCTGCCGGCAATCGCCGCCGGAATGGCACCGATCAGCGAGGCGCTGGTGCCGGCGCGAAACTCGCCCAGCTCGTTGGACGACCCGATGAACAACATGTTCACTGCATTGACACGCCCACGCATGTTGTCAGGCGTCGAGAATTGCACCAGCGCCGAGCGGATGTACACGCTGACCATGTCCGCAGCCCCGGCAATCAGCAGCGCAATGCACGACACCCAGAACAGCGTCGACAAGGCAAACACCAGGTTGGCCAGGCCGAAGATGCCCACGGCGACGAACATGGTCAGGCCGACATGGCGATCCAGCGGGCGCACGCTCAGGTAGATACCGGTAACCAGTTCGCCCAGGCTCATGGCGCTGCGCAACACGCCCAGCCCTTGCGGACCCAGGTTCAGGACTTCATGGGCGTAGATCGGCAGCAGCGCAATGACGCCGCCCAGCAACACGGCAAACAGGTCCAGCGAAATGGTGCCCAGAATGATCGGTCGCGAGCGAATGAACGCGATACCGGCTGTAAAGCGCTGCCAGGCGCCGTCTTCGAGGTTGAGCCTGGGCATGGCGTACCTCACGGGTACCTGGGCCAATAGCAACGTGCCGAGGATGAACGCCGCCACGCAAGTGGCGTAGGTGAGTTCCGCACCGCCCAATGCGTACAGTCCACCGCCGACCAGAGGCCCGGCCACGGTGGAGCTGCGCATGATCACGCTGTTGGTGGCAATCGCCGAGGCCAGGCGTTCGCGCGGCACGATCTGCGGCAGCAGGCTTTGCAGTCCGGGACCGGTAAAGGCACGGGCAGCGCCATAAAGCAGCAGGGCGGCATATACCAGCCGCACGTCATGCAGGTCGTAGAACGAGAACAGCAACAGGATCACCCCACACAGCGCCTGCACCAGCCAGCTCAGGGTCAGGATCAGCTTGCGGTCGTAACGGTCGATCAGATCGCCGGCCGGCATCAGCAGCAACAGCATGGGGATGAACTGCGCCAGGCCTGCATAGGCCAGGGCCATGGGATCGCGAGTCATGTCGTAGACCTGCCAGGCAACGACTACCGCCTGGATCTGCATGGCAAACATCGCCAGCAGACGCGCAGCCAGAAACGCAACGAAACCGGGCTGGCGCATCAGGCCCGACGAAGTGGAAGCCGAAGCGGAAGGTTCAGAACTCAAGGCAGGTACCCGTGACACACAGATGAGCGAGTGCGCGTTATACCGCAAATGATAGGTAGCTGCCTATTGAATGCCATGCATGGCAATGTCCCGGCGCCACCAAGGCGCCATGAACATGCCTGTAGGAGCGCGCTCTGCCCGCGACCGAGTGCGTAGCGCTCGCAGAAATCTCGGAAACGCTGCAAATTCATGGCTGTAAATACATTCAAAATCTGCGAAACGCTGCAAATTTACGACTGCTAACGCAGCCGGTCGCGGGCAAGCGCGCTCCTACAGCCCCCAGGTCAGCGGCGTACCAGCAACACCCCCGATTCCATATGGTGGGTATACGGGAACTGGTCGAACAGGGCGCAGCGCTCGACCCGGTGGGTGTCGTGCAGTTGAGCGATGTTGGCGGCCAGGGTTTCCGGGTTGCACGAGATGTACAGGATGCGCTCGAAGCGACGGGTCAGCTCGCAGGTGTCCTCGTCCATGCCGGCGCGTGGCGGGTCGACGAACACGGTGCCGAAATCGTAGCTTTTCAGGTCCACGCCCTGCAGGCGGCGGAACGGCCGCACGTCGTTGAGCGCCAGGGTCAGCTCTTCGGCCGACAGGCGCACCAGCGTGACGTTGTCCACCGCGTTGTCTTCCAGGTTGGCCAGGGCGGCGTTGACCGAGGTCTTGCTGATCTCGGTGGCCAGCACCTTGCGTGCACGAGTCGCCAGCGGCAGGGTGAAGTTGCCGTTGCCGCAGTACAGCTCCAGCAAATCATCCTGGCGCTCGCCCATGGCCTCGAAGGCCCAGTTGAGCATTTTCTGGTTGACCGTGCCGTTGGGCTGGGTAAAGGCGCCTTCGGGCTGGCGGTAGCGCCAGGTGCGGCCCGCCACGTCCAGTTCTTCAGTGACATAGTCGCGGCCGATTACCAGGCGCTGGCCACGCGAGCGACCGATCACACTGACCTGCAGGTCGGCGGCCAGCCCCTCGGCCTCGGCCTGCCAGGCGTCATCCAGCGGGCGGTGGTAGCACAGGGTGATCATCGCATCGCCCGCCAGGGTGGTCAGGAAATCCACCTGGAACAGCTTGTGGCTGAGGGCCTGGCTGGCCTGCCAGCGCGCGCGCAGCAGCGGCATCAGTTCATTGATGCGCCGGCTGGCGATGGGCAGGCCGTCGAGCAGGATCGGGGTGTGCTTGTCGCCAGGGGCGAACATCGCATAGTGGCGCTGCTGGTCTTCACGCCACAGGCGAAATTCGGCACGCAGGCGAAAGTGCTCCAGCGGCGAGTCGAACACCTGTGCGGCCGGTGCATCGAACGGCGCCAGCAGGTCGTGCAGGCGGGTGGCTTTTTCGGCGAGCAGACGGTCGTAGCTCGCGGGGTCGAAGGAAACACTCATGCGTTGAACCAGCCCAGCTTGATGACGAACAGGATCGAGAGGATCACCAGCGCAGGGTTGAGCTCGCGCCAGCGTCCCGACAACAGCTTGATCGCCGTCCAGGAAATGAAGCCAAAGGCAATGCCGTTGGCGATGGAGTAGGTGAACGGCATGGCCAGCGCGGTAATGACCACGGGCGCGGCGACAGTGATGTCGTCCCATTCGATTTCGGCCAGGCCCGAGGCCATCAGCACCGCGACGAACAGCAGCGCCGGTGCCGTGGCGTAGATCGGTACGCTGGCTGCCAGCGGCGCAAAGAACAACGCCAGCAGAAACAGCACGGCGACCACGATGGCTGTCAGGCCTGTGCGCCCGCCGGCACTGACGCCGGCGGCCGACTCGATGTAGCTGGTGGTGGTCGAGGTGCCCAGCAGCGAGCCGGCCATGGCGGCGGTGCTGTCGGCGAGCAGCGCCCGGCCCATGTTCGGCATGTGGCCGTCCTTGCCCATCAGGCCGGCGCGCTTGGCGACGCCGATCAGGGTGCCGGAGTTGTCGAAGATGTCGACGAACAGAAAGGCGAAGATGATGCTCACCAGGCCCACGTCCAGGGCGCCCATGATGTCCAGTTGCAGGAAGGTCGGCGCCAGCGACGGGGGCATTGACATCACCCCGGCGAAGGGACTGAAGCCGAGCACGATCGACACCAGCGTCACGGCCAGAATGCCGATCAGCACGGCGCCACGGACCTTGAGGGTTTCCAGGGCGATGATCAGGAAAAAGCCCAGCGTGGCCAGGATTGGCGCCGGCTGCCTGAGGTCACCCAGGCTCAGCAGGGTGCTGGGGTTGCCGATCACGATCC
Source organism: Pseudomonas ovata (assembly GCF_003131185.1). Classification (GTDB taxonomy): domain Bacteria; phylum Pseudomonadota; class Gammaproteobacteria; order Pseudomonadales; family Pseudomonadaceae; genus Aquipseudomonas; species Aquipseudomonas ovata. The sequence continues at coordinate 86,638 of NZ_QFFU01000020.1, read as the reverse complement.
TGGCGTTCTGCAGGGCGATCAAGGCCAGGAACAGGCCGATGCCGGCGGCAATCGCCGAGCGCAACGCCAGGGGGATGCTGTTGATGATCCATTCGCGGATGCGAAAGATCGACAGGATGAAAAACATCACTGCCGACAGGAATACTGCCCCCAGCGCCACTTGCCAGGTATGGCCCATGTGCAGGACCACGGTGTAGGTGAAGAACGCATTCAGGCCCATGCCCGGCGCCAGGGCGATCGGGTAGTTGGCGATCAGGCCCATCACCGCCGAACCGATGGCCGCAGCCAGGCAGGTGGCGACGAACAGGGCGCCCTTGTCCATGCCGGTCTCGCCGAGAATGCTCGGGTTGACGAACAGGATGTAGGCCATGGCCAGGAAGGTGGTCACGCCCGCGAGGATCTCGGTGCGTACGTTGGTGTTGTGGGCCTTGAGGTGGAACAGCCTTTCCAGCATGTCGAACTCCGCTGCGGTGGCTCGGAAAAGCCGCGCATGATAGCAGCAGGCCGCGCAGATGGCTGCACGCTTGATCGGTGCCGGGTCCAGTGTTTGCTGCGCCAAGGCAGCGGGAGGGCTCTCATCAAAAAATAACGTACTGACTTTACTGGATATTAAATTCACCCCGGTAGGAGCGCGCTTGCCCGCGACCGGCTGCGCAGCAGTCGTAAAAATAGCGGCGTTTCCGAGATTTCTGCGAGCGCTACGCACTCGGTCGCGGGCAAGCGCGCTCCTACCGGGGCAGCAACCAGTGTTCGAGATCCGTGGCGTTCATCGGCTTGGCGAACAGATACCCCTGGGCCACGTGATAGCCCTGTTGCTTGAGGATCTCGTACTGGCCTTCGGTCTCGATGCCTTCGGCGACCACGGTCAGGTTCAGGCTGTTGCCAATGTGGATCACCGCATCGCTCAGGGTGCGGCTGGTGGCGTCGTTCTCCAGATCCATGACGAAGCTGCGGTCGAGCTTGAGTTCCTGGATCGGCAGGCGGCGCAGGTAGCTCAGGCTCGAATAGCCGGTGCCGAAGTCATCCATCGCCAGGCGGATGCCCAAGGCATGCACGTCGTTGAGCACCTTGAGGGTGCTGGGGTTGGTGTCCATGAGAATGCTTTCGGTCAGCTCCAGAGTCAGGTCGCCGGGGCTCAATTGATGCTCGTCCAGCAGGGCCATGAGCATGCCGGGCAGTTCCAGGTCGTGGAAGTTGGTCGGTGACAGGTTGACTGAAACCGACGGCAGCTGCGCGCCGTTACGCCGCCACTGGGCCAGTTGTCGACAGGCCTCGCGCAGGCCCCACACGCCCAGTTCGACAATCAGCCCGCACTCTTCGGCCAGCGGAATGAAACGCACCGGCGACACTTGCCCCCAATGCGGATGGTTCCAGCGCGCCAGGGCCTCGACCCCGTAGACGCTGCCATCGGCCATATTGATCTGCGGCTGGTAATGCAGCTCCAGGGCATTGTCCTGCAGGGCCTGCTGCAAGGCGGTTTCCATGGCCTGGCGTTCCTGGGCGCGCTGGTTCAGCTCATGACAGAAGAAGCTGAAGCGTCCGCGCCCGGCATGCTTGGCCTGGTACATGGCCATGTCGGCGCGGTGGATCAGGGTGCCCATGTCGTGGCCGTCTTCGGGAAACATGCTGACCCCGATGCTCACCGACGGGCACACCCGGCTGCCGCCGATCTGGCACGGCTGGCCAATGGTCAGCTTCATGTGCTCGACCAGTTCGGTGACGTGAGCGGTGTCGCACTCGGGCAGCACCACCACGAACTCGTCACCCGACAGGCGCCCGACAATGTCTTTGGGGTTGCGGTTATCGAGCAGGCGGCGGGCGATCACTTGCAGCAGGTCGTCGCCGGCCGGGTGGCCGAACGCGTCATTGACCTGCTTGAAGCGGTCGACGTCGATAAACAGCACCGCCAGGTGAGTCTTGTTGCGCAGCGCCGCATGAATGGCCTGTTCGGCGTTGGCCAGCAACAGGCTGCGGTTGGGCAGTTCGGTCAGGCTGTCGTAGAACGCCAGCTGGCTGATGTGCGCCCGGCTTTTTTCGCGCTCGATCGCCAGTGCGCAGAGCGGCACGATGACGTCTACCAGGCGCTGGTGAAACGTCGAGGGTCCGCGCACATCCTTGAAGTAAAAGGCCAGCGTGGCGATGGTACGCTGGTCGGCCCCCATGATCGGGGTCGACCAGCAACTCTTGAGCTCCGGCGGCAGCTCAAGGTCGCGGTAGGCATCCCACAACGGGTCGTTGGCAATGTCGCGGGAAATCACCGGCTGGCGACGAAAGGCGGCCGTGCCGCAGGTGCCGACGCCTTCACCGATTTTCATGCCCTCCATGAGCTGGCAATAGCTGGCGGGCAGGCTGGCGGTGGCCAGCGGATGCAGCACGTTATGTTCATCCACCAGCAGCATCGAGGTGGTCACTTCCGGGGCGATGCGTTCGATCTCCCGGCAGGCCAGCAGCATCAAGTCTTCGAGCGGGTCTTCCCGGACCATGGCGTTGAGCATGCTCTGTTGCAGCACCTCATGCATCTTGGTGCTGGTGATATCGGTCAGGATGCCCACCGCATTGATCAACTGGCCCTGGGCATCGAGCACCGGGTTGACCACCACGCTGCACCACAGGCGCTCGCCGTTCTGGATATACGCCAGCGATTCGGTCTTGATCGACTCGCCGCGCGTCAGCATCTGGCGTCTTTCCAGCACCGCCAGTTCTGCCATGTGCGGGGCCAGCAGGGCCGTGGGGTATTGACCGCAGACCTGGTCGAGGCGGTAGCCGAACATGCGCTGGAAGCCGGCATTGACGTAAACGATACGCCACTGTTCGTTGATGATGATAATGGCATTGTCGGTGTGGTCGGTGACCAGCGACAACAGGCGCAGGCGTTCGCTTTCTTCATGCTGGCGGGTGACGATCTTGAGGCTGGTGGAATAGAACACCTGGTCGCCACTGACCACCCGTGCAATCGAGGCGGTGCACCAGTGCTGGCTGCCGTCACGGTGCTGGATACGAATGTCCGGCAACTCGCCGTCACGGTCTTGCAGCTGTTGGTAGTAAGCCTGGACCGGCAATGGCATCAGGCGCCTGGCGTCCTGGCCGATCACGTCCCGGCGATTCAGGCCCCAGAGCTGTTCGGCGGCGCGATTGAACAGCACGACACAATTGCTGGCGTCGCTGACCACCACGCTGTTGCTGGCCTGCTCGATGAACTGCACGAAGAGGTCGGAAAGGCTATGGGTTAGGGGCATGCACGTCCTGTGACTCTTGATGAGGTGGCGGCACCGTGACGACTGATCACGTCAGAGGTATTCAATAGCATAAGGCCATTATTCGGGGAAGGGCCGTTGCCGCTGCCGGGCGCCTTCCCTGACGATCGACATTCACTATGCAGCAGGGTGAGGCATCCGGTCACGCGACAACGTACCACGCAGGCGTCGCAGGTAAATGCAGCTAATCTTTCAGCGTCGGTTGACCTGTATCAAAACGATCGAACGCAACTATGCGTCAGCCGTCATACAGCTGATGCCCATTGCATCGCAATGGTGTGCCGAGGACTCGTCAGAAGCCCCCAGGCACTCTGTAACCGCCCTGACCGTGGGCCACCGCTGCCGGCGCAAGCCTGCAGCCGCAGCATCTGAGGAATCGCCTTATGTTCGGTTTGGAGTCGCTCGATCTCGCCCGCATCCAGTTCGCGTTCACGATTTCGTTCCACATCCTGTTCCCGGCCATCACCATCGGTCTGGCCAGCTACCTGGCTGTGCTCGAAGGCTTGTGGCTGAAAACCCGCAACGATGTGTACCGCGACCTGTATCACTACTGGCTGAAGATTTTTGCCGTCAACTTTGGCATGGGCGTGGTCTCGGGCCTGGTGATGGCTTACCAGTTCGGCACCAACTGGAGCCGGTTCTCCGACTTTGCCGGCGCCGTCACCGGTCCCTTGCTGACCTACGAGGTGCTCACCGCGTTTTTCCTCGAGGCCGGTTTCCTGGGGGTGATGCTGTTCGGCTGGAACCGCGTGGGCCGTGGCCTGCACTTTTTCGCCACGATCATGGTAGCGATCGGCACGCTGATCTCCACATTCTGGATCCTGTCGTCCAACAGCTGGATGCAGACCCCGCAAGGTTTCGAGATCATCGACGGCCGGGTCATTCCGACTGACTGGTTTGCCGTGGTCTTCAACCCCTCGTTCCCGTACCGCCTGACCCACATGGCGATTGCCGCCTTCGTGGCCACGGCATTCTTTGTCGGCTCGTCGGCGGCCTGGCACCTGCTGCGCGGTCGCAACACGCCGGCGGTGCGCAAGATGCTGTCGATGGCCATGTGGATGGCCCTGCTGGTGGCGCCGATCCAGGCAGTGGTCGGCGACTTCCACGGCCTGAACACCCTCAAGCACCAGCCGGCCAAGATCGCCGCGATCGAGGGGCACTGGGAAAACGTCGGCGACGAACCGACCCCGCTGATCCTGTTCGGCTGGCCGGACATGAAGCAGGAGAAAACCCTGTACGCCGTCGAGATTCCCTACATGGGCAGCCTGATCCTGACCCACAGCCTGGACAAGCAGGTGCCGGCGCTCAAGGAGTTCAAGCCTGAGGACCGGCCCAACTCGACCGTGGTGTTCTGGTCGTTCCGCATCATGGTCGGTCTTGGCATGCTGATGATCCTGACCGGGCTGTGGAGCCTGTGGCTGCGCAAGCGTGACCGTATCTACCAGTCGCGGCCGTTCCTGCGCCTGGTGCTGTTGATGGGACCCTCGGGCCTGATCGCGATCCTGGCCGGCTGGTTCACCACCGAGATCGGGCGACAGCCGTGGGTGGTCTACGGCCTGATGCGCACCGCCGACGGCGTGTCCAACCACAGCGTGGTGCAGATGAGCATCACCCTGGTGATGTTCGTGGTGGTGTACTTCGTGCTGTTCGGTGCCGGCTTCGTCTACATGATGCGCCTGGTGCGCAAGGGGCCTCAGCCGCATGTCGAACACACGCCGCGTGGCGGCCCGGGCCAGACCCGCACGCCGGCCCGTCCTCTTTCCGCCGCCGTCGAAGGCACGCAGGACGGCGACAATCTCGATCGACTGGGCAAGGGGAACTGAGCCATGGGCATTGATCTTTCGCTGATATGGGCCGTGATCATCATCTTCGGGATCATGATGTACGTGGTCATGGACGGCTTCGACCTGGGCATCGGCATCCTGTTTCCGTTCATGAAGCAGAGCCACGACCGCGACGTGATGATGAACACCGTCGCGCCGGTCTGGGACGGCAACGAGACCTGGCTGGTGCTGGGCGGTGCCGGTCTGTTTGGTGCTTTCCCGCTGGCCTACTCGGTGGTGTTGTCAGCGCTGTACCTGCCGCTGATTTTCATGCTGGTGGGGCTGATCTTTCGCGGTGTGGCGTTCGAGTTCCGCTTCAAGTCGTCCGAGGCCAGCCAGCATTGGTGGGACAAGGCGTTCATTGGTGGCTCGCTGACGGCGACCTTTTTCCAGGGCGTGGCGCTGGGGGCGTTTATCGAGGGCATGCCGGTGGTCGACCGCCAGTACGCCGGCGGCTCGCTGGACTGGCTGTCACCGTTTCCGCTGTTCTGCGGCCTGGCCCTGATCGTGGCGTATGCGCTGCTGGGCTGCACCTGGCTGATCATGAAGACCGAAGGCTCGCTGCAGAAGGCCATGCATGACCTGGCGCGCCCCCTGGCCATCGCGGTGCTGGTGGTGATGGGCATCGTCAGCCTGTGGACGCCCCTGTCGCACCCGGCCATTGCCGAGCGCTGGTTCAGCATGCCCAACCTGTTGTGGTTCATGCCGGTGCCGATCCTGGTGCTGGTGACCCTGTACGGGCTGTTCAAGGCCGTGGCCCGCAATGCGCACTACACGCCGTTTTTGCTGACCCTGCTGCTGATCTTCCTGGGCTACAGCGGGCTGGGCATCAGCCTCTGGCCCAATATCGTGCCGCCGTCGATCAGCATCTGGGAGGCCGCTTCGCCGCCGCAGAGCCAGGGTTTCATGCTGGTGGGCACGCTGTTCATCATCCCGTTCATCCTGGGGTACACCTTCTGGAGCTACTACGTGTTCCGCGGCAAGGTGACCACCGAAGACGGCTATCACTGAGTGCTTGATGACTGGAGGAACACGTGATGAGTAGCAACAATCCCCGGCATGACGACGACCCGGCGATGAACAAGCCGTTGTGGCAGCGTCTGGCCTGGCTGGGCGGCATCTGGGCCGGCAGCGTACTGGCCCTGTTCATCGTCGCCAGCCTGATGCGCATGTTCATGAGTGCGGCGGGCCTGACCACTCATTGAGGCTCGCGCCAATATCCCATCCCGTGTTTCGTGGACACGGCTTTTTGTACCCTCCTGAACGGGCTGTGAAGGAGGGTTTTTTCTGGTTACTTGCGCGCCTTGAGAATCACGAACTTGGGCGTGGCGGCCACCTGCTCGACGTCGCGGAACAGCCGTGCCAGCTTGGCGTGGTAGCCCAGGTGGCGATTGCCGACGATGTACAGCGCGCCGCCTTGCACCAGCGCGGCCCGGGCCTGGAGGAACATGCGCCAGGCCAGAAAATCACCGACCACCTGCTGCTGGTGAAACGGCGGGTTGCACAGCACCACATCCAGCGAATCGTCAGGCTGAGTGGCCAGCCCGTCGGCCGCCCGGATCGTCACCGGGCGCTCGCCCAGTGCGGCGTGCCAGTTCTGCGCCGCCGACTGCACGGCCATGTACGACTCGTCGACCAGCGTGTACTCGGCCTCGGGGTTGTCCAGGGCGCTGGCAATGGCCAGCACGCCGTTACCGCAGCCCAGATCCGCGACACGCGCCTTGCCCAGGCCCTTGGGTAGCCAGGGCAGAAAGGCCCGGGTGCCGATGTCCAGCCCGTCGCGGCAGAACACATTGGCGTGGTTGACCAGCTCCAGCGCCGGTTGCTCAAGGCGATAGCGGGTCGGGAACGGCGAGGGCTGCACTTCCTTGGGCACCGGTGTGGCAAACAGCAGGCGGGCTTTTTTCACCGCCAGAGACGCCTGCACCGGGCCTACGTATTCTTCCAGCAGCTCACCGGCCGAGCGTGGCAGGTGCTTGATCATCGCCGCCGCCACCACTTGGGCGCCTGGCGCCAGTTGGCCTTGCAGACGGATCAATTGCTCTTCCAGCAGCGCCAGGGTCTTGGGGATGCGGATCAGCACCCAGTCGAACGGCCCGCTCAACGGCTCACTGGCAGGCATCACCGTCACGGCATCGGTGGCCATGCCATTGCGGGCCAGGTTGATTTCAAGGGCGCTGCTGGCCAGAAAGGAATCACCGCTGCTGGACACCGTCGCGTGCGCCGCCAGGCTCGCGGCCAGGCCGCCGAAACTGTCGTTGAGCACCAGTACGCGGGTGTGCAGGTTCAAGCCCTGTTCGGCAACGTGATTGAGCAGGTACTCGTCAGCGGCATCGAACGCCTGCAAGGGTTCGTTCGGTTGTTCCGGCTGACGAATCAGGTCGAGTTGGGCAAAGGCGCTGGAAAGCAGGGGCATGGCAGGAAACTCTGGGCAAACGACGGGCATCACGCACGTCCGGCACGTACCGGGCGGGCATAAGGTGCGTGATTCTACGTGCTTTTTGCCCTTTGGGACCTGCCATTGTGGTCCATGTATCAAAGGGTTCCGAATACGCCGCTCAAGGCGGCTTGCACAGCCGCTGCGGTCTTGTTGCAAACCCCCAGCTTCTGGATGGCGCTGGCAATATGAAAATGAATGGTTCGCTCCTTGAGGCGCAAGATGATTGCGATGTCGCTGGCTGTCTTGCCTTTGGCGGACCACTTGAGTATTTCGATTTCTCTTTTCGTCAAGGCGCTGCTTTGTGACGGTTGGGGTGACACGAGTCTGGCTGATTCCATGATCGCCTCCATGCCGGTCTGGCGAGACCCTTCGATGAGGGTTCTGTCAGTTTAGGAAAAAGCGCAGCGGATCTTTTGCCGGCAAAAACTATCCAGACGGGTGGGGTGATGGCATTTTTGGATTCAAAGAAGTGTCATCGCCCTGAAACCATTGTTTGTCATGGGGTAACGCTTTTTGACCCTGTCTCGGGGCTTCTTTGAAACAGGTAGAAAAGAACCAAATAGTCTAAATAAGACCCATCGATGACGCGACAACGGGATGTCAATACAAACAGACGGTGTTTCTCGATGGCCTTTTGCGGGACACTGCAGGCCTGCCATTCATGTTCAGGAGTTGCAAGCACACCATGACCGTCAGCGACGACAAGTTCACCCGGCAAACGCTGCAGCGCGTGACCCCCTTGACCCCCAATCTGTTCACCCTGCGTGCCACCCGCGATGCCGGCTTTCGTTTCCGTGCCGGACAGTTCGCCCGCCTGGGCGTGACCAAGGCCGACGGCAGCACCGTGTGGCGTGCCTACTCGATGGTGTCTTCGCCTTATGACGAGTTTCTCGAATTCTTTTCCATCGTGGTGCCGGACGGCGAGTTCACCAGCGAGCTGAGCCGCCTGCGTGAAGGCGATGAACTGCTGGTCGAGAAACAGGCGTTCGGCTACCTGACCCTGGACCGCTTCGTCGATGGCCGCGACCTGTGGCTGCTGGCGACCGGTACTGGCGTTGCGCCGTTCCTGTCGCTGCTGCAGGATTTCGAGGTGTGGGAGAAATTCGAGCGCATCATTCTGGTGTACAGCGTGCGCGAAGCGGCGGAGCTGGCGTACCAGCCGCTGATCGAAGCGCTCACACAGCGCGACTACCTGGCCGAATACGCGCACAAGTTCCTGTACCTGCCGGTGGTCACCCGCGAAGCTTATCCCGGCGCCCTGAACAGCCGCATCACGCGACTGATCGAGGACGGTGACCTGGAGGCGGCGGCCAGCCTGGAGCTGAGTCCTGAACATTCACGGGTCATGCTGTGTGGCAACCCGGAAATGGTCGACGAGACGCGTCAGTTGCTCAAGCAGCGCAACCTGCAACTGAGCCTGAGCCGCCGGCCGGGGCAGGTGGCGGTCGAGACCTACTGGTAACGGCCCGGCCGGTGCCGGCGATTACAGCAACGGCTTTTTCGGGTCGATCACCACCGGCTCGGCCGGCTTGTGCTGCTCCTTGAGCAGGTCACGGATTTCACCCAGCAGCACTTCCTGCTTGGAAGGCGCCGCCGGCAGGCTCGGGGCCTTGGCTTCTTCGCGCTTGAGGCGGTTGATGGCCTTAACGCCCATGAAGATGGCAAACGCCACGATGATGAAGTCGACTACCGTCTGGATGAACTTGCCATAGGCCATGACCACCGCAGGGGCTGCGCCTTCGGCGGGACGCAGGGTAATGGCCAGGTCGCTGAAATCAACACCGCCGATCAACAGGCCCAGAGGCGGCATGATCACATCGCCCACGAACGACGAAACGATCTTGCCGAAGGCGGCGCCGATGATGATACCCACGGCCATGTCGACCACATTGCCCTTGACGGCGAATGCCTTGAATTCGTTGATAATGCTCATGGTCATTCCTTGTTACAGATGAGTGGATCCGCTGCAGTGTAATCGAGCGGCGTGCAGGATGCCGCTGTTTGGTACCGGTTCAATCGACCGGACGTGAAACGGTAAGTTTTATTCGATTGTGCAATAACGCCAAGGGTCGGGGGACGTAAGGGGCCGGCCACCTGCGTTATCATGGCGGCTTTTGCGGGCGGATTTATTCATGGCCAAGGCCAAGCGCTTGTACGGTTGCACCGAATGCGGTGCAACCTTTCCCAAATGGGCCGGGCAGTGCGGCGAATGCGGCGCCTGGAACACCCTGGTCGAAACCATGCTTGAAAGCGGTGCCGCCGCGCCCCCCAGCGGGCGGGCCGGCTGGACCGGGGCGCAGGCGCAGATCAAGACCCTGGCCGAGGTCAGCGTCGAGGAGATCCCGCGTTTTTCGACCCGCTCCACCGAACTGGACCGTGTGCTGGGCGGCGGCATGGTGGACGGGTCGGTGATCCTGATCGGCGGCGACCCCGGCATCGGCAAGTCCACCATCCTGCTGCAGACCCTGTGCCACCTGGCCGAGAGCATGCCGGCGCTGTACGTCACCGGTGAAGAGTCCCAGCAACAAGTGGCCATGCGCGCAAGGCGCCTGGGCCTGCCGCAGGACAAGCTGCGGGTCATGACCGAGACCTGCATCGAGTCGATCATCGCCACGGCGCGCAGCGAGCAGCCCAAGGTCATGGTCATCGACTCGATCCAGACCATCTTTACCGAGCAACTGCAGTCGGCACCGGGCGGCGTGGCCCAGGTGCGCGAAAGTGCGGCGTTGCTGGTGCGCTATGCCAAGCAGAGCGGCACGGCGATCTTTCTGGTCGGACACGTGACCAAGGAGGGCGCCCTGGCCGGCCCGCGCGTGCTGGAGCACATGGTCGACACCGTGCTGTATTTCGAAGGCGAGGCCGACGGCCGCCTGCGCCTGCTGCGCGCGGTGAAGAATCGCTTTGGCGCAGTGAATGAACTGGGCGTGTTCGGCATGACCGACCGTGGCCTCAAGGAGGTGTCCAACCCCTCGGCGATCTTCCTGAGCCGGGCCCAGGAAGAGGTGTCGGGCAGCGTGGTCATGGCCACCTGGGAAGGCACCCGGCCGATGCTGGTCGAGGTGCAGGCCCTGGTCGATGACAGCCACATGTCCAATCCGCGCCGGGTCACCCTGGGCCTGGACCAGAACCGGCTGGCCATGCTGCTGGCGGTGCTGCATCGCCACGGCGGCATCCCGACCCACGACCAGGACGTGTTCCTCAACGTGGTGGGCGGGGTCAAGGTGCTCGAAACCGCCTCCGACCTGGCCTTGATGGCTGCCGTCATGTCCAGCCTGCGTAACCGGCCCTTGCCCCATGACCTGCTGGTGTTCGGCGAGGTCGGGCTGTCGGGCGAGGTGCGTCCGGTGCCCAGTGGCCAGGAGCGTCTCAAGGAAGCCGCCAAGCACGGCTTCAAGCGCGCCATCGTGCCCAAGGGCAACGCGCCCAAGGACGCCTATGAAGGGTTGCAAGTGATTGCCGTGACGCGCCTGGAGCAGGCGCTGGATGCGTTGTTCGAGTAGTTTCTGTCTTGCCTGGCAGCCTGCTTGCGCAGGCTCTGGGACAAGGGTTGTAGCGCGACCCGATTAATTTTCACCCAGACCATCGTAGGGGGGTGGCCTTTCGCTCTGACAAGACTACACTCGCATCGTCGGGTTATGCTGCCGCGTCGCCACAAGCGACCACACAACTGCATGATCCAGAACTTCTAGTCATTTCTGCTGGAATAAGAAAATGAAAAATAATAACAGTCTGATGCGCCATGTACCCTGGGTACTGTTGGCCATCATTGGGGCTTGTGCCCTGGGGGTCGTCGCGCTGCGTCGCGGCGAAGCAATCAATGCCTTGTGGATCGTGGTGGCAGCCGTCGCCATCTATCTGGTGGCCTTTCGTTACTACAGTCTGTTCATTGCCAACAACGTCATGCAACTGGACCCGCGCCGCGCAACGCCGGCGGTGGTCAACAACGATGGCCTGGATTACGTCCCGACCAACAAGCACATCCTGTTCGGTCACCACTTTGCCGCCATCGCCGGCGCCGGCCCCCTGGTCGGTCCTGTGCTCGCCGCGCAAATGGGCTACCTGCCCGGCACGCTCTGGCTGATCGCCGGCGTGGTGCTGGCCGGCGCGGTGCAGGACTTCATGATCCTGTTCCTCTCCACACGCCGTAACGGCCGGTCGCTGGGCGACATGGTCCGTGAGGAAATGGGCCGTATTCCCGGCACCATTGCCCTGTTCGGCTGCTTCCTGATCATGATCATCATCCTGGCGGTGCTGGCGCTGATCGTGGTCAAGGCCCTGGCCGAGAGTCCGTGGGGCATGTTCACCGTCATGGCGACCATTCCGACGGCGATGTTCATGGGCATCTACATGCGCTACATCCGTCCGGGGCGCATCGGCGAAATCTCGATCATCGGCGTGGTGCTGTTGCTCGGCTCGATCTGGCTTGGTGGCCTGGTGGCGGCCGATCCGGTCTGGGGCCCGCGCTTCACCTTCACCGGCATACAGATCACCTGGATGCTGGTGGGCTACGGTTTTGTTGCCGCCATGCTGCCGGTCTGGCTGCTGCTGGCACCGCGTGACTACCTGTCGACCTTCCTCAAGATCGGCACCATCCTGGCCCTGGCCATCGGTATCCTGATCCTGGCGCCAGAGCTGAAAATGCCGGCCCTGACCCAGTTCACCGACGGCACCGGTCCCGTCTGGAAAGGCGCGCTGTTCCCGTTCCTGTTCATCACCATTGCCTGCGGCGCGGTCTCGGGCTTCCATGCCCTGATCTCCTCGGGTACCACGCCCAAGCTGCTGGACAACGAAGTCAACGCCCGCTACATCGGTTACGGCGGCATGCTGATGGAGTCGTTCGTGGCCATCATGGCCATGGTCGCCGCCTCGGTGATCGAGCCGGGCGTGTACTTCGCCATGAACAGCCCGGCTGCCGTGGTCGGCAGCGACGTGGTCTCGGTGGCCGCCAAGGTCAGCGAGTGGGGCTTTCTGATCACGCCGGAGCAACTGACCGCCGTGGCCAAGGACATTGGCGAAAACACCATCCTGGCCCGTGCCGGCGGTGCACCGACGCTGGCGGTCGGTATCGCGCAGATCCTGCACCAGGCCTTGCCGGGTGAAAACACCATGGCCTTCTGGTACCACTTCGCGATCCTGTTCGAGGCGCTGTTCATCCTGACCGCGGTCGATGCCGGCACCCGTGCCGGTCGCTTCATGCTCCAGGACCTGCTGGGCAGTTTCGTGCCCGCCCTCAAGCGCACCGAGTCCTGGACCGCCAACATCATCGGCACCGGTGGCTGCGTGGCGCTCTGGGGTTACCTGCTGTACCAGGGCGTGATCGACCCATTGGGTGGCATCAATACCCTCTGGCCGCTGTTTGGCATCTCCAACCAGATGCTGGCCGGTATCGCCCTGATGCTCGCCACCGTCGTGCTGATCAAGATGAAGCGCCAGCGCTATGTGTGGGTGACCATGCTGCCGGCCACCTGGCTGCTGATCTGCACCGTGACCGCAGGCTTCATCAAGCTGTTCGACCCTAACCCGGCTGTCGGTTTCCTGGCCCTGGCCAAGAAGTACAGCACGGCGGCCGATGCCGGTCAGATCCTGGCCCCGGCCAAGAACGTCGACCAGATGCAGCACGTGATCTTCAACGCCTACACCAATGCCGGCCTGACGATCCTGTTCCTGTTCGTGGTCTTCAGCATCCTGTTCTACGCCGTGAAAGTCGGGCGTGCAGCCTGGAGCAAGACCGAACGTACCGACAAGGAAGCGCCTTACCAGGCCATGCCCGAAGGTTCGCAAGTCTGATGACCATTCACAGAGGATCAGCCCGTGTTCAATGACCTTGGCCGTCTCGGCAAATACCTGGGCCAGGCGGCCCGCCTGATGGTGGGCATGCCTGACTACGACAACTATGTCGAGCACATGCAGGGCAAGCACCCGGACAAGCCGATGATGAGCTACGAGGAGTTCTTTCGGGAACGCCAGGAAGCCCGTTACGGCGGCAAGGGTGGGCCGAAGTGTTGCTGAACCGCTGATCTGTGTGACTGTTTGACCGACGCGCCACAGGCCCTGCCTGTGGCGCGTTTTGATTTTTGCCCCAAGCATCCTGCCAAGGAGCCCCAATGAGCGAGTTGCAACCCATTCCCGTCACCGTACTGACCGGTTTTCTGGGCGCCGGCAAGACCACCTTGCTGCGTCACCTGCTCAAGGCCGAGCATGGCCTGAAGATCGCGGTGATCGAAAACGAATTCAGCGACGCCGGCATCGACAGCCAGTTGCTCGGCGACGAGCCGGTGCAGGTCATGACCCTGTCCAACGGTTGCGTGTGCTGCACCATCCACACCGACCTGACCAAGGCGCTGTACCTGCTGCTCGAACGCCGTGACAGCGGCGAAATCGCCTTTGACCGGCTGGTGATCGAGTGCACAGGCCTGGCGGATCCCGCGCCGGTGGCACAGACCTTCTTCATCGACGAAGACCTGCGCGAGCGCTATATCCTCGACGGCATCATTACCCTGGTCGACGCGGCCCATGCCGAGGTGCACCTGACGCAGACCATCGCCCAGGCGCAGATCGGCTTTGCCGACCGCCTGCTGGTGAGCAAGCGCGACCTGGTCGACGACGCCGCCTTCGAGGCCCTCAGTGCGCGCCTGACCCGCATCAACCGCCGTGCGCCAATCCGCATCGTCGATCATGGCCGTATCGACCTGGCCGAACTGCTCGACGTGCGTGGCTTCAACCTCAATGCCGACCTGGGCGGCGGCATGACCCTGCGCCCGCTGGCACCGGTGGGCAACAGTGGCGACCGCATTACCAGCCTGGTGCTGCGCACCGACCAGCCGCTGGATATCGACAATTTGAGTACGTTCATGAATGAACTGCTCGAAGACCACGGCAAGCAACTGCTGCGTTATAAGGGCGTGCTCAACATCAAGGGCGAGCCACGCCGCCTGGTATTCCAGGGCGTGCTCAAGTTGTACGGCTTCGACTGGGACACCGAGTGGGCCGAAGACGAACCGCGTGAAAGCGTGATCGTGTTCATTGCCGATGAACTGCCGGAAGAGAAAATCCGCGCAGGCTTTGCGGAGATGGCGGGGTGAAACGGATCGAAGCCCGCGACCGAGTGCGAAGCGCTCGCAGAAATCTGTGAAACGCTGCAATTTTACGACTGCTACGCAGCCGGTCGCGGGCAGAGCGCGCTCCTACCGGGGGCCAGTGTTTGCTGCGCGACGGCGCTGTATTCGCGACCACACGCAGTGCCTTGACGGCAAAATCAGCGTTCCTTGCACGCCTCCAGTTCTGCCTGGGTGTCCAGGCGGGTGACAATGCCCAGCCGGTATTTGCAGTAGTCCTGGACGGTCTTCAATTCAACCTCACTGAGCTCGTCCAGAGACCTACTGTCCCTGTCGCTGGTATAGATGTTTTCAAATCTGAGCTTCAGGGTGGGGTGTTTTTTTATAAACACCATGTATCGCGGGTCTTCAATGTCCAATGATACGTAATAACCGATGTAAAGGTGGGCGGCTGTAATGAGTGCGATGATGGACAGTATTTTTTTCATGGTTTATAGAGGTGTCCTGCTTGCAGGCTAAAAGGACTGCTTTTTGAAAGGTGGGTAAGTGCTACTGCTCTTTGCAGGCGCGAAATTCTTTCTCTGTCTTTAGCTGGGTTTCTAGGCCCAGTCGATAGATGCAGTAATCGATCATTTGCTGCCTTTGTGTGTCGGTCAGCTCGTGCAGACCGGTTTCAAAATTGGGGTGGAATACGCGGTGGAATATAATTTGTAAGGTTGGTTTTTTTTTGATAAAAATCACGGGGTGTACGCTGTTTTCTCCGAAGTGCTCATAGTAACCAACAAAGGATATGATTATAAAGATAGCCGCCATCAGTGTAATGATTTTTTTCACGGTGAGATCCGGTTTTTTGGACGTTATCTTTTTTTGCAAGCTTCTAGCTCAAGCTGAGTGTTTAGCGCTGTTTCAATGCCCAGCCGATAAGCGCAGTAATCAATGACTCGATTGCGCTCTTGATTTGTCAGTTGATGAAGCTTTTTGCTGTCGGCATCATGGGCGAACATATTAAAAAATTTTAGTTGCAGTGTAGGTTTCTTTTTGATGGAAAAAGTGAGTGTGGATTTCAGCATCTTCAATTGAGTTGTAGTAGCCAACACACAGGACAGCCAAGAGTGGGGCTATCAAAAAAGCGATCGTCTTTTTCATGAGGTGGGTGGTGTCAGCAGTTGGGTTTTTGTTCGGATGAGCTGAACCAGTTCCATGCCGATATTGCCGGGGCAGATTTTTCCTTCAAGGGTCTGGTTTGGGTATTCTTTGTGGCCACCAAAGCGAGTAATGAAGAATATATCTTTTAAGGCGTTAATTAGAGTGATTGTGGCATCTGCTTGAGTCGCAGGGATGGAGTGTGTGGTGCCAACGCCTAGTGAATGTAGGTTTTTTCGTGCAAAAGTAACCCAGTCTTTTCCTTCCTCAGGCGTCGTCAGGTTATTCAGTAATATAATGCCGATCACGCCCGTATTGTAGCTGGAAACACTGGATGCTTTGAATCGAATATCCCGGCCTTCATAGAGGACCCCTGAGCAATCAATGCCATAGTGGTAGCTGATGTCATCGAAGTCTTTGGACTGGTGAGTCTTTTGAGTCTCAAGCATCTGCTCCGCCCCCCTCCCACACGAATAACTCCGGCCGGCATGATGCAGTGCAATCATGCTGTAGTCCCAGTCCGGCTCCAGTAGGTTCTTCGGCGGTTTGGCATGCCATTGTGACCGCTCCACAAACTCATGCCCCAGCGCCCGGACCTTGCGAATCAGCGCCTCACGCGTTGCTGCACGGTCATTGATGGTGATCGGCAGGGGCACCAGCGGTTGACCCTTGTTCAGTGCCTGGGCATTGGCTGTGATCGTAAAGTGCGGGTCGGTTTTCGACAGCTCGTCCAGCACCCGTGCCGGGGCCTTGAACATCACGTGCATCGAGATCAGCGAATCGGCCGAGGGCGCTTCGACATGCGCCAGCCCGGTGGTGTCGGTAAGGCCGGTGATTTCCTCGCCATCCACCACGGCAATGAAGGGGCGATCAGCCAGCGGCTTGCCGGTTTCGCTGTCGGTGACCTGGAACGACCGGGTAAAGACGCTGCTGGCAACCGCAGGTGCATCATGGGACTCCACCCATGCGCCAGCCGCCAGGGCTCGTTGTTCCAGCTGCGGATCAGCCAGCAGCGCCTGTAATTTCTGATCGTCGACATTGCCCGACTCATCAATGGCGCCGAGCCTGGCGAAATCCACCGCCAGCCGGGGCGTGACGAAGTTGACCGCCCCGCCCCGGGTGTCCTGGCTGCCGGTGATGAGGCCGCCACCGTGGCTGGTCAGGCTGCCCATGTGTGCCATGGGCCGGCCATCGACCAGGATATTGACGAAACCACTGACGATCACCGCACCGCAGGCGGCCCGGTCGCCAATGCGGGCCACGGGCAGGTCGTTGACACAGACGGTAGGGGAGGCAGACACCAATGGGGTGATGCCATGCAGCGGGATCGGGCAGGCGTGCAGGTCGGTCAGGCGCGACACGGGAATCATGGGGGCAACCTCGTGGGGACGGGGTGTGCATCCTGACGCGGGTGGCCGAGTGCTTGATGTAGGGCGTTTCTGCGGATTGTGCAGGAGATGGCTGCGTGTGATGTTCAGGCTCGCGTGCAAGAAAAAGCCCGGCGCAGAGGCCGGGCTTTTTCAGGGTGCGGCAAACAGCGCTATCAGGCGCCGTAGACCGGCAGGCGGGCGCAGATGGCCTTGACCTTTTCACGTACGGCGTCGATCACGGCTTCGTTGTTCAGGTCGGCGAGGATGTCGCAGATCCAGCCGGCCAGTTCCTTGCAGTCGGTCTCGTTGAAACCGCGGGTGGTGACAGCCGGGGTGCCGAAACGCAGGCCCGAAGTCACGAACGGCGAACGCGGGTCGTTAGGCACCGAGTTCTTGTTGACGGTGATGTAGGCGCGGCCCAGGGCTGCGTCTGCGTCCTTGCCGGAGATGTCCTGCTTGATCAGCGAGAGCAGGAACAGATGGTTCTCGGTGCCGCCGGAGACCACGTCGAAACCGCGCTCGATGAACACGCCGGCCATGGCCTTGGCGTTCTTGACCACTTGCTGCTGGTAGGCCTTGAACTCAGGCTGCAGCGCTTCCTTGAAGCACACGGCCTTGGCGGCGATGACGTGCTCCAGCGGGCCGCCCTGGGCGCCCGGGAACACGGCGGAGTTGAGCTTTTTCTCGATGTCGGCGTTGGCGCGTGCCAGGATCAGGCCGCCACGAGGACCGCGCAGGGTCTTGTGCGTGGTGGTGGTGACCACATCGGCGAATGGCACCGGGTTCGGGTAGACGCCTGCGGCGACCAGACCGGCCACGTGGGCCATGTCGACAAACAGGTAGGCACCGACCTTGTCGGCGATTTCGCGGAAGCGCGGGAAGTCCAGCACCTGCGAGTAGGCCGAGAAACCGGCCACGATCATTTTCGGCTTGTGCTCGACTGCCAGGCGCTCGACTTCGTCGTAGTCGATCAGGCCGTTGCCGTCGATGCCGTACTGGATGGCGTTGTACAGCTTGCCCGAGGACGACACGCTGGCACCGTGGGTCAGGTGACCGCCATGGGCCAGGCTCATGCCCAGAATGGTGTCGCCGGCCTGCAGCAGGGCCAGGTAGACCGCTGCGTTGGCTTGCGAACCGGCGTGCGGCTGGACGTTGGCGTAGTCGGCACCGAACAGTTCTTTGGCACGATCAATCGCCAGTTGCTCGACCACATCGACGAATTCACAGCCACCGTAGTAGCGCTTGCCCGGATAGCCTTCGGCGTACTTGTTGGTCAGGGCCGAACCCTGAGCTTCCATGACGGCGGGGCTGGTGTAGTTTTCCGAAGCGATCAACTCGATGTGCTCTTCCTGGCGCACAGCTTCCTGCTCCATGGCGTTGAAGAGATCGGGGTCGAACTTGGCGATAGTCAAATCACGGCTGAACATGGCTGTCCTCGGGAGGTCGGAGCGGAAAAGGGAGGCATTCTACCCCATCGGCTTTTATCTGGCATATGAAAGGCAGTCATGTGCTGGATGAATGGGCCACAGGACAGTGGTAGGAGCGCGCTTGCCCGCGACCGGCTGCGTTAGCAGTCGTAAATTTGTAGCGTTTCGCAGATTTTGAATGTGTTCACATCTGTAGATCTTCAGCGTTTCATCAATTTTGCGAGCGCTACGCACTCGGTCGCGGGCAGAGCGCGCTCCTACAGGGCCGTTTAATCGAGCATGAAGAGGGCGTCATTGCTGAACTGCGCTTCGAAGTGTCCGGCCGACATCGGGCGGCCGAACAGGTAGCCCTGGACTTCGTCGCAACCGTGCTCGCGCAGAAACTCCAGTTGCTCATGGGTTTCCACGCCTTCGGCGATCACCGCCAGGTTCAGGCTGTGGGCCATGGCAATGATTGCCCGGGCGATTTGCGCGTCCTGTTCGCCCGAGGGCAGACCGTCGACGAAGGTGCGGTCGATCTTCAAGACGTCGATCGGGAACTGCTTGAGGTAGTTCAGTGAGGAGTAGCCCGTGCCGAAGTCGTCGACGGCAATGCTCAGGCCCAGGTTCTTCAGGCTGTCGAGGATCTGCATGGCTTCGCTGACTTCGCGCATCAGGATGCTTTCGGTCAGTTCCAGCTCCAGACAGGCCGGCGGCACGCCGCTTTCACGCAGGATCTCGGCAATCCGCTTGCCCAGTTGGCCATCGGAAAACTGCCGCGCCGAGATATTCACCGAGATCTTGGGCACCCGCACCTTGGCCTGGTGCCAGGCCTTGAGCTGACGGCAGGCTTCAGCCAGCACCCAGTCGCCGACTTCCACCACCAGGCCGAGTTCTTCCAGCACCGGAATGAAGTCGTTCGGTGGCACCAGGCCGCGGCGTGGATGACGCCAGCGCAACAGGGCTTCGGCGCCGGTCAGGCGCTTGCCGTCGCCGCTGAACTGTGGCTGGTAATACAGCACGAACTCCTGTTGCTCCAGCGCATGGCGCAGGTCGCTTTCCAGCTCCAGGCGTTCCAGCGCGGTGGCATTCATGTCGGCCTGGTAGAACTGGAAGTTGTTCTTGCCGCGCTCCTTGGCGTGGTACATCGCCGTGTCGGCATTCTTCATCAACTGGCTCAACTCGCTGCCGTCCTGCGGGCTGAGCGCAATGCCGATACTGGCCGTCACGAAGAACTCACGGCCTTCGAGCACAAACGGCGTCACCAGGCTGGTCAGGATCTGCTCGGCCACATGAATGGCGCGGTTCAGCGCGATGTCCCGGGTGGCGCCCGGCTCCAGCAGCAAGGTGAACTCATCGCCCCCCATGCGTGCCACGGTGTCGTCGTCAGTGACGCAGGCCAGCAGGCGGCTGGCCATTTCCTTGAGCATGCGATCGCCGGCCGCGTGGCCCAGCGAGTCGTTGATCGGCTTGAAGCGGTCCAGGTCGAGAAACATCAGCACCACCCAGGCGCTCTGGCGTTCGGCGTGCTGCAAGGCCGAGTGCAGGCGGTCCTGGAACAGCGTGCGGTTGGGCAAGTGGGTGAGGGCGTCGTAATAGGCCAGGCGATGAATATGCTGTTCGCTGGCCTTGCGCTCGCTGATGTCGCTGAAGAAGCACACATAGCTGGCCAGGTCGCCCTCATCGTCGAGCACTGCCGTGATGCCTGCCCACGCCGGATACTGCTCGCCATTGCGACGCTTGAGCTGCACTTCGCCTTCCCAACTGCCGCGTTGGTGGAGCTGCCTGAGAATAGGGTGCAGGTGCTTTTCCTGCTCGTGTTCGACGGTGAGCATGTTTGGCAACTGATCAAGCACCTGGGCCACTTCGTAACCGCTGACCCGGGTAAACGCCTCGTTGGCCTGGACGATGTAGCCGGCCGGGTCGGTGATCAGGATGGCCGAGGTCGAGTGCTCGAAGACCGTGGCCGCCATGCGCAGGTCTTTCTCGGCGCGGCGCTGCTGGCTGACATCGCGGGCTACGCCCAGAATGCCCTCGAAGCTGCCGTGCTCGTCCCAGACCAGCACCAGCCGCAACTCGATGGGGATCTTGCGCCCGTCGGCGCGCAGGCTGTCGAACAGGAACAGGTGGGTGGGCAGTTCATTGCGCAGCGTGTCCAGTTCGGCGGGTTTGTTCAGCACTTTGCGGATACGCGCGATCAAGGCATGAATGGGCACCAGTTGCTGCGGGTTGGCGAGGGCCGCGCTCCAGCCGTTGTGCAGAATCCAGTCGGCGCTGTAGCCCAGTACGTTCTGCACCGAGGGGCTGACATAGTTGAGTGCCAGGCGGTTGTCGGTGGAGAAAATCACATCGCTGATGCTTTCGGCGAGCATGCGGTAGCGCTGTTCGCTGTCGCGCAGCGACTGGCTGGCTGCCATTTGCTCGGTGATGTCCTTGGCAATGCCGATGATGCGCGTGACCTGGTCATCCTTGTCCCAGGCCATGGCCTGTTCGCGGATGTCAAAGCAGCGCCAGTTCTGCCGGTGGTCGCGAAAGCGCAGCACGCATTGCAGCAACTCGTTGTGCGCGTGGTGACGCTGGCGCAGGCGCATGTCGCGGTAGGCACGGGCATCGTCCGGGTGCAGGAGGATTTCCCAGAAAAACTCGCCCATCGCATGCAGCTCGGCCTTGCTATAGCCCAGCGTCTGGCCCAGGTGATGGTTGCTGTAGATCATGCGCTGGCTGAGCACGTCCTGCACATAGAGATGATCGGGCACGGTGCGCACCACATCCGACCAGAAGCTCTCGCGATCCTGCAGCGACAGTTCGATCTGCTTGCGGCTGGTGATATCACCGATGCTGAGGATAACGGCGTCAAAGTCGGCCTGTGCCTGTGGCAGGCGCATCACCAGCCACAGGTGCTGATCCTGGCCGCCGTCCTGGGTCAGGCGGATTTCCAGCTCCAGGCGCTGCTGGCCGTCGAGCACCGCCTCGATGATCTGCAGGCCGATCCCGATACGCGAGTGCGGCGAGCCGGCAATCAACTGCTGCCAGGCCTGCTCATTGCTCTCGATGGCCAGCAGGTC
This sequence comes from Pseudomonas ovata, assembly GCF_003131185.1. Taxonomy (GTDB): domain Bacteria; phylum Pseudomonadota; class Gammaproteobacteria; order Pseudomonadales; family Pseudomonadaceae; genus Aquipseudomonas; species Aquipseudomonas ovata. Next base: position 65,082 of record NZ_QFFU01000020.1, on the reverse strand, counting down.
AAGGGCGACCTGATTGACTTCGGTGACGTGCAACTGCTGCAGCAGGCGCCTGCGCTGGCCGGGCTGGTTGTCGAGCAGCTTGTGCAGGTCATCCCGGGTTGTGACCTGCAGGGCCTCAAGCAGCGCCGGCAGGCCGGACATGTCCAGTACGCAGAGGGCCACACCGGTGCCTTCGAAAATACCCTGGTAGCGGCGCCGGCTTTCCAGCAGTTGCCCCTGACGGCGTCTCAGGCTGATCAGCGCAATCAACGGCAGGATCGAGAACAGCAAGGCAAAGGCGCACTTGACGATCAGCGGTGCCAGCAAGGCCTGGCGCTCGCGGTAGGCATCGAACAGGCCGCGCAGTTGCCAGTCGCTGTTGCTGATCGGTTGCAACAGCACCGTCTCGGCGCTGCCGGTGTGCCTGTGGTTGTCGCGGGCCAGGGTCCGCTGGCCTTCGCGGCTTTCCAGGCGCCACAGGTGGATGAAGTCATGGTTGTACTGCTGGGTCAGGTTGTTCAGGACCTCGGTGCCCAGCCGCAATACCCAGTAGTCGCCGCTGAAAGCACCGGCCTGGCGCAGCAGCAGATAAATCCGGGTGCCGTCTTCGGCGTGGGTGTAATAAAAAGGCCGGCCTTGTGCCAGGGCCAGCTGTTGCTTGAGAAAGGCGGCGTCAAAGGTGCTGCCGGCGCTGTCCTTGATCACCGCACCGACCGGATTGAGCCAGACCACGCTGTGCAGGGCCGGCAGTGCCTGGCGCAGTGGCGCAAGTGTCGAGGGTTGGTCAAGGGACAGGCCTGTGGACTTGGCTTCGTCCAGCAGGCTGGTGCTGACCTGTGCGCTGAGGGCCATGTTCAGGCTCAGGCGGTCGGCAAGCTGAGTGCTGTAGTCGAGGCTGCGCTGGCGCTGGCGATCCTGGTTCTGCCGGAATTGCTCGAACGACTGCCACAACAGCAAGGCGAGCATCAGCAGCACCAATGCCGCCAACACACCTTTCAACGAGCTGCGCAAAGGCACATGCCCGGTGCTTTTGGCGCTCCTGTGCGGCGCTGGAGAAAAGGTCGGTAAAGGCAAGTCGTTGTTCCTGACTACTGGACTGAAGCAGCGAATGCGCGGTGCACTATAAGCCGGACGCCCAAAGGGCGGCTAGCATGCCTTGAGATATGGCCAAGTGCTAGCGTTTGTTGGGGCTGCCGGCCACTCCAGTCATGAGCGTAGCTGGCTAATGCGCATTACCGGGCGTTAAAAGAACCGATCATGCCTGTCCGTCCTGCGCACCGGCATGGGGCCTGGCCTTGCGAAATTCATCCGGGGTCACGCCCATCAGCTTGCGAAACATGCCGATGAACGCCGATGAGCTGCTATAGCCCATATCCAGGGCGATGGCTTCGACAGTCATCGGCGTTTCCAGGCGTTCCAGGGCGCGCACCACGGTCAGCCGCTGCTTCCATTGCGCCAGCGACATGCCCAGGTCGCGCTGGCAACGACGCAGCAAGGTGCGTTCGGTGGTGTTGGCCATTGTCGCCAGCGCCTGCAACGAGGGGGTTTCGCCAGGGTTGCGCTCAAGCCACTGCAAGACGGGCGCCAGAATCGGGTCATCGGAGCCCGGCAGGTAGCTGCCGGCCCGTGAGGTCTGCCTGAGCTTGTCGAGCAGCACCTGCAGCAGCCGTTGTTCCTCGGGGCTTTGCGGCAGGCCGGGGGGCGCTGCGTGCAGGTCGTCGAGCAGGGCGCGGATCAACGGGGTGATGGTCAACGCGCAGGCCTGTTGCGGCAGGTCGGTGCACAATGAGCGGGCGATATACAGCGAGCAGTGGCACGCTTCGTAGCGATTGCGCCCCACGTGTTCGGCCTCGGGCGGCAGCCACACGCCATAGTGCGGCGGCGCCAGAAAATGCTGGTCGCGCATCTTGATGTCCATCACGCCACTGTATGAATAGACGAACTCGCCCCAGGGATGGCTGTGCACCGGATAGGTGCTCGAGGCCGGGACCCAGGCACTGCGAAAGTAGATCGGCGCAGGAATGGCGTCGGTAAAGGGGGGCAAGTGCAGGTGTCGGGCGCTCTGGGTCATGGGCAGGTTTCCCGCAGGGGGTGGGCGAGTGGCGATTATGCGCTATGGGTTGTCGGTTTGGCGCTATATGTGGCTGATCGGTCGCGTCCACACTTTGGGGACTTTTCGTCCGAGTACCGATCATGAACACACGCCAACCTGTCGATGCCCGCGCCGCCGCGCTGATGTGCGGTCTGTGCGCCTTGTGGGGCCTGCAGCAAGTGGCGATCAAGGTGGCAGCGCCCGACATGGCACCGCTGTTGCAGTTGTCGATCCGCTCGGGACTGGCGGCGATCCTGGTCTGGGGCTTGATCCTCTGGCGCGGCGAAGCACGCGGTTTTGATCGTGCCACGCTGGGGCCGGGCGTCGTGGTCGGCTTGCTGTTTGCCGTGGAGTTTCTGTTCGTGGGCGAGGGGCTGCGCTACACCAGTGCTTCACGGATGGTGATCTTTCTTTATTGTGCGCCAATCTTCACCGCCATCGGCCTGCACCTGTGCGTACCGGGTGAGCGTTTGAGCCTGTTGCAATGGGGCGGAATCCTGACCGCCTTCGTCGGTGTGGTGGTGGCGTTCTACGGCCCGGCCGGCAATGCGCCGGCCAGCGCCGATCAACGCCTGGGCGATGCGTTCGGCCTGTTGGGCGCCATTGCCTGGGCGGCGACCACCGTGACCGTGCGCGCCACCCGGCTGGCAGCGGCCCCGGCCAGCCAGACCCTGCTGTATCAACTGCTGGGTGCGTTCGGCCTGTTGCTGATCGTCGCCTGGGCCAGTGGCCAGACAGACTTCCAGCTGTCGCGCACCACGGTGCTGAGCCTGGCTTTCCAGACCCTGCTGATTGCCTTCATGAGTTACCTGGCGTGGTTCTGGCTGTTGCGCCATTACCTGGCTTCGCGCCTGGGCGTGCTGTCGTTCCTGACTCCGTTGTTCGGTGTGATTTTCGGCGTCTGGCTACTGGATGAAACCCTGGAACCGGCCTTCGTGACCGGGGCGCTGCTGGTCATGGCGGGCATCGTCGTGGTCAGTGGGCATGACCTGTTCAGACAGCACCTTGCCAGTCGTCTGGGCAAGCTCTAACCCGTTCAAGCGCGCCCGTCATGCCGGCCCTCATGGCCGGCGACCGTTTGTCCCCCTGCCAGCCACCGCCGAGTTGGGTTAAGCTTGCCGACCCTGAGCGCGGCCGTTTTTACCCGATACTGGCCCGCGCCGCTGTCGCTTCCACTGCGGCCGGCCCCTGCCGGGCACGGCCTGCACCCACTCGCGGCGCTCAACGTCCGACGAGTGGCCATTCTTGTAGCCTTGCCTGCGTGGCAGGGTTTTTCATTTGTGTCTTCAAGCGAGGTCAACGTTTTGGCTCAATATGTCTACACCATGCATCGGCTGAGCAAAGTAGTGCCGCCGAAGCGCGAAATTCTCAAGAACATCTCCCTGTCGTTCTTCCCGGGCGCCAAGATCGGCGTGCTGGGCCTGAACGGTTCGGGCAAGTCCACGCTGCTCAAGATCATGGCCGGTGTCGACAAGGAGTTCGACGGTGAAGCCCGTCCGATGCCTGAGCTGAACGTCGGCTACCTGCCGCAAGAGCCGCAGCTGGACCCGGAAAAGACCGTTCGCGAAGTGGTCGAGGAAGCCGTCAGCGTCATCAAGGACGCCCAGGCGCGCCTGGACGAGGTCTATGCCGCCTATGCCGACCCGGACGCCGACTTCGACAAGCTGGCCGCCGAACAGGCCAAGCTCGAAGCCATTCTGCAGGCCAGCGATGGTCACAACCTGGAGCGCCAGCTGGAAGTGGCCGCCGACGCCCTGCGCCTGCCGGCCTGGGACGCCAAGGTCGCGGTGCTGTCCGGTGGTGAGAAGCGCCGCGTGGCCCTGTGCCGCCTGCTGCTGTCGGCCCCCGACATGCTGCTGCTCGACGAACCGACCAACCACCTGGACGCCGATTCGGTCGCCTGGCTGGAGCAGTTCCTGCACGGCTTCCCTGGCACCGTGGTCGCGATCACGCACGACCGTTACTTCCTCGACAACGTCGCCGGCTGGATCCTGGAGCTCGACCGCGGCGCCGGTATTCCATACGAAGGCAACTATTCAGGCTGGCTGGAAGCCAAGTCCGATCGTCTGGCCCAGGAATCCAAGCAACAGTCGGCCCATGAAAAGGCCATGAAGGAAGAGCTGGAGTGGGTGCGCAAAGGCGCCAAGGCCCGCCAGTCCAAGTCCAAGGCCCGTCTGCAACGCTTTGAAGAAATGCAGTCGCAGGAATTCCAGAAGCGCAGCGAGACCAACGAGATCTACATCCCGGCCGGTCCGCGCCTGGGCGACAAGGTCATCGAGTTCAAGAATGTCAGCAAAGGCTATGGCGATCGCGTGCTGATCGACAACCTGTCGTTCGCCATGCCCAAGGGCGCCATTGTCGGCGTGATCGGCGGTAACGGTGCCGGTAAGTCGACCCTGTTCCGCATGCTGATGGGCAAGGAGCAGCCTGATTCGGGCAGCATCGAAATCGGTGAAACCGTGCAACTGGCGTGCGTTGACCAGGCCCGTGACGACCTGGACGGCAGCAAGACCGTGTTCCAGCAAATCTCCGATGGTTCCGACCAGATCCGTATCGGCAACTACGAGATTCCGTCGCGTACCTACGTCGGCCGTTTCAACTTCAAGGGCGGTGACCAGCAGAAGTTCGTCAAGGACCTGTCTGGCGGTGAGCGTGGTCGCCTGCACCTGGCGCTGACCCTCAAGGAGGGTGGCAACGTCCTGCTGCTCGACGAACCGTCCAACGACCTTGACGTCGAAACCCTGCGTTCGCTGGAAGAGGCCCTGCTGGACTTCCCGGGCGCCGCGATCGTGATTTCCCACGATCGGTGGTTCCTGGACCGTGTGGCCACCCACATCCTGGCCTACGAAGACGATTCGCAGGCGGTGTTCTTCGAAGGCAACTACACCGAGTATGAAGCCGACCGCAAGAAACGCCTGGGCGACGCTGCTGCCCAGCCGCACCGCGTAAGGCACAAGAAGCTGGCATAACCCGCCGGTTTTCGTTGCACAAGAATGGGGCCTAAAGGGCCCCATTTTTGTGCCTTGAAAATGACCGCAGGAGCGGCTTCAGCCGCGAATAGCGCTCATTAATTTATATATTTGCACCATAAAATTTCATTAAAACGACATTTCGCTCTTTTTAAGTGCGTTATGCCTTGGTAGAGTCCCGGAAAAATTCCTACAAGTCATCCTTCTCCGAGACGTTCCCCATGACCGAATCTGTCGACCATTTCCTCGCCCGCCTCAAGCTTCGTGACCCGGCGCAGCCTGAGTTTCACCAGGCCGTGGAAGAAGTATTGCGCAGCCTCTGGCCGTTCCTGGAAGCCAACCCGCATTACTTGCAGGCCGGCATTCTGGAGCGCATGGTCGAACCGGAGCGGGCCGTGCTGTTTCGTGTGTCGTGGGTCGACGATCAGGGCAAGGTGCAGGTCAACCGCGGTTACCGTATCCAGATGAGCAGCGCCATCGGCCCGTACAAGGGCGGTCTGCGTTTCCACCCATCGGTGAACCTGAGCGTGCTCAAGTTCCTGGCCTTCGAACAGGTGCTCAAGAACTCGCTGACCTCGCTGCCCATGGGCGGCGGCAAAGGCGGCTCGGACTTCGATCCCAAGGGCAAGAGCGATGCGGAAGTCATGCGCTTTTGCCAGGCCTTCATGAGCGAGCTGTACCGCCACATCGGCGCCGACCTTGATGTGCCCGCCGGTGATATCGGCGTGGGCGGTCGCGAGATCGGCTTCATGTTCGGCCAGTACAAGCGCCTGGCCAACCAGTTCACGTCGGTGCTGACCGGCAAGGGCATCACCTACGGCGGCAGCCTGATCCGCCCGGAAGCCACCGGTTACGGCTGCGTGTACTTCGCCGAAGAGATGCTCAAGCGCCAGGGCAAGGCCATCGATGGCCGTCGCGTGGCGATTTCCGGTTCCGGCAACGTGGCCCAGTACGCCGCCCGCAAGGTCATGGACCTGGGTGGCAAGGTGATTTCGCTGTCCGACTCCGAAGGCACGCTGTACATCGAGGCGGGCCTCAACGATGCGCAGTGGGATGCGGTGCTGCAATTGAAGAACATCAAGCGCGGCCGTCTCAGCGAGCTGGCCGGGCCCCTGGGCCTGGAATTCCGCCAGGGCCAGACGCCGTGGAGCCTGGCCTGTGACATCGCCCTGCCATGTGCCACGCAGAACGAACTCGACACTGAAGACGCCCGTACCCTGCTGCGCAACGGCTGCATCTGCGTGGCCGAAGGCGCCAACATGCCGACCACGCTGGAGGCGGTGGACCTGTTTATCGAGGCCGGCACCCTGTTCGCGCCGGGCAAGGCGTCGAACGCTGGCGGCGTGGCCGTCAGCGGTCTGGAAATGTCGCAGAACGCCATGCGCCTGTTGTGGACGGCAGGGGAGGTGGACAGCAAGCTGCACGGCATCATGCAGTCGATCCATCATGCCTGCGTGCACTACGGCACCGAAGCGGACGGCAGCGTCAATTACGTCAAGGGCGCCAACATCGCCGGCTTCGTCAAAGTCGCCGACGCCATGCTGGCGCAAGGCGTGGTCTGATCCGCACTGCCCGGTAGGAGCGCGCTTGCCCGCGACCGGCTGCGCAGCAGTCGTAAATTTGATGAAACGCCACAAATTTCTGAATGTGAACGCATTCAAAATCTGCGAAACGCTGAAATTTTACGACTGCTACGCACTCGGTCGCGGGCAAGCGCGCTCCTACAGCGTTATCAGGCGTACGGTAGCCAGTGCCGGGCGCAATGGGTGGCGTCAAGGGCTGCCGGGGTCGGCTTCGATTTCCAGTATTTCGATCATCTGGTCCCCGGCCGGGCGTTTCCACAGCACCTCGTCGCCCGCATGCGCGCCCAGCAGGGCACGGCCCAAGGGTGAGCCCCAGTTGATCAGACCGTGGCTGGCGTCGGCCTGATCCTCGCCGACCAGTTGCACTTGCTGACGCTGGTCGTGTTCATCGGCATAAGTCACCTTGCTGCCGATCTGCACCTTGTCGGTGGACAGTGCGGCTGTTACGACCATGGCGCTTTGCAGGCGCTGGGTGAAGTAGCGCAGGTCACGTTCCAGATCAACCAGGCGCTGTTTATCGGCGCTGTCGCCCAGCTCCAGTTGTTGCCGGTGCAAGGCCTGCAGTTCGCTGACCTGATTCTGCAACAGCACCAGCCCGTGGGCGGTGACGTAATTGGGTTGCTCGCTGACCTGCCGTTCGACTGGCTGGCTGGCCTGGGATGCGGCATTGTCTTCGTTTACGAAAGCGCGACTCATGATGTCCTCCCTGCGTGTGAAGGTTAGGCAACTGCAGGGCAAGGACGTTCCTAGTCAGGACGATAGGCGCGGGCCTTGTCGCGGGTTTTCTGCCGCTCCCATTCCCGATCGCGATCGTTGCCCCAGCTGTTGGTTTCGCGGTCATGGTTGAGTTGCATCGCCTGGCACTGGCGAAAGCCGTCGGTCCAGCCCTTGGCGTACAGCGGCTCTTTCAGGTCGCGGGGGACGTCCTTGCGGTATTGCCCGCCGATGGCGCCTGCCGCCTGTCGGCCACTGCCGCAGCCGTCCTGGAAACCATCGGCAAAGGCCGGTGGGTAGCCTTCTGCGACCAGTTGCTCGTGGGTCGACTGGCACCCCGCGAGCACGACGATCAAGCCCAACAACGCGATACGCCTGTTCATGACCGGTTTCCTCGATGAATGAGGGAAGTCTAGTTCAGGCTGTGTCCACCCGCTGTCAACGGCTTGTCGAAAAGCTGTTCAGTAGTGGTACCAGCGGGCCTGCAACATGACCTCATTCTGTGGCCCGCCCAGATGGCTGAAGTCGCGCTGTGCCGTCAGGCGCAGGCCCAGGTTGCGCGACACTTCCCACTGCTGGTTGAGACTGATGCTGCGGCGCACTTCACCGTTGGTGAAGTAATCGCCCTTGGCCTCCAGGCTCAGGTTGCCCAGCGGGTTGCGCCACAGCAGGCCGGTGTCGAAGCCGGCCGCCGGGGCGACGAAGGCGGCAAAGTCATTGTTGTGCTCGACGCGCACCGTGCCCAGGGCAAAGCCCAGCAGGTTGTCGTCCAGTTGCCAGGTGCCACCGGCGCCACCATTGACATGGCTGACCAGCGTCTGGTCGCCGTGCTTGCCCGGTACCCGTTCCAGGCCGCCGGCCACTTGCCAGGACCAGGGCTTGAGCAGTTCGGTGCGTGGGGTCATCGAGCGGATGGTCGCCAGGTCCAGGCGTTGCAGGTGCCACTCGTTGCCTTCGTACTGGCGCAGTTTCAGTTGCAGGATCTCGATCTGCGCACCCAGCGGGAAGCCATAGGCGTTGTCGTTCAGGTCGTGATAGGCCATGCGCAGGCCGTACTCGGCAAAGGCCTTGTCGTCCCGGCTGCCGACGCCCAGTTGCCAGGTGCGCGACTCGTGGCCTTCTTCGGGCAGCCCGGGCTGCTCGATCTGCAAGGCCGGGGGCGGGTTGCGGTTGATCGATTGCAGCAAGGCAAAGCTGCGCTGCGCGGCCTGGCTGTCACGGGCCTGGCCGTTGGCGCGGTAGCGCTCCAGGCGATACGCCGCGTCCTGGATCAGGGCGCGGCGTGCAGCCGGCAGCGACTGGTAGGCGGCGTCCTGCAGCCGGGCCGTGTCGGCGCTGATGGCCAGTACCCATTGCTGCTCGTCAGGATCAAGAGGCTCGGCGCGGCTGAGCAGTTCGCGCTCGCGGGAAGGACGGTATTCGGTCTTTTCCACCAGGCCGGCGGCCTTGATGGCTTTTACCGTGTCGGTCGGAATGGCGGTGAGGTCGAACTGATCGGTCAGCTTCAGGCCCGGACGGGCGATTTCCAGCAATTCCAGCAGGCGATAGGAGCAGTTTTCGTCAAAAAAGAAGTAGCTGAAGCGGATCTGCTTCAATTCCCAGACATGCTCGACCATGCGCTCGGTTTCAACGGTGCTCAGGTTCAGCCGGTACTCCCACAGGTCGCGGTTTTCCAGGCTGCGGTATTCAGAGAGTTTTTCCTGGTACGGGACCATGGAGAACAGGCCGGGATAGCCGCCTGCCAGGCCTTTCCAGGCATACAGGATGCTGTTGTCCATGCCCTCGATGTAGGCGCCGAAGTTGATCGCGTAGCTCAGCAGCGTGGTGTTGTTGGCCCGGGCGCTGGCCGGGTCGATGCGCAGCAGCGTATGGCCGAACATCGACGAGGGGCTGTTGAGGTAGGCCGCCGGAAAGATCAGCACGGTGCTGTCGGGGGCCACGTCCTTGAACCAGGCCTTGAACTCGCTGCAATCCACTGTCGGCAGGTCACGCAGGTGCAGTTTATCGCGCAGCCAGCGGGTGCGGGCCGGGTAGACGCACTGGGCATGCTGTTGTGCGTCACCGACCGGCGTCTTGATGGCGGCCAGGGTCGCGCTCAGTTCGGCCTGCGGATCATGGGCGCCGTTCTCGGCCAGGAAAAACCGGGGGTCATCGACATAACTGCGCCAGCCACCCAGGCGGGTCTGCTGGTAGTGGCCCAGTGAGATCCAGAAGGGATCACTGGCCAGTTGCTGCAGTCGCCCGTGCTCTACGGAGAGTGTGCCCGCTTGAGCAGCTTGAGGGGCCGCGCACAGCGGGGCACAGACCAACAGCGTCAGACAGGCGAGACGTTTGAGCATGGGAGGGCAACTGTTCGAAAAGAGAAGACCCGCCCCTTGTTACAGAGGCGGGGACACGCGTCAAGCCTGGGTAGCGTACTTGGCCAGGGTTGGGTCGTTTTTCAGGACGTCGAGGGTCTTGCTATGAACGTCTTCAGCGGTGGCGTCGGCCTTGGTGAAGATTTTCGAGAAGTTGTCATGGGTGACGGCCGCGAAACGCTCGCGGTCTTGCGGCGCAACGCCCAGGATCACGGCGTAGGTGGTCAGCGCTTCGCCCTGGCCCATCGCCATGTCCTTGGACAGCTCATCCATCATGCCATTCATGGCCAGCCAGGATTTGCCACCGTAGGTCAATGCACTGTTGGTCGAGCAACCGTTGGTGCCGCTGGTCATGCCGAAGGTGGCGTTGCCAGAGGTGCCGTTGGTGGTAGAAGCCAGGAAGTGCGCCGGAGTGCCACGCTGGCCTTCGAACAGCATGTTGCCCCAGCCGCAATCCGGACCGCCTGGCGCTTGAGCCATGGCGTTGACGGAAACAGCGGCAAAGAGCGTTCCAAGAAGAATCCGTTTCATAGCTTTATTCTCTTTGTGTGCGACCTGAGTGGGTCGGGATTGTGCGTCATTGCGTCAGTGCAGATGGCCATGATCGGCAACGTGCGCAATTTTGAGTGTGGCCCATGCCTGAGGGTTCCGCGATTTGTTGCCGATTATTGCGCTTTGTCGCGAACAGACGAGACGTTGTCGCCACTTGCAAGGCGCCGCCTTTGCCTGCGCCTTGCAAGTGATGTCCGGCGAGCGCCAGAATGCCGCTATCTGCCCGCGTGATGTAAGGAACACTGATGCCCGATTCTGTAGCTGCCAGTCTGCGTCTGGCGCCACAAGCGCTGACCCGTCCATTTACTGCTGAACAGTTCGCGTTCCAGACCACCAACGATCTGGAACCCTTTCGCGGAGTCCTCGGCCAGGAGCGTGCCGTTGAGGCCTTGCAGTTCGGGGTGGCGATGCCACGTCCCGGTTACAACGTGTATGTCATGGGCGAGCCCGGCACGGGCCGCTTTTCGTTCGTCAAACGCTACCTCAAGGCCGAGGCCAAGCGCCTGCAGACCCCGTCGGACTGGGTCTATGTCGACAATTTCGAAGAATCGCGCGAGCCCCGGGCCCTGGAGCTGCCTTCGGGCACGGCAACGGCGTTCATCGCCGACATCGGCGGCTTGATCGACAACCTGCTGGCAACCTTTCCGGCGGTGTTCGAGCACCCGTCCTACCAGCAAAAGAAAAGCACGATCGACCGTGCCTTCAACCAGCGCTACGACCGCGCCCTGGACGTGATCGAGCGCCTGTCGCTGGAGAAGGACATCGCCCTGTACCGCGACAGCTCCAATATCGCCTTTACGCCGATGGTCGATGGCAAGGCGCTGGACGAGGCCGAGTTCGCGCAGTTGCCCGAGGCCGAGCGCGAGCGCTTCCACGAGGACATTTCGGGCCTGGAAGAACGCCTGAATGAAGAACTGTCGAGCCTGCCGCAATGGAAGCGCGAGTCCAACAACCAGCTGCGCCAGCTCAACGAAGAAACCATCATCTTGGCGCTGCAGCCATTGCTCGCGCCGTTGTCGGAGCAGTACGCCGAGAACGCCGCGGTGTGCGCCTACCTGCAGGCCATGCAGGTCAACCTGCTCAAGACCGTGGTCGAGCAACTGGTCGACGACAGCAAGACCGATGCCCAGGCGCGCAAGCTGCTTGAAGACCAGTACAGCCCCAGCCTGGTGGTCGGCCATACCCACGGCGGCGGCGCGCCGGTGGTGTTCGAGTCGCACCCCACCTACGACAACCTGTTCGGCCGTATCGAATACAGCACCGACCAGGGTGCGCTGTACACCAGCTACCGGCAGTTGCGCCCCGGCGCACTGCACCGGGCCAATGGCGGCTTTCTGGTGCTGGAAGCCGAAAAGCTGTTCGGCGAACCGTTTGTCTGGGACGCCCTCAAGCGCACCCTGCAATCGCGCAAGCTGAAGATGGAATCGCCGCTGGGCGAACTGGGCCGGGTCGCCACCGTGACCCTGACACCGCAAGTGATCCCCTGGAGCGTGAAGGTGATCATCATCGGCTCGCGCTCGCTGTACTACACCTTGCAGGACGTCGATCCGGACTTTCAGGAGATGTTCCGGGTGCTGGTCGACTTCGACGAAGAAATCCCGATGGTCGACGAAACCCTGGAGCAGTTCGCCCAGTTGCTCAAGACCCGCACCTTCGAAGAAGGCATGGCGCCGCTCACCGCCGACGCCGTGGCACGCCTGGCCACCTACAGTGCGCGCCTGGCCGAGCACCAGGGGCGTTTGTCGGCGCGTATCGGCGACCTGTTCCAGTTGGTCAGCGAGGCCGACTTCATCCGCCAGCTGGCCAATGAAGAACTCACTGATGCCGGGCACATCGAGCGGGCGCTCAAGGCCAAGGCCACACGCACCGGGCGGGTCTCGGCGCGGATTCTCGACGATATGCTGGCCGGCATCATCCTGATCGACACCGACGGTGCGGCGGTGGGCAAGTGCAACGGCCTGACCGTGCTGGAAGTGGGCGACTCGGCCTTTGGCGTGCCGGCGCGGATCTCGGCGACCGTCTATCCGGGTGGCAGCGGCATCGTCGACATCGAGCGCGAGGTCAACCTTGGCCAGCCGATCCACTCCAAGGGCGTGATGATCCTGACCGGTTACCTGGGCAGCCGCTATGCACAGGAGTTTCCGCTGGCGATCTCGGCAAGCATCGCCCTGGAGCAGTCCTATGGCTACGTTGATGGCGACAGTGCCTCGCTGGGCGAGGTCTGCACCCTGATCTCGGCCTTGTCGCGCACCCCGCTCAAACAATGCTTTGCCATTACCGGCTCGATCAACCAGTTCGGTGAAGTGCAGGCGGTGGGCGGGGTCAACGAGAAGATCGAGGGCTTCTTCCGGTTGTGCGAGGCGCGTGGCCTGACCGGCGAGCAGGGTGCGATCATTCCGCGTTCCAACGTCGCCACCCTGATGCTCGACGAGCGAGTGCTGCAGGCTGTGCGGGACGGGCAGTTCCATATCTATGCGGTGAGCCAGGCCGACGAGGCCCTGAGCCTGCTGGTGGGCGAGCCGGCCGGTGAGCCGGACGAGGAGGGCGAATTCCCTGAGGGCAGCGTCAACGCCCGTGTGGTCGAGCGGCTGCGCGACATTGCACAAATGCTCAGCGATGAAGACCTCAAGGAAGAGCTGGAAAAGGAGCCGGCGCAGCTGGCTCCCGAGCTCAAACCCTGAGTTGAAGCGGTGTGAATGCCGCAGGGTTCACACTCTGCGGCATCCGTTCGTCCTGCCCGCGTCTGAGCCGGGGTTTTTCCTCTATGCTCAGGGATCAATCGGTTGCCTGCGAATGGGTGTTCTGGTGGCCCCTGTGTCCATGAGGAGGAAGTCGTCATGTCGCGAAGCCTTTGCCTGACCCGCCACTGCCTGGGGCTGGTGACGCGGATCGAATGCATCATCCGGCCCCTGGGTGAAAGCGGGCTGTGGACATTGCTGTTCGCCGCCGGCATGTCGGGCGAGCAGCCTTCGGCGATCAAGGCCCAGGGGCCTTTCCCCGGTGCCCGCGCCGCCGAATCGGTGCTGCAGGCAATTGCCGACAGCCTGAGCCTGAACGGCTACCAGTTCTGTGACGACCTGCCCATCTGGAGCCTGCACCTGCAAGGCGAATTGCGCCGGCTCAACAGCCAGATGACCCAGAGCCAGCGGTCCTCGCTGTAAAAACTGACTGCACTCAGTTTGTGGGAGAGGACTTGCCCGCGATTAGGCCGGTGAAACTGAACCCTCTCTGCAGGTCTGTACCGCCGCCATCGCCGGCAAGCCGCCTCCCACAGGATTGATGTCGCCCAAGGTCTCGTGTCTGGCATCAGACTGTGGGAGGGGGCTTTGCCCGCGATGGGGCCAGCAAGACCGGTACATCTGCTTGCCTTTACCGCCGCCATCGTCGGCACGCCGCTTCCCACAGCTCATTGCGTTGCCCTGCTGCGCGGCATTTTGTCGCGGCTCAAGAGCCGTCATGGCGTCCTGATATACTCGCGCGCCCATTTCCAGTCACAGGCGAGTCCCGATGGAACGTTTCTTTGAAAATGCCATGTATGCATCGCGTTGGCTGCTGGCCCCGATTTACTTCGGCCTGTCCCTTGGGTTGCTGGCACTGGGGCTGAAATTCTTCCAGGAAGTCTTCCACGTCCTGCCCAACATCTTCTCGCTGGCCGAAGCCGACCTGATCCTGGTGTTGCTGTCGCTGATCGACATGGCGCTGGTGGGTGGCCTGCTGGTCATGGTGATGATCTCCGGCTACGAAAACTTCGTTTCGCAACTGGACATCGACGAAGACAAGGAAAAGCTCAACTGGCTCGGTACCATGGATTCTTCGTCGCTGAAGATGAAAGTGGCGGCCTCCATCGTGGCGATTTCCTCGATCCACCTGCTGCGGGTGTTCATGGACGCACGCAACATCGAGACCGAATACCTGATGTGGTACGTGATCATCCACATGACGTTCGTGATCTCGGCCTTCGTGATGGGGTACCTGGACCGGTTGACCAAGCATTGATCATCAAGGCCTTGCCGCTGACGGTGTTGCGGTAGGGCCAGCCGGCCTGATTATGCTAGGCTGGCCGCCCTTTTATCCGGGGTGTCGGGTCGGCAATGGCGCAGGTCACACGCTTTGCGGGCATTGAGTACCAGACACTCCCTTGCGGAGCAGCGTTATGTCCGAAGTCAATCTGTCCACCGACGAAACCCGCGTCAGCTATGGCATCGGCCGCCAACTGGGCGACCAACTGCGTGACAACCCGCCGCCGGGCGTCGACCTGCAGGCCATCCTCACCGGCCTGACCGATGCATTCAACAGCCAGCCGAGCCGCGTCAGCCAGGAAGACCTGTCGGCCAGCTTCAAGGTCATTCGTGAAGTCATGCAATCGCAGGCGGCGGCCAAGGCCGAGCAGGCGGCGGCTGCCGGTGTCGCTTACCTGGCTGAAAATGCCAAGCGTGAAGGCATCACCACCCTGGCCTCGGGTCTGCAATTTGAAGTGCTGAAATCCGGTGATGGCGCCAAGCCAAGCCGTGAAGACCAGGTGCGTACCCACTACCACGGCACCCTGATCGATGGCACCGTGTTCGACAGCTCCTACGATCGTGGCGAGCCTGCCGAATTTCCAGTGGGCGGCGTGATCGCCGGCTGGACCGAAGCCCTGCAACTGATGAATGCCGGCAGCAAATGGCGCCTGTATGTGCCAAGCGAGCTGGCCTACGGCGCTCAAGGCGTTGGCAGCATCCCGCCGCACAGCGTGCTGGTCTTCGACGTCGAGCTGCTCGACGTTCTGTAAGCTGCAAGCGCGCCGGCTGAGCGATCCCGCAAGGGCGTTCAGCCGCTGCGCTGTCCAGCCTTCACAGGCTCAGCTCGCCCATCGGGCGCAGCGCTCGCGCATAGCAAAACAGAAACAGGTTGCGCACCAGCTCCTTGAGCACCACCGGCTCGCTCGAATTGAGGCCGTGGACATCCAGGTCGCCCTGATCGCGCAATTCCTCCAGCGCCTCTTCCCCAAGCACGGCACACACCTCACCGGTCTCGCGATGCAGAATGCGCAGGTAGGGTTGTGGACGATCCAGCCATGCATCGATCAAATAAGTCATGTTCCATCTCCTGTTTCGATTCGATGAGAATAATTCTTATTACGATAATAGCAAGTCTCTATTGAGATCAATTCGCATTTTCTGGCGAGCGGTCGTTTGTTTCTGATGTGGATGAAGGGGATTGGAGGCTTGGGCTGCGTCCATCAAGCACAATGCGATTTACTGACTTTATTGGATATTGGGTTTGCTGCTGTAGGAGCGCGCTCTGCCCGCGACCGGCTGCGTTAGCAGTCGTAAATTTGTGGCGTTTCGCAGATTTCTGAATGCGTTCACTATGAGTTTGTGGCGTTTCATCAATTTTGCGAGCGCTACGCACTCGGTCGTCCGAGTGCGGCCCAGGCCAAGCGCGCTCCTACACCGCTCCAGTGTTTGCTGCGTGATAGTGCGGTGTCAGCGCCCAATAAAAAGCCCGTCACAGGGACGGGCTTTTTCGTGGCAGGCCGTGAATCAGTGCGTGCGGGCGACCGCAAATTCGCTCAGTTCCACCAGCGCATCGCGGTACTCACTCGGTGGCAGGGCTTCGAGGCAGGTGATGGCGCGCGCCACGTAGTCGCGGGCCATGCGGGCCGTGTAGTCCAGGGCGCCGGCGCTTTCGACCGCTGCGCGGATGCTCTCCAGATCGTCCAGGCCGCCTTTCTGGATCGCCTGACGCACCAGGGCGGCCTGTTCGGCGGTGCCTTCGCGCATGGTGTAGATCAGCGGCAGGGTGGGCTTGCCTTCGGCGAGGTCGTCGCCGACGTTCTTGCCCAGCGTTTCGGCGTCGCCACGGTAGTCGAGCAGGTCGTCGACCAACTGGAAGGCCACGCCGAGGTGGTCACCGAAGGTTCGCAAGGCTTCACTCTGCTCGACACTGGCGCCACACAGCGCAGCGGCGCTATGGGTGGAGGCCTCGAACAGCATGGCGGTCTTGCCCCGGATCACTTCCATGTAGATTTCTTCGGTGGTGCTGGCATCGCGAACCTTCGACAGCTGTAGCACCTCGCCCTCGGCAATCACACGGGTGGCCTTGGAAAGAATCTTCATGACTTCCATCGAGCCCAGTTCGACCATCATTTCGAACGAGCGCGAATAAAGGAAGTCGCCGACCAGCACGCTGGGCGCGTTGCCCCACAGGGCGTTGGCCGTCGAGCGGCCACGGCGCATGCCGGACATGTCGACCACGTCGTCATGCAGCAGGGTGGCGGTGTGCAGGAACTCGATGGTGGCAGCCAGAAGGCGCAGGTCGTCGCCCTGATGCCCCAGGGCCTTGCCGCACAACAGCACCAGCAGCGGACGCAGGCGCTTGCCGCCGGCCGAGGTGATGTAATCGCCGATCTTGGAGACCAACGGTACGCGTGACGTGAGTTGCTGCTTGATGATCAGGTCAACGGCACTAAAGTCGTCCGCCACCGCGCGGTAGAAAGCTTGGGGTTGCATCAGCGACAGGTGCTCCAGATAGGTTGCGCCGCATGCTAGGTCGCGGGTCAGGGTGTGTCAAGGCGTGTTGGCCGGGCACTTGCAAGGCTTCGAAGGCTTGCGTACAATCGCGCACCCTTACTTTCTTGGGCAGCACCTGCCTTACGCAATTGCATTAAGGTCTCCAGCCTGATGCAGCCATGCCAGCCGACACTCTACCTATAAAGAGCTGGGTGAGCAGGATTTTCGGAGAGATACCATGTCTTACGCAGTAATCGTTACGGGTGGCAAGCAGTACAAAGTCGCCCCGGGTGAATACCTGAAAGTTGAAAAACTGGAAGTCGCCACCGGCGAATCCATCACTTTTGACCGTGTGCTGCTGATCGGCAACGGCGACGAAGTCACCATCGGCGCTCCTGTCGTTGCTGGCGCTACCGTTGTCGCTGAAGTGATTGCACAAGGTCGCCACGACAAGGTTCGCATCATCAAGTTCCGTCGTCGTAAGCACCACATGAAGCGCCAGGGCCACCGTCAGTGGTACACCGAGATCAAAATCACCGGTATTCAGGCGTAATCCAGCCTAATCCTCATTTGGAGAATTGACTCATGGCACACAAAAAAGCCGGCGGTAGTACTCGCAACGGTCGCGACTCAGAAAGTAAACGTCTTGGCGTTAAAATCTACGGCGGCCAGGCCATCATCCCAGGCAACATCATCATCCGTCAGCGTGGCACCGAGTTCCACGCCGGCTACGGTGTTGGCATGGGCAAAGACCACACCTTGTTCGCGAAAGTGGAAGGCGTGGTGAAGTTCGAAGTGAAGGGCGCTTTCAATCGCCGTTACGTAAGCATCATTCCGAAGGCTGAAGCCGCGGCAGTGTAATTACGTGTTGCATGAAAAGCCCTGTCTTGCGACGGGGCTTTTTCGTTTTCGGTGGTGGTGAGTCTCTTGCAAAGCTGTCTGTGCGAGCTGTTGTGATACGGGCCCGGGGCCCTCTGGTTTTTTGATCGGTGTCGCAGCGCTCATCTTTGCAAGAGGCTTATGAATTCATGTGGTTTTGCTCGTCTTCGTGACGGGAGCAAGTGTTATGAAATTTGTTGATGAAGTATCGATTCGCGTAAAGGCCGGTGACGGCGGCAACGGTTGCATGAGCTTCCGTCGGGAAAAATTCATTGAAAACGGCGGCCCCAACGGCGGCGACGGTGGCGATGGCGGTTCGGTGTACATGGTCGCCGACGAAAACCTCAACACCCTGGTCGACTACCGTTACACCCGCCACTTTGACGCACAGCGCGGCTCCAATGGCGGCAGCACCGACTGCACCGGCGCCAAGGGCGAAGACATGATCCTGCGCGTGCCGGTCGGCACCACGGTGATCGACGCCGGCACCCAGGAAATCATCGGCGACCTGACCAAGGCTGGTCAGCGCCTGATGGTCGCCCAGGGCGGCTGGCACGGCCTGGGCAACACCCGCTTCAAGTCCAGTACCAACCGGGCGCCACGCCAGACCACGCCAGGCAAGCCAGGCGACCAGCGTGACCTGAAGCTGGAGCTTAAAGTGTTGGCCGACGTCGGCCTGCTGGGCCTGCCGAACGCCGGCAAGAGCACGTTCATTCGCTCGGTGTCGGCCGCCAAGCCGAAAGTGGCCGACTACCCGTTCACCACCCTGGTGCCGAACCTGGGCGTGGTCAGTGTCGACCGCTGGAAGAGCTTCGTGGTTGCCGACATTCCGGGCCTGATCGAAGGCGCCTCCGAAGGCGCCGGCCTGGGCATTCGCTTCCTCAAGCACCTGGCGCGTACCCGCCTGCTGCTGCACCTGGTCGACATGGCACCGATGGATGAGTCCAGTGCTGCCGATGCCGCCGAGGTGATCATCAACGAGCTGGTGCGCTTCAGCCCGGCCCTGGCCGAGCGTGACCGCTGGCTGGTGCTGAACAAGTGCGACCAGTTGCTGGAAGAAGAGCAGGAAGAGCGCAAGCGCGAAATCGTCGAGCAACTGGGCTGGACGGGCCCGGTCTACGTGATCTCGGCCATTGCCCACGAAGGCACCGAGCGCCTGTCGCGTGACATCATGCGTTACCTGGAAGACCGTGCCGATCGTCTGGCGCGTGATCCGGCCTACGCCGAAGAGCTGGCCGAGCTGGACCAGCGTATCGAAGACGAGGCGCGTGCCCAATTGCAGGCGCTGGACGACCAGCGCGCCCTGCGTCGCAGTGGCGTGAAGAGTGTCGAGGATGTCAGTGACGACGATTGGGATGATGATCTGGACGATGAAGACGGTCCGGAAATCATTTACGTCCGCGACTGATCGCATGCAGTAAACTGACGCCGCTTTCGAGCGGCGTTTTTGTGTCTGCTCTGTTTGTATGAACAATTCGTATTCAACAACTCTCTGGCTAAGGTTGGAAGATGATGCGCAGCAAAGTGACAGGTGCCCAGCGCTGGGTCGTGAAGATCGGCAGTGCCTTGCTGACTGCGGATGGCAAGGGGCTGGATCGCTCGGCAATGGGCGTGTGGGTCGAACAGATGGTGGCGCTGCATGAAGCGGGCGTCGAGCTGGTGCTGGTGTCCTCCGGGGCGGTGGCGGCGGGCATGAGCCGTCTGGGCTGGACCACGCGACCGAGCGCGATGCACGAGTTGCAGGCGGCTGCGGCCATCGGCCAGATGGGTCTGGTGCAGGCCTGGGAGTCGAGTTTTGCCGAGCATGGCCGACACACGGCGCAGATCCTGCTGACCCATGACGACCTGTCCGACCGCAAGCGCTACCTGAATGCGCGCAGCACCTTGCGTGCCCTGGTCGAGCTGGGTGTGGTGCCGGTGATCAATGAAAACGACACCGTGGTCACCGACGAGATCCGCTTTGGCGACAACGACACCCTGGCGGCGCTGGTGGCCAACCTGGTCGAGGCCGACCTGCTGGTGATTCTGACCGACCGCGACGGCATGTTCGATGCCGACCCGCGCAACAACCCCGATGCCCGGTTGATTTCCGAGGCGCGCGCCGATGACCCGGCGCTTGATGCCGTGGCCGGCGGCACCGGCGGGGCGCTGGGGCGTGGTGGCATGCAGACCAAGCTGCGTGCGGCGCGGCTGGCAGCACGCTCGGGGGCGCACACGGTGATCGTCGGTGGGCGTATCGAGCAGGTGCTGTCGCGCCTCAAGGCGGGCGAGCTCCTGGGCACGTTGTTGTCGCCAGAGCGCGAAATGCTCGCGGCGCGCAAGCAATGGCTGGCCGGGCACCTGCAAACCCGCGGCACGCTGGTACTCGACCAGGGCGCGGTGGCGGCGCTGGTGTCGGACAACAAGAGTCTGCTGCCGGTGGGCGTCAAGCTGGTGCAGGGCAGTTTCCGCCGCGGCGAAATGGTCGTGTGCGTTGCGCCTGATGGGCGTGAAGTCGCGCGCGGCCTGAGCAACTACAGCGCCATCGAGGCGCAGAAGATCATTGGCCAGTCCTCCGAGGCCATCGTCCGGGTGCTGGGCTACATGGCCGAGCCTGAACTGGTGCATCGCGATAACCTGATTCTGGTCTGAACAAGGTGGGTATGAACATGCAGCGTGGGCTCAGGAAAGTGGCGGCACTGGCGCTGTTCGGGTCAGTGCTGGGCGGTGCCTTGCCAGTGATGGCCGAAGAGATCGGCCAGGTGTCGACCGTGTTCAAGCTGGTCGGGCCCAATGACCGGATCATGGTCGAGGCCTTCGATGATCCCGGCGTCGAGGGGGTGACGTGTTACCTGTCGCGGGCCAAGACCGGCGGCGTCAAGGGTGGCCTGGGGCTGGCCGAAGACCGTGCCGAGGCGTCCATCGCCTGCCGGCAGGTCGGGCCGATTCGCTTCAAGGGCGCGCTCAAGGACGGGGAGGAGGTGTTCAAGGAGCGCACCTCGCTGGTGTTCAAGACCATGCAGGTGGTGCGCTTTCTCGACAAGAAGCGCAATACCCTGGTGTACCTGGTGTACAGCGACCGGCTGATCGAGGGCAGTCCGCAGAATGCGGTGACCGCCATCCCGATCCTGCCCTGGTCGAGTGCTGCCACGCCTTGATTGTGGTTGGGGTGATGATAGTAATATGTCATCACTCCTTGACTGCATGATGGTGATTGCCATGCTCGCTCCGTCTGGCTATTAGCCTGTGTCGCGCCGCTTTTTTTCCTCGCCCCATTTTGTGCAGTCGCTGCTGGCGATGCTGTGCGTCCTGACCTTGACCTTTCTCTGGGTACTGTACTTCCAGCAACAGGCGCGCTCACGCGATGAGGCGCTGCAGGCGGCCTCTGCGGAGCATCTCAATCTGGCGACCATCGCCGCGCAGAACCTGCGCCAACTGGTAGACCGTGCCCAGGCCGTCGGCAAGGTGGCGCGGGGCGATATGGACAGTTCGGTGGACAACTACCGTTCTCTGGTGCGCATGCTGGCCGAAGATACGGTGTTCAAGCGCATGGCGCTCTATGGCCTTGGCGGTCATCTGTTGTCTGCCAGTCATCCAGGTGTGCCTGCACAAATGCCACCGCGCTGGCGGGCGCAACTGCATGCGCATGTCGAGCATCATGGTTTTACCGCGCTGCTGCAGTGGCCTGAAAGCCCTGAGCCGGGTCGATGGCTACCTTTCTTGCTGCCACTGGTCAATGCCGTTACCGGAAAAATGGAGAGTATTCTGGTCGTGCAGCTGGATGCGGATTACCTGGCCTCGCTCTTCGAGCATATCGATCTGGGGCGCAGCGGCATGATGCGCCTGCTCGACAATGAGGGGCGCGAGCTGTTGCGGGTTTCCAGTGGCGGGCTGGTGATGGCCGGCAAGCCGCTGGCACCGGCGTTGCCCCAGGCCGGGGCCTTGACGGGGGAGATGCTCCAGTCCGACGCCCGTGAGCGTTACCAGAGCCTGTACGTGCGTGTGCCGCAGCGCGGTTTCAGCGTGGTGGTCAGCCAGGGCTACGATGAAATCCTGGCGTCGTCGCGGCAGATCTACCAGCGTCAGTTCGTATTGAATCTGTGTATGAGCGTGCTGATTCTGGGGGCGGTGCTGTGGATCCTTCTGGGGCTGTACAGGCGCCAGCAGGCCTTTGCCGCGCTGGAGCAGGCGCAGCAGGTCAATCAGGACCTGATCGTTCGCCTTGAGGAGGAGCATCGGCGCAGCAGTCATGCAGCGGCCACCGACCACCTCAGCGGTTTGCATAACCGCCGCAAGTTTCTGGAGATTGCCCCGCAGGCGCTGAGCGATCAGTGCGGGCAGGGTGGTCTGCTGGCCATTCTGTTTATCGACATGGACCGTTTCAAGTCGATCAACGATTCGCTCGGGCACAAGGTCGGCGATCTGTTGCTGCAGGCGGTGGCCGGGCGTATCCAGGGCTTGCTGGAGCCGGCCGACCAGGCTGCGCGCTTCGGTGGCGATGAGTTTGTCGTGCTATTGGCGGGTGAGCGCACGGAGGCTCAGGTCGAGCTCTGGGTCAGGGCGCTGGTGCAGCGGTTGACGGAGGTCTATGCGCTGGACGATCACCGGGTTCATAGCAGTCCGAGCGTCGGTGTCAGCCTGTGCCCGCGGGACGGCCAGGAGGTCGATGAGTTGATCCGGGGTGCCGATGCGGCGATGTATTCAGCCAAGCGGGCAGGGCGTGGGCAATACCGCTTTTTCGATGCGTCGCTGAGCGTGGCGGATACGCAGGTGGAGTAGGAGGGCTTTTTCCAGGCAATAAAAAACCGACCCTGAGGTCGGTTTTTCAAGAACGGATCAATCAAGCAGCTTCTTTCAGCGCCTTGATGTGACCATTCAGGCGGCTCTTGTGGCGAGCAGCCTTGTTCTTGTGGATGATCCCTTTGTCGGCCAGACGGTCGATGACAGGAACAGCCAGAGTATAAGCGGCTTGCGCTTTTTCTGCGTCTTTTGCGTCAATGGCTTTGACCACATTCTTGATGTAGGTACGAACCATGGAACGCAGGCTGGCGTTGTGGCTGCGACGCTTCTCAGCCTGTTTTGCACGTTTTTTGGCGGAAGGTGAGTTGGCCACCGTCAAGCTCCTCGAAAGACTTTATGAATTAGCTTACAAACAAGGCCGCGAATCATGCCGATGAGTGGAAGTGTTGTCAAGGGGAGATGCCAGGTTCCGCTGAGCGGTCGTGGCATAACGCCGGTGCTTCACTTCCCCGGTGCGACCTGTAAACTCGCGCACTTTGGCTTCGGGCCCGTTTGGGGCGCGGAGTATTGCATGCATGAGTCGTTAGGTCGAGGCGCGTAACTTTTTCAATGAACCTGCTCAAGTCACTGGCTGCTGTCAGCTCCATCACCATGGTGTCACGAATCCTGGGATTCGTGCGCGATACCATCATCGCCCGGGCCTTTGGCGCCGGCATGGCGACCGACGCCTTCTTCATCGCCTTCAAGCTGCCCAACCTGCTGCGGCGCATCTTTGCCGAGGGGGCGTTCTCCCAGGCATTCGTGCCGATCCTGGCCGAGTACAAGCAACAGCAGGGCGAGGAAGCGACCCGTACCTTCGTGGCCTATGTCTCGGGCTTGCTGACCCTGGCCCTGGCGCTGATCACCCTGCTGGGCGTGGTCTTTGCGCCCTGGATCATCTGGGCCACGGCGCCGGGTTTTGCCGATACCCCGGAAAAATTCGCGCTGACCAGTGATCTGTTGCGGGTGACCTTTCCTTATATATTGCTGATTTCCCTGTCGTCGCTGGCCGGTGCGATCCTCAATACCTGGAACCGCTTTGCCGTGCCGGCCTTCGTGCCGACCCTGCTCAACGTCAGCATGATCGGCTTTTCGCTGTTCCTGATTCCGTACTTCGACCCGCCCATCATGGCGCTGGGCTGGGCGGTGCTGGTCGGCGGGCTGCTGCAACTGCTTTACCAGCTGCCGCACCTGAAAAAGATCGGCATGCTGGTGCTGCCGCGCCTGAACCTGCGCGATTCGGGCGTATGGCGGGTGATGCGGCAGATGCTGCCGGCCATTCTCGGTGTGTCGGTCAGCCAGATTTCGCTGATCATCAACACCATCTTCGCCTCGTTCCTGGTGGCGGGCTCGGTGTCGTGGATGTACTACGCCGACCGCCTGATGGAGTTGCCGTCCGGCGTGCTGGGCGTGGCGCTGGGCACCATCCTGCTGCCGACCCTGGCCAGGACCTACGCCGACAAGGACCGCCAGGAGTACTCGCGCATCCTCGACTGGGGCCTGCGCCTGTGTTTCGTACTGGTGCTGCCGTGCACCCTGGCGCTGGGCCTGCTGGCCGAGCCGTTGACCGTGTCGCTGTTCCAGTACGGCCGGTTCGACGCCCATGATGCGGCCATGACCCAGCAGGCGCTGGTGGCCTACTCGGTCGGCTTGCTGGGCCTGATCCTGATCAAGGTGCTGGCGCCGGGCTTCTATGCCCAGCAGAACATCCGCACGCCGGTAAAGATCGCGGTCTTCACCCTGGTCGTCACGCAATTGCTCAACCTGGCCTTTATCGGACCGTTGCAGCATGCGGGCCTGGCCCTGGCGATCAGTGTCGGGGCGATCATCAACGCTGGCCTGCTGTTCTGGCAGTTGCGCCGCCAGGACCTGTTCCAGCCGCAGCCGGGCTGGGCGAAGTTCCTGTTCAAGCTATGCCTGGCCGCCGGGGTGATGTCGGCCGGGCTGCTGGGCCTGATGCATTTCATGCCGGCCTGGGACCAGGGCGGTATGCTGGAGCGCTTCGTGCGTCTGGGCGGGCTGGTGGTGGCCGGAGTGGTGATTTACTTTGCCATGCTGCTGTTGCTGGGCTTTCGCCTCAAGGATTTCGCCCGCAAGGCGATCAGCCTGTAGGAGCGCGCTTGCCCGCGACCGAGTGCGTTAGCGCTCGCAAAAATTGTATAGACGCTGAAAATTTACGACTGCTAACGCAGCCGGTCGCGGGCAAGCGCGCTCCTACTGATCGTCATTACCTGTCGTCCGTGCGTTTGTCTGGGTATAATCGGCCACTTTATGAGCAAGAAGCGCGTTATGCAGCTGGTTAGAGGCCTCCACAATCTGCGCCCCCAGCACCGGGGCTGCGTCGCCACGATTGGCAACTTCGACGGGGTTCACCGCGGCCACCAGGCCATCCTGGCGCGTCTGCGTGAGCGGGCGGTCGAACTGGGCGTGCCCAGCTGCGTGGTGATCTTCGAGCCGCAGCCGCGTGAATTCTTCGCCCCCGAGACAGCGCCTGCGCGTCTGGCACGCCTGCGCGACAAGATCGAGCTGCTGCGCGCCGAGGGCGTCGACCGGGTACTGTGCCTGTCGTTCAACCAGCGCCTGAGCCGGCTTGATGCCGCCGCCTTCGTCGACACCATCCTGATCGACGGCCTGGGTGTGAAGCACCTGGAGGTCGGCGACGATTTCCGCTTTGGCTACGACCGCAAGGGCGACTTCGACTTTCTGCAACAGGTCGGTGCTGCCCACGGCTTTACCGTCGAGGCGGCGCAGACCGTCGAGATAGACGGCGTGCGCGTCAGCAGTACCAAGGTGCGCAAGGCCCTGGCTGGCTCGGACTTCGTCCTGGCCGAGCGCTTGCTCGGTCGCCCGTTCGCGATTGCCGGGCGGGTTTTGCATGGCCAGAAGCTGGCCCGCCAACTGGGGACCCCCACCGCCAATGTGCAGCTCAAGCGCCGCCGCGTGCCCTTGAGCGGGGTCTATCTGGTCAGCATACACATTGATGGCCAGACATGGGCGGGGGTGGCCAATATCGGCGTGCGCCCGACCGTGGCCGGTGATGGCAGCGCCCACCTCGAGGTGCACCTTCTGGATTTTGCCGGTGATCTCTATGGCCGGCGTTTGACGGTGGTCTTCCACCACAAGCTGCGCGATGAGCAGCGTTTCGCCTCGCTCGAGGCGCTCAAGACGGCGATCAATGCGGACGTCGCCGCCGCCCGTGCCCACTGGCATGGCCAACCGCTAACCAAGAGCCTGAAATGACCGACTACAAAGCCACGCTTAATCTTCCGGACACCGCCTTCCCGATGAAGGCCGGCCTGCCCCAGCGCGAGCCGCAGACCCTGCAGCGCTGGGACAGCATTGGCCTGTACCAGAAGCTGCGTGAAATTGGCAAGGACCGTCCCAAGTTCGTCCTGCACGACGGCCCGCCCTATGCCAATGGCAAGATTCACATCGGTCACGCACTGAACAAGATCCTCAAGGACATGATCGTGCGCTCCAAGACCCTGGCCGGCTTCGACGCCCCGTACGTGCCGGGCTGGGATTGCCACGGCCTGCCGATCGAGCACAAGGTCGAAGTCACCCACGGCAAGAACCTGTCCGCCGACAAGACCCGCGAGCTGTGCCGTGCCTACGCTGCCGAGCAGATCGAGGGCCAGAAGGCCGAGTTCATCCGCCTGGGCGTGCTGGGCGACTGGGACAACCCGTACCTGACCATGAACTTTGCCAACGAGGCCGGTGAAGTCCGTGCCCTGGCCGAGATGGTCAAGGGCGGTTTCGTGTTCAAGGGCCTCAAGCCGGTCAACTGGTGCTTCGATTGCGGTTCGGCCCTGGCCGAAGCAGAAGTCGAATACCAGGACAAGAAATCCTCGACCATCGACGTGGCCTTCCCGGTTGCCGATGACGCGAAGCTGGCCGCCGCCTTTGGCCTGGAAGCGTTGCCCAAGCCGGCCGCCATCGTGATCTGGACCACCACCCCGTGGACCATCCCGGCCAACCAGGCGCTGAACGTGCACCCCGAGTTCACCTACGCGCTGGTCGATGTCGGTGACCGCTTGCTGATCCTGGCCGAAGAGCTGGTCGCCTCGTGCCTGGCGCGCTACACGCTCGAAGGTTCGGTGATCGCTACCGCCACCGGCAAGGCGCTGGAACTGATCAACTTCCGTCACCCGTTCTACGACCGCCTGTCGCCGCTGTACGTGGCCGACTACGTCGAGCTGGGGGCCGGCACCGGTGTTGTCCACAGCGCCCCGGCCTATGGCCTGGACGACTTCAACATCTGCAAGCAGTACGGCATGAGCAACGATGACATCCTCAGCCCCGTGCAGAGCAACGGCGTGTACGTCGAGTCGCTGGAGTTCTTTGGCGGCCAGTTCATCTTCAAGGCCAACCAGAACATCATCGACAAGCTGGCCGAAGTGGGCAGCCTGCTGCACACCGAAACCATCAGCCACAGCTACATGCACTGCTGGCGCCACAAGTCGCCCTTGATCTACCGTGCCACCGCGCAGTGGTTCGTCGGCATGGACAAGCCGCCGGCCGCCGGCGACACCCTGCGCAACCGTGCCCTCAAGGCAATCGAAGAGACCAGATTCGTGCCGGCCTGGGGCCAGGCACGCCTGCATTCGATGATCGCCAACCGCCCGGACTGGTGCATCTCGCGCCAGCGCAACTGGGGCGTGCCGATCCCGTTCTTCCTGCACAAGGAAAGCGGCGAGCTGCACCCACGCACCGTCGAGCTGATGGAAGAAGTCGCCCAGCGCATTGAAAAAGCAGGCATCGAGGCCTGGTTCAAGCTGGATGCGGCCGAACTGCTCGGTGACGAAGCGGCCCAGTACGACAAGATCAGCGACACCCTGGACGTCTGGTTCGACTCCGGCACCACGCACTGGCACGTCTTGCGCGGCTCGCACGACATCGGCCACGACAGCGGCTCGCGTGCCGACCTGTACCTGGAAGGCTCCGACCAGCACCGCGGCTGGTTCCACTCCTCGTTGCTGACCGGTTGCGCCATCGACAACCATGCCCCTTACCGCGAACTGCTGACCCACGGCTTCACCGTCGATGAAAAGGGTCACAAGATGTCGAAGTCGCTGGGTAACACCATCGAGCCACAGAAGGTCAACGACACGCTGGGCGCCGACATCATGCGCCTGTGGGTCTCGGCCACCGACTACTCCGGCGAAATGGCGGTCTCCGACCAGATCCTGCAGCGCAGCGCCGACGCCTACCGGCGGATCCGCAATACCGCCCGCTTCCTGCTGTCGAACCTGACCGGTTTCAACCCGGCCACCGACCTGCTGCCGGCCGAGGAAATGCTGGCGCTGGACCGCTGGGCCGTGGACCGCACCCTGCTGCTGCAGCGCGAGCTGGAAGAGCACTACAGCGAATACCGTTTCTGGAACGTTTACTCGAAGATCCACAACTTCTGCGTGCAGGAGCTGGGCGGCTTCTACCTGGACATCATCAAGGACCGTCAGTACACCACCGGTGCCAACAGCACCGCACGGCGTTCCTGCCAGACCGCGCTGTTCCACATCAGCGAGGCGCTGGTGCGCTGGATCGCGCCGATCCTGGCGTTCACCGCCGACGAGCTGTGGCAGTTCTTGCCGGGCGAGCGCAACGAATCGGTGATGCTCAACACCTGGTACCAGGGCCTGAGCGAGCTGCCGGAAGGCTTCGAGCTGGACCGTGCCTACTGGGAGCGGGTCATGGCGGTGAAGACGGCCGTGAACAAGGAAATGGAAAACCTGCGCGCGGCCAAGGCCATTGGCGGCAACCTGCAGGCCGAAGTGACCCTGTACGCCGAAGACGCGCTGGTCGCCGACCTGAACAAACTGGGTAACGAGCTGCGCTTCGTGCTGATCACCTCCACGGCCACTGTGGCGCCGCTGCTGTCGGCCCCGGCCGATGCGGTGGTCACCGAGGTGGCGGGCCTCAAGCTCAAGGTGGTCAAGTCGGCCCACGCCAAGTGCGCCCGTTGCTGGCATCATCGCGAAGACGTGGGCAGCCACGCCGACCATCCGCTGATCTGCAACCGCTGTGCGGACAACATCAGCGGCGCCGGCGAGGTGCGTCACTATGCGTGATAACAGCCTGTCGGCACCCGGTGGCCGTTTCGGCCGCCTGGGCTGGTTGTGGTTGACGCTGCTGGTCCTGGTCATTGACCAGGCCAGCAAGTACTACTTCGAGCACTCGCTGAACCTGTACCAGCAGATCATCGTCATTCCGGACTACTTCAGCTGGACCCTGGCCTACAACACCGGCGCCGCCTTCAGCTTCCTGGCGGACGGCGCCGGCTGGCAGCGCTGGCTGTTCGCCCTGATCGCCATCGTGGTCAGTGGCGTGCTGGTGGTCTGGCTCAAGCGTCTTGGGCGTGACGACACCTGGCTGGCGATTGCGCTGGCCCTGGTGCTGGGCGGGGCGCTTGGCAACCTGTACGACCGCGTCGTGCTGGGCCATGTGATCGATTTCATCCTGGTGCACTGGCAGAACCGCTGGTACTTCCCGGCGTTCAACGTGGCCGACAGCGCCATCAGCGTCGGCGCGGTGATGCTGGCGCTGGACATGTTCAAGAGCAAGAAAACCGGAGAGGCCGTTCATGACTGAATATTCGGCAAGCGAACAGCGCATTGGCCAGAACACTCAGGTCACCCTGCACTTTGCCCTGCGCCTGGAAAACGGCGACACCGTAGACAGCACCTTCGACAAGTCGCCGGCGACCTTCAAGGTCGGCGACGGCAACCTGTTGCCGGGCTTTGAGATGGCGATCTTCGGCTTCAAGGCCGGCGATCACCGCAGCGTGCAGATCCTGCCGGAAAACGCCTTTGGTCAGCCCAACCCGCAAAACGTGCAGATCATGCCACGCTCGCAGTTCGAAGGGATGGAGCTGTCCGAGGGCCTGTTGGTGATCTTCAACGATGCCGCGAACACCGAATTGCCCGGTGTGGTCAAAGCGTTCGACGATCAACAGGTGACCATCGACTTCAACCACCCGCTGGCCGGCAAGACGCTGGAATTCGAAGTGCAAATCTTCGACGTGACGGCATTGAACGCC
The DNA here is from genome assembly GCF_003131185.1 of Pseudomonas ovata. GTDB lineage: Bacteria > Pseudomonadota > Gammaproteobacteria > Pseudomonadales > Pseudomonadaceae > Aquipseudomonas > Aquipseudomonas ovata. The sequence continues at coordinate 35,669 of NZ_QFFU01000020.1, read as the reverse complement.
TGACCCGCCGCTGGCCTGACGTAGGAGCGCGCTCTGCCCGCGACCGGCTGCGTTAGCAGTCGTAAATTTGCGGCGTTTCGCAGATTTCAGGCCGTAAATTTGCGGCGTTTCATCAATTTTGCGAGCGCTGCGCACTCGGTCGCGGGCAAGCGCGCTCCTACACCGGTGATCAGCCCCACAATACGAGGCACAGCATGCACATCAAACTCGCCAACCCCCGCGGCTTCTGCGCCGGTGTGGACCGTGCGATCGAAATCGTCAATCGTGCCCTGGAAGTGTTCGGCCCGCCGATTTACGTGCGTCATGAAGTGGTTCACAACAAATTCGTCGTCGAAGACCTGCGCTCGCGTGGCGCGATCTTCGTCGAGGAGCTTGATCAGGTGCCGGACGACGTCATCGTCATCTTCAGTGCCCACGGCGTCTCCCAGGCGGTGCGCAACGAGGCGGCCGGGCGCGGCCTGAAAGTCTTCGACGCCACCTGTCCGCTGGTGACCAAGGTGCACATCGAGGTGGCCAAGTACAGCCGCGACGGGCGCGAATGCATCCTGATCGGCCACGAAGGCCACCCGGAAGTCGAAGGCACCATGGGCCAGTACGACGCCAGCAATGGCGGCTCGATCTACCTGGTCGAGGACGAAGAGGACGTTGCCAACCTGCAGGTGCGCGACCCCGAGCGCCTGGCCTTCGTGACCCAGACCACGCTGTCGATGGACGACACCAGCCGCGTCATCGACGCGCTGCGCACGCGCTTCCCGGCCATTGGCGGACCGCGCAAGGACGATATCTGCTACGCCACGCAAAACCGCCAGGATGCGGTCAAGCAACTGGCCGACGACTGCGAAGTGGTGCTGGTGGTGGGCAGCCCCAACAGCTCCAACTCCAATCGCCTGCGTGAACTGGCCGAGCGCATGGCCACGCCGGCCTACCTCATCGACGGCGCCCAAGACCTGCAACGCAGCTGGTTCGACGGCGTGACCCGCATCGGCATCACCGCCGGCGCCTCGGCTCCCGAAGTGCTGGTGCGTGGCGTGATCGAGCAGTTGCATGCCTGGGGCGCGACCGGCGCCGAAGAGCTGATTGGTCGCCCGGAAAACGTCACATTCTCGATGCCCAAGGAACTGCGCGTCAAGTCGCTGACCTGAGGTGCGCCTGAGGCGTCAACCGCAGTAGGCCTGACTGGCCTGCTGCTCGATGACCCGCACCTGCCCGGTCACGGCCACCACCACCTGGTAGTGGCTGGCCGGGCGGTCGTTCAGGCACACGAACAAGGTGCCGTTGCCCGCCCCGAGCAGGCCGCCCAACCCACCGAAACTGAGCTTTTGCGCAACCTTGCTGTTGCCGACGATGCGTACCTGGCCGCTCAGCATGCGCTCGACCAGCAACGCGTCGTTCGGGGCGATGCCCTTTTGTTCGACGACGATGCGCCAGCCCTGGCTCCAGTCCTCATCGATTGCCTGGATACTGACCGCCTGGTGGCGGGTAATGGCCGCGACCCTGGCCGAGCGGATGCCGCTGGCCAGCTCCCGCGCCGCCGCCAGGCGCTGCTGGGCCTGTAGCATCTGGCTCAGCTGCGGTACAGCCGCCTGGGTCAGAATCGCCACCACGGCCATGCCGACCATCAGCTCTACCAGCGTAAAACCGCGCTCTTTCATCAGTTCTCCCTCCCTGGAAGTACATTTCCTACACTCGTCATGGCCAAAGGACCGTATATCCCTCTAGAGTGGTCCCATGTTGCAGCGGCTTTATAGTCGTTACGGGTGCCTCTAAAAACGTAGGCGAGGCAGTCAGCGCAAGGCAAAAACAGGCGAAAAAGCGGAGTTTACAGATTGTAAATGAGCATTTTGAGCCTGTTTTTAACGCAGCGATGACAACGCAGGTAGTTTTTAGAGGTGCTCTTACGTCAAGGAGACACCCAATGCGCGATGCAACCAAGGGGTTCAGCCTCGTCGAACTGTTAATCACTGTGTCGATCGTGGGCATACTGGCCGCCGTTGCCATGCCCAGTTTTACCCAGACAATGCAGGGCAATCGGGCTGATGCCGAGGTGGGTGACCTGCAACATGCGCTTAACTATGCGCGGTTGGAAGCGATCAACCGCGGGGTGACCATGCGTATTGCACCTGTCACGGCAGGCGACTGGACTTCAGGGTTGCTGGTCATTCGCGCCAGCGAGGCGTCAGTCACCAGCCCCACGGTCTTGCGCAAGGTAGAGGCCCTGTCTGGCGGTGCCACGCTGGGCACCGGCAATGTGGCGGCCCTCGAATTCAATAACCTGGGTGGCCTGTCGACGCCTGGCGCCAACGTGACCATGACCTACACGCGCGGCACGATCACCAAGACGCTGGGGATTTGCCTGACTGGACGAATCTTGAATGGAAGCTGCCCATGAATCGCACCCCCCGATGTACCCAGGCCGGCATGACGCTGATCGAGGTGCTGGTCTCGCTGCTGGTCCTGGCCATCGGCCTGCTGGGGGCGGCGGCCATCCAGATCAATGCCCTGAAATACACCGACAGCTCGGCCATGGCCAGCCAGGCCAGCTTTATTGCCTATGACATGCTCGACCGCATACGTGCCAATGTGGATGGTAATGCCACTGAAAATGGGGCGGCCAATGTGCTGGCGACCTATGCGCTGGCCAGCCTGAGCGCTGCCCCCACGTCCGGCACCAGTGCGCGGGACCAGGACCTGATGGATTTCAAGAGGAATATCGAGGCCTTTGCCGGCACCACCGCCGGGGCCAACAGCAGGATCTTGATCGACAGACCGGTGGTGACCATTACCATTGTCTGGGACGAAACCCGCGCTGACAGTGCCGCCGCGCTTGCCGCCGGGCAGGCACCGGCCACCACTAATCAGGGCTCCTTTGTGCTCAGTTCACGGGTCGGGGTGAACCCATGAGGCGGACCAGCCAGGGCTTCGGCCTGGTCGAGATCATGGTCGCGCTGGTGCTGGGGCTGGTGGTCAGCCTGGGCGTCATCCAGATATTCACCTCGTCGCGGGCCACCTTCCTGAGTCAGAACGCCGCCGCGCGCATGCAGGAAGATGCCCGCTTCGTGCTGAGCAAGATGATTCAGGAATTGCGCATGACCGACATGTACGGCTGCCAGGATTTTGCCCGTCCGGCAGAACTGAATGAAGCAATACTGTGGAATAACACCACCAACACCCTGACGCTGATCACCGCCGATATTGGTACTGCCGGCACCGCGCCCACCTGGACGATCCTGTCGGATTGCCAGACCGGTGCCCAGCTCTACTCAGGCGCACGCGCACCTGCAGCCGGGCAGACGGCCTTCCCGTTGCGTCAACTGGTGTACAGCTACAGCAACCGCACTTTGTCCCTCAATGGGCAGCCCTTGCTGCAGAACGTCGAGACATTCGACGTATTTTTCGGCGTTACCGGCAATCCGATGAGCTATACCAATGTCATCACCGCAGCTAACGCCTCGAAGATCCGCAGTGTGCGCCTTAACCTTGTGCTGAGGGACCCCGAGGGCCGCGCCGAGGATCAGCCCTATTCCGTAGTCGCGTACCTGCGCAATCGTTTTTGAAGAGGCCGGATGCAATGAAGAATTTGCCGTTGCGTACCGTGCCCACCTTTGCCGCCCGCCAGCGCGGCATGGTGCTGCTGGTCAGCCTGGTATTTCTGCTGCTGTTGACGATGCTGGGCATCTCCTCGATGCAGAACGCCACGTTGCAGGAAAAAATGGCCGGCAGTGTCGGCCAGCGTAATAAATCTTTTCAGGCCGCCGAAGCGGTCTTGCGCCGGGGCGAGTCGACCATTGTCAGTGGCTTCAACCTGGCCCAATGCACCGGGACCGTTGCGTGCGCACCGCCTGCCGAGTCGACCAGCGTGACAGGGCCAGGCGTCAATGCCACGTCGGGAGTGAACTGGATCAGAGTCGATGAGGGGCTGTACGGCATTCAGAAGCTGGGCACCACGAACACGCCGATCAAACGGCCGGCCACGTGTCCTGGCTCGGGGGTGGTCACGATGTACCGGGTGACGGCGGTGGCCATCAATGGAAACTCGCGCACGGTCCTGGAGAGCATCTATGCCAATTGCTAGGGCGCTGCGCCATGGCTTGAAACTCGGTTGCGGTGCACTGCTGGCCTTGTACCTGGCGGCGCCGGCCTACGCCTTCAACCCCTCGCAGGTGCCGCTGCTCAGCTCGTCTGCGGTCACGCCCAACGTCATGCTGCAAGTGGATAACTCCGGCAGTATGGACACTATCCTGACCGCGCCGGGGTATAACCCTGCGACCAACTGGGGGCCGGTCTCCAAGGCCAATTACAACTGCTTTCTGTTCCTGTGCAGTTATTCGGCCGAGCCGATCAGCAATGGCACGGCCGACTATGTATTTCTCGCCAGCCTGAGCCGGGGCAACTGCAACAACGGCTCGTATGCCTTCTATCGCAACGCCTCATTGCTGAATTCGACTGTCGTCTGCGTGGCGCTGGCCGACCCGGCCGGTTCCGGCGACACCCGCTACCCGATCAACTACCTGGCCTACCTGATGGCCGAGCTCAATGCCGGACGCAGTGTCTCGGGCATCCCGACCCAGAGCCGCCTGACCACGGCCATCTCCGTGGCGCTGAACCTGGTGCAGAACAACCGCGCCCTGCGCATCGGGCTGGCCGGCTACAATCCACCCATCAGCGGTGATCCAGGTCCGGGCGGCAAGATCATCCAGCCGATTGCCGACCTGTCGCCAATGGCCGCCACGACCTACCAGAGCGCCATCAGCCAGCAGACGGCCGATGCCAACTACACTAGCCTGCGCACGGCCATCTCCGGCATCAAGGCCGAGGCCAACACACCACTGGCCGAGACCTACTACCAGGTGACCCGCTACATGCGCGGCCTGGCGCCATCGCCGGCCTACACCGGCTCGCCAACGACCTTCACCAGCCCGATCCAGTACCGCTGCCAGAAAAACTACGGCGTGGTGATCACCGACGGCCTGCCCACCTATGACCGCACCTTTCCCACCAATGACCCGGACGACCCAAGCCGCTTGCTGCCCAATTGGGACGGGAAGCCTAACGATGGTCCCAATCTTGCGGGGGACGGGGAGGGTGACACCCTGTACCTCGATGACATCGCCAAGTTCGCCTACGACATCGACATGCGCAAGAACTCGCGCACCCCTGCCGGCGACCTGACCGGCAAGAGCTGGGACATCGCGGGTTTTCCGACGCAGAACATGAACACCTATGCCATCGGCTTTACCCTGGATAACCAGATGCTGATCGATGCGGCCAACAGCGATCATGGCCGTGGCCTGTACTTTCAGGCCAATGACAGTGCCGGGCTGAATACGGCGCTGAACCTGGCACTGAGTGATATCTATGCCAAGGCCAGCTCCGGTGGCGGTGGTGCCGCCAACACCTCGACCCTGCAAGGCGACAGCCGCTTTTACCAGACGCTGTATGACCCGGTTGACTGGCGCGGCACTGTCCGCGCCTTCAGCCTCAATCCCAGCACCGGTGCCGTCGGCAGCGTCGCCTGGACGACGGACACGACCATTACCAGCACCACCGCGGCGCCGACCTTCGAGTCCTGGAGCACCGGCGCGACACCGGCCCGTATCAGCCTGGACTACAACAACTTTGCCCCGGCCCAGCAGACGGTACTCAACACCAGCCTGCCCACCGGAGTGACCGGCGCGAACCTGATCAACTGGACCAAGGGCACGGCCAATGCCAGCCTGCGGACCCGGACCCGCCTGCTGGGTGACATTATCAACTCACCATTGATTGCGGCCATGGGCAGCGACAAGACCGCCACCGACCTTGTGGGTGATGCGACCTACAACAGTTACCTGAATACCAAGGCCAGCAGCATGACCAGCAGCCTGCTGGTCAACGCCAACGATGGCTTCTTCAATGTGCTTGCCCTCGGCGACGGCACACGTCGTTACGCGTATATGCCGTCCACCGCCTTGTCCTCCTTGTCGACGATCGCGTCGACCAACTATGGCCTGGGCGTGCACAAGTTCACCGTCGACGGCCAGATTGCCGTGTTCGATACCCAGGCTGGCTCCGGTACGGCCTGGCGAACGGTGGCTTATGGTGGCACCGGCGCAGGCGGTAAGGGCTTCTTCGCCATCAAGCTGTTCGAGGGCACCAGCAATACCATCAGTGCACTGTGGGAGGTCAAGGCGCCCGACACGTCCGACACCAACAACCGGTTCAATAACCTGGGCTACACCTATTCCAGGCCCGAAGTGGCGCGCATGGCCGATGGCACCGGCATCATGGTCGTGGGCAATGGCTATGGCAGCTTCACCGGCCGCGCTTCGCTGTACGTGATCAACGCCAACACCGGGGCCTTTATCACTGAAATCCAGATACCGGTCGTGGTCAGTGGCGAAACCGATAACGGCCTGTCGTCGGTCAGGCTGTTGGTCAATGCGCAGAATGTAGTGCAAGCCGCCTACGCCGGCGACCTCAAGGGACGGATGTGGAAATTCGACCTCAGCTCGGCCGCCGCCAGCAGCTGGCGCCTGGCCTTCAATGGGCTGCCGCTGTTCACCGCGCCGCGCGGCGATGCCCAGCCGATCACGGTTCAACCGCTGATGCTCGACCACCCGCAGAACGGCAAGATTATCTATTTCGGCACCGGCAAGTTCAGCGAGACCGCTGACAAGCAAACCACCGCCCAACAAGCGTTCTATGCCATCTGGGATGCCAGCGCGGGCACGGGCAACATTGTCGAGAGCAATCTGCAGGTGCAGAACATCAGCGGTTCGGTCACCGGCAGCAATGCAACCTACTTCACCTCCACCACCAATACGGTGGACTGGACGTCGCGCAAGGGCTGGTACATGCCACTGGCCACCGCCGCGCCTTATCTGGGCGAGCGGATCATTTACCCGGCGCAGAACACGCGGGGCCGGATCATTTTCACCACCGCGGCGGTCAACTCGACCGATCCTTGTGAGAGCACCGGCACCGGCCGCCTGTTCGAGCTGGATGCGGCCAATGGGGCGATGCTCAGTTATCCGGTGCTCGACACCAATGGCGATGAACGCTTGAACGGCCTGGACGGACTGGTGGCCGGCAAGGGGTTTGGTGGCGGTATTCCGGTACTGGCGGCATACATTGCCGGCAGTGGTGGCGTCAATGACAACCGCTACGTGATTGTCGGTACGAATACCGAGAGGCTGATCGAGCCGCCAGGGCCTGCCAATACCTATCAACGCATCATGTGGCGACAGATCCAATAGCCAGGAGCACGCATGCCTATCAAAAACCGTGGTTTTACCTTGATCGAACTCATGATTGTGGTGGCGATTGTCGGTATTCTGGCCGCCATCGCCTACCCCAGCTACACCGAGTACGTGAAGCGCACGCACCGGGCGGCAATTGCCAGCCTGCTGAGTGAGCAGGCGCAGGTGCTGGAGCGCTGGTATTCGAGAAACGGGGCCTACAACACCCCGGCGCCGGGGCCGTCCATTTCAGGGGGGAATGATCAGTACGGCATTGTCGCGGTGCTCAATGCCCAGGATTTCAGCCTGGCCGCCACCGGCAGGGGGGTAATGCTGAACGACAAGTGCGGTGTGTTTACCCTGACCAATACCGGCGCCCGCACTAACCCCGGGGCCACCGGCATGACGCCCAAGGAATGCTGGAGCCGCTGATTTTTCGATTCGACCTGAGACCAAGATGCCCAAGCAACCCGTAGTGATCATCGGCGGCGGCGTGATCGGCCTGCTGACCGCCTGGAACCTGGCCCGCGAAGGGCAATCTGTCATGCTGCTGGAGCGTGCCGAGCTGGGGCGCGAATCGTCCTGGGCCGGGGGCGGTATCGTTTCGCCACTGTACCCGTGGCGCTACAGCGCGGCGGTTACCGCGCTGGCGCACTGGTCGCAGGATTTTTATCCACAGCTGGGCGAGCGCCTGCATGCGCAGACCGGGCTGGACCCGCAAGTGCACACCACTGGCCTGTACTGGCTCGACCTGGACGATGAAGAGCAGGCGCTGGCCTGGGCGGTGCGTGAGCAGCGGCCGCTGAGCCGGGTCGATGTGTCGGCGGTGCACGACGCAGTGCCGGCGCTGGGCCCTGGCTATACACGGGCCATCTACATGAGTGACGTGGCCAATGTACGCAACCCGCGGCTGGTCAAATCCCTCAAGGCTGCCTTGCAGGCCATGCCGGGCGTGGAGATTCGCGAGCAGTGCCAGGTCACCGGGCTGGTGCACGCACACGGCAAGGTCCTGGGTGTGGCCACGGCCCAAGGGGTTATCCACAGCGAGCGGGTGGTGCTGGCCGCCGGGGCCTGGAGCGGCGAGTTGCTCAAGCCCTTGGGCGTCGAGTTGCCGGTGGCGCCGGTCAAGGGCCAGATGATCCTGTTCAAGTGCGCGGCGGACTTTTTGCCGAGCATGGTGCTGGCCAAGGGGCGTTACGCGATTCCGCGCCGTGACGGGCATATTCTGGTGGGCAGCACGCTGGAATACGAAGGCTTCGACAAGACCCCGACCGAGGTGGCACAGGCCAGCCTCAGAGCCTCGGCCATCGACCTGCTGCCGGCGCTGGCCGACGCGGACATCGTCGGCCACTGGGCCGGACTGCGGCCGGGTTCGCCAGAGGGCATTCCGTTTATCGGCGAGCTGCCGGGCTTCGCCGGGCTGTGGCTCAACTGCGGGCATTTCCGCAACGGCCTGGTGCTGGCGCCGGCGTCGTGCCAGTTGCTGAGTGACCTGCTGCTGGGGCGTGAGCCGATCATCGACCCGGCACCGTACACGCCGGCCGGCCGCATATAGGCACTTGGTACCGCTCTCATTAAAAAACAAAATAACTTATTGATTTTATTGACTATAAAATTCACACCTGTAGGAGCGCGCTTGCCCGCGACCGAGTGCGAAGCGCTCGCAAAATCTGCGAAACGCCACAAATTTACGATTGCTAACCCATCAGCGATCTACGAAACGCCACAAATTTACGACTGCTAACGCAGCCGGTCGCGGGCAGAGCGCGCTCCTACAGCGGTGAATTTAATATCAGTAAGTTATTTTTTGATGAGGGCGCAGTGCCCTTGAGCGAGCCGATTGGCATCAATCCAGCCCCAGCTTCTTGAGGCGGTAACGCATCGAACGGAATGACAGGCTCAGGCGCTGGGCGGCGGCGGTGCGGTTCCAGCGGGTTTCTTCAAGGGCCTGGAGGATCAGCTTGCGCTCGATGCTCTCCAGGTAGTCTTCCAGGTTGTCGATGCTTGCCAGGCTGTGCGCGTCACCTTCCTGGGCGGTGGCGCTGTCGGCCAGGCGCAGGTCGGAGGCCAGGATCTGGTCGTTTTCGCACAGGGTATAGGCCCGTTCGAGCATGTTCTCCAGCTCGCGCACATTGCCCGGAAAGCGGTAGTTTTTCAGGGTTTCCTGGGCCTGCGGGTGCAGCCTGGCCAGTGGCTGGCTGTAGTGGCTGGCCAGGCGCTGCAAGACGCTGGTGGCCAGGGTCTCGATGTCTTCGCGGCGCTCGCGCAGCGGCGGGACGCGCAGTTCGATGACATTGAGCCGGTAGTACAAATCCTGGCGAAAGCGCCCGGCACCGACTTCAAGGTTCAGGTCCTTGTGGGTCGCACACAGGATGCGCACGTCCACCACCTGCTCCTGCTGGCCGCCGATGCTGCGCACGGACTTTTCCTGAATGGCACGCAGCAGCTTGACCTGCATGCCCAGTGGCAGGTCGGCCACTTCATCGAGAAACAGCGTACCGCCATTGGCCGCCTGGAACAGGCCGGGCTTGTCTTCATGGGCGCCGGTAAAGCTGCCCTTGCGATGGCCGAAGAATTCGCTCTCCATCAATTCCGACGGAATCGCGCCACAGTTGACCGGCACGAACGGCTTGTCGATGCGCGGGCCCTGCTCGTGGATCAGGCGTGCCACCAATTCCTTGCCGCTGCCCGATTCGCCGCTGATGTAGATCGGCGCCTGGCTGCGCGCCAGCTTGTCGATCTGCTTGCGCAAGGCGCGCATGGGCGGCGAGTCGCCCAGCAGGCGGCTGTCGATACTGCGCTCCGGCGGCGCGCTGCCCGGCAGGCGCAGCGCGGCGCTGACCAGCTCGCGCAGGCGGGTCAGGTCCACCGGCTTGGTCAGGAAGTCGAAGGCCCCGGCCTTGAGCGCGCCAATGGCCAGGTCGACGTTGCCGTGGGCGGTGATCATCGCCACCGGCACCTGCGGGTAATACTGCTGGATATGCTGCACCAGCTCCAGGCCATTGCCGTCGGGCAGGCGCATGTCGGTCAGGCACAGGTCGAACGGTTCGCGCTTGAGCCAGTCCCGCGCCTCGTTGACGCAGCGGGCGCTGCGGGTGTCGAGTTTCATCCGGCCCAGGGTGATTTCCAGCAGCTCGCCAATGGCCGGCTCATCGTCAACGATCAGGATCTTTTGCCGTGGGGTCATGCTCAACTCAACTTGAACGGGTGGGCGAAGGTAATGCGCAGGCAACTGCCGCCACCCTGGCGCACGGAATAGTCCAGGTGTGCCTGGTTGCTTTCGCACAGCTCGCGCGACAGGTACAGGCCAAGCCCGGTGCCTTTGCTTTGCGTGGTGAAAAAGGGCTCGAAAACCTTGCCCAGGTGCTGCTCGGCCACACCGTTGCCGTCGTCCAGCACTTCCAGGGTCGGCAGGTCGCTGACGGGGTGGTGATACAGGCGCAGCCAGACCTGTGATTGCGCGTGCACCTGGCCGCTGTGGCGCAGACCGTTGTCCACCAGGTTGCTGACGATCTGCTGCAGTTGGCCTGCGTCCATGCGCGTGGTCAAAAGGCCGCTGCCGATGTCGCTGTGCAGAGACTGATGAGGGGTGGCGCGGTCATGCCATTCGGCAATGAAGTCCGTCAGCCAGTTGGCCAGGTCCAGCAATTGGGTTTCCGACTCGCGTCGGCGTGACAGTTGCAGCACGTTTTCAATCACGCCATTGATGCGTCGCGACTGGTCATGAATGATCTGCCCCAGGCGGCGGTCAGCGTTGCTCAGTTCTTCGGACTCGTTGAGCAGTTGCACCGCATGGCTGACCGCGCCCAGCGGGTTGCGGATCTCGTGGGCGATGCCGGCGGTCAGGCGTCCCAGGGCAGCGAGCTTGAGCTGCTGGGCCTGGTGCGCGATCTGCGAGAGGTCTTCGAGAAACACCAGGGTCTGGCGCTGGTCGCTGCGGTTGAGGGTGGCGAAACTGGCTTGCAGCACGGGACCGGCCGGTGAGGTCTGGAAACTGTCCGGGGTGCGGACCGGGTTCATGCGCCAGTGGCGCAGGCGTTCGACCAGCGGCGGGCAATAGTCGTCGATCATCTGGCCGAGCAAGTGTTCATGGCCCAGCAGGGTCAAGGCGCTCTGGTTGACCAGTAACACCCGGCGGTTGGCATCGAGCACCACGATGCCGGTGCGCATGCGTTGCAGGATCAGGCCGTTGAGTTCTTCGAGGTTATCCACATCGGCGGCGCGTTGTTCGGCCAGCCCCTCGCTGACCTGCAGGCGTGCGGTCAGGGCCTGCATCAGCAGGGCGGCGGCAAAGCACAGCGCGCCCAGGCTGCCGGCCTGGACATAATCGTTGGAGGTCTTGCTGTTGGTGAGGCTCAGGTAGAAGGTCAGGTAGATGATGCCGATCGCCGACATGGCGGCAATCAGCAGGCCGATGCGCCCGCGCAGCAGGATATTGCTGATCGCGACCGAGGCGATCAGCAGGTTGCCGATGCTGCTGGCCGGCCCGCCACCGGCATAGAACAGCCCCGAGAGCAGCACCACGTCGCTCACCGCCAGGCTGAACATCTGCGCCTTGTGCCGCGGACGTTCCAGCAGCACGATCACCAGGATGTTGAACACCAGGTAGATCCAGCATCCGGCCCGGAACAGGTCCGGGTTGGCCATTTGCAGCAGCTCGGTGTCCAGGTCGGTGGACACCAGCAGCACCAGCATGATGCCAATGGTCAGGCGGTACAGGTGGTAGAGCCGCAGGATCCGTTGCGCAAGCGGGCTGGCGAGCGAGAGTGGCTCAGTGTTCACGCGAGGCGGGGCCCTGGAGCCGGTGTGCCTCGCTGCAAAACCATTGCTGTTCCTGGCTCAAGGCACGGTCGCGAGGAAGGTGAACGCCACAGTGGGCGCAACGCACCATGGGCGCCGGCACCGGTTCTGCCGGGGGCTCGGGCTTGCGGCGCGGCGGGTTGAGCAGGCGCTTGATGAACCAGACGGCCGCCGCAATCAGGACGACCCACAGGAGGAGGCGAATCATGGTTTACCGCTTGAAAATGGAAGATGCGGGCATTGTAGTAGGAAAGGCCGGCCAGCGCTGCGCTTTGGCGCCGCTCCAGGGTGGCATGCCAAGGCAGAGCGCTGTAGGAGCGCGCTTGCCCGCGACCGAGTGCGCAGCGCTCGCAAAATTGATGAAACGCCACAAACTCATAGTGAACGCATTCAGAAATCTGCGAAACGCCACAAATTTACGACTGCTAACGCAGCCGGTCGCGGGCAAGCGCGCTCCTACGGCGGTGAATTTGATAGTCAATAAGTCAGCAGGTTTTTTTGAAGATAGGCGGCTTGTCGGCGGCGACGGCGGCGGTACAGACGTAACATCGCGGCAATGATGCAGATAAAAAAAGAGGCCCGCAGGCCTCTTTTTCAACAACGTACAGCCTTAGTCGAACAGGCCGAACGTGGCGTAGCTGAACCACGAGCGGCTTTTCTTGCCGGCCGCTTTCTGGGCTTCTTCGGCCTGCTCGTCGAGCTCGTCCTGGTTTTCCGGCAGCAGCTCTTTCGGGATGGCCGACTTGGCGTCCTGGTACTGACGCACGATGTCCTGGTTGGCGCGGGTTTCACCCGGTGGCAGCGGAGCGCTGCTGCCGATCATGCCCAGCGTTGCCTTGGACAGAAACGAACGGTTGTCGGCCTCGGGCTCACGCGGGGTGAACTCGCCATCTTCGAGTTGCGGGTGGTTGGGGTAGTTGGCCTTGAGCACTTCCAGGCTGGTGGCCGCCAGGTCGTCCAGGTGCAGGCGCTGGTAAGACTCGACCATCACCGCCAGGCCGTCACCGACCGAAGGGGTTTCCTGGAAGTTTTCCACTACATAACGGCCACGGTTGGCCGCCGCGACATAGGCCTGACGGGTCAGGTAGTAGTCGGCCACGTGGATTTCGTAGGACGCCAGCAGGTTGCGCAGGTAGATCATGCGCTGCTTGGCATCAGGCGAATAACGGCTGTTGGGGTAACGGCTGGTCAACTGGGCGAACTCGTTGAACGAGTCACGCGCCGCGCCCGGGTCGCGCTTGGTCTGGTCCAGCGGCAGGAAGCGCGCCAGCAGGCCCACGTCCTGGTCGAAGGAGGTCAGGCCGCGCATGTAGTAGGCGTAGTCGACGTTGGGGTGCTCAGGGTGCAGGCGAATGAAACGCTCGGCAGCCGACTTGGCCGCTTCCGGTTCACCGTTCTTGTAGTTCGCATAGATCAGCTCGAGCTGGGCCTGGTCGGCGTAGCGGCCGAACGGGTAACGCGATTCCAGTGCCTTGAGCTTCTCGGTGGCGCTGTTATAGCTGTTGTTCCCCAGGTCGTTCTGCGCCTGCTGGTACAGCTCGACTTCGCTGAGGTTCTCGTCAATGACTTCCTTCGACGAGCAGGCCGCAGTGGTTGCGAGGATGGCGATCAGCAGCAGGTGTTTCACTTGCATGGCGGCTTGCGTCCTATAACGGCCTGCTGTCTTGGGCGGGGCCGTCCTGTTATGATGAGCGCCCCGCGAAAACTGTCGGGGCAAAAGACGCCGTATTTAACCACAAGCGCGCTGCCGAAACCAAAGGCTAGCCGCCTTCCAGTCTGGCCATGTCCGAAAATATAGAACTAAGCGCAGAGGTACCGTCCGAATCGGGTGGTCAACGCCTCGATCAAGTCGCCGCCCAATTGTTTGCCGAATACTCGCGTTCGCGCCTTGTCACCTGGATCAAGGACGGCCGTCTGACGGTCGACGGCAACGTCTTGCGTCCGCGCGACCTCGTCTACGGCGGCTCCATTCTGCAATTGACTGCCGAGCAGGAAGCCCAGGGCGAGTGGATCGCCCAGGACATCGCTCTGGACATCGTCTATGAAGACGATCAGATCCTGGTCATCAACAAGCCCGCCGGTCTGGTGGTCCATCCGGCCGCCGGTCATGCCGACGGCACGCTGCTCAATGCCTTGCTGCACCACGTGCCCGACATCGTCAACGTGCCGCGCGCCGGCATCGTGCACCGTCTCGACAAGGACACCACCGGTCTGATGGTGGTGGCCAAGACGCTGCAGGCCCAGACCCAACTGGTCAACCAGCTGCAGGGCCGTACCGTCAGCCGCATCTACGAGTGCATCGTGATCGGCGTGGTCACCGCCGGTGGCAAGATCGACGCCCCGATTGGCCGTCACGGCCAGCAGCGCCAGCGTATGGCGGTGATGGACAACGGCAAGCCGGCGGTCAGTCACTACCGGGTGCTCGACCGTTTCCGCTCCCACACCCATGTGCGGGTCAAGCTGGAAACCGGCCGTACCCACCAGATTCGCGTGCACATGGCGCATATCAACTTCCCGTTGATCGGCGACCCGGCCTACGGTGGACGCTTCCGCATCCCGCCGGCCGCCAGCCAGACCCTGGTCGAGTCGCTCAAGACTTTCCCGCGTCAGGCGCTGCACGCCCGCTTCCTGGAGCTGGATCATCCGGTGACCGGCCAGCGCATGCGCTGGGAATCGCCATTGCCTGAAGACTTCGTCTGGCTGCTGTCGCTGCTCAAGCAGGACCGCGAGGCATTCGTCGGGTGACAAGCGACTGGCTGACGCCCGAGTGGCCGGCACCGGCCTGCGTGCGGGCCTGCGTCACCACGCGGGCCGGCGGTGCCAGCCTGGCCCCGTTCGACCGCTTCAACCTGGGCGACCATGTCCAGGACGACCCTGTGGCCGTGGCCGGCAATCGCCTGCACCTGACCTCGCACCTGAACGTGCAGCCGGCCTGGCTGCGGCAGGTGCATGGTGTGGTCGTGGCACACGCTGATCCGGCCCGGGTCGACGAGGCCGATGCCAGCTGGAGCGACACCCCGGGGGTCGCCTGCACCATCATGACTGCCGATTGCCTGCCGGCCCTGTTCTGCAACCGTGCCGGCACCCGCGTGGCCGCTGCGCATGCCGGCTGGCGCGGCCTGGCCGCCGGTGTCCTGGAAGCCACGGCCGACAGCCTGCAGAGTGCGCCGGACGATGTCCTGGTGTGGCTGGGGCCTGCCATCGGCCAGCCGTCCTTCGAAGTGGGTGACGAAGTGCGTGAAGCCTTCCTGTCGACCCATCCTGAAACAGCCGCTGCTTTCGTACCCAGCATCAATGCCGGGCGCTGCATGGCCGATCTCTACGCCCTGGCGCGCCTGCGCCTGGCCGCGCACGGCATCCAGGCCGTCTACGGCGGCGGTTTCGATACCTTTACCGACGAACGGTTCTTTTCCTACCGCCGTGCCGCACGCACTGGCCGCTTCGCTTCCTTGATCTGGATCAGCCCGGCCTGATCTGTATCAACGGTCTGTCACTTGAAACCGCCAGAATTGTCCGCATCTAACGGGTAATCCAGCAGGTTTTCTTTATAGGTGTGTTCATTGCTCCGGCCTGCTCAAAAGGAAGGTGACTAATGCGTATCGACAGATTGACCAGCAAGCTTCAATTAGCGTTATCCGATGCCCAGTCGTTGGCGGTCGGTTTCGATCATCCGGCCATTGAGCCCCCTCATTTATTGCACGCACTGCTTGAACAGCAGGGCGGTTCGATCAAGCCGCTGCTCATGCAGGTCGGCTTTGACATCAATAGCCTGCGCAAGGAACTGGGCAAGGCGCTTGACGCCTTGCCGAAAATCCAGAACCCGACCGGCGATGTAAATATGTCGCAGGACATGGCGCGCCTGCTCAACCAGGCCGACCGCCTGGCGCAGCAGAAGGGCGACCAGTTCATTTCCAGCGAGCTGGTGCTGCTGGCGGCCATGGATGAAAACAGCAAGATCGGCAAACTGCTGCTCGGCCAGGGCGTCAGCAAGAAAGCCCTGGAAAACGCCATCAATAACCTGCGCGGCGGCAATGCGGTCAACGACCCCAATGTCGAGGAATCGCGCCAGGCGCTCGACAAGTACACCATCGACCTGACCAAGCGTGCCGAGGAGGGCAAGCTTGACCCGGTGATCGGTCGCGACGATGAAATCCGCCGCACCATCCAGGTGTTGCAGCGCCGCACCAAGAACAACCCGGTGTTGATCGGCGAGCCTGGCGTGGGCAAGACCGCCATTGCCGAGGGCCTGGCGCAGCGCATCATCAATGGCGAAGTGCCCGACGGCCTGCGCGGCAAGCGCCTGCTGTCGCTGGACATGGGCGCGCTGATTGCCGGCGCCAAGTTCCGCGGCGAGTTCGAAGAGCGCCTCAAGTCGCTGCTCAACGAACTGGGCAAGCAGGAAGGCCAGATCATCCTGTTCATTGACGAGCTGCACACCATGGTCGGTGCCGGCAAGGGCGAGGGCTCGATGGACGCCGGCAACATGCTCAAGCCGGCCCTGGCGCGTGGCGAGCTGCACTGCGTCGGCGCGACCACGCTCAATGAGTACCGCCAATATATAGAGAAGGACGCGGCGCTTGAGCGACGCTTCCAGAAGGTGCTGGTCGAGGAACCCAGCGAAGAAGACACCATCGCCATCCTGCGCGGCCTTAAAGAACGCTATGAGGTGCACCACAAGGTGGCGATCACCGACGGCGCGATCATTGCCGCCGCCAAGCTCAGCCACCGCTACATCACTGACCGGCAGTTGCCTGACAAGGCCATCGACCTGATCGACGAAGCGGCCAGCCGCATTCGCATGGAAATCGACTCCAAGCCCGAAGTGCTGGACCGTCTGGAGCGCCGCCTGATCCAGCTCAAGGTTGAATCGCAAGCCCTCAAGAAGGAAGACGACGAAGCCGCGATCAAGCGCCTGGAAAAACTGCAGGTCGAGATCGAGCGCCTGGAGCGCGAATACGCCGACCTTGAAGAAATCTGGACCTCGGAAAAAGCCGAAGTCACCGGCTCCGCGCAGATTCAGCAGAAGATCGAGCAATCGCGTCAGGAACTGGAGGCCGCACGTCGGCGTGGCGACCTGAACCGCATGGCTGAATTGCAGTACGGGATCATCCCCGACCTGGAGCGCAGCCTGCAGATGGTCGACCAGCACGGCAAGCCGGAAAACCAGTTGCTGCGCAGCCGCGTGACCGAGGAAGAAATTGCCGAGGTGGTGTCCAAGTGGACCGGTATCCCGGTGGCGAAGATGCTCGAAGGCGAGCGCGAGAAGCTGTTGAAGATGGAAGGGCTGCTGCACCAGCGGGTGATCGGCCAGAACGAAGCAGTGATCGCGGTGGCCAATGCCGTGCGGCGCTCGCGTGCCGGGTTGTCGGACCCGAATCGCCCCAGCGGCTCGTTCATGTTCCTGGGCCCTACCGGCGTGGGCAAGACCGAGCTGTGCAAGGCGCTGGCGGAGTTCCTGTTCGACACCGAAGAGGCGATGGTGCGCATCGACATGTCCGAGTTCATGGAGAAACACTCCGTGGCGCGGCTGATCGGTGCTCCGCCGGGCTATGTCGGTTATGAAGAGGGCGGTTACCTGACCGAGGCCGTGCGGCGCAAGCCGTATGCGGTGATCCTGCTGGACGAGGTCGAGAAGGCGCACAGCGATGTGTTCAACATCCTGCTGCAAGTGCTCGAAGACGGCCGCCTGACCGACAGCCACGGACGCACGGTGGATTTTCGCAATACGGTGATCGTCATGACCTCCAACCTGGGGTCGGCGCAGATCCAGGAGCTGGTCGGTGATCGTGAGGCCCAGCGGGCAGCGGTCATGGACGCGGTGGGCACGCACTTCCGGCCGGAGTTCATCAACCGCATCGACGAGGTGGTGATCTTCGAGCCGCTGGGTCGCGAGCAGATTGCCGGCATTACCCAGATCCAGCTGAGCCGCCTGCTGAGTCGCCTGGCCGAGCGCGAGCTGAACCTGGTGTTGAGCCCCGAGGCGCTCGACAAGCTGATCGCGGTCGGCTACGACCCGGTGTATGGCGCACGGCCACTCAAGCGCGCCATCCAGCGCTGGATCGAAAACCCGCTGGCACAGTTGATCCTGTCGGGACGCTTCGTGCCCGGCTCGACCATTACCGGCACCCTGGTCGACGACGAGATCGCCTTTGCCTGAAACAGGCTGCAGGACCGGCCGGGCGACGATCCGCTCAGCCGGGAAGGGTGCCACCTTCTATAGAGAGGGCGCCTTCCCTGCACGACGGACCGTAACAAGGCCTTTGACCCTATGAAAAAGGCCTTCTGAAAAAAAATCGCAAATCATTGTAGTAAAAGCAATTTAGGGTGTTGACAGGTGTTTTGAATCTTGTAGAATGGCGCGCCTCAGAGGCGTGAACGTAACGCGAAATGCGAAGCGCAAAGGTCGATGAGATTGGATCTGAAGACGTTCCGCGATAGCTCAGTTGGTAGAGCAAGTGACTGTTAATCACTGGGTCCCTGGTTCGAGTCCAGGTCGTGGAGCCAGATTCAGGTTCTGGTTGTGAAAGGTTGTACGTGTCGGGGTATAGCGCAGTCCGGTAGCGCGCCTGCTTTGGGAGCAGGATGTCAGGAGTTCGAATCCCCTTACCCCGACCATTCTTTGGGTCGTTAGCTCAGTTGGTAGAGCAGTTGGCTTTTAACCAATTGGTCGTAGGTTCGAATCCCACACGACCCACCATTTTTGGTCTTGCAACATTGGGCCGAATCTTAGGGAAATGATGCCACTTGCATCATTCTTGTTAAAACACCCCTCACGGGGTGTGTTTAAGCAGTAACGGGGTATAGCGCAGTCCGGTAGCGCGCCTGCTTTGGGAGCAGGATGTCAGGAGTTCGAATCCCCTTACCCCGACCATTTTCACTTGGCTTTGCCAGGGCGAAAATACGGATTCCCAGCCAGCCGCTGTGAATCGAACAAAAAAGGCGTCCTTCGGGACGCCTTTTTTGTTGTGCGTGTTTTTTATCCGTGGCTCGTCATGCCGGCTGGCAAGCCATCATGGCTGAAGCGGTGACCCGCTCCAGCCACGAAACCCGTCAGTGCAGCTTCATGCGCGGCTCGGTGCCCTTGCCGATCCGGCTGCCCAGCATCAGCATCAGCGTGCGAAACGCCCCGTACAACGCTGTCTGGTGCATGCGGTACAGCGAGACATAGAACATCCGCGCCAGCCAGCCTTCCAGCATGACGCTGCCGGTGAGGTTGCCCATCAGGTTGCCGACCGCCGAGAAGCGCGACAGCGAAATCAGCGAACCATAGTCCTTGTAGCTGTATTCCGGCAGCGCCTTGCCCTCGATGCGCAAGCGCAGCGACTTGGCCAAGAGCGAAGCCTGCTGGTGGGCGGCCTGGGCGCGCGGTGGCACATTGCGGTCCGTGCCTTTTTGCGGGCAAGCCGCGCAATCGCCAAAGGCAAAGATGTTTTCGTCGCGGGTGGTCTGCAGGGTCGGCAGTACCTGCAACTGGTTGATGCGGTTGCTCTCCAGCCCGTCCAGGTCCTGCAGGAAGCCCGGTGCACGAATGCCCGCCGCCCAGACCTTGAGCTGCGCCGGAATCACCTGGCCGCTGCTGGTCACCAGATTGTCGGCCGTCACTTCACTGACCGCCGCATTGGTCAGCACCGTGACCCCCAGTTTTTCCAGGGTCTTGTGCACCGGGCCGCCGATGCGCTCGGGCAGGGCCGGCAGCACACGCGGGCCGGCCTCGATCACCGTGATGCGCAGGTTTTCCGGCTTGATGCGCCCCAGCCCGTAGGCGGCCAGTTCGTGTGCGGCGTTGTGCAGCTCGGCGGCCAGCTCGACGCCGGTGGCACCGGCGCCAACGATGGCCACGCTGATCTCCTGGGTGCTGTTGTCTTGCCCGGCGTGCGCCCGCAGGTAGTGGTTGAGCAACTGCTGGTGAAAACGCTCGGCCTGCTTGCGGGTGTCGAGGAACAGGCAGTGCTCGGCCGCGCCCAGCGTGCCGAAATCATTGGTGGTGCTGCCCACCGCGATCACCAGGCTGTCGTAGTCCAGGCTGCGGGCGGGCACCAGTTCGTTGCCATTCTCGTCCTGGGTCGCGGCCAGGTGAATCTTGCGGCTGGCACGGTCCAGGCCGGTCATGCGCCCGAGCTGGAACTGAAAGTGATTCCACTTGGCCTGGGCCACATAGTTCAGCTCGTCCTCATAGGAATTGAGCGAGCCGGCGGCCACCTCATGCAGCAGCGGCTTCCAGATGTGGGTCAGGTTGGCGTCGACCAGCGTGACACTGGCGGTGCCTTTCTTGCCCAGGGTCTTGCCCAGGCGGGTGGCCAGCTCGAGACCGCCGGCGCCGCCGCCAACGATGACAATGCGATGAGTCATAAGGATTACTCGTAAGGTTAAGGAAACCGGCAGGCACGGTCTGCGCGAGCGCAAGGCAGCTCATAGCGGCAGATCGGGCTGAAAAAGGGGAGGGTTGCGCCATCGATGCGCCGTGCACGGGAGCGATCCTGGCCACACAGGGCAGGCGCTCGACCGGATGCAGGACGCTCAGGAAAGGGCTGGGCACAACGCAGGGCTCATGTTCGATAGGGTATAGACGCAATAGACCGCCAATACGCTACAAGGTTTGCAGATCGAGTGGTTCGACCTGCAGCGTGTCGCACAAGCGAATGATTCCGCTTTGTATCACTCGGGCGGTGATTCCGCCATGCCCGCGTACCGCCTGAAAGGTGCCCAGGCCCAGATTCTGTTCCAGGCGCGCGCAAGGCTGGCACCAGCCGGTGGTTTCCAGAATCGCCTGGCCGATGCGAAAGCGCCGGTTCTTGAGGCTGAACAGGTTGATGCCGCTGATCACCAGGTTGCGCCGCAGGTCCTGCGCCAGCACCGGCTGCTCGGCCGGACGCCCCAGCAATGAGCTGATGACCGCCAGATGTTCCCACTGGATCAGCGTCACCTGCCGGGCATTGCGTGGGCCGGGGCGGGCATGGTCGCCGGTCAGGCCGGCTTCGCGGCGCGCCTCGACCGCCTCCAGTTCGATCATCACCGCCCGCGATTGCGGGCGCACGCCAATCCAGCGCACCTGGCCCTGTTGCGGTACATCGGCAATCAGTTGCTGCAGTGGACTCATCACAGGCTTATTCCCACATCGAACACCACGGTACGGCCCAGGTTGGTGCGCAGGAAATCCGGCGCACCCGGGTGCGCAAACAGCACCCGGGCAAAGTTGGAGCCCACCAGCGACAACGAGCGCCAGCCCTGGCGCAGGTATTCGGTGGGCGGCGGAAAATGGCTGTTGAGGTCCAGCGCTTCACGCTTGAGGCTGGCAAAGGCGATGATGTCCAGTTCGCCCAGGTCCAGGCCGCGCTCGCGATAGTTACTGGCCTTCTTGCTCAAGGTCGGCGCCAGGCGCCGCAGCAGCGCCGGGGCCGGCACCCGCTTGGGCTTGGCCTCGCGGCGCACCAGTTGGCTGAGCGAATAGGCACTGCGCCGGCGGGCCAGCTCTTCGCGCCATTCATCGTTCAGGCGCCGGCCTTCGTCGATCACGAAAAACACCTCGAAGCGCGCGTCATGAAACAGCACGTCCGGCGGCTCTTTATTGGCCGGCAGAAAGTCCTCGTGACGGTGCGGGATGTTCAAGCCTTGCAACAGGCGCTCGCACACCCAGCGTTCACGCTCCCACTTTCGCGCATTGGAAAGAAAGGCATTGGCTTGTTCGGCCTGATTGGTCAGCAGGCGCAGGTAATCTGGATCATCCATGGGCCGTCGCATCGCAGTGACTGAAAATGAAAATGCCCTGTTCAGGCGGTGTGTCATGGCTGTAGCCTGCCACGCGGCACAGAGGCGCACAATCGCCGTCTGCGCGACCCCAATGACTCAACGCGAGGACAACGCCTTGAAATTGCTGCCTATCCTGTTGCTGGCACTGCTGCCCCTGAGCGCCCAGGCGTTAGAGCGCGGTGATCGCCTGACCCCCTGGACCCTGCTGGACCAGTACGACCAGCCCTACACCTTGAACGAGCAGGCGCAGACCCTGCTGGTGGCCCGCAGCATGGACGCCGCCAAACTGCTCAAGACCGCGCTGGAAGGCAAGCCCAAGGGCTTTCTGGAGGCCCGCCACACCGTGTTTGTCGCCGACATCCAGAAGATGCCGTCGATCATCGCCACGATGTTCGCCATCCCGAAAATGCGCGACTACAGCTACCGCGTGCTCCTGGACCGCGAATCACGCGTGGTGCCGCAGTATCCCGGCGACGAGGATAAGGTCCTGTGGCTGCAATTGCGTGACGGCAAGGTGGTCGACCAACAGCAGTTCGGCGACGCCCAGGCGCTGCGCAGCGCGCTGGAAAAGCCGCAGAGGTAGGACCGGCCGGGCGGCGAACCGCCAGGTAGGAGCGGCTTCAGCCGCGAAAGGGCAGCAGCGCCTGTTTCCCGGCTAAAGCCGGTCCTGCGGCAAGCCGGCCAGTCAAGCATTGCGTTGATCTGTGGGAGGCAGCTGCTGGCGATGGCTGTGTGACAGGCGCAGCAGGTGCATGGGCCTTGCTGGCCTCATCGCCGGCAAGCCGCCTCCCACAGGATTGATGTCGCCCAAGGTCTCGCAGCAGAGCAGCCTCCCATAGGTTGAATGTGACCTTGAATTTCAGGCCTGACACCGTACTGTGGGAGGCGGCTTGCCGGCGATGGCGGTATCACAGACGCTGAGCATGTTCGAGACGACTGACTTTTGTCGCAAGCAGACCGGGGCGCCGACCGCCCCTCCCACCTGCAGCAGCCTTCGCTCCGGTGTCAGGCCATCAATGCTCGCGGTACGGCCTTTCGAGGTCTTCGGTAAACAGGTCGTCTTCGGCATCCGGGCTCACCGGAATGGCATGTTCTTCCGACGCCCAGGCGCCCAGGTCGATCAGCTTGCAGCGGTCCGAGCAGAAGGGCCGGTTCGGGCTGGCAGCGCTCCATTCCACCGGGGCGTCGCAGGTCGGGCATTGAACGATCAAAGGTTGGCTCATGACGGGCCTCCAGGTAAAGACAGATAAAAGTGGTGCAGCCGCTCGACTTCCTGTTGCAGCCAGGCCGGATCGCGGTCGTTGACCAGCACATCGTCGGCATGGCGCAGGCGTTCTTCACGCGGCGCCTGCACCTTGAGAATGGCCTCGACCTGCGCCTGGCTGACCCCGTCGCGCGCAACCGTACGGGCCAGTTGCACCTCGGGCGGCACATCGATCACCAGCACGCGTCGGGCGAGCTTGTACTGCCCCGACTCGATCAACAGCGGCGACACCAGGATCGCGTAGGGCGAGGTCGCCTGCGCCAGGTGGGTGGCAATTTCTCCGCGGATCAGCGGATGCAACAAGGCTTCCAGCCAGCGTCGCTGCTCAGGGTCGGCAAAGATCAAGGCGCGCAGGGCGGCGCGGTCCAGCGTGCCATCGCCCTGCAGCACGCCCGGCCCAAAATGCCCGGCAATCTGCGCCAGCGCCGGACGGCCCGGCTCGACCACCCAGCGCGCGGCATGATCGGCATCCACGGCATGCACGCCAAGGTCCATGAAGCACTGCGCAGCGGCGCTCTTGCCGCTGCCAATGCCGCCGGTCAGGCCAAGGATCCAGGGTTTTTCAGCAGGCTGAGTCATTTGAAACCGGCAAACTGCAAATAAGAGTCGGTTATTTGACCACCCCACAGCAAAGCGATCCACCCCGCAATCGCCAGATACGGACCAAAAGGCATCGGCGCCCCGCCTTCAAGCCGGCGCAACCGCAACAAAATCACCCCCAGCACCGCCCCAACCACTGATGACAGCAGAATGGTCAGCGGCAACACCTGCCAGCCGCCCCAGGCCCCGAGCATGGCCAGCAACTTGAAATCGCCATAACCCATGCCCTCCTTGCCGGTCACCAGCTTGAACAGCCAGAACACCGACCACAACGACAGATAACCCGCCACCGCGCCCCACAGCGCATCGCTCAAGGAGGCGAACAGGCCGAAACTGTTGACGATCAGCCCCAGCCATAACAGCGGCAGGACCAGAGAGTCCGGTAGCAACTGGTGATCGACATCGATCATGCTCATCGCCAACAGGCCCCAGGTCAGCACCAGCATCGTCGCGGTTTGCCAGCCGAAGCCGAAATGCCAGGCGATGAAGGCTGACAACAGGCCGCAGGTGAGTTCGATCAGCGGGTAGCGTTTGCTGATTGGCGTCTGGCAGGCGGAGCAGCGGCCTTTGAGGAGGAGCCAACTGACCACCGGGAGGTTTTCCCAGGCGCGGATCTTGTGGTTGCACTGCGGGCAGTGGGAGTGGGGGAGCAGCAGGTTATAGCGCTCGGGCTTGGGGATAGCCGGGAGTTCGAGGACTTCGCGGGACTGGGCTTGCCAGTCCAGGAGCATCATCTTGGGCAGGCGGTGGATGACGACGTTGAGGAAGCTGCCTATCAAGAGGCCTAGGATCAGGGTAGTGGTGATCAAGGCGATTGGCGAAGCTGCGAGAAAATCCAGAAATTGCATATCAGACAGCACCGCCGAGTTTGAAGATCGGCAGATACATGGCAATGACCAAGCCGCCGACAATTACACCCAATACAGCCATGATCATGGGCTCCATCAGGGTTGTCAGGCTGCTGACCATATTGTCGACTTCATCCTCGTAATAAGTCGCAACTTTATCGAGCATGGTGTCCAGTGCGCCGGACTCCTCGCCAATCGCGGTCATCTGTATGGCCAGCGTCGGAAAGACGCCCGTCGAGCGCATGGAGAAGTTCAGTTGCATGCCGGTAGCGACGTCCTGTTTAACCTTGTGGACTGCGTTTTTGAACACCACGTTGCCGGTTGCACCGGCAACTGAGTCCAAGGCTTCGACCAACGGCACACCAGCAGCGAACGTTGTGGCCAGCGTTCGGGCGTAGCGAGCCACTGAAGATTTGAAAATCAACGGCCCAACGAGCGGCACCTTTAAAAGAAAGCGATCAACCGTGTCGCGGAATTTCTGCGATTGCCTGTAGGAGCGTTTGAATAGAAACGCACCGGCAAAACCCGCTCCCAGGATGGCGAGCCACCATTGCTGAACGATCTCGGACAGGCCGATGACCATCAACGTAAATGCAGGCAGCTCTGCACCAAAACCGGCGAATACAGTCTGAAATTGCGGCACCACCTTGATCAACAAAATCAACGACACAACGACCGCCACGATCATGACGGCAATGGGGTAAGTCATGGCCTTCTTGATCTTGGCCTTGAGCGCTTCGGTCTTTTCCTTATAGGTCGCCACGCGGTCCAGCAAGCTTTCCAGCGCACCGGCTTGCTCACCGGCGTCGACAAGGTTGCAGAACAGGTCATCAAAATATTCAGGCTTGCCGCGCAGGGCGGTGGCAAAACTGTTGCCGGCGGCGACCTCCTGCTTCAGGCCATTGACCAGGCTGCGCATGGCCGGCTTTTCCGCGCCTTCGCTGATGATGTCAAAGGACTGCAGCAACGGCACGCCGGCTTTCATCATGGTTGCCATTTGCCGGGAAAAGAAGGCAATGTCCAGCGGCTTGATTTTCTGGCCCCGGCTGAAAATCGACACGGCTTTCTTGCGTACTTTGGTCGGGTTGATGCCTTGCTTGCGCAGCTGTGCCTTGATCAGGGCCGGATTGTGGCCATTCAGCTCGCCGCTGACCTTGGTGCCTTTGCGATCAATCCCTTCCCAGGTAAACGTACTGACTTTGACTGCCTTGTTGGCCATGCTTAATCCTTGGTCACCCGGTTGATTTCTTCCAGGCTGGTAATGCCTTGCATGGCCTTGATCAAGCCAGAGGTGCGCAGGTCGTTGAAACCGTCCTTGCGCATCTGCTCGGAAATATCCAGGGAGTTACCTTCTTCCATGATGATTCGCTCCAGTTGGGGGGTTTTCTTCACGACTTCATAAATGCCGACGCGGCCCCGGTAGCCGCCGTTGCAGTGATCGCAGCCGACCGGGGCGTACAGCTTGAACGTGCCAAGACGCGCTTCGGGAAAGCCTTCCTTGAGCAAGGTCTCGTTGGGGATTTCGACTTCCTTCTTGCAATGTGGACACAGCTTGCGTGCCAGGCGCTGGGCAATGATCAGGTTGATGGCTGTCGCGATATTGAACGCCGCCACGCCCATATGGTGCAGGCGGGTCAGGGTTTCTGCCGCGCTATTGGTGTGCAAAGTCGACAGGACCAAGTGGCCGGTCTGCGAGGCCTTGATTGCAATCTCGGCTGTTTCCAGGTCACGAATCTCACCAACCATGATGACATCAGGGTCCTGACGCAGAAACGCGCGCAGGGCCTGGGTAAAGTCCATGCCCTGGCGTGGGTTGACGTTGACCTGATTGATGCCTTCCAGATTGATCTCCACCGGGTCTTCGGCGGTGGAGATATTAATGTCCACGGTATTGAGGATATTCAGGCCGGTGTACAGCGACACGGTCTTGCCCGAACCGGTAGGGCCTGTGACCAGAATCATGCCTTGCGGCTGCTTCAAGGCTTCCAGGTACAGCGCTTTCTGCTCCGGTTCATAACCCAAGGCATCAATGCCCATCTGCGCACTGCTCGGGTCGAGAATCCGCATCACGATTTTTTCGCCCCACAGCGTGGGCAAAGTATTCATACGAAAATCGATAGCTTTGTTGGTCGAGATTCTCAGTTTGACGCGACCGTCCTGTGGCTTGCGTCGTTCAGAGATATCCAGGCTGGCCATGACCTTCAGGCGCGCCGCGATGCGTCCGGCCAGATGAATTGGCGGTTTGGCGGCCTCGTGCAAGATGCCGTCGGTACGAAAGCGCACCCGGAAGACTTTTTCGTAGGGTTCGAAGTGCAAATCCGAAGACCCCATGCGTATCGCATCGAGCAGCATCTTGTTGACGAAGCGTACGACCGGAGCGTCGTCGGCATCGTCTTTTGAACTGATACTGGTTTCCTTGACATTGTCGGTCGGCTCTATATCCAGCCCCAGGTCGACATCGGCAAGATCACCCATTGCGCTACCGGTATCGAAAAACTTATCGATGGCGTCGCTCAGCTTGTCATCTTCAACCAGAATGGC
Source organism: Pseudomonas ovata (assembly GCF_003131185.1). Classification (GTDB taxonomy): domain Bacteria; phylum Pseudomonadota; class Gammaproteobacteria; order Pseudomonadales; family Pseudomonadaceae; genus Aquipseudomonas; species Aquipseudomonas ovata. The sequence goes on along the minus strand of NZ_QFFU01000020.1, from coordinate 8,652 downwards.
TTCGGTATTCAGGCCGGTACTGAACTGGATATCGGTGACCGCTTGATGATTGGTGGGGTCCGAAACACCAATAAACAGTTTGTTACCACGTCGCCATAAAGGCAGGGCATGGTGCTGACGTACCAGCTTTTCGCTGACCAGCCCTTTGGGCTGACTTTCCTTGTCGAGGCTGCTCAGGTCGAAAAAAGGAACACCGAACTGATCGGAGGCCACCTCGGCCAGCGTCAGGCTTTTCACCTGGCGACTCTGAACCAGATAGCTGACCAGCGAGACCTTGTCGCGGCGTGCCTGTTGATAGGCCTGCTGGGCCGCTTTTTCGGTTAACAGCTCGGCTTCAACCAATTGCTTGGCCAGGCCGCTAAGGACGACATCAGACATAAAACCACCAGATACAGACAGTGGGTCGGTTATAGCGTAGTCAGGCGGTGCTGCCAAATGAGGATGAGGCGAGTGACAAAAAATGTCAGTTAATGCGCTGTTCTGAAATTGTTTGAAAATCCAGAGGCAGAAGAAGCAAGCATTAGGTTGGATATTTTTGGCACGTTTTGTGCTTTTTGTTCGTTAAGGCACCCAAATTGACGCCTAGGAGCAGTAGATATGAATGCACAAAAAGGCTTTACGCTGATTGAACTGATGATTGTGGTCGCTATCGTTGGTATCTTGGCCGCAGTCGCAATTCCTCAATATCAAGACTACACCGCACGCGCTCGTTTTTCTGAAGTGGTTTCGGTTGCCAATGCTTATCAAAATGCAGTTGCATTGTGCGTTCAAGAAACAGGTGTGATTGGTAACTGTGACCTAGGAACTAACGGTATTCCTCCTACTCAAGCAACTACCCATGTTGGAAGTGTCAACGTTGTAGATGGCGTTATCACAGTAACACCTTCAGCAACAACAAACGCTGCTTCTACTTTGATACTTACTCCTAACTTTGCTAACGGAGTCGTAACCTGGGTTAGGACAGGCGGTTGTACTACCGTGCAAACTGGTGTTCCTATCCTCTGCAGATAAGCAATAGTTTTTTCTGTTTAAGTGTTGAGAGGAGCCTGTAATCATGCAGGCTCTTCAATTTTTCAGAGCCGCTAACAAGCAACCCAACGTCGACTTCAGACATCCCCCGCATCCCGCAACCCCATACCCTGCGATGACATTCCCCACTCATCCAGGCACTCTTCCCATGTCTCAAAAAACCATCACCGTCCTGCGCGATACCACCCCATTGCCCGTCGTCGACGCCTGCAAATGGGAGCGCATCGAAGGCGAGCCGCATACGGTCAACCTCAATGCCTACACCTCCGAAGACGGCTCGAAGATCATGGGCACGTGGATCTGCACGCCTGGCAAATGGCGTGTGGAGTACGTGAAGTGGGAGTACTGCGATTTCCAGGAAGGCTATTGCATCATCACCCCGGATGGCCAGGAGCCGATTCACTTGAAGGCCGGTGACAAGTTCATTGTTGAAGTGGGTATGAAAGGTACCTGGGAAGTGGTCGAGACGGTGCGCAAGTATTTCGTGTTTGCCTGACAGGTTTTGATTTCAGCTGTTCTTTTCTCCTCACCTTTTTGGTCGCGGCGCAAGCTGTGGCCATTTTTTTTGGGGATTGGTTTTTGTTGAGGGGGGCGGGGTTGGCTTGGGGATATTGATTAGAGGCTGAGATTTTACGACTGCTGCCTGCGATTGAGCGCTCAGCGTTCATAGAGTTTTATGAAACGCTGAAAATTTACGACTGCTGCGCAGCCGGTAGCGGGCAGAGCGCGCTCCTACAGCGGTCCGTGTGGTTGTGCGGTAGCGTTGTGTCAGTGACGTGGGTGTGACATTTCGTGGGCGGGCGGGTGTCGTGATTGGTTTCTGTCTGTGCCGCACTCGGATAATTTGTCCGGTGTGGCCCGGGGGTAAGGTGGCGGGGCGTTTTCATTGGCGTTCGCTGGCGTGTGTTAGCCGTGCGACAGCGTGTAAGGTGCGCCGCTTCGACAGCACTCACCGTCAGAAAGAGAAGAACAAGACCCATGATCAGCCCCGACTCCAGCGGTCAACTGGCGCAAGGTTTCAAGCCGCGTCATGTCACGATGTTATCCATTGCCGGCATTATCGGCGCCGGTCTGTTTGTCGGCTCCGGCCATGCCATTGCCGCCGCCGGCCCGGCCACCATCCTTTCTTACGCCTGTGCCGGTTTGCTGGTGGTGCTGGTGATGCGCATGCTCGGTGAGATGGCGGTGGCCAATCCCGATACTGGTTCGTTTTCGACCTACGCCGACCAGGCCATCGGCCCGTGGGCGGGGTTTACCATTGGTTGGTTGTACTGGTGGTTCTGGGTCCTGGTGATTCCCATCGAGGCACTGGCGGCGGGGCATGTGCTCAACCAGTGGTTTCCGCAGGTCGATGCCTGGCTGTTTGCCTTGCTGTCGATCATTCTGCTGGCGGCGACCAACCTGTTCAGCGTCGCCAAGTACGGCGAATTCGAGTTCTGGTTCGCGTTGTTCAAGGTCGCGGCCATTATCGGCTTTATCAGCCTGGGCTTTGCCGTGCTGATGGGCTGGTTGCCAGGGCGCGAAGTCAGTGGCTTGAGCACATTGATGGAGAACCATGGCGGCTTCGCGCCCAATGGTTATTCCGCCGTGGTGGGCGCGTTCATCACAGTGATGTTCAGTTTTATCGGCACTGAGGCCGTGACCATTGCCGCCGCCGAGTCCAGCCATCCGGCCAGGAATATTGCCCGCGCCACGCGCTCGGTGATCTGGCGGATCGGCGTGTTTTATATCCTGTCGGTATTCGTGATCATTTCCGTGGTGCCGTGGAACGACCCGCAACTGGCGGTGGTGGGGTCTTATCAGCGGGCGCTGGAACTCATGGACATTCCGTTCGCCAAGTTCCTGGTCGACGTGGTGGTGCTGGTTGCGGTCGGCAGCTGCATGAATTCCTCGATCTACATTTCTTCACGCATGCTGTATTCGCTGGGCAAGCGCGGTGAAGCGCCGGCGGCCGTGCGCGTGACCTCGAAAGTGGGTGTGCCGCGCACGGCGGTGTTTGCCAGCACGATTCTGGGTGCGGTGATTACGGTGGTCAGTTACTTCGCGCCTTCGGGGCTGTTTGATTTCCTGCTGGCCAGCTCCGGTGCCATTGCCTTGCTGGTGTACCTGGTGATCGCGGTTTCGCAGCTGCGCATGCGGCGCATGCTGGTCCGGCAGAACGCCGAGATTGCCCTGCCGATGTGGCTGTTTCCGTGGCTGACCTATGCGGTGATCATTTTCATCAGTGCGGCGCTGATCGTGATGATGATCACCCCGGAACACCGCGCCGAGATCACCTCGACCATCGGCCTGGCGCTGGTGATCTCGCTGCTCGGGATTGTCATGGCACGCCGGCATGGGCGGCGGGATGAGCCGGGTGGAGTGGCGGAAGGGGCTTGATGGGCTGCGCTCATCCTGCTGATCTTGCTGGATTTTTGATTCACCCTTGTAGGAGCGCGCTTGCCCGCGACCGGCTGCGTTAGCAGTCGTAAATTTTCAGCGTTTCGCAGATTGATAGTCGTAAATTTTCAGCGTCTACACAATTTCTGCGAGCGCTTCGCACTCGGTCGCGGGCAAGCGCGCTCCTACTGGGGTCCTGGTTTGCCGTAAGGGTGTGTGGCGGTCGACGAATCTGCTGTGTCTGTTTCGCCGTCATCGCCGGCAACCGGAGCACCGGTCGGTCTCTGCCCCAGGTCTTGTTCTGCTGAGCAACGGTGTTGTGTCAGTGATAGAGCGCAATCACCTGTGAAACCGGGATGACGCTGGCCCAGGCCGACACCAGTAACAGCAGTGCCATGGCGCGGTTGAAGCGTTGCTGGGCGCGGGGGTGGGTCAGCAGGCGGGCGGCGCCCTGGCCCACCAGCGCCCAGGCTGTCAGGCACGGCAGGGCCACCAGGAAGAAGATGGCCGCATGCAGGCCATATTCGTGGGCACGGGCGTCGGTGCCGGCGAATACGCTGATCACCGCCAAAGCCATGAGCCAGGTCTTGGGGTTGATCGCTTGCAGACTGGCGCCGCTCCAGGCGCCGAGGAGCTGGCTGGCGGTGTCTGGCGTCAGGGACGCGGGTGCGCTGCGCCACAGTTGCCAGGCCAGGCGGCTGATCCAGGCCACACCGGCCCAGGTCATAGCGGTCTGCAGCCCAGGCAGGCTTTGCAGGATTTCCCCCAGGCCCAGGCCGACCAGCAGCACGATCAGCGCGGCACCCGCGCAGGCGCCAAGGGTGATGCGCAAGGCGGCCAGCAGGCCGTGCAGGGCGCTGTGGCTGAGCACCAGGATATTGGTCGGGCCCGGGGTGATCGAGGCGACGAAGGCAAAGGCAATGAAGGGCAGGTACTGGGTCATCGGCAGGCTCCACTAAGGCAGGCGGCGATTGTCGCGGCCCCAGGCTCAGCGGTCTGGAAGGTTTGTGCAGTGGCTGCGGTAGCGGGCCGGGCTCAGGCCATAAGCGCGGCGGAACCAGCGGCCCAGATGGCTCTGGTCGGCAAAGCCCAGGGCGGCGGCGACATCGGCCGGAGTCAGGCCCTGGCGCAGCAGCTTGCGCGCCAGGCTCAGGCGCAGTTGCACCAGGTACGCATGCGGCGCCAGGCCGTAGGCCGCCTTGAAGGCACGCGACAAACGAAAGCGGTCGACGCCGGTGGCGCCGGCCAGATCGTCCAGGCCGATGTCTTGCTCGACATGCGCATGCAGGTATTCACGGGCCTTGATCGCCACGCTGGGCAGGCGCAGCGGCTCGGGGCCGGGCGCCCGCCAGTGCAGGGTGCGGCTCAGGGTTTCGAGCAGGTCGTCCAGCGCGGCGTGGCGCACAATGCGCAGGTCCTGGTGATGCAGCGCGGCAAAGGCGCGGGCGATGTGCTGCACCAGGGCCGGCTCGCAGGCCAGCGTATGGCTGAAGCCGGGCAGGCAATGAGCCGGGGCGTCTTCAAACAGGGCGCGCATCTGGGCGTCGAGCCAGTGCGGTTGCAGGTACAGCATCGAATAGGTGAAACCGTCCGGCGCCGGGGCGTTACCGTCGTGCACTTCGCAAGGCTCCAGCATGAAGGCCTGGCCCGGAAGGCTGTTGTGCAATTGTCGGCGGCAGTTGAACTGCTGCACGCCCTGTTCGGTGATGCCGATCAGGTAGCTGTCGTGCCAGTGCGGGTCGTAGGCGTGGCCGGTGAAGTGCGCACGGATCGTCTCGATACCGGTCTCGGCGTCCAGTTTCAGGGTGATCCAGTGGTCTGTGGCCATGCGGGCTTGCCTGTCGATGAACATTGCGCGGGCGCGCCATCCGCCCGTTGTGCAGTATGGCCTGCGTACTCAGGAGCGAATCTAGAAGATTTGTGCAGCCTGGCTCATTCGACCCCCATGCGCCGCCGCGCCCGGTTGGCCGAGCCGTTGCGCACCGCCCAGCGCAGCACCGGGGCGACCCGGCGTACGCCGGCACGGACCAGCGTGCGTTTGGTCGGACCTTGTTCGATGGCCAGCATCTGGCTGGCCCAGTCGGGCAGCAGGTCGATGCCGGCCTGCATCATCAGCGCGCCGAACGGCTTGACCAGGCGGTTGGGCGCTGGCTCTTCGAGCAGCAGGCGGATTACTTCATGGCTGCGCTCGGTGCACACCAGTTCGCTGCGGATGGCCTGCAAATAGTCGGCAATAGCCTGCGCCGAATGCGGCACGTCACGCGCGCCCAGTTGTTCAGCCACATGGGCGGTTTCGGTGAAGTAGGCGTCCTGCTCGGCAATCGACAGGTGCGGGTTGACGTAGCGCAGGTGCGCGGCCATGAAGCTGCTGACTTCGGCGACATGCACCCAGGTCAGCAGGGCCGGGTCGCTGGCGGCGTAAGGGCGCCCGTCAGGGGCGGTGCCGGTGACGCGCAGGTGAATGGTGCGCACTTTGTCGATCAGCCATTGCGCGTCGTGCGTCGAGCCGAAGGTGGTGCCCGAGATGAACTGCCCGGTGCGCCGCAGGCGGCCAAGCATGTCCTGGCGAAAGCTGGAGTGGTCCCAGACCCCGGCCAGGGCCAGCGGGTGCAGGGTTTGCAGCATCAAGGCACCGATGCCGCCGATCAGCATGCTGGTGAAGTCGCTGTTGACCCGCCAGCACACCGATTGCGGGCCGAACAGGCCGGGGTCGCCCTTGGGGTTTTCCAGGTCCAGTTGCCCCAGGGCCAGGCCGGTGAGGCTCAGGACCTGGGTTTCGATACGACGACGAATGAATTCCATGGGCTCTTATCAGAATCGATACAGGCCTGGAGTATACCGTTGCAGGGGCGCGGGGGCGTAAGCCGGCGGGGTCGAGGCATCGGCACTTGTGGGAGGCGGCTTGCCGGCGATCGAGTGCGTAGCGCTCGAAAAATCTGCGAAACGCCACAAATTTACGACTGCTAACGCAGCCGGTCGCCGGCAAGCGGGCTCCTACGGGGGGGTAAGCCGGCGGGGTGTCAGCGGTTGAGGCGGTTGTCGATCAGGTCGTCCACCACGGCCGGGTCCGCCAGGGTCGAGGTGTCGCCCAGGCTGTCCAGTTCGTTGCAGGCGATCTTGCGCAGGATGCGGCGCATGATCTTGCCCGAGCGGGTCTTGGGCAGCGCCGGGGCCCACTGGATCAGTTCGGGCTTGGCGAAGCTGCCAATCTCGGCGCTGACGTGCGCCAGCAGTTCCTTTTTCAAGTCATCGCTGGGTTCGACGCCGTTGATGGGCGTGACAAAGGCATAGATGCCCATGCCTTTGACGTCATGCGGGTAACCGACCACGGCGGCCTCGGCGATGTTGTCGTGCAGCACCAGCGCGCTTTCGACTTCGGCGGTGCCGATGCGGTGCCCGGAGACGTTGATCACGTCGTCGACCCGGCCGGTGATCCAGTAGTCGCCGTCTGCATCGCGGCGGGCGCCGTCACCGGTGAAGTAGTAGCCGGCATACGGCTTGAAGTAGGTGTCGATCATCCGTTGCGGGTCGCCGTACACGCTGCGGATCTGCCCCGGCCAACTGGCCTTGATCGCCAGCAGGCCGCTGCCGGCGCCTTCGATTTCCTTGCCGTGCTCGTCGAGCAGCACCGGTTGCACGCCAAACAGCGGCCGGGTGGCGCAGCCGGGCTTGATGCGGCTGTCGCCCACCAGGGGGCTGAGCATGATGCCGCCGGTTTCAGTCTGCCACCAGGTGTCGACGATCGGGCAGCGCTGCTGGCCGACCTGATGGAAATACCATTCCCAGGCTTCCGGGTTGATCGGCTCGCCGACGCTGCCCAGCACGCGCAGGCTGGCGCGCGAGGTGCTTTGCAAGGGGCCTGGGCCTTCACGCATCAGGGCGCGCAGGGCGGTAGGCGCGGTGTAGAAGATGGCGACCTGGTGTTTGTCGATCACCTGCCAGAAGCGTGAGCTGTCCGGGTAGTTGGGCACGCCTTCGAACATCAGCGTGGTCGCGCCGTTGGCCAGCGGGCCGTAGACGATGTAGCTGTGCCCGGTGATCCAGCCGACGTCGGCGGTGCACCAGTAGACTTCGCCGTCCTGGTAATCGAAGACATGCCGGTGGGTCAGGGCCGCTTGCAGCAGGTAGCCGCCGGTGGTGTGCATCACGCCCTTGGGTTTGCCGGTGCTGCCGGAGGTGTAGAGGATGAACAGCGGATCTTCGGCGTCCATCGGTTCGGGCGGGCAGTCATCGCTGACGCCGCGCAGGGCTTCGTGGTACCAGAGGTCGCGGTCCTTGACCCAGTCGATCTCGCCCTGGGTGCGCTCGACCACCAGCACGGTGCTGACGTCGGGGCAGCTTTGCAGGGCCTTGTCGACATTGGCCTTCAAGGGAATGTACTTGCCGCCGCGCACACCTTCGTCGGCGGTGATCACGGTGCGGCAATCGGCATCCAGAATGCGGTCGCGCAGGGCTTCGGGGGAGAAACCGCCGAACACCACTGAATGCACGGCGCCGATGCGCGCGCAGGCGAGCATGGCGTAGGCGGCCTCGGGAATCATCGGCATGTAGATGCACACCCGGTCGCCTTTCTTCACCCCGCGCTGCTTGAGCACATTGGCCAGGCGCGCCACATGGTGATGCAGCTTTTTGTAGGTGATTTCGGCCGATTCGGTGGGGTTGTCGCCTTCCCAGATGATCGCGACCTGATCGCCGCGTGTGGCCAGGTGACGGTCGATGCAGTTGTGGCTGACGTTGAGCTGGCCACCCTTGAACCACTGGGCCTGACCGGTGCGCAGGTCGCTCTGGCAGACGTCGGTCCAAGGCGCGCTCCAGTCGAGCAAGGCGGTGGCTTGTTCGGCCCAGAAGCGCTCGGGCTGCTCGACCGACTGGCGATAAAGGCGCTGGTAATCCTCAGGGCTCAGGCGCGCGGCACGGCGCACGGCATCGGCTTTGGGGAATTCGCTGATATCGAACATGACGTTTTCCTTGTTCTTGAGGGGCCTACAAGAATAGGAGTCATGTCACTGGAGGAGGGTTCAACGACGCCTGGCCGGATGATACGGACCCCAGTAGGAGCGCGCTTGCCCGCGACCGAGTGCGCAGCGCTCGCAAAATCTGCGAAACGCCACAAATTTACGACGGCAAACCCATCAGGGATCTATGAAACGCCACAAATTTACGACTGCTAACGCAGCCGGTCGCGGGCAGAGCGCGCTCCTACGGTGTTTACAGCGTAGGAGCGGTTCGCTTTAGCCGCGGTGG